>DASZTD010000001.1:0-118117 GCA_035548355.1 Pseudorhodoplanes sp.
GCCTTCATGGGAAGATCGGCCGCCTGCGCCCCAGCGACCGCGACGAATGTCGCAGCGGAGCCGAGGAGAAGGCTTTTCACCATCTTCATTCTGAACCTCCAAGTTTGCTCTAAGGAGGGTTCGGTCTCCGCCGAATGCCGAAGCATTCGTTAGAGGGTCCCTTGTCCCCCGCGATCTATTCCGGCTCCTTGGGTTGAGGCCGAAATAGCGCGACCCCGGGGTAGCCCCCCTCCGTCGCACGCTCACATTAACGGACGGCCCCTTCCACGCAATGAAGAAGCACCCTGCCCACAGCCCTTTGCGCCTGTTTTTGGAACCCTGTTGCACAAATAACACGCAGTTTTTTGCGCCGCAGCGACATATTTTTTATTTTATAAATCAATAACTTGGACAAAAAGGCGCCGACATCCTAGAAAACAGTGTCCGCTGGCGAGCAGTACGGCCGAACGGGGGAATCGTCTCGAAAATCGCCCCCTGGAACCGGCATTTTCCAGGAAATTCGGAGAATCAATCCGATATCGAGAAGGATGCGGGCGGAAGACCGGAAACGTAGCGTTCCCAGGCAGAAATCAGCGCCTTTTCAAAGTTCCGTGCGAAACGCGCCGCATCAAACAGCGCCGAATGTCTCGCTGCCTCGACACGCGCGCGAATCCGCGCCAGAGTGTTTGGATTGTTCGCGAGATAGAGGACTTTCCCGCGATATTCGTCGAGCGAATTCGTAATCAGGTCCGGCAGGCCGGCGGCGGCAAGCAGACTGGACGAAACGCGAGATGCGAAGGTATCCCCTTTCAGCGCCACCAATGGAACTCCGGCGTGCAGGGCGTCGCTCCCGGTCGTATGCGATCCGCAAGGAAAGCAATCGAGCGCGATGTCGGCGTGGCGGATCCGCGCGCGATGTTCCATGGCTTTTAGTCGGGGAGCAAAAATCAATCGGCCGGGCGAAACCCCTCGCCGCTCCGCGGCCGCGCGCAGATTGTGGGTCGCCTGCGCCGGCGGTTCGAGAATCCAGAGCACGGAACGCTCGACACCATCCAGCAGATCGAGCCACGCCTCGAAAACGTCGCGCGTGATCTTGTAGCTCGCATTGAACGAGCAAAGAACGATCGCGTCCTCCGGCAATCCGTAAGCAGCGCGCGACTTTATCTCGCCGACCGGCCACCGCTCATCGTTGGGCTGATAGGTGTCGGGCAGACGGATGATCTTTTCCTGGTAGAATTGTTCGTCGGCCTCCGGGATCAGCATCGGATCGGCAACTATGTAGTCAATCCAGGGCGCACCGAGCGTTCCGGGAAAGCCGATCCACTGCATTTGAACGGGCGCGGGCCGCATCGCCGCAACCGGCGCGCGGTTCCCGGAAATCCATCCGTCGAGATCTATCAGGATGTCGATGTCATCCTCCCGAATTCGGCTCGCCGCCGCTTCGTTCGACAGCGATGAAATGCGGACCATTGCGTCGAATGCCCGCTCCATCCGATCGCGGTAGTCGTCCGGCCCGAGGTGTGATGCATCGTAGCCGAATGTCTCGAACGCATCGTGGTCGTGGTGCTCGAAAAACCCCGCCAGCAGATGCCCCGTGGGATGATCATTGAAATGCGCGCACAGATACCCGACCCTGATACGGTCGCGCTTTTGCGCCACAGACGCTCTCGGCGGGAGCGGATGAGCGCGGTCCGCCAGCGGCTTGGCGAATTTCCTGGCGGCGACAAGCTGCTCGACTGGGCGCGCTTTTGGCACCGCGATCATGCACCATGGCACCATCGCGGGCCCGGTATCCTCCGGGTCGCCCAAGCGCAGGGCGATCGGCTCAAGCGCGTCTGCCAGATCCCATTCGCACAACACCCGAGCAAGAAAGGATGCCCGCAGGGCCCGGCTGGGCTCGGCTTTGATCTCTAGCCCGAGGCGCAACAATTCGAGGGCGCGAGCCGGCTCCCCCACGCCTCCGAAAACATTCGCCAGCGAGTCGAGGAAAGGCAGCTCGTCGATCGATTTACGGGCCCTGCTTTTGAGCAGTTCGAGCGCGCGTTCTGCCATGCCGCGCGCCTGCTGGATTTGGCCAAGCGGCTCGTGAAGAATTTCGGCAAGGGCGACCGTGGCCTCGATGTTGGCGGGATCGATAGCGAGAACCTCCCGGCATGTTGCCGCAGCCGCCGGCCAATCCCCTTGCGATCTCAGAACCTTGGCGAGGTTGAAACGCGCCCCGGCGTGACCGGGATTGAGCGACAGGGCACGCTCGAATTGCTCCCTCGCTTCCGCGATCCGCTCGAGCGAGCGCAGGACACTGCCAAGCGCATTGATGGTCTCGACGGATCCCGGCCGCACATCGAGAGATCGGCGCAGACTGCGCTCCGCTTCATTGAATTGGCCGAGCTTGCGCTGACACAGCCCGAGATTTTCCAGAAACTGCGCGTCGTCCGGCTTGAGCGCGGACGCCCTTTCGAGATGAACGAGGGCTTCGCCGTCGCGCGCCTGAGCGGTGAGCGCGATACCCAGCAGTTCATGGACGAGCGGCGCCTCAGGCAGCCACTGCAAGGCCGAGCGCGCCAGATGTTCCATCTCGGCCACACGCCCCGAACGAAACAGGGCCAGCAGTTCCGGAACGGGGTCGGATCGCTGCATTCGTGCGCGCGGGGGTCGGAGGCATGGCAGAGCCCATGCGATGGCGGAGCCGGAGGGATTCGAACCCTCGATACGCCTTTTCAAGCGTATAACGGTTTAGCAAACCGCCGCCTTCAGCCACTCGGCCACAGCTCCGTCCGGCGGTGCTATGCCTGAGGCGACTTGCCTTAGCAAGAAGCGATGAGGCGGCCCATTTTCCGCCGCCCCCCGCCGCCGGCCTAATGCGCGGTCAGAAATGCGCGGGCCGCCCTTTGCGCCTCAGCAATCTCGGCCGGAGACATGGATGCGGCCACCTCCTGGCGCAACCGGATCGCGTCCGAATTCCCTTTCATCGCCGCGAGATTGAACCACTTGTGCGCGGCGACGAGGTCCGTCGGCACCGCGCTGCCGATCGAATACATCATCCCCAGCCTGTAAAAGGCCTCGGCCCCCGCGGGCGCCAGCCCCAGCACCGCATTGTCAACGTCCATAAATTCACGACGTGCCATTACCCGTCCCCTGTCTGTCTCGCACGGCCCCTTTCGAAAATTGGCCGATTTTCCGTCACCGGTTGACCCGATGTGCGCGCAGATGATGACTGGGAAAATTTGAATGGTGGTTTAAACAACGCGATGAATCGATCATGAACGCAAAATGGGGGGGCGCGCCCCTAACCCCGCGTTAGGCACAGGAGCCTCGATATCTTCGCATTTCGGCGCTAAAGGTGACGCTTCATTCAGGATGTCCGTTGTCGCCGGACTAACCATCCACGCGCGGCAAATTGCGACATCACATTCTCCGTCCGGGCCGTCGGGCGCATTGCCCGTTCGGCACGAATAACGTTCAATCCGCCCCGTCACCCGGGGAGCAAGTCGGGGACCCATGAAATCGATTGCTGTTATTGCGGCCTGCGCCGCATCGCTGATGTTGTCGTGTCTCTCTGCCCGCGCCGAGGACCCTTCCGGCATTTGGCTCACCGAGGAAAAGGACGCCAAAATCCACATCACCAAATGTGGAAGCGGCTATTGCGGCACGATCGTCTGGCTCGCCCGCCCGATCGACCCCGATACGGGTAAGCCGTCGCTGGACAAGCAGAATCCCGATCCGACCAAGCGGAAGCGTCCGATCATGGGCCTGACCATTCTCAGCGGCATGTTTCCGACCGCGTCGAACAAGTGGTCCGGTCCGATCTACAACGCCGACGACGGCAACAAGTATGACGGCCATCTGAGCGTCGCCGGACCGAACGCGCTCAAGGTCGAAGGCTGCCTGTTCAACGTGTGCCAGGCACAGACCTGGACGCGGACGACCAACTAGCCGGCCGAGCAGCTTCCGTCTGGACGCGGCATCCTGGCACCACCTATCGTCTCCCGCCGGCGCACGTCGAAGGCGCCGATGGGAGACAATCATGAGGATAATGCGTATTGCCGTAACTGCCCTGGTCGCGGCCCTCGCCGCCCCGCTGCCGTTGAATGTGCTATTGCCGCAAACAGTTCTTGCCCAGGAGACGAAAGACACCAAGGCCGACAAGCCGAAGCGGGAGCCGAGCGCCGGGATGAAAGCCTGGCACGAGCGCCAGAAGAAGTGCGGCGCGGAATGGCGCGAAGCCAAAGCGGCCGGCAAAATCGAGAAGGGCCAGACCTGGCCGAAATTCCTGAGCGCCTGCAACAAGCGCCTCAAGGGTTCCTGACGGACCCGCTCGAGTCTGCCCCGCAAAACACGAGGGCGTCGGAGAGACTAGATGTCTCGCCGACGCCCTCCGTCGTCAGAGCCCAGCGATGTCGGAGCGGAGTTATTCACCCGGCGCTCAGCGAACTCGCCAGCGTCTATGACGTGAACGAAGTCCGAAGACTACTTGCGCTTGGTCTTGCGCTTCGCCTTCTTCGCGGTCTTCGCGGCCTTCTTTCTGCGCTTCGCCATTTTGCCCTCCAGAGTTTAAGAGATGGCGTCATCGATGCGTGCAATTCCGAATCGAACTGCACTGCATTTCGATTACTACACAACAGCGAAAAAATCAGCTTTGCGGCTTAACGAAGCGTTTATGGGCAAGCGAAATCGGCGCGCGCGCATCATCGTCCCGCGACAACAAGACCGCGATGCCTGACGATGGCATTCGCCGGCGCGCGGCTCGCGAAGAGAATCGGCGACATTGCGAAAATCCATATTTCACAAGGCTTTTTTGAACGCTTTGCACATCTGCATGCGCGCGTCCGTCGGCTGCAGACGCCGACGATTTCGAGGTCGCTGTCCGTCTTCGACGGCGAATTTCCCGCTTCACCATGCGGTGGAAAAAATTTCGAAAAAGATCGCCTCGGCGCGAGGTCCAGGCCGGCAAATCGATCAAAAACGAGCGAATCGGCAGAATCTGATTCGCGTCCGCGCGCCGCCCGCAGCCGAGTGGATGGGAAGGTTGGGTACCCTCCGAACGCTGTGAGCGGTCGATTCCCGAGCCTGACCGGCCCGGAACGCGTATCCAAGAACGACAACGTCTGATTACAAGCCGAGTTTGCGGCGCAGGATTTCGTTGAGCGCCTGCGGGTTTGCCTTCCCGCCGGAGGCTTTCATGGCCTGTCCGACAAACCAGCCTATCGCCTTCGTGTTTGTTTTCGTGTCGGCGACCTTATCAGGGTGTTTTGCGATGATTTCGTCGACGATCTTTTCGATCGCACCGATATCGGTGACCTGTTTCAGACCCCGCCTTTCGACGATTTCCGCAGGGTCGCCGCCCTCAGACCATACAATCTCGAACACTTCCTTGGCGATCTTGCCGGAAATGGTGCCCTGGCCGATCAGGTCGAGGATGGCACCGAGTTGGTCTGCGGATACCGGGGAACCAGTAATGTCCTTTCCTTCCTTGTTGAGGCGACCGAACAGCTCGTTGATGACCCAGTTCGCCGCCATCTTGGCGTCGCGACCACAAGCCACCGCTTCGAAGAAATCCGCCGTCTCCCGCTCGGCCACGAGCACGTTGGCATCGTAGGCCGTGAGCCCGAAGTCACGCACGAATCTGGCCTTTTTCTCGTCCGGGAGCTCGGGCAAATGCGCCTTCAGTGCCTCCACTTCCCGGGCCGAAAGCTCGAGCGGTAACAGGTCGGGATCGGGGAAATAGCGATAGTCGTGCGCCTCTTCTTTGTTGCGCATCGAACGCGTCTCGCCCTTGCCCGGATCGAACAGCCGCGTCTCCTGTTCGACGACACCGCCCTCCTCGATGAGGTCGATCTGGCGGCGCGCTTCATGCTCGATAGCCTGGCCGATGAAGCGGATCGAGTTCACGTTCTTGATCTCGCAGCGCGTGCCGAGCGGATCGCCGGGCTTGCGCACCGACACGTTGACATCGGCTCGCAGGCTGCCCTTCTCCATGTCCCCGTCGCATGTACCCAGATAGCGAAGGATCGAGCGCAGCTTCGATACATAGGCCTTGGCCTGCTCAGCGGACCGGATGTCCGGCTTGGAAACGATTTCCATCAGCGCCACGCCGGAGCGGTTGAGGTCGACGAGCGAGGCGGACGGATGCTGATCGTGTATCGATTTGCCGGCGTCCTGCTCAAGATGGAGCCGCTCGATGCCGATCGTCACCGTCTGCCCGTCCGGCAGATCAACGACAACGGCCCCCTCGCCCACGATCGGGGACTTGTACTGGCTGATCTGATAGCCCTGCGGTAAATCCGGATAGAAATAGTTCTTGCGGTCGAAAACCGACTTCAGGTTGATCCTGGCATTCAGACCGAGGCCAGTGCGGATGGCCTGCCGGACGCATTCCGCGTTGATCACCGGCAGCATGCCCGGCATCGCCGCATCGACCAGCGATACATGGGTATTCGGATCGCCCCCGAAGGCGGTCGAGGCCCCGGAAAAAAGCTTGGCCTTCGAGGTCACCTGCGCATGGACCTCCATGCCGATGACAACCTCCCATTCCCCGGTTGAGCCCTTGATAAGGTTTGACGATCGAGCTGGCGCAGACATGGAGGATCCGAAAGCGGGGCCGGTAAAAGGGGCGAACTGATGAAATGCCGCCATTTTGGTAGCCGCAGCAGGCCGCCGGCCGCAAGCCCTTCCAGGAACACGAATTTCAACGCGGCTGCCGGCCGCGCCACCGCCCCGGGCGTCCGCTGGGTACCCGCCGTCCGGAACGCTGCCGTAATTTGCGCGTTACTGTCTCCGTCGATCCTGTCGATCGAACCGCGCGAGATGCGTCCATGATCTATCATCCGCATGCAGACGGGCATCCGGCCGCCACCTTCGGTCTCATCATCGGGACGCTCGCGGTACTCACGGGCGTGCTGGTGTTTGCCATTTATGCCCATGTCGACGGAGCCCGCCGCACCGCGCACGGGCTGCCTCCGGCTGCGGTCCATCAGCAGCGATGATCGAGCGCCAAGCGATCGTCGGCCTGCCTAATCCTGCGCCGGCCGGGCCATGCTGACCGCGGCCGGAGGCGGAGACGGCTGTGACCTGGGGTAAGGCGCCGCACTGCCGCGCAGGCTGGCGAGGAAGGACTGGAAAGTCGGGTTTGCGCGCAGCGCGTCGCTCCCTGCTGCAATCAGGGCATCAACCTGCTCGACCGGAAGCTGGAAACGCGTCTCGATCGCCTGCAATTGCGCCGCCCGGTCCGCTCCAAGCTGATCAAAGCCGACCCGGCCGACGAAAAATTTGATGTCGCGGCAGTTCCAGTTCGGCCCGGCGCCGAGCTTCTTGCGTTGTGCGGCCGACAACCCGCAGCGCCAGCGCACCAGTTCTTTCTCCCATTCCTGCATGGTGGCATCGAACGCGGTGAAGCTCGCCCGAACGCCGGAATCAACCGCTGTATCCGATGCCGCCATGATCAGATCAACCCCCGCCGGCCCCTCCACCGTTCTCACCCAGTCGCCGGATGGTCCCCGGCCCGCGTCGATCACCATAAACATGACCCGGCGGGTCTTGACCGCCTGGCTCTCGGTCATCGGGCCGTATGGTGTCTCTGACGAAAGCCGCGCGATCGTAAAGCCGGAAAGTCCGAAATTGTCGACCAGGCCGCCGTCCAGCAGCTTGATATAGGGCATGGACCCGTCGTTATACCGAGCGATGGCATCGGCGAAAGCACGCAACATCGGCGGCGCCGAGCGGTTTTGCCGCGCATGGACGATCCATTCAGGCAATTTCGATTTGCATTGGTCTGGATAGGTCCTGAGCACAACCGGCGCGAAAACCACCGGCACGGCGGCAGACGCCGCCACGGCGTCCGAGATGCGATACGAATTCAGGTCGCTGCAGATCGCGCGGAATGCCGTCGCCCCGAAGACAAAGGTCGTTCGATTGTAGATGTCCGAAGCATTGATCCAGATGCGAGGACGCCGCTGCGCCCGAAAAGCCGAGAATGTCGCGCCTTCAAAAAGATTCTCGTCCAACCAGCGCGGAAATTGCTCGCTGTCATTGATGCCGCCGGCAAGCGCGCGCGAAATGTTCACGAACGATATCTGGGTGTTGATTTTCTCCTCGGCATTCTTGATGAGAAAGCGCTCGCGAAAATCGCCAAGCGCCGAGCGCTTCTTCAATCCGTAATAGGCCGCCGTCACCGCCCCGCCGGATACACCCGATACAAAATCAAGACGGTCGAGGAGCGAACCGCGCCCTCCCGGTAGAGCCGTCCGCTCCAGTTCCAGCAAGGCGCCGTGGGCGAACGCCGCCGCGCGCGTGCCGCCGCCCGAGAATGAAATGCCGACGAGCAGCTCGTCGTCGTGTTGCGCGTCCTCGCGGCCAATCTCCGCTGCCTGTGTCGCTGAGGCGACGGAGATGTTGCGCGGCTCGTTGTGCACGCTCGCGCAGCCGGCAAACGAGGCCGCAAGCGCCATCACTGCAACGCTACGCCACGCCGCCAAAGCCGTGCCTCCCCCGCGAGCCCTTGAAAAGAAACGCTAATTCAGGCGCGGACGCTCACAACTTATCCGCACGCCAGCCCGACGGGTCAAGCGCGCCCCAGCATGACATTAGGAAAAGGTTAACTATGAGGCGGCGCCTAAGTCTTTGACTCCCCGCCAAGAAGAGCGCCGGCAATAGCCTCCCATTCCTCCGGCAGCGGACCATTCGCAGGCGTACGTGTGGCCTGCCGGTACCAGTAGCGGGCATTCGCGAGATCGCCCTCGACGCGATGAAGATAGGCGTGCACCCACGCCGCCTCAGCGCTGTCCTCATTTTGCACGATCCTGTGCGCCCGATCCCAGTCGCCCTTTTCCGCCCACCAGAGCGCCTGAAGCGGCCCGGACAAGCCGGCAGGCGGCGCCGAAGACGATGTGCTGGCTCTGAAATCGGACGGCGTCATCACCTCCACCACGGCTCTGGGGCAAATGCGCCCGCGGCGGCTTCAATCACATGGGCGAGTGAGAACAGCGTTTCCTCGTCGAACGGGCGGCCGATCAGTTGCAGCCCGAGCGGCAATCCCTGCTCGTCGAGCCCGGCCGGGACGGATATGCCGGGCAGCCCGGCCATGTTCACGGTCACCGTGAACACGTCGTTCAAATACATCTCGACGGGATCCGCACCCGACTTTTCGCCGATGCCAAAGGCGGCGGACGGGGTCGCCGGCGTCAGCATCGCGTGGACGCCGTTCTTAAAGCAATCTTCGAAGTCCTTCTTAATCAGGGTGCGGACCTTCTGAGCGCGCAGGTAATACGCATCGTAATAGCCTGCCGACAAAACATAAGTGCCGATCATCACGCGGCGGCGCACCTCCGGCCCAAAACCCTTGGCGCGCGTATTTTCGTACATGCTGACGATGTCGCGCCCCTGCTCCCGCAACCCATAGCGGACGCCGTCGTAACGGGCGAGATTCGAGGACGCTTCCGCCGGCGCCACGATGTAATAAGCCGGCAGCGCATATTTTGTATGCGGAAGCGACACCTCGACGATCTCCGCGCCCGCGCCCTTCAGCCAGTCGATCCCCTTTGCCCAGAGCCTTTCGATCTCCGCCGGCATGCCGTCGATCCGGTATTCCCTCGGAATGCCGATCCTCATGCCTTTCACAGATCTGCCGACGGCGGCTTCATAGTCGGGCACCGGCCGGTCGGCACAGGTTGCATCCTTCGGGTCATGGCCGGCCATCGAGCGCAAGAGGATCGCGGCGTCGCGCACGGAACGCGCGAACGGTCCCGCCTGGTCGAGCGACGATGCGAACGCCACAATCCCCCAGCGCGAGCAGCGGCCATAGGTCGGCTTCATTCCGACAATGCCGGTAAACGCCGCTGGCTGCCGGATGGAGCCGCCAGTATCGGTGCCGGTCGCCCCGAGTGCGATGCGCGCGGCGACGGCCGCGGCCGAGCCGCCGGAGGACCCGCCTGGGACAAGCGGCGTATTGGCGCCCTTGCGCCGCCAAGGGGAAATCACATGGCCGAAGAATGATGTCTCGTTGGACGAACCCATCGCAAATTCGTCGTTGTTGGTCTTGCCGAGCAGTACCGCCCCATCCCTCCAAAGCCGGGCACTGACCGTGGACTCGTAGGTGGGCACAAAGTTCTCGAGGATGCGTGAGCCGGCGGTTGTGCGCACTCCGTCGGTGCAGAACATGTCTTTGATGGCAAGCGGAATGCCTTCAAGTGGCCTGGGGCCGCCCGAAGCAATCCGCCTATCGGATTCGCCTGCCATCGCGCGCGCCCTGTCCGGCGTCTCGACGAGATACGCATTTAGGCCGCGCGCCTTTTCCATCGCGGCGAGATGAGCATCTGCCAATTCGACCGCGCTGAATTGCTTCGTCTTCAGCCCGTCGCGCGCCTGCGCAATAGTAAGGGAAGTCAGCTCGGTCATTGGTCTAATTTCGACTGGAATGTCGACCGGCGCGCATCCTGAACGGCGGGCATCAGTCCGCGTCCTGGGCGCCAGCCATACCGGGCCGAGAGCGGCCGCACATCGGCCTTGGGCCGGAATTTCTTTATCGCCCTCACTCGACCACCTTCGGCACCACGAAATAATGGTTCTGCGTGACCGGAGCGTTACGCATCACCTGGTCGACGATGTTGCCGTCCGTCACCGCGTCCTCGCGCATGATCATCGTCATGGGGGTCACCGAAATCATCGGCTCGACGCCCTCGACATCGACCTCGGACAATTGTTCCACGAAGGCGAGGATGGCGTTAAGTTCGCCGCGCAGATGCTCGATTTCATCTTCGGCCACCGCTATGCGTGCCAGATGGGCGATGCGGCGGACGGTTGCTGCGTCGACTGACATGAAACCTCGCGCAGAAAAATGAGGAACCCGCGGGCTATAGCAGACCGCGGAATTGCGCGGCAACCGGCATTGCCCCGGCCGGAATCCCCTATCTTGCCCCTTCGGCCGGGGCGGCGGCTATGACGGGCCCGGATCGCCGCTTACGACATCAGTTCGATGATGATCGCCGTTTGAGCCAAAGCGGAAAGATTGATCAGCGCATGGAGGCCGAGCGTCAGCGTCGTGGAACCGGACCGGCGGCGCAGCCAGCCAAAGACGAGCCCCAGCAGGAAAATCTGCACGATAAAGAACAGTTCGTACTGCACGTGCATCGCTGCCCAGCAGAGCGAGGTGGCCACGATCGCGCCCGGCCAGCCGAGTCGCGACGCCGCGAAACCCCGCATCAGGAAGCCGCGAAAGACCAATTCTTCCATCAGCGGCGCGGCGAGGGCGAAGGCGGCCGCGAGCAGGACCAGCGCGCCGTTGTCGCGGGCGAGCTTGTAGGCCTGCACGACGAAAGGCGGCACAACGTCCCGCCCGGTCAAATGCGATGCGAGATCGCCAAGCGGCAGAAGCACAACGAGGCAGGCAAGCCCGATCGCAATGTCCAGGCCGCGCGGGCGGGTGAGCGCCATGTACTCCACGAAGCCACACCCGGCGCGGCGGATTGCCGCCCAAAGCAAGAGAACCGGCGCCGGCGCGGAAACAAGCGCGATGACAATCGCCATCGGTCCGGCTTCTCCCTGCGCGCGGACAAGATCGGGAGCACCCTGCCCGTACCAGGCGAAAATAATGAAGGCCAACGCGATTTGCGCCGAGACCCACGCCAGGAACGCGGCTATTCCCCATGCCGCGCTCGCCCAGAATTTCCACGGCTCGCAAGGCCGCGACAGCGCCGCGTCCGACATGGAGAGGCCTTTCTAGACCGCGAATGCCTTGCCCTTCTCCGGCACGATCACCTTGGTCGGCGATCCCTTCAATTCGGCGACAAAGGCGTCGGCCGTCTTAACCAGAGGCGGAAACGAGGCGTAGTGGCACGGGATCGCCACCTCCACCTTGAGAAACCGCTTCACGGCAAGCGCGGCGGTCTTTGGACTCATGGTGAAACGGTCGCCGATCGGCACCATCGCGACCTTGGGCTGATGGATTTCGGCGAGCAATCCGAGGTCGGAGAAAATATCGGTATCGCCGAGATGATAGACGGTCGGCTCGCCGGGCGCCTTGATGATCACTCCGCAGGGATTACCGAGATAGATCGGCTTGCCGTCCGCGATGTCGCCGGACGAATGATCGGCCCGGACAAGCGTGACGGTGAAACCGTCCTGGTCGGTGGTGCCGCCCGTATTCATCGGATCGAATTTCTCTAGCCCCCTCGCCGCCAGCCACATGCAAAGATCGTAGTTGGTGATCACGGGGGCGCCGGTCTCCTTGGAAACGTCGAGCGCATCGCCGACGTGATCGGCGTGACCGTGCGTGAGCACGATACGCGTCACGCCCTTGATCGCCGCGGCCTTGTCCGAAACGAAGGCCGGATTGCCCGTGAAAAACGGGTCGATCAGAACCGCGTGTTTTCCGAAATCGAGTCGGAAGGCGGAATGTCCGAACCAAGTGATCTGCATAATGTCCTCCGGTCGCTCGGTTACCTCGCGCCAGCGGCAGAATACGCACGTCGCCGGCACAATCAATCGCGGCCCTCCCTGTCCCTTGGCGCGGAAATGGCCCGATGCTAGGGCACAAGCATGGCCGCCCCAATCCTTCCGCTTGCCGAAATGGCCCCGCATATTCCCGCGCGCGGCGCACTCATCGGCCTCGACCTGGGGACGAAGACGATTGGCGTTGCCGTATCCGATCCGGATCGCAGGCTCGCGGCGGGCGTGGAAACCATCTCGCGAAAGACTTTCACCGAGGACGCAAGGCGCCTGCTCGCCCTGGCCGCAGAGCGGAAGGCGGTCGGGATCGTCCTTGGCCTTCCGCTCAACATGGACGGGACGGAAGGCCCCCGCGCCCAATCGAGCCGTTCCTTCGCGCGCAACCTTGCCAAGCTGACCGATCTGCCGATCGCGCTATGGGACGAGCGCCTTTCCACGGCGGCGGTCGAGCGCGACCTCATTGCCGCTAACGCCAGCAGGGCCAAGCGCGCGGCCGTCATCGATCAGCACGCTGCGGCTTTCATTTTGCAGGGCGCCCTCGAGCGGTTGACAAGGCCGTAAAAAAGCGGGCCGTCGCCGGCCCGCCGTGGTCTGCGTGCTGTCCGCGGATCAGCAGGGACGCCAATAGCCGAGCCCGCGATCCTGGTTGGTGGTGACGAAGCATTGGCGGACGCCGCCGTCCGGCACCGGTTGCGCATAGGCGCGCGGCGGCGGGGCATAAACCGGCTCGACATCCTCATATACCGGCGCCGGATACGCGTAGGCCGGCCCCGCATAATACGGATAGCCGTAATAGGGACGTGACGCGGCGATTCCGCCGAGAATGAGCCCGGTCGCAATTCCTGCGCCGATCCACGCGCCGCGACGCCAGCGAACATGTTCGACCTGAGACGGCACGGCCGATGCCCTCAGGCCGTGCGCCAGGGGCATGGCCGACGCCGGAACGGCTGCGGCAAGCGCGATCGTACCGGCAAGACCGAGCGCCAGAGAGCGCCGGCCAAATGAACTGATCATTGGGAAATCTCCGACCTGCAAGCGTCGCGATCCGACGCTCCCGGACATTTCAATATCCGCGTTTAACGATGGCTGAACGGATCGTGACGGAAACATGGCGCGCATGACCGAAACAGAGGCCCGTTCCGATCACGCGCCTCTCGTCGTCTTGCCGGGTGCTAATTTGCGCCGTCGCAGCGCGACACGCGCCCGTAGCCCTCGTCGGTCATGCAGCCGCCGTAACCGTAGCGGTACTCGTAATCGTAGTTCGGCTGCGAGACATAGCCCGGTTCATACGTATAGCCGGGGCGGTAATAGCCGTATTGCGGTCCGTAATAGGCATTGGCGCGCGCCGCAGCCGCGCCGATCGCGGCGCCAGCCACGAAACCGGCCCCGGCAGCGACCCACGGACGCCAATGTCGCGCCGAGCTTGCCGTTACCGACGATGCAAGGAGCGCACCGCCGAGTGCAAGGACGAGTGACGTTTTGGTGACCCATTTCATAAGCCGTCTCCTTTCGATCGACGACCCTCCCGGCTCGCCGAAGCGAGCTGATCGTTTTCAACGATCTGAAAGCGGCTCAGGTTCCGGCCGGACCCCAAGGTCCGCTCGGCAGGCAGCAGAGGCTGCATCAGAAAAGCGGCGGCATCGCCCGTTCGAGAAGACGCGCCACGTCGTTCTCGCCCATCAGGACAGCACCGTATGTCGCGCCGCGCATCAATCCGAGGCGGTTGCGCGCAAAAATTTCCGCGACCTCCGGATTGGCCGCAGCCAGCGCCGCGGCCGCCGCCAAATGTGCCAATCGCTCGACGGCGATACGCGCGCGTCCTTCGGTGCGCGGATCGTCGAGAATGTCGAAAATACCCGATGCAGCCGTCGTCCCCGCAACATCCCGGGCCTCCCGCGCGAGCATCTCGACGACGCTGCGGCCATCGTCCCGCCTGAAGGCGCGCAGCACGTCAAGCGCCATCACGTTGCCGGATCCTTCCCAGATCGCGTTGACCGGCGCCTCGCGATAGAGGCGCGGCAGCACGCTGTCCTCGACATAGCCGTTGCCGCCGAGGCATTCCATCGCCTCGTAAACAAGCGCGGGCGCCGTCTTGCACACCCAGTATTTGACGGCCGGAGTAAGCAGCCGGGCGCGCGCGGATTCTGCCATGTCGGACGCGTGATCGAACGCCCGGCACAGGCGCATCACGACCGCGACCGCGCCTTCAGCCTCGAGCGCCATATCCGCGAGCACGGCACGCATCATTGGCTGATCAATCAGCTTCTTCTGAAAGACCGAGCGGTAACGCGCATTGTGAATGGCTTGCGCGAGTGCCATCCGCATGATTCCGGCCGACGAAATCGAGCAATCGAGGCGCGTCATCTGCACCATGCGAAGGATGGTGCGGATGCCTTCCCCCTCTCCGCCTACCGCCCAGGCCTGGGCATCCTCGAACTCGACTTCGGACGAGGCATTCGAGCGGTTGCCGAGCTTGTCCTTGAGCGCGCGAAAGCGAAGTCCGTTGATGCCTCCGTCCGGCCGCAACCGCGGCATGAAAAAGCAGGTCAGCCCGCCCGGTGCATGCGCCAGAACCAGAAACGCATCTGACATCGGCGCCGACATAAACCATTTGTGCCCGTCGAGCGCGTACGCCTCGCTCGTCCGCACCGCGCGCGTAACATTGGCGCGAACGTCCGTTCCTCCCTGGCGCTCCGTCATACCCATGCCGATGGTGATGGAGGTCTTTTGCTCCCAAGGCAGAACGCGCGGATCATAGGAGTGAGAGGAGATTTTGGGCATGATCCGCGCCAGCAAAGACGGTGCGGAGGCGAGCGCGGCGATCGACGCCCGGGTCATGGTGACCGGGCACATGTGCCCGTTCTCGACCTGCGCGACCATGTAAAAACGCGCCGCGCGCGCGACTTCGGCGGGCGGCGGAGCGGCGCTGCCGTCACCCTGCCAGGTCATGGCATGGAGACCGGCGCTCATGCTCTCGCGCATGAAATGGTGATAGGCGGGATCAAACTCGACGATGTCGTTCTTCAACGCGGGGGCGTTGCGGTTCGCCTCCCTGGCCTGCTGAGCCATTTCGGCCGAACCCCAGTGCCGTCCGAAGGCTGACAGCGCGGCCATGCTCGCCGGCGCACCCGCGCCGTTCGCCGCGACCGCCTCCCGCAAAGGTCGATCGGACAGGAACAGATCAACCCCCGCATAGGGCGGCGCAACGTTGGACGTGTCGTCGATGCCGGACGGTCGCGACATGCGGACCCTTTTTAACCCTTATCCTACACCCGAAAGCCTTAGTCTTGGGGATCTCGCGATTGTGGGGTTGCCGCAGGGGGGTGACGAGCCTATAAAACCTCCTTTAATGAACATTGCGGCCTCATCGTCGTTCGTCCTCAACCGGCGCCATCTGTTGGGGATAGAAGGCCTTACTCACGCGGAAATCACCGGCCTCCTCGACCTGTCCGAGGAATTCGTCTCGCTCAACCGGCAGATCGAAAAGAAACGCGCGTCGCTGCGCGGCCGGACGCAGATTAACCTCTTTTTCGAATCCTCCACCCGTACCCAGTCGTCCTTCGAGCTCGCCGGCAAGCGTCTCGGCGCCGATGTGATGAACATGGCCGTGGCGTCTTCGGCTATGAAGAAGGGCGAAACGCTGGTCGACACGGCCATGACGCTGAACGCGATGCACCCAGACATCCTGGTCATGCGCCATCACGCTTCCGGCGCGGTCGAGCTGCTGTCGCAGAAGGTGGACGGATCGGTGATCAATGCCGGCGACGGCGCTCACGAGCACCCCACGCAGGCCCTGCTCGATGCGCTCACCATTCGCCGCAACAAGGGCCGGATCGAAGGGCTGATCGTTGCGATCTGCGGCGACATTCTGCATTCGCGCGTCGCGCGATCCAATATCATTCTGCTGACGACCCTCGGCGCACGCGTCCGCCTCGTCGCCCCCTCCACGCTCCTGCCATCGGGTATCGAGCGGCTCGGTGTCGAGGTCACCCGCGACATGCGCGAAGGCCTTGCCGACGCCGACATCGTGATGATGCTGCGCCTGCAACGCGAACGCATGAATGGATCGTTCGTGCCTTCGGTACAGGAATATTTCGCCTATTTCGGCCTCGATGCCCGCAAGCTCGCTTACGCGAAAAAGGACGCGCTCGTCATGCATCCCGGGCCGATGAACCGTGGCGTCGAGATCGATTCCCATGTTGCCGACGGCGCCCAGTCGTTGATCCGCGAGCAGGTGGAGATGGGCGTCGCGGTGCGCATGGCCGTCCTCGAGGCCCTTTCGCGCAATCTGCCCAACGCATGATGCTGTCCGATCGTCGCCCCATTCTGCTCGCCAACGCGCGGATCATCGACCCCTCGCGCGATCTTGATCTCGTCGGCGACCTGCTGATCGCCGACGGCGCGATCCGCGATGCCAAGCGCGGCATCGGCGCGGCCGGCGTGCCCGAGGGTACGGAAGTCATCGATTGCCGCGGCCGCATCGTCGCACCGGGCCTCGTCGATATGCGCGCCTTCATCGGCGAGCCTGGAGCCGAACACCGCGAGACCCTGGCGTCCGCGAGCCAGGCGGCGGCGGCGGGCGGCGTGACCACGATCGTCTGCCAGCCCGATACCAATCCGCCGATCGACGATCCGGCCATCGTCGATTTCATCCTGCGGCGGGCGCGCGACACCGCGATCGTGCGCGTGCAGCCGATGGCTGCGCTGACGAAGGGCCGCGAAGGCAGGGAGATGACCGAGATCGGCCTGCTCAAGGCAGCGGGCGCCGTCGCCTTCACCGACGGGGCCAGGAGCGTCACCAACGCGCAGGTCATGCGGCGCGCTCTCACCTATGCGCGCGATTTCGACGCGCTTGTCGTGCATCATACCGAGGATCCCGATCTTGTCGGCGAAGGTGTCATGAACGACGGCGAGCTTGCCTCCCGCCTGGGTCTTATGGGGGTGCCGAAGGCGGCCGAAACGATCATGCTGGAACGCGACCTCCGCCTCGTGGCTCTTACCGGGGGACGCTATCACGCAGCTTCCATCACCTGCCCGGAATCGATCGAGGTTCTGCAGCGCGCGAAGGATCGCGGAATGGCGGTCAGCGCGGCAGCATCGGTGAACCACCTGATCCTCAACGAAAACGACATCGGGTCGTATCGTACCTTCTTCAAGGTCTCCCCCCCTCTGCGAACCAACGAAGATCGCGAGGCTCTGGTCGAGGCGCTCGCATCCGGACTCGTCGATGTCGTCATGTCCGATCACAATCCCCAGGATGTGGAAACCAAGCGCCTGCCCTTCGCGGAAGCGGCGCCGGGCGCGATCGGACTCGAGACGATGCTGAGCGCGGCCTTGCGGCTCGTACATAACGGCCGGCTGGACTGGCTTCGGCTGATCGGAGCGATGTCGACCCGGCCGGCACAACTCCTCGGATTGCCGGGCGGCACGCTGCGGCCCGGAGCGCCCGCCGATGTCATCGTTATCGATCCGGATGTTCCGTGGGTGCTCGATCCGGACGAACTGAAATCGAAGTGCAAGAATACCCCCTTCGATGAAGCGCGCCTGCAGGGGCGCGTGATCCGCACCATCGTTGCCGGTCGCACCGCCTACGAGTACGCTTTGGCCTGAAACCGGGCGGGGCCGATGCTGAACTGGATATTTTCCACTACCTGGAGCTGGATTTTTTCCGCCGCCTCGGCGAGCTCCTTTCTCCTCGGATATCTGCTCGGCTCAATCCCTTTTGGGTTGTTGCTGACTAGGATTGCCGGCACCGAAGATATTCGCAGCATCGGCTCGGGAAATATCGGCGCGACCAACGTCCTGCGCACCGGTCGCAAGGGTCTTGCCGCAGCGACGCTACTTTGCGACGTCCTGAAGGGGACGATGTCGGTACTGATTGCGAGTCATTTTTTCTGGCCGGAGATGGGATTGGTGTCCGGGTTCGGCGCATTCGTCGGCCATCTTTTCCCGGTCTGGCTCAAATTCAGAGGCGGTAAAGGGGTCGCTACCTATATCGGGATCCTTCTTGCGCTCGCCTGGCCGGTGTCGATCGCCTTCTGTCTGATCTGGCTCGCGGTGGCCTGGGTTAGCCGCTATTCGTCGCTGTCCGCCCTGATCGCCAGCGCCGCAACGCCCGGAATCCTGTGGTGGCTTAACGGTCCGCGCGAAGGGGTGTTGTTCGCCATCCTGACAATTCTCGTCTTCATTATGCATCGCGCCAATATTGTGCGGCTGATTGACGGCAGCGAAACGCGCATCGGCAGCAAGGTGGCCAGGCCGTGAACGTCCTCGGGGGCGACGTTCGCCTCTCGGACGAGCAGAAGCTCGACTGGCTGCGCCTTATTCGTAGCGACAATGTGGGACCGCGAACCTTCCGCGCACTCGTCAATCATTTCGGCGGCGCGCGTGCGGCACTGGAGGCCCTCCCCGATCTCGCCCGGCGCGGCGGCGCGAACCGCCCGGCGCGCGTGTGTTCGATTGCCGAAGCGGAAAGCGAATGGATCGCGATGCGCAAACGCGGCGTTGCCTTGATCGCGCTCGGCGAGCCGGACTACCCGCCACGCCTGCGGTCCATCGATGACGCGCCTCCGCTTCTTTCCGTCCGCGGAAAAGCGGAGACACTGCTGCTGCCGATGATAGCCATGGTCGGTTCGCGTAATGCGTCGGCCGCGGGCGCCAAGTTCGCCGCTCAGCTCGCGCGCGAGCTTGGCGAGGCCGGATTTGTCACGGTATCGGGATTGGCGCGCGGGATTGACGCCGCGGCGCATCGCGCAAGCCTGGCGAGCGGAACGGTGGCCGTGCTCGCCGGCGGGCTCGACCGGATCTATCCGCCGGAGCATGAGGAACTCCTGGAGTCGCTGATCGGCAACGGCGCGGCTTTGACGGAAATGCCGCTGGCGTGGGAAGCGCGGGCGCGTGACTTCCCTCGCCGAAATCGCCTGATTTCCGGCTTGTCGCTCGGCGTCGTCATTATCGAAGCCGCGAAACGATCTGGTTCGTTGATCACCGCGCGCATGGCGCTCGAGCAGGGACGCGAAGTGTTTGCCGTGCCGGGATCCCCGCTCGATCCTCGGGCGGAGGGGACCAACGGCCTGATCAAGCAGGGCGCCACGGTTGTGACCGAGACCGAAGATGTCCTTACCGTGCTGCGCCCGATCCTCGGCCAGCCCTCGGACCTGCCGGCGAACGAGCCGGCGGGCGGCGAGCCCGACCGAGACAGCGAGCCGGCCGCCGATGAGCGCAGACGGATCGTCGCGCTGCTTGGGCCTGTCCCGGTGGAAATCGACGAGCTCGTGCGCCAGTCCGGAGCGCGGCCGGGTGTCGTGCGCGTCGTGCTGCTGGAACTCGAATTGGCGGGCCGGCTGGAGCGGCAAGCCGGCGGGCGCGTGTCCCTCTCTTATGATTGAATAGAAATAATAATTCGCGCTCCGGTCGTAGCAAACCCCGCGTCAGGGGCTACCCTGATTTGACACTGGCTTCCTTTCTACCCATGTTCCGGCCCGACTCGGCTGGGGGATTCGGCTCGCCGTCTCCTCCAATATCATCTAAGCCGTTGGAATTACATGAAAATCGTTCTCGTTGAATCTCCGGCCAAGGCCAAGACGATCAATAAATATCTCGGCCCCGGCTACGAGGTTCTGGCGTCCTTTGGCCACGTCCGCGACCTGCCCCCCAAGGACGGGTCCGTAAATCCGGACGACAATTTCAAAATGATCTGGGAAGTCGACGCCAAGGCGCAGAAGCGCATGAACGACCTCGCCAAGGCCGTAAAAGGCGCCGACAAGCTCATTCTCGCAACCGACCCGGACCGGGAGGGCGAAGCCATCTCCTGGCACGTCCTGGAAGTGCTTAAGGAAAAGAAGGCGCTCAAGGATCAGCCGATCGAGCGCGTCGTCTTCAACGCCATCACCAAGCAGGCGGTCACCGAGGCGATGAAGAATCCGCGCCAGATCGACCGGGCGCTGGTCGATGCCTATCTTGCACGGCGCGCCCTTGATTATCTCGTCGGCTTCACCCTGTCCCCCGTGCTCTGGCGAAAACTGCCCGGCGCGCGGTCGGCGGGTCGCGTGCAATCGGTGGCGCTGCGGCTCGTTTGCGATCGCGAACTCGAAATCGAGAAATTCGTCCCGCGCGAATATTGGTCGCTGATTGCGAAACTGCAGACGCCGCGCGGTGAAAGTTTTGAAGCGCGCCTCGTCGGGGCAGACGGCAGGAAAATTCAGCGCCTCGATATCGGTTCCGGCAAGGAAGCAGAGGATTTCAAAAGCGCGCTGAACAGCGCCGCCTTCCGCGTGGCGAGCGTCGAGGCGAAACCTGCCCGCCGCAACCCGCCTCCGCCCTTTACCACCTCCACGATGCAGCAGGAAGCAAGCCGCAAGCTCGGCTTCGCTCCCGCTCACACGATGCGCCTTGCGCAGCGGCTCTACGAAGGCATCGAGATCAACGGCGAGACGACCGGGCTGATCACATATATGCGCACCGACGGCGTCGACATGGACCCCGGCGCGGTCGATGGGATCCGCCGCATGATCGGCGCCGAATACGGCAAGGATTATGTGCCGGAAGTGCCTCGCAAGTATCAGACGAAATCGAAAAACGCGCAGGAAGCGCACGAGGCAATTCGCCCGACCGATTCAACGCGTCTGCCGCGCGACGTCGCCAAGGTGGTCGAGCCCGACCAGGCGAGGCTCTACGAGCTGATTTGGAATCGCGCCGTCGCCAGCCAGATGCAGTCGGCCGAGCTTGAGCGCACCACCGTCGATATCGAGGCCAAGGTGGGTTCACGCACCCTCGAATTGCGCGCCACCGGTCAGGTCGTCAAATTCGACGGATTCCTTAAGCTCTATCATGAGGACCGGGACGATCCGGCCGGCGAAAGCGGTGACGACGAAGAAGAATCGCGCCGCCTCCCTGCCATGTCGCAGGGCGAGGCTCTGACGCGGGAGGATATCCTCTCCACCCAGCATTTCACCGAGCCGCCGCCGCGCTACTCGGAAGCCTCTCTGGTCAAGCGCATGGAAGAGCTCGGCATCGGTCGTCCCTCGACCTATGCGTCGATCCTCGCGGTGATCCGCGATCGCGGCTACGTGCGCGTCGATAAGAAGCGCCTGGTGCCAGAGGACAAAGGGCGCATCGTCGTCGCTTTCTTGGAAAGCTTCTTCACGCGCTATGTCGAATATGACTTTACCGCCGACCTTGAGGAGAAGCTCGACAAGGTTTCCAACCACGAACTCGACTGGCAGGATCTGCTGCGCGACTTTTGGAGCGGCTTCATCCATGCGGTCGGCGAAATCAAGGATTTGCGCATCACCCAGGTGCTCGATGCACTGAACGAAATTCTCGGCCCTCACATCTTCCCGCCTCGCGCCGACGGCGCGCCGGCGCGGCAATGCCCTCTCTGCAACGAGGGGCAATTGTCGCTCAAGGTTGGCAAATTCGGCGCCTTCATCGGCTGCTCGCGCTACCCGGAATGCAAGTTCACCCGGCAGCTCACGGCGGGAGACGGCGCAGGCAACGAGCCCACGCGGGCGCTGGGCAAGGATCCGCAGACCGGCCTCGAAGTGACGGTGCGCAGCGGCCGGTTCGGCCCCTATATCCAGCTCGGTGAAGGCAGCAAGGACGAAAAGCCGAAGCGGGCCGGGCTGCCGAAGGGCCTCCTGCCAGCAGACGTCGATCTCGAGCGCGCACTCGGCCTGCTCTCCTTGCCGCGCGAAATCGGCAAGCATCCCGAGGATGGTGAACCGATCACAGCAGGGATCGGCCGCTTCGGCTCCTACGTGAAACACGGCAAGACCTATGCAAGCCTCGAGGAAGGGGACGATGTTCTCACCATCGGGCTCAACCGGGCGGTGACGCTCATTGCCGAGAAAAAGCTGAAACCCGGGCGCGGCCGCTCCTTTGGCCCCGCTCCCGGACGCACGCTCGGCGATCATCCAGACCTCGGCGGGCCCATCGTCGCCAAGAACGGGCGTTACGGCCCCTATGTCAGCCATGACGGGGTCAATGCCACGATCACCGGCGACAAGACCGCCGACACCATCACGCTCGACGAGGCGGTCGCGCTGATCGACGCCCGCATTGCCGCCGGCGGTGGCAAGACGCGCAAGGCGCCAGCCAGGGCCAAGAAAGCCGACGGCAAGGCGGCCGAGGCCTCCTCCGCGGAAAATCTGGAAGCCAAAAAGACTGCCAAGACGAAAACCAAGCGAAAACCGAGGGCCGAGGCGGCCGCTGGCAATGATGCCTCGGCGGCCCCATATGAAGACCAGGCTGGGGCGCCCAAGAAACGCAAAGCCGCAGTCGAATAGGTTCACGGGTCGCTTTGGCTAAAGGTCGCCACGCACTTTCGTTTCCCTCCAAGGACGAACTCCTTGCTTTCATATCGTCGCGTTCCGGCGACGCGCCGGCGCGTGAAATCGCGCGCGCTTTCGGATTGAAAAACGAGGGCCGCGCGAGGCTCAAACGCGTCCTGCGCGAACTCGCCGATGAAGGGCGCATCGAAAAAACGAGGAACAAGTTTCACACCGCCGGTGACTTGCCGTCGGTTACGCTTGCCGACATCACCGGACGCGATCGCGACGGCGAATTGATCGCGACGCCCGCGGAATGGGATGAGGAGCTGCGGGGCGCGCCGCCCGTGATCCGGGTCCACGTGCCGCGCAAAGCGCGCGCGGGCGAAATCCCGGGCGTGGGTGATCGCACCCTGCTCCGTATCGAGGAGGAACATGGCGCGCATCGCGGCCGGGTCATCAAGATCATGGATCGGGCCAAGCACAGGATGCTTGGCATCTTTCGCGCGATGCCGAATGGCGCCGGCAGGCTCGTCCCCGTCGACAAGAAGAATCTCGGGCGCGAATTGACAATTCCGGCCGGCTCCACGGCCGACGCGCAGGACGGCGAACTCGTCGCTGCCGACATTTCGAAAATCGGACGCCTAGGTCTTCCGGTCGGCAAGGTGAAGGAGCGTCTCGGCTCGCTGAAAAGCGAGCGGGCGGTCAGCCTGATCGCCATCCACGCCCACGGGATTCCGAGCGTCTTTGCACACGAGGCTCTCGCGGAAGCTGACGCCGCCAGGCCGCTCACACTGGGGCAGCGCGAGGATTGGCGCCATATTCCGCTGGTCACGATCGATCCGGCCGACGCGAAGGATCACGACGACGCGGTACAGGCGGAGGAAGACCGAGATCCCGCCAATGCCGGCGGCTTTATCGTGCGGGTCGCGATCGCCGACGTGGCGCATTACGTGACGCCGGGCTCGGCGCTCGACAGGGCGGCCCTGGAACGCGGCAACTCCGTCTATTTTCCGGACCGCGTTGTACCGATGCTGCCGGAGCGCCTCTCGAACGATTTATGCTCGCTGAAGCCTGGAGTCGATCGCGGCGCACTGGCGTTGCGTATGGTGATCGGCGCAGACGGCAGGAAAAAATCGCATACGTTCCACCGCGTGCTGTTTCGCTCCGCCGCCAAGCTGCATTATGCACAGGTCCAGGACGCGATCGAGGGCCGCACGGACGAAATTACAGGTCCCCTGCTCAAGGATGTGATCCAGCCGCTCTTCGGGGCCTATCGCGCGGTCAAGAAGGCGCGCGATCAGCGCGGGCCGCTCGATCTCGACCTGCCGGAGCGGAAAATTCTTTTGAAGCCTGACGGGACGCTCGATCGCGTCATCGTGCCGCAACGGCTCGATGCGCATCGGCTGATCGAAGAATTCATGATCCTCGCCAATGTCGCCGCCGCCGAGACGCTGGAACGCGCGGGTGTGCCGCTGATCTATCGCGTGCACGACGAGCCCTCGCCGGAAAAGCTCAATTCGCTTCGCGAGTTTCTCGCCACGCTCGACATCAAGCTGCCCAGGGCTGGGGCTCTTCGCCCAGACCAGTTCAACTCCATATTGGCCCGCGTGAAAGGCCGCGATGTCGAGGACCTCGTCAACGAGGTCGTGTTGCGTACGCAGGCGCAGGCGGAATACTCGTCCGAGAATTACGGTCATTTCGGCCTTGCGCTGCGCCGCTACGCGCATTTCACCTCGCCGATTCGCCGTTATGCTGACCTGATCGTGCACCGCGCACTGATCCGCGCCCTGAAGCTCGGCGACGGCGCGCTTCCAAAGGAACAAGATGCGCGGGCGCTTTCAGAAATCGCGGCCAGCATCTCGGCGACCGAGCGGCGCGCGATGGCGGCCGAACGCGAAACGGCGGACCGGCTGATCGCCCATTTCATGGCCGACCAGATCGGAGCGACCTTCGAAGGGCGGATATCCGGGGTTACCCGCGCGGGTCTTTTCGTAAAGCTCGATGACACGGGGGCCGACGGTTTCATCCCTGCAAGAACGATCGGGAATGACTATTTCCAGTACCGTGAGGCTGAGCGCGCGATGGTCGGGCGCTCGTCGGGCGAGATCCATCGGCTCGGCGACCCGGTGACCGTCAGGCTCGTGGATGCCGTTCCGGTCGCAGGCGCGCTTCGCTTCGAACTCCTGTCCGAAAGCCGCTTGGTCCCGCGCCCGCGCCGCGGCCGGCAAGGGCCGCTTCGTGCAGGGCAGGATCGCTTTCCGCGCAAGCGACGCGGCTAGGAAACTCGGTTAAGAGGTCGGCATGAAGCCAGTATCCCAAGTCCCCCGTGACACTGTCCAGGCGCTTCTCACGGGCCTTCGCTGCCGCTGTCCGAATTGCGGCAAGGGTCGGCTTTTCCGCGCCTTTCTGAAAGTGGTGGATCGCTGCGAAGTCTGCGGCGAGGAGTTCCATCACCACCGAGCCGATGACGCCCCCGCCTATTTCGTCATCCTGATTACCGGCCACATCGTTGTGCCTCTCGCCTTGCTAGTTGAAACCGAATTCTCCCCGGCCTACTGGGTGCATTGGGTACTCTGGCTGCCGCTGACCCTCGGCATGACGCTTGGCCTGCTTCAGCCGGTCAAGGGCGCGATCGTCGGTTGGCAATGGGCCAACCGCATGCACGGCTTCGACAAGAATGCTCCGGACGATTTCGAGCAAGTGAAGACCCCGCTTCTCCCCCGCCGATGACCGATCTTGCCCAACGACTGACTGCCGTCGAGCGCGACCAGTCGCACCCCAATCGACGTCCCAAGGACGCCGCCACGCTGATCCTTGTCGATCGCAGCAGCAAGGAACCCAAGGTACTGCTCGGGCGCCGCCATCACGGCCACGTATTCATGCCCGGGAAGTTCGTTTTTCCCGGAGGCCGCCTGGACAAGGCCGACCGGCTGGTGAGGCCGGCCGCGGCGCTGCATCCCGAGACGGAAAAAAAGCTGATGCGCGGCGTGCCCACCATTTCCGCCGGGCGCGCGCGCGCGCTTGCCCTCACCGCGATCCGGGAAACCTTCGAGGAAACCGGATTGCTGCTCGGCCAGCGGTCGGATGCAGGCGCGAGGGGCCCGGACGGCCCCTGGGCGGAGATCGCCAGGCTCGGCTATGCGCCGGACCTGTCGAGGTTGCATTTCATCGCTCGCGCGATCACCCCGCCGCGGCGTCCGCGCCGTTTCGATACCCGCTTTTTCTCTGTCGATGCCAGCGCCGTGGCGTATCGGGCGGAGGGTGTCGTTCACGCTGATGCCGAGCTTGTGGAACTCGTCTGGCTGCCGATCGCGGAGGCGCGCCAGCTCGACCTGCCGACCATCACTGCGGTCGTCCTGCAGGAGCTTGAGGCGAGGGTCGCGGCGGGCTTCGGCCACGACCTGCCGGTACCCTTCTATCGGATGCTGCACGGAAAATTTCAGCGGGAATTGCTGTAACCAGCCTTTCTTGACTTTCGCAATTCGGCCGCTAGGTTCCGCCCCAACAGCCCCTAATCGAGGTTCCCATGGCCAAGGCCGTCACCATCAAGGTCAAGCTCGTGTCTAGCGCCGACACCGGCTATTACTACGTGACCAAGAAGAACTCGCGCACCCAGACTGAAAAGCTGGTCAAGACGAAGTATGATCCGATCGCGCGCAAGCACGTCGAGTTTCGCGAAGGAAAGATCAAGTAAGCCGGCCTCCACAGGCCTGAGACGACAAGGGCGCCGTTTGGCGCCCTTCTCTATTCCGGCTCTGCCGGAAAGGTGGCCGGCAGGGAACGATGTCATGAGGAGGCCACTCGTCCACCGTCCCCGTGCCGGCCGAACCCCACGGACCCAGGAGATGCGGCGGACCTGAGCAACCCGCAGGGTTATCGGGTGGGACCGTGTCGCCGCTTTTCCGCCGCTCGGAACGGCATCAATCCCGTACGAAAAACGCTATCGCAACGACCGGTCGAATTAAACCGGTACGCTTTGATTCAAAGCGCGAGATTGCCGTCAACCTAAAGGATTAAGGTTTCCGCGCCCGCGGCATTAAGAATTTACGCTGCGTCGGCGACGACACGATTGCGGCCGTCGCGTTTGGCCCGATACAGGGCCTGATCGGCGCGCTTGAGCAGCGTGGCGGCTGTGTCGTCGGTATTTTCGAGACCAGCCAATCCGATCGATATCGTCACTTCCAGGTTCTTCGTGCCGCAATCGACCGCAAACGGCTCCGTCGCGATGCGCCGCCGCAGCCGCTCGGCGACGGTTGCCGCGACCGCCATGTCCGTCTCGGGCATGACGATCACGAATTCCTCGCCACCATATCGACAGGCGAGATCGATGCCGCGGATCGATTTGCGTATGCGTGTTGAAAACTCGCGTAGCACATCGTCGCCGGCGTCATGTCCGTAATTGTCGTTGATGGCCTTGAAGAAGTCGATATCGATAACGAGCACCGTGATCGGCTTGCCCCTGGCCGTGGATTGCTCCACCAGCGTCGCCAGATGGCTTTCCATGTAACGGCGGTTGTAGAGGCCAGTCAGCGCATCGGTGATCGCAGCCTCGATCGAAAGCTGCACATTGTCTCGTAGGCGCTCCGTATAGCGTTTGCGGCGGACCTGCGTGCGCACCCGGGCCATCAACTCGTTCTTGTCGATCGGCCGCACCACATAATCGTTGATGCCGATTTCGAGACCTCGCGCGAGCCGTCCCCCGTCCTCGCCGTCGGCAATGGCGAGTATGGGCGTCGTCCGCGTCCGATCAAGCGAACGGATCTGGCTGCACAGGCGAAGGCCGTCGACCCCCTGCAAGCTCAGCGAAACGATCACGCATTCGTAATTGCCCTCGGCCGCGCGGAACAATGCATTGTTCGGATCGGCCTCGATGTCGATGCGATGATCGGATTCGATCATCGCCACAATGCGCTCATAGGACGAGCGCCGGTCATCGACGATCAGCAAGCGTCCGTTCTGGCCGGTTTCGGCGACAGCCTCGTTCTCGGGACTCTGAATTCCTATGTCCCTGGAGGTCAGCGCGCGCATGCGCAGCTCGTCCGTCATCATCTTCAGTCGAGTCAGAGAGCGCACCCGTGCGATCAATGATACGTCGGAGACCGGCTTGGTGAGAAAGTCATCGGCTCCCGCCTGCAGCCCGGCAATCCGATCCTTAGGCTGATCGAGGGCGGTGACCATGACCACGGGAATGTGGTGCGTAGCGGGATTGCCTTTCAGTCTTCTGCAGACCTCGAACCCGTCCATGTCCGGCATCATCACGTCAAGCAACACGATATCGCATTCTGCATGCTCGCAGCGCGCGAGCGCCTCGGTGCCCGAATGCACGGTGACGACGTCGAAATATTCCGCCGACAAGCGCGCTTCCAGCAGCTTTACGTTGGCCGGAACGTCATCGACGACGAGAACGCGCGCGGTCATTTCAATCCTTACGCATTACCGAGAAAATGGCGGATCGTCTCTATGAACTTTCCGACAGAAATTGGCTTCGACAGATAGGCCTCGCACCCGCCCTCGCGGATGCGCTCCTCATCTCCCTTCATGGCGAAGGCAGTGACGGCCACGACAGGAATGCTCCGCAATTCGCTATCGTCCTTGAGCCACTTGGTCACCTCCAGACCCGAGACTTCAGGCAATTGTATGTCCATCAAAATGAGATCGGGATGGTGGCGACGCGCGAGGTCGAGGGCATCGATCCCATTTCGGGTGCCGACCGTTTGATAACCGTGCGCCTCCAACAGATCGTGAAAGAGCTTCATATTGAGCTCATTGTCCTCCACGATTAGGACAGTTTTCGCCATTCACGCCCCCTCGGGCATCCCCGCCCTGCGCTATGAGCCTGCGCTGTAAGGTTATCCACGTCACCCCATGGCGACTGGTCCGGGCATGATATCGCCAAACGTAATGACGATTTCTTACGGAAAGGCAAACGGAAACGCATGCTAAAAAGGGAGTCAAAGCCGAATCGACGCGAGGCGGAAGCCGTGGCTATTCAGGCCCTTAGCTTTATAGCTGCGGATTCTGGGCGACTCGGCCGATTCCTCGCATCGACCGGAATCGGGCCCCAGGCCATCCGCCAAGCGGCGCGCGAATCGGGCTTCCTGGCCGGGGTCCTCGACTACGTGGTGAGCGACGAACAGCTGCTGAAGTCGTTCGCCGAAGAGATTCAAGCCGCTCCGCGGGATATCGCCGCGGCGCTGACGGCGCTGGCCGGCCCGGGCTGGGAGCGCGACGCGCCATGACCGGCTTCTGTCGCGATTGCCTGACGGACGTACAGGACGGCGCAAACAGATGCGGGACTTGCGGCTCCCCTCGCCTTCTGCGTCATCCCGAGATCAAAACATTGTCGCTCGCCCACATCGATTGCGATGCCTTTTATGCGACGATCGAAAAGCGCGACGATCCCTCGCTCAACGACAAGCCTGTGATTGTTGGCGGCGGCAAACGCGGCGTCGTAACCACCGCCTGCTATATCGCTCGCACTTTCGGCGTGCGCTCGGCCATGCCGATGTTCGAGGCGCGGCGACTATGTCCGCATGCTACGATCATCCCTCCCAACATGCAGAAATACGCCGCAGTATCGCGTCAGGTGCTGGCACTGATGCACGAACTGACGCCGCTGGTGGAACCGGTGTCAATCGACGAAGCCTTTCTCGATCTGTCCGGCACGCAGCGGCTGCACCGCATGCCGCCGGCAAAGGCGCTGGCGCGCTTCGCGCGGATCGTCGAGCGCAACCTCGGCATTACCGTCTCAATCGGACTGGCGCCGAACAAGTTTCTCGCCAAGATCGCCTCGGACCTAGACAAGCCGCGCGGCTTCGCCATGCTCGGCGCCCAGGAGGCGGTGGATTTTCTCGGCAGCAAGCCGGTATCGTTCATCTTCGGAGTCGGCCGGGTCGCCCAGGAAAAGCTCGGTCGCGACGGCTTCCGCCTGATCGCCGATCTGCAGCGCGCGGGCGAGGCCGATCTGATGCACCGTTACGGCGTCGAGGGCCGGCGCCTCTGGCGGCTCGCACGCGGCATCGACGATCGGAGGGTGGCGCCCGATCGCGAAACCAAGAGCATTTCCGCCGAGACAACGTTCGACAACGACATTGCCGCGCTCCGTCCGCTGGAAAAACAACTTTGGCTGCTCACCGAGCGCGTATCGGCGCGACTGAAGCGCGGCGAGCTGGCAGGATCAACGGTGACGCTGAAGCTCAAGACCGCCGACTTCCGGATCCGTACGCGCGCCCGCTCGATCGGCGCCCCCACGCAGCTCGCCGAAAAGATCTTCGCCGCTGGTCGCGACCTGCTCGCCCGGGAAATCGACGGTACACGCTATCGCTTGATCGGCATCGGCGTATCCTCGCTCGTTCCCGGCGAGGAGGCCGATCCGGCCTCTCTGCTGGATTCCGGGGCGACGCGCAAGGCCGCTGCCGAACGCGCCCTCGACAAGGTGCGAGAACGCTTCGGCCGCGATTCGATGATGCGCGGCCTCGCTCTGGACGAAGACGCTATTTCGCGCAAGCCGAGGCCGGCTTGAGCTCGAGCTGGCTCATGCGGCCGGAAATGACGAAATCGTTGTAGTCGAGCGTGAGTTTGCGCGAGATGCCATTCTCGTAAAGCTCGAAGCCGATCGAGTAAGCAGGTTCCTGTTCGCCTTCCCGCTTGGCCCGGTCGAAATAGCTGATCGTCACCGGCCAGCGCCTGAGCTTGGCCAGTTCCTGATTGCCTTTCGCCGCATCGTCCGTATCCGACGGCGCGATCGATTGGCCGATAACGGTCAGCGTGTTGTAAACTTTTTCGCCGGTCTCCGATCCGTCATAGACCGCGACATCGAGAAGTTTCTCCCCCGCGCGGGCGGCCTCGATGATCCGGCGCATATGCTCGGTTGGGAAAATGACCCCCTGCTCCAGCGAGAAGGTCTTTTTTTCCGGCTTTTTCAAGCCGATGCCGATGTCGGAGTCGCGGCGCTCGGCGGAGCCGTCCACCGCATCCACCAGGTTCTCATTGAGATAATTCTCGGAGGTGAATCGGAATGCCCTCGCCGCCCCGTCTTCCCACGTCGCCGCGCGCAAATCGCTCATTAGCACTTTGCCCTCGCCGGTATCGATTTCCGAGACCTGGCGGAACTGGAGCGCATAACCCTCGCAGGAATTGCCGTTGAAGTCGTAGAGAATCCGCCCGCGCACAGACTCGATCGGGCGTGTGCCGCGCGACGATTGCAGCGTGAGCTCGTAGATCGCGCGGTGAGGAGCAAGCTCGGTGGCCGGCATTTGCGGCGCCGCGGCCGCCGGCATGAGCAGGGCAAAGAGCAATGCAATGGAAAGATGGCCGGCGCGCGTATTCATTCAGTTCTCCTGCTCGCCCCGAATCGGCAAGATAAAGGCGCGCGGTTGGCACCGCAACAGGTCTAGCCGCCTTGCACATGAGCAGGCGATACGCCAAGAAAGACCGCAAATCAGCCTCAATCCGATTGGTCAGGAGAGAATGCGATGGTTGGAACCGTTGAAAAGAAGCTGACCGATCTCGGCCTCGCCTTGCCAACGCCGGCGGCCCCGGTTGCCAATTATGTAGGCTTCGTGCGTACCGGCAATCTGCTGATCGTCTCCGGTCAACTCTGCTTCGACGCCGAAGGCAAGCTCGCGGCCAGGGGCAAGGTCGGATCGGCCGTGTCGGTCGAGGACGGGCAGAAGGCCGCGCGCCTCTGCGCGATCAACGTGCTGGCCCAGATCAAGGCGGCTCTCGGCGATCTCGACAAGGTCGCGCGCGTGGTGCGCCTCGGCGGCTTCATCAATTGCGAGCCGACTTTTCTGGAAACGCCCAAAGTGATGAACGGCGCATCCGACCTGATGGTGACGGCGTTCGGCGAGAAGGGACGGCACGCCCGCACGACGGTGGGCGTCGCAGCCCTTCCGATGGATGCCGCGGTCGAAGTCGAAGGCATCTTTGAAGTGTCCTGACGCATGGCACCCGGCTGGCTTACGGCGCGTCCGGTGGCGCATCGGGGTTTGCACGATGCAGGTGCCGGTGTCATTGAGAACACCGCGACGGCATTCAATGCCGCCATCGCCAACGATTTCGCGATCGAGTGCGATCTCCAGATAACTGCCGACGGCGAGGCCGTCGTCTATCACGATCACGTTCTCGGGCGCCTGACAGAAGGCGATGCCCCGCTCCGAACGAAAACGGCAGCGGAATTGAAGGCCGTGGTCTTTCGAAACACGCCCGACAGGATGATGACGCTGGAGGAATTGCTGGCGCTGGTAGATGGGCGCGTGCCGCTCTTCCTCGAAATGAAAAGCCGCTTCGACGGGGACATGCGCCTGCCCCGGCGGCTTACGGAAATCACGCGCGGCTATCGCGGCGCGTTCGGGGCGATGTCCTTCGATCCGGCGCAGGTTGAGGAGATCCGCCGCATCGCGCCCGAGATCACGCGCGGCATCGTCGCCGAACGCTGGTACGTCCACCAGGAATGGGCGGGTCTGTCATCCTTCGACAAGCAGGTGCTCGGGCATCTGCTGCATGCGCCGCGCACCCGTCCGCAATTCGTCAACTACGCGGTCAAGGACCTGCCCGCCGCCGCGCCGCTGATCGCCCGCTATCTGTTCGGCGTTCCGTTGCTCGTCTGGACGGTGCGGACCGAAGCCGACCGCGAAAAGGCGCGGCGATGGGCGAACCAAATCGTCTTTGAGGGATTTCGGCCATAAAGGCACGGTAGGTTCGAACCGTGCCCGCCGCTCGCCCCCGCCCCTCATGACCGATCCCGCTTTCCGCATCCGTGTCCTGCCCGCCATCGCCGGGATTGCGGCCGCCGATTGGGATGCCTGTGCCAATCCGGTCTCCGGCGGGCACGGTCATGGCTGCCGCCCGGGCGACGCGGCCGCCGACACTGACTCGACGAATGAAGCACTTAAAGTGATGGATGAAGCGCGGCAGACGAGTTCTGTGGAAGCGCGTGGATATCGCTACAATCCTTTTATTTCACACGCCTTTTTGTTCGCGCTGGAATCCTCCGGATCGGCCACCGCGCAAACCGGCTGGCAGCCCCGCCACCTCCTGGTTGAAGCCGCCGGCGGCCAGGTTCTGGGCGCGGCGCCTTGCTATCTGAAATCCCATTCTCGGGGCGAGTATGTCTTCGATGCGGGCTGGGCGGACGCCTATGAGCGCGCCGGGGGCCGCTACTACCCGAAACTTCAGATCAGCGTGCCGTTCACGCCCGCCACCGGCCCGCGCCTCCTGGCGAGGCCGGGGCCAGCAGAGCGCGCCGCCCGCGAGGCTCTCGCGGCCGGCATCGTGACGCTGGCGGACGAAGCCGGCGCCTCCTCCGCCCACGTCACCTTCCTTCCCGAGGAGGAATGGCGCCTGCTTGGCGAATACGGATTTCTCCAGCGCACCGATCAGCAATTCCACTGGGACAATCGCGGGTATTCGTCCTTCGACGACTTCCTCGCCGCGCTCTCGTCCCGCAAACGAAAGGTCATCCGCCGCGAGCGCCGGGAAGCCCTGGCCCCGGACATCACCATCCACTGGCTGACCGGCAGCGATCTGACCGAAGACGTCTGGGACGCCTTTTTCGCCTTCTACATGGATACCGGGTCGCGCAAATGGGGCCGGCCCTACCTCACCCGCTCGTTTTATTCCATCATCGGCGAGACGATGCGCGAGCGCATTCTGCTCGTCATGGCGCGACGCTCGGGCCGCTGGATCGCCGGTGCCATCAATTTCATCGGCTCGGATATCCTTTACGGCCGCCATTGGGGGGCGATCGAGGACCACCCCTTTCTACATTTCGAGGTCTGCTACTATCAGGCCATCGAATTTGCCATCGCGCAGAGGCTGAGGCGCGTCGAGGCGGGTGCGCAAGGCGAACACAAGCTGGCACGCGGCTATATGCCGGTGACAACCTATTCGGCCCATTACATCGCCGATCCCGCCTTCCGGCGCGCCGTCGCCGACTATCTGAAACGCGAGAGAAGCTATGTGGCCGCCGCCGGCGAGGAGCTTGCGGCGCTCGCGCCTTTCCGCAAAACTGCAGGCGGAGAATGACCCCATGCCTGCTTACGACCCCAATAATATTTTTGCGAAAATCCTGCGCGGCGAATTGCCCTGCTACAAGGTTTACGAGGACGACAAGACGTTCGCTTTCCTCGACATCATGCCGCGCGCGCCAGGCCATACGCTGGTGCTGCCGAAAAACCCCGCCCGCAATCTGCTGGATGTCGCGCCCGAAGACCTCGCCCAGGTTGCCAAGGTTGCCCAGAAAATCGCGAAAGCGGCGCTTTCGGTTTTCGACGCGGATGGAATTACGGTGCAACAATTCAACGAGAGCGCGGGCGGACAGGTCGTGTTTCACCTGCATGTGCACGTCATTCCGCGCAAGGCCAACGTGCCGATGAAGCCTCCGGCGAGCGAGAAGGAAAGGCCCGATGTCCTCGCCGATCACGCGGCGAGACTGTCGGCGGCGCTGAAAGGCTCCTGATCAGGGGCCAAACAGCAGCGAAAGCCCGACGAGCGCCGCCTCTCCGCACAGGACGCCGGCGAAGACCGAGCGCCGAAGCAAGAGAAAGGCGATGAAACCGGCGGTGATCGCCGCCAGGCGGATCGCGAGCGGCACGGAGGCGAGGCCTCCGGGCGGCGTCAGGACGAGCTGGGCGATGACGCCGGCAAGAATGGCGGTTGCGACCGCGCGCACCCAGACCATCACCTCGGATTCTTCGTCGATCCTGCGCGCGAAGAATACCCCGAGCCAGCGCCAAACCTCATTCGGCAGGAAGCCGGCGAGGACGAGCGCCAGATAGGGGTCGATATCGCCTACCGTCAGACTCATCGCATCGCCTCCCGAAAACGATGGCATCCGTAGGCGAGCGTGCCGGCGGTGACGCCGGCAAGCAGCATGTCAAGCTCGACCTGCGCATAGGCAAAGACCGGCGCCAGCACGAGCCCGAACACCAAAGCGAGCTTGTCGACCAATAACCGGCTGTTGCGCGCGGTCGAAGCCAGAAAGGCAATCGGGGTGATGAACAGCACCGCCGCCCCGAGCACCGTCGGCAGCCTTGCCGCAAGCGCATAGCCGATCGCGGTCGCAACCAGCGCCGGCACCATCAGGCCGGCGCCGAGCCCGTTGCAGAATGCGAGCCGCCTCTCGCGGGGAATTTGCGGGATCAGGCGAAACGACTCGACCCACATGCTCACCGCGATGAAATGCGCGGATGCAAGCAATTGCCACGAGCGCGTCTTCGGCGTCTTCACCATCGGCAGCAAGGCGACCACCATGGGCATGAGCCGGATTCCGCTCAGCGCGACGGCCACGGCGGCCTGCACCAGCGTCGAGCCGGCGCCGAGCGCCGACACGACGATGACCTGCGCCGGCCCGGCCCAAATTAGCGCGGTCGAGGTGAGGCTCCAGGAGATCGTGAAACCGAGGTCGTGCGCCAGCGCGCCATATCCGATGAATGTGCCGAACAGCACATAGACGAACACGGAACGGCCGGCCTCGACCGCTCCGCGGCAGAATGCGGCGGCCGATGTCATCCGCTCGATGGGCTGCGTATCGGTCATGTCGGGCCGCCGTCTGTTCCCATACCGGTGGCTCCGGCGCAATCGCCGGCAGGTCTGCCAAACTGCATGGAGCCTGCGCCAAAAATGAAGGCCGGCGGAGCCGGCCTTCATGCATCTGCGGCCTTAAGGTGCCGATCAGGCCTTGACCAGCGGCACCTTCGGCACCGAACCGCCTTTCGGCCCGGAATTTTTCGGGGGAGATTTCGGCTTGCGCCCCGCCCTCGCCTTGCGGGCGCGGCCGGCCGGAACCTTCTCCGGCTTCGGCGTGACCGGACCATCGAGATATTCGAATCCGAGCTTTTCCTTGCCCTGCTCGTCGCGCGTCAGGATCACGCGCACGTGGCCGCCATTCTTGAGCGCGCCGAACAGGACCTCGTCGGCGAGCGGCTTCTTGATATGCTCCTGAATGACCCGGGCCATCGGGCGCGCGCCCATCAGCTCGTCGTAACCGTGCACGATCAGCCAGCGCGACGCATCCTCGGCGAGCTCGATCGTCACGTTGCGGTCGGCAAGCTGCGCCTCGAGCTGAAGCACGAACTTGTCCACGACCTTCTGAATGACCTCCTGCGACAGGTGGCCGAAGGTGATGATCGCATCGAGACGGTTGCGGAATTCCGGCGCGAACAGCCGGTTGATTGCCTCGATATCGTCTCCCTCCCGCTTATTGCGGGTAAAGCCATAGGTTCCCTTGGCAAGATCCGCCGCGCCGGCATTGGTCGTCATGATCAGGATGATGTTACGGAAGTCGACCTGCTTGCCGTTGTGGTCGGTCAGCTTGCCGTGATCCATGATCTGCAAAAGCACGTTGAAAAGGTCCGGATGCGCCTTCTCGATTTCGTCGAGCAGGAGGACGCAATGCGGGTGCTGATCAACGCCGTCGGTCAGCAGGCCGCCCTGATCAAAGCCGACATAGCCCGGAGGCGCACCAATCAGCCGCGAGACCGTGTGGCGCTCCATGTATTCGGACATATCGAAACGGATCAGCTCGACGCCGAGCGACTGCGCAAGCTGCTTGGCGACCTCGGTCTTACCGACGCCGGTGGGTCCGGAAAACAGATAGCAGCCGATCGGCTTTTCCGGTTCGCGCAGCCCCGCGCGGGCGAGCTTGATCGAAGCGGCAAGCGCCTCGATCGCCCTGTCCTGTCCATAGACCACGGTTTTGAGGGTCTGCTCGAGATGCTGCAGCACCTCCGCGTCATCCTTGGAGACCGTTTTGGGCGGAATGCGCGCCATCGTCGAGATCGTGGTTTCGATCTCCTTCAGCCCGATGGTCTTCTTGCGCTTGCTTTCCGGCAGCAGCATCTGCGCCGCCCCCGACTCGTCGATCACGTCGATCGCCTTGTCCGGCAGCTTGCGGTCATGGATGTAGCGTGCGGACAGCTCCACCGCCGCCTTGATCGCCTCGTTGGTGTATTTGAGCTTGTGATAATCCTCGAAGTAAGGCTTCAGCCCCTTCATGATCTCGATCGTGTCGGAGATCGTCGGCTCGTTCACGTCGATCTTCTGGAATCGGCGTACGAGCGCGCGATCCTTCTCGAAATACTGGCGGTATTCCTTGTACGTGGTCGAGCCGATGCAACGCACCGTGCCCGAGGCGAGCGCGGGCTTGAGCAGGTTTGACGCATCCATCGCCCCGCCAGACGTCGCGCCTGCGCCGATCACGGTGTGAATCTCGTCAATGAACATAATCGCGCCGGGATAGGCTTCGATCTCCTTGATCACCTGCTTCAGGCGCTCCTCGAAATCGCCGCGATAGCGCGTGCCCGCAAGCAACGTTCCCATGTCGAGCGCGAAAACGGTTGCGTTCTTGAGCACGTCCGGCACCTCGCCGTGTACGATACGCCGCGCCAGGCCTTCCGCGATCGCGGTCTTGCCGACGCCCGGATCGCCGACGAACAGCGGGTTGTTCTTCTGCCGGCGACACAGAACCTGAATGGTGCGATTGATCTCGCTATCCCGCCCGATCAGCGGATCGATCTTGCCGCTCTTGGCCTTCTTGTTCAGGTTGACGCAATAGGCTTCGAGCGCATCGCCCTTCTTCTTGGGTTCATCGCCGGTCTTGGTTTCCGTGTCTTCGTCGACGCCCCGCACCGGCCGGGATTCTGACAGGCCCGGGCGCTTGGCGATGCCGTGGCTGATGTAATTCACCGCGTCGTAGCGCGTCATGTCCTGCTCTTGCAGGAAATAGGCGGCATGGCTCTCGCGCTCGGCAAAAATGGCGACGAGCACATTGGCTCCAGTGACCTCCTCGCGCCCGGAGGATTGTACATGGATGACCGCGCGCTGAATCACGCGCTGGAAACCGGCCGTTGGCTTGGAGTCCTCGTTGCCCTCGGTGACGAGGTTCTCCAGCTCGGACTCCAAATATGAGGTGAGGCTGCGGCGCAGCTTGTCGAGATCGACGTTGCATGCGCGCATCACCGCGGCGGCATCACTGTCGTCGATCAGCGCGAGCAGCAGGTGCTCGAGCGTTGCATATTCGTGGTGCCGTTCATTGGCGAGCGCGAGCGCGCGATGAAGCGACTGTTCGAGGCTGCGCGAAAAACTTGGCATTACGTCCCTATCCTAACCCCGGCCCCCTATTTCTTCTCCATCACGCACTGCAAAGGATGGTGATGTTTTCGGGCAAAGTCCATCACCTGGGTCACTTTTGTTTCTGCGACCTCATACGTATAGATGCCGCATTCGCCGATACCGTGATGATGCACGTGCAGCATGATTCGGGTGGCCGCCTCCCGATCCTTGCCGAAAAAGCGCTCCAGCACGTGGACGACGAACTCCATCGGCGTGTAATCGTCGTTCAGGATCAGGACGCGGTAGAGGCTCGGCCGCTTGGTCTGCGGCCTCGTCTTGGTAATGACCGCCGTCCCCGGCGAGCCGGAATCCCCCCGGCCCTTGCGATCGTCATCGGCCATTTTCATCGGACGAAGCTGCGCCGGAGCCGGCACAGCCGCAAGTCGAAAGTCGTTCATCGCGTCGAGCATTGCACAGATAGCAAGCGTTAGAGGAACCGCAAGCGGAGGGCCATCATAAAGGCGCCCCCGGCCGCGTTCCAGATCGTCAACCCGGCCCGCCCCCGTCCGCGCCGCCGCGACTCGGTGCCGTCCGTCGGACGGGCCGACGATATTTCACTAACGCAAATGCGGGCAATTCGCGGCAATCATTTTAAGAAAATTGCCCGCCCGGCCGTTACGGCCTTTCAATCCCTCCCGACCAATATCGGGTGTTCCGCCGGAACATCCGCCCGGGGCCGTGATCTGTCGGGAGTCGCCCATGTTGCTTGCCCGTTTTTGGAAGGATATCCGTGGCGGCGCCGCGCCCTTTCTGGCGCTTGCCGCGATCCCGGTCGTGGGCGCGGTCGGCGCGGGGATCGACTATAGCCGGGCGAGCGCCGCCCGGACGGCCATGCAGGCGGCCGTCGATTCCACCGCCCTCGCCCTGTCGCGGACGGCGCAGAACATGTCTGGCGCCCAAATCCAGGCGACTGCTCAAAACTATATCAATTCCATCTACCAGCGCCCGGAGGTCCGAGACGTCCAGGTGGTGACCACCTTCGCCAGCCCGTCCCAGGGCAGCTTCACCCTCACCGTCACCGGCAAGGGCACCGTGGACGTGATGTTCGCCAGGCTGTTCGGCACCTCGCAGATCGACTTCAGCGCCAAAAGCGAGGTGCTGTGGGGCATCAAAAAACTCAATCTCGCGCTCGCCCTCGATAATACAGGTTCCATGGCCCAAAGCGGCAAGATGACGGCGCTGAAGCAGGCCGCGCACAACCTTCTGACGACCCTGCAAAACGCCGCCAAGGAACCCGGGGACGTCCTCGTTTCGATCATTCCCTTCGCGACGGACGTCAATGTCGGCACCTCCAACGCCAGCGCAGCCTGGATCGATTGGACAGACTGGGAAAGCGTCAACGGTACCTGCAGCAACACAAGCTACAAGACCAGGAGCAGTTGCCAGTCGGCTGGCAAGGTCTGGACTCCCGCCGCGCACAGCGTCTGGAACGGCTGCGTGTGGGACCGCGATCAAAACTACGATGTGAGCGCAGCCGCCCCGGTAGCGGGCGGCACGCTGTTCGCCGCGCATCAGGCCTCCGCGTGCCCCGCGGCGATGATGCCACTCAGCAACGACTGGACAGCCCTGAATGCCAAGATCGACGCGATGACGCCGAGCGGCAACACCAATGTCACCATTGGGCTCGCCCATGCGTGGCAAACGCTCGCCCCAAACGCGCCATACAACGCGCCCTCTCCGGCCCCCGATCTCGATAAGGTGATTGTGCTCCTGACCGACGGCGACAACACGCAAAATCGCTGGACATCTTCGCAGACCTCGATCGACAGCCGCACCCAAAAGGCTTGCGACAACATCAAGGCGGCGAATATCCGCATCTACACCGTGCGCGTGATCAACGGAAACGCCACGCTCCTCAAGAATTGCGCGACCAATCCGGACATGTATTACGACGTTGAGCAGGCCAACCAGCTCGACAACGTGTTCTCATCGATCGCCCAGAACCTCGCCAATCTTCGCATCGCGAGGTGAGGCCGCATGCTTAACGAAATGCAAGCGCGAGGTTCGCAAATTAGAGCTCGCCATTGACGATTTGTTGACGACAGCACCGGCCTTTGCCGTCGTTGACGCCTGGTAACCTGGTTTTTGCATCGAGCTTTACTGCGCTTTCATACGTCCCGTTTACGACTGCGGCCAAGCTGCACCGGTCTGTGGAAGCGTAAGATGATTGATCTGTTGCGATCCCTGCGCGCCAAGCTCGGCGCCCTGCGTACCGCCAATAGCGGCAACGTGACGATTACCTTCGCGCTCGCTACCCTGCCGATCATCGGCTTCGTCGGCGCCGCGGTCGACTATAGCCACGCCAATTCGGTCCGGACCGCCCTGCAGGCCGCGGTCGACTCGACCGCCCTGATGCTGTCGAAGGAAGCCGCCAATCTTTCGAACTCGCAGATCAACACCAAGGCGTTCAATTATTTCATGGCGATGTTCAATCGTCCGGAAGCCACCAACATCGTCGTAACGCCGAGCTATACCAACACCAACGGTTCGCAGATGGTGGTCTCGGCTTCCGCCGACGTGCCGACCAATTTCATCGGCCTGATGGGCTACGACCACCTCACCGTCAGCGCCAGCTCGACGGCAAAATGGGGCAACACGCGCCTGCGTGTGGCGCTGGCGCTCGACGTGACCGGCTCGATGGCGGACGACGGCAAACTGCCGGCCATGAAGACGGCGGCAAAGAATCTCCTGAACCAGCTCAAGTCGGCCGCTACGGTCAACGGTGACGTTTATGTGTCGATTGTTCCCTTCAGCAAGGACGTCAACGTCGGCGGGAGCAATTACAATGAGAGCTGGGTCAAATGGTCAGGCGGCAGCGACACCTGGGATGAGAACAACGGAACCTGCAAGAATTACAGCGGCCATTCCCAGCCGACCACCAAGTCGGCCTGTTTGAACAAGAGCGGCACGTGGACCCCGGATAACCACAATACGTGGAACGGCTGCGTGACCGATCGCGACCAGGATTACGACGAAAACAACACCGCGCCCACGACCAGCGTGAAAGCGACTCTGTTTCCCGCCGAACAATACAGCTATTGCCCTGCTCCGCTGATGGCGCTGAGCTACGATTGGACCTCGCTCGCGAGCAAGATCGACTCACTCAGCGCCGACGGCAACACGAACCAAGCTATCGGCTTGGCGTGGGCCTTCCAGTCTCTGACCGCCGCGCCGTTTAGCATCCCGACGATGGATCCCAAATACAAGTACAATCAGGTCATCATCCTGATGACCGACGGCCTCAACACGGAAAATCGCTGGTACACCAAGCAGTCCTCGATCGACGCTCGTCAGAAGGCACTGTGTGACAACATCAAGGCTGCCGGCATTACCCTCTACACGATCCAGGTGAATACCGGCGGCGATCCGACCCAATCAGTCCTTCAATATTGCGCGAGCTCGTCGGACAAGTTCTTCCTGCTTACGTCGGCCAATCAGCTAATTACGACGTTCAACACGATCGGCACGGCACTGTCGAATCTTCGTATTGCGAAATAGAAGCGTAAAGCCAAGCCGCCGCCCGGGCTTCTGCGGCTCCGGGTCGCGGTACCCTGTGAGCCGGCTTTGCCTATACGAACTCGACGCCGATCCGCTTCTCGCGTCTCCAGGCCACGCGGCAACCCTGCCGCAAGTTGTCGGATTCGACCAGAAGGTCGAACCGGTCCGGAATGCCGACCGGGCTTGTGACTTCGAGACAAGCCCCCGCGCGCGACAGGTTGCGCACCACGCAACTGATGCCGCCGCCATAACCGAATGCAATCGTGCCCGCCTTGAGCTGCCGACGACGGATGGGTTCCTTGCGCCTTTCTTGGATCATGGGCGATCTCCGAGGCTGACGGCCAATTAGCGTCCGCGGCTGTTACCAATGCCTAAACAGGCGCCTTCCGGAACAAAAAAAGCCCGGCACAGCCGGGCTCGTAGCGTTGCGTTTGCCGCGCCGTCACTTGGCCGGATTAGCCTTGGCGAGATAGCTTTCAAACGGCTTGTACATTTCCTTGGCGAAATCGACGTACAGGGCGCCGATCTTGTTCGCTTCCGCGACGAAGCCCTCATAGGCGCTCTTGAGATAGTCCTGCTGAACCTCGATCGCCTTGTCGACGGACTTGACGCCGAGCAGCTTTTCCAGTGCCTGACTTCCGTCCTCGAAAGACTTCTTCGTGTAATCCACGACTTCGTTGGCGATCGCCTGCGCAGTCTTGGAGGCCGCGTCGAAAGACTTCGCGGTCACGTCGAAACCTTCTTTGCTGAATTGCTGAAACTCCTCGAAATTCTTGACCATGATCTGACCCCTTTCCGGCTGGTATCTCAGTCCGAAAATTAGTATATGCTGCATCGCACAAAATAACAAGAAAAATTTTTGCACCGCATCATTTTCTTTCTAAGTTGTAGCAATATTTAACTAATTTGAAACGATCCTCTCCTAGTTTTTAACGCTGGTCGTGCGAGTGGTGGGTCCTGCTCACGCTGGCGCGGCCTGCCTGCGGGGAGCGGTATTCGGCGTTTCGCGAAGAAATTGCCTCAGATCTGCCGCCGGAACGCCTCTCGCCAAGGCCAAGACAAGGACCATGTCGGGGCTCGCCGGAGCACCCACCGGGGAAAGAAACGGGTAGGCCATGTATCGCGTATCGGTCGGAGCCCCTCTCGGGCTGCGTTGGACAGTTTCTTTCTGTCTTGCCGGCCTGATCGCCATCACGATGGCCACCAGCGCGGACGCCCGCTGGCGCAAGCGGTCTTGGTCGAAGGCCAGCGCAAGCTCGATCACCAGCGAAGCCAAATATGCCGACATCGTGGTCGATGCCAATTCCGGCGACGTACTTCATGCGATGAATGCGGACAGCCCGCGCTATCCTGCCTCGCTGACCAAGGTGATGACGCTTTATCTCCTGTTCGAACGGATCGAGGCTGGGCGGCTCAAGCTCGATAGCCAGCTCGAGGTGTCGGCGAATGCCAGCGAGCAGGCTCCCTCCAAGCTCGGCCTGAAGCCGGGCCAGACCATTTCCGTGGAGGAAGCGATCAAGGCGCTGGTGACGAAGTCCGCCAACGACGTCGCCGTCGTCATCGCCGAGGCGCTTGCCGGCAGCGAGGATGAATTCGCCAAGCTGATGACGCGCAAGGCGCGCTCGCTCGGCATGAGCCGCACCACATACAAGAACGCCTCGGGCCTGCCCGACGACGACCAGGTTACGACCGCGCGCGATCAGGCGCTGCTCGCGCTTGCGATCCAGGAACGCTTTCCGCGCTACTATGCCTATTTCAGGACACCGCAATTCGTCTATCGCGGACACGCGATGCGCAACCACAATCACCTGCTCGGCCGGGTGGACGGCGTGGACGGCATCAAGACCGGCTATACGCGGATGTCCGGCTTCAACCTGATCACGTCGGTGCGCCGCGGCCCTCGCCATGTCGTCGCGGTCGTGTTCGGCGGCAGGAGCGCAAGCCAGCGCGACGCGCGGATGGAGAGCCTGATCGAGGCCAATTTCAACGATGCCTCCGCCAAGCGCACCGCGCCGAAGGTCCAGGACGTCGCCGAAGCCACCGGCGGGAAAAAGATCCACGTCGCCTCGGCTGACGAAACGCCCCCGGCGCGTCCCGCAAGTTCCGGCCCGCTGGTGCTCACGCCCATCCGGCGCGAAACGCCGGCAAAGGCAGAGACCACCGCCGCCATCCCCGTTCCGCGGCCCGCTCCCGGCTCGACCGAGCCGATCAAGCCGCTGCCGGTCAAAACGCTTTCGGTGAAACCCGGCGCGGCCCAGGCGACAATGCCGCCGGTCGCTCTGCTCTCCCCCACGCCCGTGACCTTGCAGGCGCAAGCCTCGGCACAGGCCGAAACGCAACAATCGCTTCCGCCTCCTCCGCCCGGCGCAAGACCCGGCGTGCTCGGCGTGCTTCCGGCGCATGCGGCGCCGGAGCCCAAAGCCCAGCCTCAGTTCGCGGCCGCCGAGAGCCAGGCGGTTCCTGTCCCCGCAACATCGAACCCTGTGCGTGCGCATGGCGGCTGGATCGTTCAGGTCGGCGCCTTCGACGACGAAGCGGAGGCGCGCCAAAGGCTCGACGCCGCGCGGAGCCGGGCGGCCAAGCTGCTGGGCAAGGCCGAACCGTTCACCGAAACCGTCGCCAAGGGCGACAAGACACTCTACCGCGCGCGTTTCGCAGGCCTCGATCAGGCCGATGCAGAAGCCGCGTGTAGGCAATTGAAGAAGAGCGAGATCGTTTGCATGGCCATCCGCAACTAGGCGGCGGGCCCGCTCTGCGTGCGTTGCGTAAAGGAGTAGCTAGTGATGGCGGCGAAGAAGAGTGTCCTTAGCTTCATTGACGCGAGCAGCGAGATACGTCGACCCCCCTTGGTCGGGATGCAGTTTCTTCATCAGGGAGCGATGCGCCCGGCCGATTTCGGCCACGCTCGCACCCGGCTGCAAGCCAAGGATCTGATAAGCCTCCTCTTCCGTCATTTTGCCGCCCCGCGACGGCGAAGGCCCCGTTGCCGCATCGGCATTCGCGTTCTCACGCCAGGCGGGCTGCCGGCGGTCAAGATAAGCCATCAATAGCGCACGACTCTCCTCGTCCACTTCGGCGAGGAGAGAGACGAGCGTGGAGACGTCCAGCGCATCGAGCGTGACGCCCTCGAAGCGCCCCTTGGTCATGCGCCCGCTCATCGTGCCGCTGTCGTGGTCCAGTTCCATTTCGACGAACGGCGCGCGCACCCGCGATACTTGCCCCGATCTCTTTCGCGTACGCTGACTGAACCCCGCCGGAGCGAATGGCGTCCACCCGAGCAAGCTCAATCCGGCAACGCCTAGCGGCACCGCCAGACCGAATTGGCCGCGTGCGGCGAGCAGGACAGCGCCTGCAAGCGCGCCCAGCCCCCCTCCCTTGCGCACGATCGGCACGACGCGCTGCGGGTTGGCATTGCTGAAAACGTGTAGCGCCCACAGCACAAGCGCCAGCACGATCGCGCCCAGGATGATTTGCGGCATCTTCAGGTCATCTGTTTCAGCAACGCAACCGCGCTTGCATTGTTGCGGGCGGTCAATTCGAGCGCCTTGCGTCCGCCGGAAGCGTAAGCGGCAACCGCGCGCAACAATTCGCGCAACTGGTGCGCGGCACCCGCGGCAAAACGGCAATACGCGCCCCCGCTCAGCCGCGCTACCTCGCGGAAGGCCCGTTCGGCGATAGGATCGCTGCCTTCCTGAAACATGAAGGCGGGAATGGATCGCAGCCCCATCTCGCCGGCGGCGGAGCAAAGGTCGTCGACCGGCTCCTCCATTGCATCCCCGACAAAGACGAGCGCCTGGATCCGGCTTGCGCCCTCGGCGAGCGCGTGGCCGAGAACCCGGCGTATCTGGGTGTGCCCGCCGCGGCAATCGATCCGCTCCATCAGCGCGGCAAGTTGTTTCGGATCCGATACCCAGGACGAGGCGCGGCACTCCGAAAGGCCCCGGTAATAGACGAGCTGCACATCGAGCCCGCCTGAATTGGCCGCTTCCGTGAACATTTCGGCCTGGAGGCGACAGGCAGCATCCCAGGTCGGCTGGCGACTCATGGTGGCATCGAGCGCGAAAACCAGCCGCCCGCGTCGACCCGCGGAAACCGCCGGGCCGAGGCTTTTGACCTTCTGCACGAAGGCGGCGATCTCATCGCGCGACGACACCTCCCCGTTCAGGGCCGGTGCCGGAATATTGGTCCTGTCCTTGGCCATAGCGTCGATGCCGGCATCAAAAATGAGCCTGAACAATAGGTTGCCATTCCAGGCGGTCAACGCAATGGGCGGATTGGCCGCAAGCGGCCGGGATTATTCGAGGACGTCGTGGGTCTCGATTGGGCGATCGAGCGACGCGAACCATTCGGCCCGCGCGAGGGCGCGCCTGCGCCCCTTTTCGTCGATAGGCAGACGCAAGGCCGTAAGAAGCGCCTGCACCTCGTCCCGGGCGGTGACGTGGGACAAGCTCGGCCGCGTCCCAAGGGTGGCTTCGTCGATATCGTCGAGGGCGGTCAGGCCGCGGGGAAAGAACTCGCGGTAAACGACGCGCTCGGCGAACCCCTCGGCGCAGCGGAAGCCGAGCTGCAGGCCGAGCTCGTTCAGCCCCTGCGCCAGAAGGCGCTTGTTGCGCGAGCCGAGCGAGGACAGGCGGTTGCGGACGACCACCCAGTCGGTCGCCTCCTGATCGACCCGGCGGCGGTGACGGCGAGCTTCGCGGACCATTTCCGAGTAATGGCTCGTGCCGGTCAGCGCATAGGTTGCCGGGTCCACGGTCCCGAGCACATCAAAATCGACGAAACTGTCGTTGAGCGGGGTGATCAGCGTATCCGCCATCGAATGCGCGAGCCGCATCAGGTACGTATCGACACCCGGCGTATCGATGACGACGAAATCATGGGTGTGCTCGATCGCCGAGATGGCCTCGGCGAAACTGGCGAATTCGGCCGCCTCGTTCTCGTCGTTGCGCAGGCCCTCCACCCTCGAGATGCAGTAATGGGTCGGGACCTTCAGATCGAGACGGCTGTGGCGTGCCCAAAGCCGTCGGTTTTCGATGTAATGGGTAAGGCTCTTCTGCCGCGAGTCGAGGTCGATCGTGGCGACGCGCTGTCCCGCCTTCATCAAGGCGATGGCGACATGGATTGCGGTCGTGGACTTGCCGGACCCCCCTTTTTCGTTGCCGACAACGACAACGTAAGCAGACTTGCCGGGATCGGTATTCGCCTGGACCAACATTACGCGTCCCCCGCAATGATCATCCTTAATTTTGCGAGGCAATTGGTCAAGCGGTCGCGACGAAATCGGCGGTTCATGATGAATCGCGTGGCCGGGCGGCAACGCCTTTGATAGGTTCCGCCGGCTCAAACGGAAGGCACAAGCATGGTTCACCGGACGCCCGTCGTTCGCACAATTCCCGCTTTAAGACATGCGATCGCGAGGCTGCGGCGAGGCGGAAGCAAGATCGCGCTCGTACCGACTATGGGAGCGCTTCATGACGGGCATTTGTCGCTCGTGCGGCGGGCGCAGCGGCACGCGAGGCGGGTCGTGGTATCGATTTTCGTCAATCCGACGCAATTCGGCCCCACGGAAGATTTTTCTTCTTATCCCCGCACCTTCGGGAGCGATCTTGCGGCCCTGTCCGAGCTTGGCGTCGATCTCGTCTGGGCTCCTGCTGCGACGGTGATGTATCCGGAAGGTTTTTGCACCGCGGTGCAGCCATCAGGACCGGCGGTTGCCGGCCTCGAGGATCGGTTCCGTCCCCACTTCTTCGGCGGGGTCGCGACCGTGGTCTCCAAGCTTTTTATCCAGGTCCAGCCGGACTTTGCGATATTCGGCCAAAAGGATTACCAGCAGCTCAAGGTCGTCACCCGGATGGCGCGAGACCTTGACCTGCCGGTCAAGATCGTCGCCGCGCCCACGATACGCGAGAAGGACGGCCTCGCCATGTCGTCGCGTAACGCCTACCTGTCCGGCGAGCAAAGGGCGATCGCCCCAACCCTAAGCCGCGTGCTCAAGGATTGCGCGCGGCGGATCAAGTCGGGCGAGCGTCTGGCCGCGGTCCTGGAAGACGGACGCAAAACCATTGCCGAGGCCGGCTTCGCGCTGGACTATCTCGAGGCGCGCCATGCCGAAACGCTCGCACCGGTATCCTCGCGGAAGGACGGACCTTTGCGGCTTCTCGTTGCCGCGAAAATCGGCACGACGCGGCTGATCGACAATATCGGAGTGTGAAAATCACAACAGCCCAAGTTCGCGCAGCTCCCGCCGCATCGGCTCGGGCATGGCTGCCGCCCCCGGCGCAAGTCGCGCGAGGTCGGGAGGCGCATCCTTTGCCGCAAGATAGCGCCACCCCTGGAAGGCGCGATATGGCCGGGGCTGGACCAGCACGAGCTTTCCGTCGAGCATGAGCTTGCAGCGGCCGATCCCCTCCTTGTCGACGAACGGCACGACGTCGAGAATGCGCTCGCGGCACAGAACCTCGCCTCGGATGACCCAGTAAATCGATCCCCCATCGAGCAATTCGTCGATGCGCTTGGGCACCATCCGCGTGGTGTGGAAGCGTTCCGACTTTTGCCCCTTGCGCTTCTTTTCCTTCAACTTCTGCTTGATCCAATCCTGCAGGTCGCGCACCGAATCCGTGCCGACCGAAAGCTTGATCAAGTGCAAGGGCATGGCTAACGACCCTTTCCTTCCTCGGCCGCGATCAGCATGACCTTCGCCCCCTCTGCGACCTGGGCGCCCGCCGTCACGGCGATTTCCGCGACGATCCCGTCAAGCGGCGCGGTCAGCGCATGCTCCATTTTCATCGCCTCGACAACGGCGACGCGATGGCCCTTCTTCACTTCCTGGCCGCGCTCCACAAAAAGCGCGAGCACCTTGCCGTGCATCGGCGCGCGGACCAGCCCGTCGCTTTCGGTGTGATCGAGATCGACTGTCCCGAAATCGCGAAGCTGGACCAGCGTCTGCCGTCCGCCCCGCAACACGAATGCGCCGTCGGGCGCGTCGACCACGCGCGCCGCCGGGTCGGGAGAGCGCCCCTCGAACGTGACCGCCGGACCGCCCGGCCCATAGCGGACCTCCGCCGTCACCGCCTTGCCATCGACATTCAGGGCGATTGCGCTCTTCCTCGCCCCCGACAGTTGAAAAGCGTCCTGCTCGTCCCACGGGGAATGCGGCAGTTCCGGATTTCGCCGCGCCGCGATGTGCTCGTCGGTTCGCTTCAGCAGATAAGCCGCCCCCTGAGCTACCGCCGCCGGGTCGATCGTCTTTTGCACCGCGCCAAGCTCAGCAGGATTGGCGTCAATGAAGCCGGTATCGAACTGGCCTGTCCGGAAAGCCTTCGCACGGGCGAGCGCGGCGAGGAAAGCCGCATTGGTGCGCGGGCCGGCGACGATCGTGCGGTCGAGTGCCCCCGCGAGGCGGTCGAGCGCCTGTTCGCGCGAAGCGCCATGCGCGATGACCTTGGCAATCATCGGGTCGTAGAATGGCGTCACCTCGTCACCCGCCTCGACGCCGGTATCAATGCGAATGCCCTCGCCCTCGGGAAATTCGAGTGCCACCAGCGTCCCGGTCGAGGGCAGGAAGCCCCGCTCGGGGTCCTCCGCATAGAGGCGTGCTTCCACCGCATGCCCGCGAAGGGGTACCTGCTCCTGCTTCAGCGGCAACGGCTCGCCGGCCGCCACGCGGAATTGCCATTCCACAAGATCGAGCCCGGTGACCGCTTCCGTGACCGGGTGCTCGACCTGCAGCCGGGTGTTCATTTCCATGAACCAGAAACCATCCGGACGCAGCCCATGCGCGCCGTCGACAATGAACTCGACTGTGCCTGCCCCCACATAGCCCACCGCTTTCGCGGCGGCGACCGCTGCCGCACCCATTTTGTCCCGTAAGGCCGTGCTCATGCCCGGCGCCGGCGCCTCCTCGATCACTTTCTGATGTCGGCGCTGCAACGAGCAGTCACGCTCGTTGAGATGGATCGCGTTGCCGTGCGTGTCGGCAAAAACCTGGATCTCGATGTGACGCGGCGCGGTTACGTATTTTTCGATCAGCACGCGGCTGTCGCCGAACGCGGATTGGGCCTCCCGCATCGCGCTTTCGAGCGCGGTATCGAAATCCGCATGCTTGTCGATGCGGCGCATTCCCTTGCCGCCGCCGCCGGCGACGGCCTTGATCAAGACCGGATAACCGATCTCGTAGGCCTTGCGTTTGAGAAATTTCGGATCCTGCTGCTCGCCGTGATAACCCGGTACGATGGGCACGCCGGCTTTTTCCATCACGGCCTTGGCGCGATCCTTGAGACCCATGGCGCGCATCGCTTCGGCCGGCGGGCCGACAAAAACGATCCCGGCCGAGGTGCACGCCTCGGCAAACGCCGCATTTTCTGACAAAAATCCGTAGCCCGGATGCACGCATTCGGCCCGTGCCCGGCGCGCGGCGTCGATCAGGCGATCAATGACGAGGTAGCTGTCGCGGGCGGCGGCCGGTCCGATCAGGTGAGCCTCGTCGCAGAGCTTAACATGCCGCGCGGCAGCGTCGGCCTCCGAGTAGACGGCCACGGTCCGCAGCCCGAGCCGCTTGGCGGTCCGCGCGATACGGCAAGCGATCTCGCCACGATTTGCGATCAGAACTGATTTGAACATGAAGTCACGCCGCCCAAATTGTAGCGGCGCCCAACCGCCGTTCCAGCCTTGCCCGCACGCTGTCCTCAATTCATCATTGGGCGCGGGCGGCCGCCGTCTCGGGCGCCGGAGAGATCGGGATGGGAGTCCCCGCCCCATGCGCGCGCCGCGGTGCGGGCTTCTCTGCGGGCCTTTTCGGTGCCGGCTTGGCCTCGGCCCTGGCGTCGGACCTGGAATCTTCCACCCCGTTCTGTCCCGTGAAGCCCGGTTCGTTGTTCATGATGCTGACCGGGGGGATCGAATTGGCCGACGGAAAATTCACGTTGGCCGCGACCGGCGGCGCCGGGGGGGCCGCCGGCGCGGGATTGGTGACGGTAGGCTGCGGGGCGGCCGCAGGCGGGGCCACGACCGCTTGTGCCGGCCTCGCCGCCCAGTTGGCGCTCGCGCGCTCAAGGCGGGTCTCGAAGGCGTGGCCCCTGAGATTATTCACGATCCGGCCGGTATCGTTGAACAATGCGAAAGCGTCGCAGCGCTCCTCGGTGCACGATTCCCGCGTGGCCAGCACATACGCCACGAAGCCGTACCGGTCGCGTTCGAGCCACCGCCGCAGGCCGGCTATCGACTGATCGACCTTGCCGGGACTAACTGCATCGAAGTCAGCCATGTCGGAGAGAAGCGTGAGTCTGGCCGAAACAAAGGCGATCGCGCCGGCAATGCTTTCGGCGTTGGCGAAGAGGGCCTTCTCGCAGGTCTCGTCGAGCGCGTCAGCGGCCACTGGATCGAGACAGCCAAGCGGGGAACCGGGCACCATCGCGCGAGCGGCCAATTCCTCCATCCGCACATCGAGCGCGCGCCGCTCGTCGGCGCGGTCGCGCTGATTGAGGCGATCGAGGATCGTCCAGCCGGCGAACAATACGACGGCGCCGACGAGAAGCTGCACCAGCATGCTCAGAGCGCGCGCGCCTCCGGCGCGCATGACTGCAAGCACCGCCAGGGCGACGACCAATGCCAGGATCGCGACCGCGCCCCACCAAGGGACCACGAAAGCCCCCGTGCCTGGATCAAAATCCGCCATGAATTCACCCCGCACGCATCGGCAGACAGCATAGCGCAAAGCTGGACGCAAGACGGCGCACCAGTTGCCGCATCGCCTGTCTTGCGCGCATCGGCGCTATTCCAAAACGCTAGGCTCCGCCGGCCGATCGGAACGACGGCGCAAGGTCGTTGGCCGCGGCAAACGCACCCTTCGCCTCCACCGACGTCATGGCAAGCGTCGTGCGCAGACCGGTGACGCCGCCACCGCTGCCGGCCGCGAGCAACGCCGCGGCCATCTGCGTTTCGCTCGGCATTTCCGCGATGACCAGGAAATCATATTCGCCGAAAGTCAGGTAATAACTTATCAGCCTGCCTCCGGCTTTCGCCATCAGGCGAGACACGGCCTCGGCCCGATCTTCCGGCCGCACAATCATTCCCTTGATCGCTTCGCGCGTGTATCGGCCCTGTGTGATGAAAATCGGCATGGTGTCCTCCATAACACGGACCCTTGGAACGTTAGCGAAAAGGGCCGATCAATCCCAGCCGTAGCCGAATTTCGCCGATGCATATGGCAATCATGCAATGTCCCGCCCGGACCGTCGCCGGTCATCAGGGCATGGAGCCGGTCGCAGACGGGGTGGGACGCGATGTCGGGATGGGAACCGCGCCCACTCGCAAGTGCATGGAACTCTCCGCCACGGCGATGGCCGCGCGGAGCGGATGGGGCAGAATATGAAAATCAGCGGTAACGGTCGAGCTGACTTTCCTTGGCGACGCGCTCGAAGGCCTCGCCCTGGTTCTTGATGCGATACTGGTACTCGTCGCCATCGGGCGGCAGGAGCTTCACAACCTTGAACGTGCCGCCGACGGTCACCCGGTTCAGCGGGCTGGCGATATATCGCACCGTCTGTCCCAATGCGAACTTGTGAGATTTCAACACGCTACACTCTCCACTGCCAACGCCCAGCCTGTAAGGCCTTACAACCGCCGGTTTTGGCCCCGGTTCCTTCTTATTATTGTCATTATAGCACCCAAATCGCGGACTGGCAAAAATTACATTCCGTTTTGGCACAAATATTTCTTTTCGTTCAATTACTTGCGCGAAAATGCTAGCTGTCCGGCGCGAGCTCCAGCCCCCTGTCCCATCGACCCTTCCGGCGCCTTCGGCCTGCCGCCCCCACCGCCGCCCGTGCAGGACAGTGACCCTGAGTTGCCAAGCGCGCGGCAAAATGGAAGGCGTTGGAAATGCGCATTCAGTTCGTGGGCTGCGGGGATGCTTTCGGATCCGGCGGCCGGTTCAACACCTGCTTTCATGTCGCCGCGGAAGGCGCCAATTTCCTGATCGATTGCGGGGCCACCTCCCTCGTCGGGCTCAAGCGCCTGCATATCGAACGGAACTCGATCGACGCGATCTTCTTCTCCCATTTCCATCATGATCATTTCGGTGGCGTCCCGTTCTTCATCGAGGACGCACAACTCATCGCTAAGAGGACGCGCCCCCTCCTGCTCGCCGGCCCGCCGACGCTGCCGGCGCGCTATGCGACCATGATGGAGGCTGCCTTTCCCGGATCGACGCAGATGCGCCTGCGGTTTCCCCTGTCCTTTCGCGAATTCGCGATGGGCGAGCCGACCGCGATCAGCCCGCTGAAGGTGACGGCATTCCCGGTCCGCCATGACGATCGCGCCGGCCCCTGCCTCGCTTACCGGATCGAGGCCGGTGGAAAGGTGCTCGCCTTTTCCGGCGATACGGAATGGACCGACACGCTGATCGACGCCGCCCGTGGGGCCGATCTATTCATTTGCGAGTGCTACGTGCGCGACAAATCCTGGAGGGGCCACCTGTCGCTGGCCGTCCTTCGCGAGAAGATCGATTTGATCGCGCCCAGGCGCGTCATCCTCACGCATATGGGCGAGGACGTACTCGACAATCCACGGGATATTCCCTTTGAAACCGCCGAAGACGGCAAGATCGTCAAACTTTAGGCCCGCCGGCCACACTGGTTAACGGACTCTCACCGCCACTGTTACAATTTTCTTAGACCGGCTGAGCCGCTGTTCAAGCGATTCTGGTATCGCCTTTGCCGCATGCGGGCGAAATCGAAATGCTTGGATTTCTGGCCATAGGATGGAAATGGCTGTTCGGCAGCATTCGCGGCAGAATTCTGTTGCTGGTGCTGCTCACCGCCATTCCGTTGATCAGCGAGCGGGTTCGCGGCCTCCAGGTCGGTCGGGAGGATCGCTTGCGCATGGCTACCGCGCAGCTGCGCGACCTCGCCAATAGCGGCCTGCAGCAACATACCCAGACCGTCACCGCGGCGAAGGCATTGCTGAATGCGATCGCGGCGGCCGCCCCTGAAATCGGCAATCCCGGCGGCACCGCCTGCGACCGCGCCTTCCCGAAGATCGGCAACCCGATGCCCGCCGTGTACGGCCTTGCCATCGCCTCGCCCGCCGGCATCGTCGTGTGCTCGACGCAGCATGGGCTGGTGGGCCTCGACGTCAGCGACCGAGACTATTTCATTACTACCATCGCCACCAACCGAACGACCGTAGGCGAATTCCTGATCGGCCGCGCGACATCTAGCCCGACCTTCATCGTCACGCAGCCGATGGTGTCGCCGGACGGAAAGCTGGAATCAGTCCTGTTCGCGGCCCTGCGGCCGGATTGGATCAATTCGCTGCTGACCGAGCGTCTTCTGCACACCAATATCGTCGCCTTCATCGTCAGCGGACGCGGCACGCTGATCGCGCGACAGCCGAGCGGCGGCGTCAACTGGGTCGGAAAAAACATCGCCGATCATGACCTGATGAAGCACTTGCGCTCCGGCGAACGGTCCTTCACTGCGACCGACGTGGACGGCGAGCAGCGCATCTTCGCCGTCACCAGACTGAACGACAGGAACTCCCTGCTGGTGGTCGGACTTCGGCAAAGCGACATCCTGAAGAATGTCGACCACCAAGTTTATATTGCCTACGCCAACCTTGCCCTGGTCACACTGATGATCCTGCTGGCCGCCTGGTTCGGCGGCAACTACTTTATCATCCGGCCGATCCGCGGATTGATCAGCGCGGCAAGCGCCGTCGGCCGGGGCGACTACGACGCCGGCAAGACCTCCACGACCGCTCCCGAGGAATTCAAGCCGCTGCAGGTCGCCATCCGCGCCATGGCCACCCGGCTGCGGGAACGCGAAACGGCAATGAAGCGCGCCAATGAATATCTCGGGCGCCTCGCCCAGTTCGACGCTCTGACCGGATTGTGCAACCGCGGCACCTTTGACGCGCGCCTGGTTGCCGAGCACGAGCGCGCGCGCATGCACCGGGAACCGATTGGTCTGTTGATGATCGACGTCGATCATTTCAAGGCGTTCAACGATCTTTACGGCCACGTCACGGGAGACGCTTGCCTGCGCGACGTCGCGCAGGCGATCGCCGGTGTCGTGCGCACCTCCGACCTTGCCGCCCGTTACGGCGGCGAAGAATTCATCGTGCTCGGCCGCAACATGGACATGAATACCGCGTTTGACGTCGCCGAACGCATGCGCGAGGCCGTGCGCGCGCTTGGCATTCCGCATGGCCGATCCGCGCACCGCTTCGTCTCTATCAGCATCGGCATCGTGTCGGCCGTGCCGCTGGACGGCGACCTGCCCGAACGGCTGGTCGAGGAAGCAGATATCGCGCTCTATGCCGCCAAGAAAAAGGGCCGCAACCAGATCGCCACCGGAGCCGACGTATTCGCTCTTGCCGGGTAGCGCCTAGTCCGTGCTGACATGCCCGACCTTTTTGCCGGGCGAATAGATATCGAGAATGTTCCAGTGGCCGGCAGTCGGTGTCGGATTGTTAACCATCGCGACATCCAGCACGCAGGGTTTGCCCGACTTGATCGCCTTTTCCAGCGCCGGTTTGAATTCCGCCGCGCTCCTGATCCGCACGCCCTCGATCCCGTACGCGCGGGCAATGGCGGCGTAATCCGGCTTCGTCTCTCCCGGCCCGTCCTTGGGGAAGGTCGTGCCGTAGGTGAGCCCGTAATGGGCTTTCTGCAAACCCGCTATGGTGCCGAAGGCATTGTTGTTCATCACCACCCAGACGACGGCCAGATTTTCCTCCGCCGCGGTCGCGAGCATCGAGGGGTTTTGCCCGAAGCCGCCGTCGCCGACAAGCGATACGACGACCCTGTCCGGCGCGGCGATCTTGGCGCCGAGCGCCGCCGGCGGACCAAAACCCATGGTCGCGTAACCACCCGGAGTGAGGATACTGCCCGGCGTATAGATCGGGAATTGCTGGCCAACCCCATTCTTGTTCCAGCCGACATCGGTCGTGATGATGGCGTCTCGCGGCAGGACCTGGCGTACTTCCGCGAGGATACGTTCCGGCATCATCGGGAACGCGTCGCTTTCTTCCATCGCGCGATTGCTCGCCTTGAAGGCCGAGCGGACGTTGGCGATTTCCTGCTCCAGCGCCTCGTTCCGGCGCGCCTTCGGATAGACTTCCCGCGCCACACGGTTGAGCGTCTTCAGCGCCTGCTTGAGATCGGCCACGGCGCCAATCTCGGCCGGAAAATTACGGCCGATCTCGCTCGCGTCGATATCGACATGGATCAGCCTGCTCGGCGGGATCGCGAACGTATAGTCCGGCTCCCAAGAGCTGCTGTCGGCTTCTTTAAAACGAGTGCCGAGCGCCATGATCCAGTCGGCGCCGAGCGTCTTGCCGTTGATGAATTTCGTGCCCCAGAACCCGGTCATGCCGAGCAGCAGCGGATGGTCGTCGGGCAGCGCACCCTTGCCCATCAGGCTGTGCGCGACGGGAATCGCCATGTGATCGACGAACTCACGCAACTCCTGCGTCGCCTGCGCCAGCACGACGCCCCCGCCGACATAGAGCACCGGATGGTCCGCCTCGCCGAGCGCGCGCACGATTCTGTGCGCGGTTGCAACATCGAGGTCCGGCTTCGCAACCGCCTTTGTGTTGTAACGTAGCCGATCGAAGCGCCAGACCTCGACTTCCCTGGAAAAGATATCCATCGGCACATCGACGAGGACCGGGCCCGGTTGCCCGCTTTCGGCAAGCTGGAACGCCTTTTCGATGATTTCAGGAAACAGCTCCGGGCTCTCCACCCGCCACGCCCGCTTCACGAACGGCTTATATATCTCGAACTGTGTTCCATCCCCATGCAGGTTCACCTCCTGATGCGGATGCTTGCCGTAATAATGGCTCGGAATGTCTCCGGCGATGACCACCATTGGAATACAGTCAAGCGACGCATTGGCGACGCCGGTCGCCGCGTTTGTCAGCCCCGGACCAAGATGCGACAGCAGCACCGACGCCTTGCCGGTCACGCGCGCATAGCCGTCGGCGGCGTGGGCGGCGACCTGTTCGTGCCGCACATTCACGAAATGGATCTTGCTGTTCGCCATCGCCGACAGCACGGCGATGTTCGTGTGCCCACACAGGCCGAAAATATGCGTGACGCCCCGCGCCTCGAGGTAGCGGATCAGCTGGTGCGAGACGAGATCGCGCGCCGCCGCGCCGGGCTTGGTCTTATCGAGCATGTGCCACCCTACATCACTTCGGTGCCGTAGAATTCGCCGAAAAGCTCCTGTTCCGACGGCCGATCCTCCGGGATCGTCCTGCTCACCCAAGTCACGTTCATATAATGCTTCAGATGAATGTTTTCATTGGTGATGTTGCCTCCCCAGATGCCGCAGCCGAGGCTCGATGTCATCGGCATTCCGTTGTTGAAGGCGCCGGCATTGGCCTTGGATTGCGGCTGGCGGACCATTATGCGGCTGACAGGCGCGACCCGCGCGAGGCGATCGATGTTCTCGTCGTTGAAGGAATAGATGCCGCAGGAATGCCCCTTCCCTCCGACTTCGTAGATCGCCCGCACCATGTCGAGCGCCTCGTCGAAGGTGCGAAACTTGTACACCGCGAGCACCACGCACAGCTTCTCGCTTGAGAATTTGTGCTGCTTGCCGATTTCCTGCTGCCTGACAAACAGAAAGCTGCGATCGTCCGGGATCGAGAAGCCGGCCGCCTGCGCGATGCGTTGCGCCGAAATCGCGATCGTATCCGGCCGCCGATGGCCCTCCTCGTCCCAAAGCGCCTTTTCGAGCTTGGCCTTTTCCTCCTCGTTGCAGAGATAGCCGCCCTCTTTCTGCAGGGCCTCGATCATTTGATCGTAGAGCTTGGCATCGACCAGCATATTGCCATCCGCCGAACAGCCGGAGCCGAAATCGGAGGTCTTGCTGATGCGCGTGTTCCTCGCCGCGTCCGCTACGTCCGCCGTCTCGTCGATCACCATCGTGGAATTGCCGGCGCCCACGCCATATGCCGGCCTGCCGGAACTGTAAGCGGCCTGTACCATCGGCCGGCCGCCGGTCGCCATGACCAAGTCGCAGATCGACATCAGCTCATTGGTGAGCGGAATGCTCGGCCGCTCGACGCACTGGAAGATATCCTCGGGCGCGCCGAGTTTCTTCAGCGTCTTGCGCATCACCTCGACCATCTCATAGGTGGTCTTGCGACTGCGCGGGTGCGGCGAGAAGATCACCGCGTCCTTGCATTTCATCGCGTAGATGGCCGTCACCGGCGGGGTCAATTCCGGATTGGTGGTCGGCACGAGCGAAGCGATCACTCCGGCGGGCTTAGCGTATTTCGTAATTCCCTTGGCCTCGTCAACCTCGATCACGCCGATGCTCTTTTGCCGCAGCGCGTCGCGCAGCACACCCTGGATCTTGAATCGCTTGGCGCCGCGCCCGGCGCGGTCGCCAATGCCGCTCTCGTCCACGCCCATCTGAGCGATGCGAAGAAAGGTCTTCTCGTTTCCGGTCGCCCAGGCGATCGCGCGGCACAGGCGGTCCACTTGCGCCTGATCATAATCCTTGATCGCGTCCATCGCCGCGCGCGCCTTGCGCAGAAGCTCCGCCGCCAACGCCTTTTCCTCGGGAGTAATTTCTCTGGCCATCCTCGCCTTCCCTGCCGCCGCGCACCGCGACGGTCCTGGCTCGCGGGAGCGCCGGGCGGCTCGGCTCCAGCCGCCCGGCCACTCACCCGCTCCCACTATTCCGAAAATCGCTCGCAATTAACTCCTGGGTGAGTTAGGTGTCAAGCCTCACCGGCGGACGTCCATCCTCAATCTTGACCTGCCCCCGGAAAGACGTTTTGACACCGGCGACACGATTCCGAAGACCCAAGGGAGCGCCTTATGAGCCGTCTTGTCTATATCCTGAACGGGCCCAACCTCAATTTGCTGGGCAAGCGCCAGCCGCAAATCTACGGCCACGAAACGCTCGCCGACGTCGAGAGGGATTGCCGTGCTCTGGCGAAGGAACTCAACCTCGAAATCCGTTTCCATCAAAGCAATCGCGAATACGAAATCATCGACTGGATTCACGAAGCGCGCGAGACTGCCGGCGCGATCATCATCAATCCCGGGGCCTTCACGCATACCTCGGTTGCGATCCTCGACGCCCTGAATGCGTTCGATCATCCGATTTTCGAGGTGCACATCTCCAATGTGCACAAGCGCGAGGCCTTCCGTCACCATTCCTACGTATCCGGCGTCGCCACCGGGGTGATGGCGGGCTTCGGCACGCAGGGTTATCAGCTCGCGTTGCGGCGCGCCGCCTTCCTAATCGACGCCAAGAAATAGCTTCGCCTCCGGCGGACCGAGGGGCGCCTCCACGCGCCCTTCGGCGTCAGAGCTGCGAATCGACCTTGCTCCGCGCGATGCGCGACTGGGCGCTCAGCCGGATCGGCGCGTTGATCGCGCCGAAGCCCTTGTATCCCGCGCGCTGCACGATCTCGATAAAGAACAGGTCCTTGAAACTCTGCGTATAGAGCTGCAGGTATTCTCCGTCCGCGTCCCTGTCGTACAGAATGTTGTGCGCTTTCAGGACGTCGAGTCGCTCCCGTGACAGATCCGTTCGCGCTTCGAGATCGTCATAATAATTCTCGGGAATCTGGAGAATATCGACGCCGTTGGCCTTGAGCTGCTGCGCCGCGCCCAGGATGTCGTCGGTCGCAAAGGCAATATGCTGAACGCCCGAGCCGAAATACTCGCTCAGGAATTTCGAGGACAGCGTGCGCGGACTCTGCGAGCCGTTCATGGTGATACGCAGCGCCCCGTCCTCGCTTTGCACCACCTGGCTGCGCACGATGCCTCCCGGATCGGTGATGTCGACCTGCGGCGTTTTCTTCACGTCAAGCAGCGAGGTGTAGAACAAAACCCAGGACAGCATCTCCTCATAATACATCGACTGGGCAATATGATCGACGACGCGGAGTCCCGCCTCGCCCCTCGATTCCGTTCTGACCGGATCGAACTCGACGTCCCAGACCGAGGCCAGTTTGCTGTTCGGGTCGAGGAAATAAAGAAGGCTGCCGCCCATGCCGCGCACCGCAGGTATTTCCAGCTCGCCGGGCCCGACCTTCTGGCGAAACGGCGTGTCGCACAGCCTTTCCGCCCGATCCAGCGCGGCCGCCGCGCTCTCCACCTTCAGGCCGATCGCGCAGACCGAGGGTCCGTGCATGATGTAATGCGAATGCGCAAAGCCTTCCTTTTCCTGGTTGATGACGAGATTGATCGCGCCTTGCGACCAGCGCGCCACGGCCTTCGACCTGTGCTGGCCGACATACCGGAAACCGAGCCCGGCGAAGAACCGCGCCAGCTCCTCGGCAGTCCTGTCGTCGACCGCAAATTCTATGAATTCGACCCCGAGACATCGGGAGCGCGGCGGCAACGGCTTCGTCTCCAGCATCGGCCTGCCATGCTTCACGCTGAGCTGATCGGCGAGATAGATCAGCGAGCGCTGCCCGTCGATCGCCACGCGCCGCGGCGATCCGGCCCGGAACTGGTCGTTAAAAATCTTGAGTAGAAATTCGCCGCCATAACCGGTGGCGAGGAGCGCATCCATAAATTCGACCAGCGGCAGCTCGCCCTGTCCGGGGAAGCAGCGGAAGTGGCTGCTCCACGACAGAAAATCCATGTTGAGCCAAGGCGCATCGGCAAGCTGAACGAGAAAAATCCGGTCGCCCGGGATCGCGCGCAGCGTGCCCAGGTCCGTCCGGCCGGCGCAGGTATGGAAGGAATCAAGCGCGAGGCCGAGGGACGGATGGTCGGCGCGGCGCACCACCTCCCACGCATCGCGGTAATCCTTGATGTGGCGCCCCCAGGTGAGCGCCTCGAAGGCGACGCGCAGGCCGCGGCTTGCCGCCCGCTCGGCCAATTCGCGGAAATCGGCGGCGGCGCGGTCGATGCCACCGGCCGACTGCTCCGACACGTTGCTCCCGATCAGCGCCAGATCGCAGCCGATCTCCTGCATCAGGTCGAATTTGCGCTCGGCGCGGTCGAAGATGCGCGGCCGCTGGGCATCGGGCATGCCCTCGAAGTCGCGGAACGGCTGGAAGGTGACCGCTCTCAGGCCGAGATCGGCGACCTGCCTTGCGACGTCGGCCGGGGTTCCGCTGTAGGACAGCAGATCGCTTTCGTAGATTTCGACGCCCCGGAAGCCGGCGCCGGCGATAGCCTGGAGCTTCTCGTCAAGGTCGCCGCTCAGGCAAATCGTGGCCATCGACATTTTCATCGGCGCGTTCCCTGCTTGCCGGGCGGACTATAGCAAAGCACGCCCGCCGCAGCCCCATCGAATCGGGCTTGCGTTTTTCAAGCGATCTGCTGGGAGAAAGCAAGCCCGCCGCCGAGCGGTTCAGGCGACCTTGGTCCGGGGGGCGCCCCTTTCGCTCGCCTCGCCGTCGAGATAGGCGCGCGCCGCCAAAAGCGCGATCCGGGCCACTTCGGTGGGGCCGACTGCCTTCGTCAGGATCGTGCGCGGAATTTCGAGCGAATACGGAATCTCGGAGGGCAAGCGCGAAAGAATGCCCTTCACGTCGATGCCGCCCTCGCCTGGAAACTGGCGCTCGTCGCGCGCGGTCCGGATGATGCCGGCGATCGTCGGCGGAACCTCCTTCGCCGCGTCGCACACATGCGCGAACCGGAACCATTCGCGCGGCAGGGATTCCAGCTCCTCGAAAGTCGAATTCGAGCGGCCGAAATGCAGCATATCGACGAGAATGCCCGCATTGCCCCGCTTCGCATCCCGAACGATCTCGACCGCCGCCGAGAGGTTTCCGGTTTCCGTCCAGTGCGGAAATTCGAGACTGACGAAAATTCCCAGGGGTTTGGCGAGATCGCAAAGTTTCGCGAAACGCTCGACCTTGCGGTTGTAGTTGGGATCGGGCAGTTGCGCGATGATGTTCCTTGCGCCGAGCTCCGCCGTCGCCTCAAGCACCGGGATGAAATGCTCCGCGTCCAGCGAGGGATCCATCCGGAACAGCTCGACATCGAGCACCCCGAGCCCGGTATCGGCGAGCCGCGCCTTGGTCTCGCGCATCAGCGCCTTGTCGTTGGCGAGATCGTAAAGCGGCTCGGCGGTGGTCACGCGCGTCAGCCGCAGGCTGACATAGCGGTAGCCCGCACGCGCGGCGGCTTCGACCATTTGCGGCGGCGTGAGCGAAAGGACGGTCAGGTGAGCCAGCGAATAATCACGTTTCATGTTCACCCCCGCTGGTGTGCGCGCGGCGCGGAAGGAGGAAGACGTTTTGCAAGCAAGCCATATCCTGACTGACGACCGCCTATTAACTCTAGAGTGAGTTACATGTCAACCGGCGCCGCCGCGCGTCCACATCCGCTGCCGCTGCCCCCGATCGCCTAACGCTTCTTGCTCGTGCCGCCCCCGGCGATATCGGATTCGGCGGCGAGTATCCCTTCGCGCCGCAGCGTGTCGATCTCGCCTGGATCGAGTCCGATCTCCTCGGCAACGGCGAGCGTGTGCTCCCCCGCCCGCGGGATGTCGAGGCGCAGGCCGAGCCGCCGGCCGTCGAACTCGATCGGCAGTGCGGGAATCCTGGTCGTGCCGCCGTTCGGAATCGTCACCTCGATCAGGCCGCCCGGCGCGCCAAGTTGAGGATCGTCGAACAATTCATCGGGCCGCGTGATCGGCGCGAATGGCAGGCCGGTTTGCTCGCAGCGCCGCGCCACTTCCTCGCGCGTCATCCCCTTGAACAGCGCACGCAGCATCGGGATGATGCGTTCGCGCGCGGTGACGCGCTGCGCATTGGTGGAGAGCGCGGCATCGGCGCCAAGGTCGTGTAGCCCGAAAGCCTCGCAGAAGGCGCGCCACTGGGTATCCGTCACGACGCCGATGAAAATCTGTAGGCCGTCGGCGGTGTCGAACACATCATAGACGGCCCAAGCGGAAATCCGGGCGGGCATCGGCGCCGCGGCCTGTCCCGTCACCGCGAATTGCGCCATCGAGCTCGACACGAGAAACGCCACGTTCTCGAACAGCGAGCTTTTCAGATACTGCCCCCGGCCGGTCCGCTCCCTTTCCCGCAGCGCGGACAGGATCGCGATCACCGCGAACATGCCGCCCATCATGTCGTTGACCGGAGCGCCGGCGCGCAGCGGACGTCCCGGCGGCCCGGTCATATAGGCCAGGCCGCCCATCATCTGCACCACCTCGTCGAGCGCGGCCCGATGCTCGTAGGGCCCGGAGAGAAACCCCTTCAGCGCGCAGTAGATCAGGCGCGGATTGACGAACTTCAGCGCCTCATAGCCGAGCCCGAGATTTTCCATTCCGCCCGGCTTGAAATTCTCGATGACCACGTCGGATCTGGCCACCAGCCGCTTTGCGATCTCCACGCCCCTCGGCGTCCTGATATCGAGCGCGATGCTGCGCTTGTTGCGGTTCAGGCTGACGAAAAAGCCCGCCCCCGAGCCCGGCAGATTGCGGGTATTGTCTCCGCGCACCGGCTCGACCTTGACAACGTCGGCGCCGAGATCGGCCAGCACCAGGCCGCAGGTCGGCCCCATCACCATGTGGGAGAACTCGACGACGCGCAGGCCGGCGAGCGGCAGCGGCCCGGTCACGACGCCAATTGCCGCGCCGGGACGAAGCCTTTCGGCAGGCCGGCGTCCGGCACCAGTCCGTAAATCGCTTCGCCCGGCAGCGCCTCGGCGAGAATGGCGCGCGCCGCGATCAGCCGCTCGATGTCGATCCCAGTATTGTATCCCATCGCCTCGAGCAGGAAGACCAGGTCCTCGGTGACGATATTGCCGCTCGCGCCCGGCGCATAGGGACAGCCGCCGATCCCGCCCTGCGAGGAGTCGAACGTGCGCACCCCGACATCGAGCGCGGCCACGACATTGGCAAGCCCCTGCCCGCGCGTATTGTGCAAATGCGCCCCTCCGGTCTTGTCGCCGATCTGCGCCCGCACCGCCTTGAACAGCCGCCGCACCTGCGCCGGATTGGCATAGCCCACGGTGTCGGACAGGTTGACCGAATCCACGCCGGCCTCGGCCATCGTCACCGCCATTCTCACGGTGTCGGATTCGGGCACCACGCCCTGAATGGTGCAGCCGAAAGCGGTCGAAAGCCCGACGTCGATCTTGACCTGCGGGAAGCTTTCGTTGCGCAGCCCCACGATCGCCTTCACCTCGGCGATGATCTGCGGATGGGTCATGCGGATGTTGCTGAGCGAGTGCGGCTCGCTCACCGATACCGGGATGGTGATCAGGTGCGCGCCCGCCTCGAATGCCATCCGCGCATATTTGAGATTGGGCACGAGCACCGCCACGCGAAGCCCGGGTATGGTCAGCGCATGCGCCACCACCTGCGCGACGTCGGCCATCTGCGGCAGCGCCTTCGGCGAGACGAAGGAACCCACCTCGATCTCGCGCAAGCCAGCTGCCGCGAGCGCCGAAATCCAGCGGTTCTTGTCGGCCGTCGCCATCGCACGCTTGAGGCTTTGCAGACCGTCGCGCGGTCCCACTTCGCTGATCAGTACGTCGACGTCGTCTGCGGCCATTTTCTCATTCCATCCATGCCGGGCGGATCGCGCCTCGTCAGGAATAAGCTTCACGAGGCTTTTTGCAACTGCTCGTCGCGGCTTTTGATCCCGGCCTCGAATGTCTTCATCATGATCTGCAGCGGGGCCGGTCGTCCGAACCAGATTTCGAACGAATTGGCGGCCTGATAGACGCACAGCTCCCGCCCGGTCAGAATTTGCGCCCCCTGCTGCTTGGCCGCCAGCAGGAACTCGGTCATCAGCGGCGTATAGATCGCATCCATCGCGTAGCGGATGTTCCGCGGTGCGCAGCCGCCGAGCGGATTGCCCGGATAGGCATACATGCCGACCGGCGTCGCGTTGATGATCCCGTCCGCCCCGTCGATGCCGTCCTCGATATCACCGACCGCGACGCATCGCGTGGCGCCGCCGATCGACACCGCGTCGGCGAGCGCGGCCGCGCGCTCGCGATCGACATCGAACAGCCGGATCTCGGTGGCGTTCAGCCTGCTCAGCCCGTGAACGATGGCCTTGCCGACTCCGCCCCCGCCGATGACGAAGACGATGCCCGGGCGCGCATTGCCGAAGGCGCCGCGCCACGCCGAGATGAACCCGGTATAATCGGTGTTGTACCCTTCGACCTTCCTGTTGCGGAACAGCACGGTGTTGCAGGAACCGACCCGCTTCACGTCCGGCGAGCGGATATCGAGATGGTCGAGAATCCCCTCCTTGAACGGAAAGGTGATGTTGAGGCCGGTGAAGCCGAGCCGCTGCGCGGCGAACAGGATGTCGCCGAGCGCATCCTCCCCGAAGCCCAGGCCATGCGCGTCGAAAAGCTGGTAGCGGACATCGAGGCCGCAGCTCTTGCCCGCCGCCTCATGCAACGACGGCGCAAGCGACCGGCCGATCGACTTTCCCACTAATCCGACCAGAGGGCGCACGGGCCATTCTCCCAACACCGGCGAAATAACTCTCCGGTGAGTGAATTGTCAACAAGGCCAGCGGCCGGCCGCTCGCTGAACCGCGTTCCGGGCCGGCGTTACAGGCAGACGTAGCGCATCACCGTATCGACCACGACCTTCTTGCGCCGCTCGAAGGATTTCGGCGAGGTCATGTCGTAGGAGAAGGTTGCGCCGAAGGTGTAGCGGTTGCTGATGTGGAAAAAGCCGAGCGCCGACAGCGTCAGGTGCAGGTCGAGCGGATCGATGTCGCTGCGGAATTTCTTCTCCGCCGCCCCCCGCTTCAGGATTCGGCGCAGCAGGTCGATGATCGGGGTGTTCATCGCCTGGAACGATTTAGTCGCGCTGAGGAAGCGCCCCTTCATCACGTTCTCGAGCGAGACGAGATGCACGAATTGCTCGTTCTCGCGATAATAGTCGAACGCGAATTCGGCATAGTGCTTCAGCGCCTCAACCGGCGGCAGATGATCGAGGTCGAGCTTCTGTTCGGCGGCGCGAAGCTTGGCGTATTCGTTCTTCAGCACGGCGACGTAAAGGTCACGCTTGCTGCCGAAATAATAATAGATCATCCGCTTGTTAACATGCGTGCGCGCGGCGATCGCGTCCACGAAGGCGTTGGAATAGCCCTTGCTCGCGAATTCCTTGGTCGCCGCATCGAGAATGAGCGCCTTGGTGCGCTCGGCATCGCGCTGGGGCTTCACCTTGCCCTTGACTGATTTCGGCATCGACAAAACTGCGGGAATAGCGCCACGATGGTAGGTGGCCGATTCCTACCAACGAAGCGGACATTTGTCATCGGAGGGGGCGCCGCCTTCCCCGCTCCGTGGCAAGAAAAAGCCCCGGCGACGCGCCGGGGCTTTCGTCCGGGCTCGCGGCAGCGTCACTTCTTCATCATATCCGGCGACACCTTGCCGCCGTTCTCGGCAAGCTTCTGCATCACCTGCTTGTGCAGCCAGATATTCATCGAGGCCGAATCGTTCATGTCGCCGGAATATTTCAGCTCCTGGGCGAGCTGCTTACGCGCAGCGAAACTCGAATCGAGATCGAGCACTTTCATCAGATCGACGATCGAGTGCTTCCAGTCGAGCTTCTCCTTCTTGGTCTCGGCCAGTTTGGCGACCACGGCCTCGACGTCGATGCCGGAGAGCGGGGTCGAACCGCCCGGCAGCGTCGCGCCGCCCGCGCCGCCACCGGATCCTTGCGCCGACGCGGAGCTGCCGAAAATGGCCGACATTATTTTTCCGAAAATACTCATCCGTCACCCTCCAAAATGAACGCGCCGCGCCGTCAGGACCGCGATGCCGCCATACGCCGACGCATGCGCATCATTTGAGGTCCCGATTATGTCGGCTATGGGGCCGGTCGTGGCAGCATGCGCCTCCTGCGCGCCAGCGGCTGGCGAATAATGCATTATTGCATGGATTCGATTGTCAAACAGCCGGCGGCCGCGTGGAAAAGCCAACGCTCCGCCGCCCCTGTTGTTTTGAGGGGCGCGGGGTTCGCCCTGGCTTTCTTCTCGCTCTTGCGAGCGAGGGGGTGGAGCGCCGCGAGGCGCATCCTGGAGAGACCCGCCTTGCGGCGGGCACGCGGGCTTCGAACCCGCGCGCGCCTAACGGCGCTCCACATGGCGGCGTCTTTACACGGATTCTGAGGCCCGTGCTTCCACCCCGGCCCGCGCTTGCGTACGCAAAGCCCGAATGGGCCGCGCCGTTACAGCGAGCTCCTCGCACACGGCCCGTATTAGCCGTAGGGCGGGGTGCCGGGGCAGCCCGAGTCCGCGGTTGCGAACCGCGGCCGCGGGCGCCGCGCCGAGGGGACCGCATCTCCAGTCCCTCTCCCCGGTCCCCGCGGATGGCTCCGCCGGGCCCGGGCTGCTCCGCTTCGAGACGCCTCTAGAAGCGCCCCCTCACGAGCAGGACGTTCTAGGAATATATTCATTAGGGCGCCATGTCAAGCGGACGAGGACAGCGGGGCACGCCTCCATCCCTCATCATAAAGCGTCTCCATCCTCATCGGAGTGGCGTGACAAGCCATCCTGTCCACCCTCACCCTGCGGGGCGTCGCATCTCACATCCTGAACACCCCGAAGCGCGTCTCCGGAATCGGTGCGTTCAGGCAAGCCGCGAATGACAACGCCAGCACGCGCCGCGTTTCGCTCGGCAAAATAATCCCGTCGTCCCACAGTCGGGCGGTGGCGTAATAAGGCGAGCCCTCGCGCTCATAGGCGTCGAGGATCGGCTGCTTGAATTCCGCCTCTTCGATCTCCGACCACTTGCCTCCGGTCGCCTCGATATTATCGCGCTTCACCGTCGCGAGCACGGAGGCCGCCTGCTCTCCCCCCATCACCGAGATTCGCGCGTTCGGCCAAGTATAGAGGAAGCGCGGACCGAAGGCGCGCCCGCACATGCCGTAATTGCCCGCGCCATAGGAGCCGCCGATGATCAGCGTAATCTTGGGAACCTGCGCGCAGGATACGGCCGTCACCATCTTCGCGCCATCCTTCGCGATCCCGCCCGCCTCGTAGTCGCGCCCGACCATGAAACCAACGATGTTCTGCAGAAACAACAGCGGCACGCGGCGCTGGCAGCACAATTCGATGAAATGCGTCGCCTTCAGCGCGCTTTCCGAATAGAGGATGCCCTGATTGGCGACGATCCCGACCGGAATCCCGTGCAGATGCGCGAAGCCCGTCACGACCGTCGTGCCGTAAAGCTTCTTGAACTCGTCGAACTCGCTCGCATCGACAAGGCGCGCGATCACCTCGCGCACGTCGTATTGCTTCTTCAAATCCACCGGCACGATCCCGTCGAGATCCGCGGCGTCGTATTTCGGTTCGCGCGCGCCGATCAGCGGAATGTCGATTTGCTTTTTTGTGTTCAGATTGGCGACGATACGCCGCACGAGCGAGAGCGCATGATGGTCGTCCAGGGCATAGTGATCGGCGACGCCGGATTTGCGCGCATGCACGTCCGCCCCGCCCAGGTCTTCGGCGGAGACGACCTCCCCGGTCGCCGCCTTCACCAATGGCGGCCCGCCGAGGAAGATCGTTCCCTGCTTGCGCACGATGATGGTCTCGTCCGACATGGCGGGGACATAGGCTCCGCCGGCGGTGCAAGACCCCATCACGCAGGCGATCTGCGGAATGCCGAGCGAGGACAGGGTCGCCTGATTGTAGAAGATGCGGCCGAAATGGTCGCGGTCGGGAAAGACGTCGGTCCAGTGCGGCAGGTTGGCCCCGCCGCTGTCCACGAGATAAATGCACGGTAGCCTGTTCTCGCGTGCGATCTCCTGGGCGCGCAGGTGCTTCTTCACCGTCATCGGGTAATAGGTGCCGCCCTTGATCGTGGAATCGTTGCACACGATCACGCATTCGCGGCCCTCGATCCGCCCGATACCGGTGATGATCCCCGCCGCGTGGATCGCGTCCTCGTACATGCCGAAGGCGGCGAGCGGGGACAATTCCAGGAACGGAGACCCGGGATCGATCAGCGTCATCACCCGATCGCGCGGCAGGAGCTTGCCGCGGGCGGTGTGCCGCTCGCGCGACTTCTCGCTGCCGCCGAGCGCGGCGGCGGCGCGGCGCTGCCGCAATTCCTCGGCGAGGCCCTGCCACAGGGCCGCATTGGCGCGGAAATCCCGCGTCGTCCGGTCGATGGTGGAGGCTATGGGCGCCACGTTTCCTCTCTCCGATTCTTTTCTGGCGGCCACTATGGCAAACCCTCTTGCCGATCGCACTAGAGGAGATGTCGATGATTACCCGCTTTCCCGGCCTCGCCCCGACCCGCAGCCGCGCCGTGGTCTATGACCGGCTGGTCTTCACGGTCGCGGTTACGCCCGGCAACGAACCGGACATGTACGCCCAGACCGCAAGCGCCTTGAGGCGGATCGACGAAAGCCTCGCCATGTGCGGCAGCGACAAAAGCAGGATCCTCCAGGCGACCGTCTATATCAGCGACATGGCGCGCAAGTCGGAGATGGACCGGGCCTGGAGCGAATGGGTCGATCTCGACAATCCGCCGCAACGCGCCTGTCTCGGTGTCACGCTCGAGCCGCCGCATCTCGTCGAGATCGTGATCGTTGCGGCGCGATGAGACCGTTCCTCGTGCTACCGATGCGCGCGGCTTTGTTCCTTCGTCTCGATAAATTTTCGCGCGAGGAACGGCATTTCTGCTGACGCATTGTCTCCGGCGAGATCGCCGCTCGCGCGGCGATCTCCATCGTGGGGGAACCAGAGGAGACGTCCAGATGAAGAACAAGTTGATGGTTTCCGTCGCCGCATTGGCGCTGATCGCGGCCGGCGGCTTGGCGTCGGCGCAAAACACGCAGGCCCCGGCCGGCGGCGGCGCAGCGCCGCAGCAATCGGGCGGCGAAATGAAGGGCGGCGCGCATCCTGGCGGCGCCTCGCAGATCAATCGCGGCGCCGACGTCAAGGGCGGTTCCGACATGCGCGGAACCACCGGCCAGGCGCCCGCCCGCGAACAGGCTCCGGGCATGACGGACGAGACGCCCGGCGCGAAGGAAAAGGCTCCGCGTGCGAGCGGCAGCGAGCGCAAGGATCGGCGCGATCACGGCACGACCGGACAGGCCTCTCCGTCCGAACGCTCCGGCTCCGACGTCAAGAGCCGCACCGACGACAAGACCAACGACAAGGTTCGGGACGGCGCGAAATCGGACAAGTCCGACATGCGCACCGATTCCAAATCCGGCACGACGACCACGACCGGCCAGGGCGCGGCCGGCGGCCGGGCCGCCGTCAATCTCTCGACTGAACAGCGCACCCGGATCCAGACCGTGATCAAGGAGAAGTCCCACGTGCGCCCGGCCACGAACATCAACTTCTCGGTATCGGTCGGTGCCCGCGTGCCGCGTTCGGTGCATCTGTACCCGCTGCCGGTCGAGGTGGTGGACGTCTATCCGTCCTGGCGCGGCTACCAATTCATCCTGGTGGGCGACGAGATCGTGGTGATCGATCCGAACACCTTCGAGATCGTGGCCGTCATCGAGGCATGACGGGGACTTATGCGTCGGCGGAAAGGGCGGCCGCATGGGCCGCCCTTTTCACGCATGCCGGGCCGTCGCATCATCCGCCAATGGCACGACGACGCTTGGGCGGGCGCCGCAAGGATGTCAGCGCCGGACTGCTGGTCTGGCGCAATCGCGCGGAGCCGGAATTCCTGCTCGCGCATCCGGGCGGACCCTATTGGGCGAAGAAGGACGAAGGCGCCTGGACCATCCCGAAGGGGCTGGTCGATCCGGGTGACGGTCTCCTGCCTACCGCGCGCCGGGAATTTTTCGAGGAAACCGGACTCGAGGTCGACGGCTTGCCGACGCCGCTCGCCCCCGTCGTGCAATCGAGCGGCAAGACCGTGCATGGCTTCGCGCTCGAAGCCGATCTCGATCTCGGCCGCTTCCGCAGCGTGCAATTCGAGATGGAATGGCCGCCGCATTCCGGGCGGAAGGCGCAATTCCCGGAAATCGACCGCATCGCCTATTTCACCTACGAGCAGGCGCTGCGAAAGATCATCGGCTACCAGCGGCCCTTCATCGAGGAGCTGAAAAGAAAGCTCGGCCGCTCCTAGCTGAGCTTCCCCGATGACGGTTCAGGTCCGCACTTCCTGGCGCTGGAAAGCGACATAGCTTGCCGCGAACAGGATGATCGCGCCGGCGATCAGGCCCACCGCCTGCGGCCAAGCGATCAGCAGGCTCTGTCCGAGCGGCAACGGCGTTCCCATCACCGCCCCCTCGAGCTGGTCGAGGAAAATCGGCCCGAGCGCGCGGGTGGTCGGCGACAGCAACGCGAGCACCGTTTCGGCGAACAGATGGCTCGGCGACAGACGCTGCAGCGCGAGCTGCCATTCGAGCGTGTCGGGACTGGGCAGGCCGAGGGCGGTGAAGCGCGGATCGGGCGGAGCGATCGCCTGCGCCGCCGCCGGCGCGAGCATCGGCCACAGCACGGTCAGGAACAGCCAAAGGCCGAGCGCCACCAGCGCCGCCGTCGCCGGCGAACGGAAGATCACCGACAGCAGCATGGCGAGCGCGAGCCACACCCCGGCATAGGCCACGGCCACGACCAGGAAGCACAGCGAGCGCGCGATTTCCTCTCCCCCCGGGGGAATGCCGAGGAACAGAAGCCCGAGCCCCAGCACCAGCAGCCAAAGCGCCGTCAGGCTTACGGCGAGCGTGGCGAGCCCGGCGAGAAACTTCCCGAACAGCAGCGCGTCGCGATAGATGGGCTGGGAGAGGATGCGCGACATGGTGCGCCGGTTGTGCTCGCCGTTCACCGCGTCGAATCCGAGCCCGATCGCCATCAGCGGGATGAGGAAGCCGAGAATGGCGACGAAGGACGGCAGCGGCGAGCGCGAGGTGGTGAACAGGCTGAGCAGAAGGAAAGGATCCTCCGCCGTCGTCGCGCGCAATTGCTGAATGGCGGCATAAAGCGCGGCAATGGCGGTGAACACGATCAGCCATTCCAGCACGCGCATCCGCGCGCTGCCGAGATGATCCGCCATCTCCTTGATGAAGACGGCGCCGAGCCCTTGGAAAGGCGATCCCTCACGCCGCATGACGCGTCTCCTCTTCCCGCCTCGCCTGCGCGGAGAAATAGCGGTTGTAGATCGCCTCGAGGCTCGGCTCGTCCACGGCGAGCTGGCGCAGCGCGCCGTTGGCGCTGACCACCGCGCGCGCGGCGTCCGGGCGCACGTCGTGATCGGCGAGGATGCGGTAGCGGTCGCCGGCCAGACGCTCGACCTGGGTCACGCCCGGGATCGCCCGCAGCCGCTTCTCCATGTCGGCGCCTTCGACATCGGCCTCGACATCGACGGCAAAGCCGCCGCCGAGCACCTGGCGCGACAGTTCCGGCACGCTGCCGATCAGGGCGATGCGGCCGGCGTTGAACAGGGCGACGCGATCGCAGACGCGCTGCACCTGGTCGAGCAGATGCGAGGACAGGATGATGGTTACGCCCTCCCCCTTCAGCGCGCGGATCATATCGAGAAATTCGTGCGTCGATTGCGGATCGAGACCGGAAGTCGGCTCGTCCAGGATCGCGATCTCGGCGCGCTTCATCAGGATCTCGGCAAGACCCAGTCGCTGGCGCATGCCGCGCGAGAAGGTCGAGACGCGTTTGCGCGCGACATCGCCGAGCCGCACGCGCGCCAGCGCCTCCTCGGTCCGGCGCGCGCGCTCGGCCGGATCGAGCCCCATCAAGCGCCCGGAATAGGCGAGATTCTCCGCCGCGCTCAGATTGTCGTAGAAGCCGACTTGGTCCGGCAGGTAGCCGACGCGGCGTTTCACCGCGAGCGGCTCGCGCATCGGGTCGTGCCCGAGCACGCGCACGCTGCCGCCGGTCACCTCGGTCAGACCGAGCATCATCAGGATGGTGGTGGTCTTGCCGGCGCCGTTCGGGCCGAGCAGCCCGAATATCTCGCCCCGCCCGACCTCAAAGCTGATGCCGTCCACCGCCACGGCATCGCCGTAGCGGCGGACGAGGGCCTGCGCCGTGACGACAGGCGCGGTCATCGGCGGCCGAACCGGGCGACGGCGCCGACCATGATCAGCAGCGCGGCGCCGATGATGCCGGCGCCCGCCATCCCCCACATGGTCGATGTGGAGACGGTGACGCGGAATTGCTGCGACACGTCCTCGCCGCGCGCGGCGGCGCGCAGGGTCGTCATGTAGTCGCCGGCGATGGACTTGGCAGTCGGCGTGATCAGCGCCTGCACTTCTTTCTCCTCGCCCGGCGCCAGCCGGTCGATGCTCTTTGGCTCGAAGGCGACCTTCCACCCGCTCGGCGCGGTGCCGGACAGCTCGATGTCGTCGGCCGGCGCGCTGCCGCGATTGGCGATCACCACCGGCACGGTGCTCTGTTCGCCGGCCGTCGCCTGCGTGCTGATCAACCCGTCGCGGCCCGACATGCGCAGCAGCGGCTGGCCGACGATTTCGAGCGACAGCCCGGTGGTGGCCGAGGCGTCCTGGGCGTTGACCGTCACCGACACCGGGTAACGCCCGGCGCCGATCGTCGAGGGCGGCCGCACCTTGAGCTTGACGTCCTTGGACTGGCCGGCATCGATCGGGATCGAGCTGAGCTCCTGCGATCCGTATGACTCGGTAAACGAGGTCTCGAAATTGTCCGGCGCCTGCGCGGCGAAGCTCACCGTCAGTGGCCGCCCGGAATCGTTTTTGATCGTGAGCTGGTATTCGAAGCTCGACTTGGCGCTGCCGCGCAGCGCCGGCAGCCGCGATTCGACCTTGAGCTTGGCCGGCAATTCCTTGGCGAAGCTGACGGCGATCGGCAGCGACACCTGGTCGTGCGCGCCTTCCGCCTTCACCGTCAGGGTCTGGCCGCTGCCCGCGGCGCCGGCGGGAATGTCGAGCCGAAGCTGCAGCGACACGCTCGAATCGGTGGCGGGCATCGCCGCCGATACCGGCTGGCCGCCGCCGAGCAGCGTCACGGTCCAATCCTGCGGAGCGCCGGATACGCTGAGCGTGTAGCGGTCGGGGGCGAGCCCGTAATTCTGCAACCGTAACGGAATGGTGGAGGTCGAACCGGGCTGAACGGCGATCGCCGGATAGTCGGTCAGGAGATAGAGACCCTTGACATCGCGTGGCGTCTCCGCCCGCGCCGGAGCGAGCGATGACAGGACAAGAAACAGAACGGCGAGAAACGGTGCCCGCATGATAACTTCTCCGTGCAGAAATGGCTGAACAAAGAAGTCGCCCCAGATTCCAGGGCGGCCGCCCGGGAAGCATCAGGCTATGGGTCGGGATTTTGAAAAAATCTTGGCGATATCGCCGGCGGGCGTCACGTTGCCTTAATTTAATCTGCGCGCGAGGCTTCCCGCTTTATACTCGGCGCTCCGGTGGCGGACACGGCTCAGTCGATCTCGTCGGCGTCGATCCGCCACGGCTCCCGCACGCCCGCGTCGCGCCATTCCGCCCAGGCCGGAAGCGCGGTGACGGCGGCAATATACTCGCGCGCCTGCGGCGAGGCATCGATCTCATAGGTGACAAAGCGCGATACCACCGGCGCATACATCGCATCGGCCGCACCGAACGCACCGAACAGAAACGGCCCGTTCCCGCCGAATCTCTTGCGGCATTCGGTCCAAATCGAATCGATGCGCCGCGCATCCGCCGCCGCGTCCGTCGGCAGGTTGCGCTTGCCGGGCGGGCGGCGCATGTTCATCGGGCAATGCGTGCGCAGCGGCGCGAAGCCGCCATGCATCTCCGCAGCGATCGAGCGCGCATGGGCGCGGCCCGCCGGATCGGAGGGCCACAGCCGCCTGTCCGGGAAACGGTCGGCCAGATAGTCGAGGATGGCCAGCGATTCCCACACCGTCACGTCGCCGTCGAGCAGCACCGGCACCTTGCCCGCCGGAGAAAATTGCAGGATCGATGATTTGGTGTCCGGCATTTGCAGCGGGATCAGCTTTTCCTCGAAAGCGATCCCGGCCACCTTCATCGCGATCCACGGCCTGAACGACCAGGACGAATAATTCTTGTTTCCGATGACGAGTGTCAGTGCCATGCGCCCTCCCCCGAACCCGAACGTCCGGAATGCCGATACCGCCGCGCGGCGGGCTTCGATGATGCCAAAACATCGGAGCGCGGCCCAGTCGCCCGCCGCGCCGGCCCGCCCGGATCATCCCCCGCTCATGACTTCCGCGGCTCGGCCTCCTCGACCGGGCCGCCCGCCCTCTTCCACGCGGCGAATCCGCCCTCGATATGGGCGACCGGCTTCAATCCCATGCGCTGCGCGGTCTGCGCCGCGAGCGCCGAACGCAGGCCGCCGGCGCAAAAAAACACGTAGCGCTTGTCCTGGTTGAAGACGGGCTTGTGATACGGGCTTTCCGGGTCGATCCAGAATTCCAGCATACCGCGCGGGGCATGAAAGGCACCCGGCACCTTGCCGTCTCGCTGCAATTCGCGGATGTCGCGGATATCGACGAGGACGACATCCTCGCGCCCGGCCAACTTGACGGCTTCCGCCGCCGGGATGGTTTCGATCTCCCGGTTCGCCTCGGCGAGCAGCGACTTGATTCCGTGCGTGATCTTTTGCGGCATGGCGGTCTCCTCGCCCGCAATGGCCATGCCGCGGGCCGCGCGGTCAAGCCCATTGCCGGCTTGCCGCCGGCAAGGCAGCATCGGCGGCGGGGATTCGCATGGCGCCGTTCACCCTCCTCGATCTCGCCGCGCTCGCCGTCTTCGTCATGGCGTGGATCGGCTATGCGATCGCGCTCGAATGGACCGCGCAGGGCCGCACTGCCTTGAACGCGCGGATGAACCGCTACCGCGACATCTGGATGGAGCGCATGCTCGAGCGCGACGTGCGTATCGTCGATACCCAGATCATGGCCTCGTTGCAGAACGGCACCGCTTTCTTCGCCTCGACCTCGCTGATTGCCATCGGCGGCGCGCTCACCGTACTGCGATCGACCAATGACATTCTCGACGTGATCAATACCCTGCCCGGCGGCTTCGAGACCTCGCGCGCGCTGTGGGAAGTCAAGGCGATCGGGCTTGCGGTGATCTTCGCCTATGCCTTCTTCAAATTCGCCTGGTCCTACCGGCTGTTCAACTACGTCGCGATCCTGCTCGGGGCGATGCCGCCGCATCAGGAAAAGGATACGCCGGATGCGAAGGCGCACGCCGCGCGCTCGGCACGGCTCTGCGCCGTGGCTGGGCTGCATTTCAACCGCGGCCAGCGCGCCTTCTTCTTCGCGCTCGGCTATCTCGGCTGGTTTCTCAGTCCGTGGCTGTTGATGGTGACGACGGCGGCCGTGGTCGCGGTCATGTGGCGGCGGCAATTCGGCGCTTCCTCGCTTGCCGCGCTCGAACCTGAAACGCTCAGGACACGTGAAGCAGGACCGCAAGCGCGCAGGAGATGAGCGTGGCGACGGCGATGCCCGCAGCGAGGACGGCCGGGCGGATCGCCGCCCACAGATCGAATCCCGGATCGGCAGCGTCAGGCAGAACGATTGCTTCGGCGCGGATTTCGACGGACATCGGAATATCCCTCCCCAGAGAGACGCGCTCCCCCGGCTCGTCCGCAATGGACGCAACGCGACGTCCGGACCGGGGCAGGATGGCGCGGCGGCGCCATATCGAGCCGTCATTCTCCGGCCGATTGTTAAAGAAAAACTTAGCGCGGCCCGGGCAATAGCTCGTCCGATCGGCCGCCGATCCGGTAGCCGATGAGCCCAATCCACTCGCGCATGGCGGTGTCGGTGCGCCGCAATCCCTCGCTCACCGCCTGGAATGGCTGCATCGGATTGTCGCCGACGCGCCAATCGACCGGATAGGCCTCGACCGAAAATCCGGCCTTGCGAAAGACACCGACCGCGCGCGGCATGTGATAGGCGGAAGTGACGAGCAGCCAGCGTTCGCCGGGCTTCGGCCTGACGAGATCGCGGGTGAAGGCGGCGTTCTCGGCGGTCGCGCGCGAACGGCTCTCCAGCAGGATGCGCTCGGGCGCGATGCCGAAGCTCTGCAGCAGCGGCAGCGCGAATTCGGCCTCGCTGCGCCCGCTCGGCCAAAGGTCGCCGTTGCCGCCGGTGAAAACGATGCGCGCGGCCGGATAGGCGCGGGCGAGCGTGGCTGCTACCGTCAACCGTTCCGCCGATTCATTGAGCGCGGGCTGGCGATGCGCCGCCGACACGTCGGGGGCGATCGAGCCGCCGAGTATGATGATCCCGTCGGGCGAACCGCGCGCGGGATCAAAGGGCGGGAAACGTTGCTCGAGCGGATAGATCAGCCAGTTGCCGAGCGGCGAGAGGCCGAACAGCGCAAGCCCTGCCGCGGCAAGAACGGCAGCCGCCCGCCCGGCCCGCGCTCGGCCGGCCGCGCTCAGCACAAGTCCGGCACCGAGCAGCAGGACGAGAAGATTGGAGGGCTGGCCGAGAAAGCCCGCGATTTTCGAGAGGGCGAAGAACATGCTTCACCCCGCCTGCTTCACGCCTTGCCGCTTTTCTTGTCGGCCTCGTAGCGTTTCTTGGTGTCCTCGTTCGGCGGATAGAGGCCGGGCAGCTTCTCGCCCTTTTCCACTTCCTTGACGAGCCAGGCTTCGAACCGCTCGTGCTCGGCGCCCTCCTCGGCGACGAAATCGACGAGGTTCTGCGGGATCACCACCGCGCCGTCATCGTCGGCGACGATCACGTCGCCCGGAAAGATGGCGCAGCCGCCGCAGGCGATCGGCTCGTTCCAGCCGACGAAGGTGAGCTGGTTGACGGATGCGGGCGCCGCCACGCCGGCGCACCAAACCGGCAGATTGGTGCCGAGAATGCCATGCTTGTCGCGCATCACCCCGTCGGTGACGAGCGCGGTGACGCCGCGCTTGACCATGCGCATGCACAGGATGTCGCCGAAAATGCCGGCCGATGTCACGCCCATCGCATCGGCGACGACGATGCAATCGGGCGGCATTGCCTCAATCGCCCCGCGCGTGGAGATCGGCTTCGACCAGCTTTCCGGCGTCGCCAGGTCCTCGCGCACCGGCACGAAGCGCAGCGTGAAGGCAGGGCCGACCACGCGCTGTCCCCGAGTTCCGGAAAAGGGCATCGCCCCCGCCATCCAGCAGCGGCGGATGCCCTTCTTCAGAAGCATGGTCGTGATCGTGCCGGTGGTGACGTTCTTCAAAATCTCAAGCGCATTGTTCATGAACGATCCTTGAACGATCAGGCGGCTTCCAGGCCGATCCGCGCGTCGCGGCGGCGCAGCCACATGATGAGAGGAATGGACAGAAGCACCATCCAGGATTTTCCGATGATCTGTCCGGCGAGAAATTGCAGCGAGCCGAAGGCGAGGTACAGGAACACGATCGAATCAACGACGAGCCCGGCGAGACTCGACAGCACCACCGCCGCCACCAGCCGGCGGCGCTGCAGCGGGGTATAGACGAACAGATCGGCGAATTCCGACAGCAGGAACGCGGCGGTCGAGGCGGTGACGAGCGACACCGGGGCGAGCATCATCGACAGCGCCGCCCCGGCGAGGATCGCGGCGACGGACATTTCGAAGCCGAGCCGGCGCTGGACGAGATCGCGCAGCACGAGCGCGGCGCCGATCATCAGCACGCCGGACGGCGCCATCAGGCCGGGCGCGACCGGCACGAGGCATGGCCCCTGCGGCGCGCAGGCGGTGCCGACATGGCCGATCATCCAGTTGGCCGCCGGAATGGTGAGGCAGAATCCGAGAAAGAAGATCGCGCCTTCGATATATCGCCGTCTGTCGTTCGTCATCGTTTCCGTCATCCCGCGAGGAAGCGGGCATATCCTTCCGCGCGCAGGCGGCAGGCCGGGCATGTGCCGCAGCCATAGCCCCAGGCGTGCCGCGTCCTGCGGTCACCGAGATAGCAGCTATGGGTCTCCTCGACCACGAGATCGAGAAAGGCCTCTCCTCCGAGCGAGCGCGCGAGCGCGAAGGTCTGCGCCTTATCGACCCACATCAGCGGGGTGTGGACCACGAAGCGGCGATCCATGCCAAGCGTCAGCGCGAGCTGCATCGCCTTGATGGTATCGTCGCGGCAATCCGGGTAGCCGGAATAGTCGGTCTCGCACATTCCGGCAACCAGATGTTTCAACCCGCGCCTGTAGGCGACCGCGCCGGCGAAGGTGAAAAAGACGAGATTGCGGCCCGGCACGAACGTGGTCGGCAGGTTGTTCGCGGCCATCTCGATCGCCGTCTCGCGGGTCAGCGCGGTGTCGGAGATCGCGCCGAGCGCGTCGAGCCGCAGGAGATGATCCTCGCCGAGCCGCACCTTCCAGGCGGGCTTCAGCGCCCCAATCCGCTCGCGCAGGCGCGGCCTGACCTCAAGCTCGATTGCATGGCGCTGGCCATAATCGAACCCGATCGTCTCCACCTGCGCGAAACGTTCCAGCGCCCAGGCGAGACAGACGGTCGAGTCCTGGCCGCCGGAAAAAAGAACGAGCGCCTTTTCAGCCGAAAGGGTCACCCTCAATCCCAGGCCGGCGCGTGCGCAACCGCCACCACGCGGCCGCCCGGCTTGGAGAGGGCCGCGATCTGCTTCATCTCCGCATCCGACAGAGCGAAATCGAAGATCGACATGTTTTCCTTCAGCCGCTCGACTTTCGAGGTGCGCGGGATCACCACGTAATTCTGCTGCACGAGATAGCGCAGCGACACCTGCGCGGCGCTCTTGCCGTAGCGGCGGCCGATATCGGCGAGCACGGTGTCGCCGGTGAGCCGCCCGCGTGCGATCGGGCAATAGGCGACCACCGCCACGCCGTGCTTCTTGCAGGCCGCGGTGATCTTGCTGCCGTCGAGATAGGGATGCAGCTCGATCTGGTTGCAGACGATGTCGGGAGCGCCCGCCAGCGCCTCTTCGAGCAGCGCCACGGTGAAGTTCGACACGCCGATATGGCGCGTGAGCCCGTCCTTCTTCGCCTGAACGAGCGCGCCGAGCGTTTCGGCCAGCGGCACCTCCTTGCTCGGCCAGTGCAACAGAAGCAGATCGACATGATCGAGCTTCAGCCGCGCAAGGCTCTCGCGGGCGGCGCGGGCAAAGTCGCCGGCGCGGAAATCATCCGGCCAGATTTTGGTGGTGAGGAAATAGTCGTCGCGCCTGAGCCCGCTCTGGCGCAATCCCTCGCCCACCTCCGCTTCGTTGCCGTATTTCTGTGCGGTGTCGAAATGCCGATAGCCGAGCCTGGCGGCGTCCTGGACGAGGCGCACGCAGTCCTGGCCGCGCAATTCCCAGGTACCGAGACCCACGAGCGGAATGCGGGCTCCCTTGGCTTCTACAGTCTGCATCTTAGACGTCCCATTGCGGTGCAAAGGCCGGACTGACCACGCGGCCGTCCGGGCGTTTCAGCTTGCCGATCTCCGCCATTTCGGCGGGTGTCAGCGCGAAATCGAAAATCTCAAAATTTTCCTTGAGCCGCTCCGTCTTCGACGTGCGCGGAATGACGATTATCCCCTGCTGCACGAGATAGCGCAGCGACACCTGCGCCGGCGTCTTGCCGTGCGCCTTGCCGATCCGCCCCAGCGTCTCGTTGCCCGGAACGTGACCGCGCGCGATCGGGCAATAGGCGGTGACCGCCATGCCGTGCTGGCGGCAGACGCCGATCACCTTGTCCTGGTCGATGAAGGGATGCACCTCGATCTGGTTGGTGGCAATCGGCTCGTCGGCGATCCGCACCGCCTGCTCTATCAGCGCGACGGTGAAATTCGACACCCCGATATGTTTCGTCTTGCCGGCGCGCTTGACGCTGCACAGCGAGGCGATCGTGCCGGGCAGCGGCACCTCCGGATTGGGCCAGTGGATCAGCACGAGATCGACGAAGGGCAGCTGCAGCCGATCGAGGCTTTCGTCCACCGCGCGCTCGAACTCGCCCGGCATCAGGCGGTCGCGGAAAATCTTGGTGGTGATGAACACATCCTCGCGCCGGACGCCGGAGGCGCGCAGCGCCTCGCCGACCTCGCGCTCGTTGCCGTAGGCCTGGGCGGTGTCGAGATGGCGGTAGCCGAGCCTCAGCGCCCGCGCGATCGTCTCGACGCCCGCCGCCTCCTTGAGCGTCATGGTGCCGAGCCCGATCGCCGGAATCCGGGCGCCGTTGGCCTCAACCGTCTGCATGTGCGGTTCCTTCGTGATGGCGGGCGGCACATTGCCCGCTTGCGCGGGCGCTGCCAACCGGGGGCGGTGCAGCCCCGCTCCGCGGCGCGCGCGGGTTCCGGCCGCCCGGGTCCGTACCCCGGGCGGCCAGTTTGGAATAGATGCAGTCTAGCCTCCGACGGCTTGAAATCCGCGGGGGCAGTGCGCTTTTAGTAGCCGATGCTTGGCGCATTGGTCATCGTTTTCCGCGAGGTCATCGAAGCGGGCCTCATCATCGGTATCGTGCTTGCGGCCACCCGCGGGGTGACGGGCCGCGGCGGATATATCTGCGCGGGGGCGGCGGCGGGCATCATCGGAGCATGCCTCGTCGCCGTGTTCGCCGGCGCCATTTCCGATCTGTTCGAGGGTGCGGGGCAGGAATTGTTTAACGCGGCGGTGCTCGCCCTCGCCGTCGTCATGCTCACTTGGCACAATGTCTGGATGTCGCGGCACGGGCGCGAGATGGCGGCACAAATGCGCGGCCTCGGCGCCGCCGTCACCGCCGGCCAGCGTCCCCTCGCCGCGCTCGCCGTCGTCGTCGGCATCGCCGTGCTGCGCGAGGGCGCGGAGGTTGTCCTCTTTCTTTACGGGATCGTCGCCTCCGGCGCGAACACCGCCGATCTGCTGATGGGCGCCGTGCTCGGGCTGCTCGGCGGCGCGGCGCTGTCGGGGCTGACCTATGCCGGCCTCGTCTCGATCCCGTCGCGATACATATTCTCCGTGACCTCGGTGATGATCGCCCTGCTCGCCGCCGGGATGGCGGCGCAGTCGGCCCAATTCGCCGACAGCGCCGGGCTTGTCAGCGCCGGCGGCACCGTCCTGTGGGATACCTCGCGCTGGCTCTCCGAAACGAGCATGTTCGGCAAGTTGCTGCACACGCTGATTGGCTATACGGAGCGGCCCTCGGTGCTGCAGCTCGGAGTCTATCTCGCAACGCTCGCCGTGACCGCGCTGCTGATGCGCCTCGCGCGTCCGCAAAGGGCGGCTCGCCCGGTGGTGGCCCGCTAGCGTTTCGACAGCGCGGCGAATGCCACGTCGGGCGCGCGCTCGATCAGCCTGAGCAGCGCGCGGGCGGGGCCGCGCGGCGCGCGCTTGCCCTGCTCCCAGTTGCGCACCGTCTCGATCGGTACTCCGATCCGCGCGGCGAATTCCGCCTGGGTCAATTGCGTGCGCGCGCGCACCATGCGCGCATAGGCCGCATCGCCATCGCCGGTTGCCGACGTGCGGAACGACGGGGGCTCCGGCGCGATTTCGCGCTCGCGTCCGTCCTCCAAAACCTCCACAATCTGTCCATTCGCCTTGAGGCGAAGCCGCAATTGCGGGACCGGTCTGCCCATGCCGGTGATACTATCTGATTCGAGTTGACGGGCCGTCGAAGGACCGGCCGCGCCGCCCGTGGAACCGGGCCGCAGCGGCGCCGTTGATCCCGACGGGCAAGGAGAAGTTCGATGCGCCTCGCGGCGATCATTCTCTGCGGCCTTTGCCTGATCTGGTTGGCGCCGCCGGCGCGCGCCCAGATCGGTCCCGGCGGCATCTTCAATGCCCTGACGAGCCCGCTGCGCGGAGCTTTGGGCGTGCTCGGAGCAAGACCGCGGCATCATCACGCATCGCGCCGCTCCAAGCGCGCGCGCGCCGTGCAGCAGAAAGCGACGCCGGCCGCCGCAGCGCCCGTTGCCGCGGCGGCGGGAGCGGCAGCGATCTCCGGCGTCACGCCTGGTGTGACCTCGGCCCCGCCCGCCGAAGCGGCGCCCGCCGCGACCGCCTCGGTATCGCCGGCGGACACGGCTGCGCCCGCGCCCGCCGCGCCCGAAACGAAGCCGCAGCCCGACAGAAGCGAGGCCAAAGCCAGCGAACCCAAGGCCGGCGAATCCAAGGCCGCCGAATCCAAGACCTACTGGCCGGGCGCGCACGAAGACCTGATTGGCTACATTTTCTGGCCGCGCGACTATGACGAGAAATTGTGGGCGCACGGCTTCGCCGAGATCCTGAGCGCGGTATTCGTGCCGGCGGTGACGCGCACCGCCTCTGCCGACACGGCGGCGAATGCCACCGAGGCGGAAACCTCAAAGCTCTGCGGACCGCAAGGCGACAGCGCGGACTGGCCGAACGGCCGCGTCGCCGAAACGCTGCGCGCGATGGTTGGCGACGCCCCGCCGACGCAGGCGCAGCAGGCGGCCATCGAGGGCCTGCAGAAGGCGCTGGGCGAGGCCCTGAAAGCGGTCCGGTCGGCCTGCGCCGACATCGTCAGCGCCCCGCCCGCCGCGCGCATGCAGACGATGCTCGACCGGCTGTGGGCGATCCGTGTCGCGGGCTATCTCGTGCGCGAGCCGCTCAAGACGTTTTACGCGTCGCTGGACGGCGAGCAGAAAAAGAAGTTCGAGCGCGGCATCACCGATACCGCCGCGCTCGACATCTGCGCCGCCGCCTCGACCGCGAAGATTCCCTTCCCGCTGCTCGAGCGCACGATCCGCCCCACCGCCGAGCAGCGTAAAAGCATCGCCGCGCTCCAGCGCAAGGTCGAGCAGGCCTCGCAATCGCTGCGGGCGTCCTGCCCGCTCAAGCCGCCGGCGACGCCGATCGCGCGTCTTGACGCGGCGCTCGACCGGGTCGATGCGATCACCTACGCGGCCGGCAATCTCGCCCCAGCCTTCGGCGAATTCTATGCGAGCCTGAACGAGGTGCAGCGCAACAGGCTGAGCGAGCTTGCCCGCTAGGCGGTCTTGCCGAAGATTTCGCGACCGATCAGCATCCGGCGGATTTCGCTCGTGCCCGCGCCGATTTCATAGAGCTTGGCGTCGCGCAGGATGCGGCCGGTCGGAAACTCGTTGATATAGCCGTTGCCGCCGAGGCACTGGATCGCCTCGAGCGCGAGCCACGTCGCCTTTTCCGCAGCGAACAGGATCGCCCCGGCCGCGTCCTCGCGAGTGGTGCGGCCCGCGTCGCAGGCCTTCGCCACCGCATAAACATAGGCCTTGGCCGCGTTCATCGTCACATACATGTCGGCGATCTTGGCCTGCATGATCTGGAAGGAACCGATCGGCTCGCCGAACTGCTTGCGCTCGTGGACATAGGGCAGCACGACATCCATCGCTGCCTGCATCAGCCCGAGCGGCCCCGCCGACAGCACCACGCGCTCGTAATCGAGACCGGACATCAGAACCTTGACGCCCTCGTTGACCTTGCCAATCACGTTCTCCTCCGGCACCTCGCAATCCTGGAAAACGAGTTCGCAGGTGTCGGACCCGCGCATGCCGAGCTTGTCGAGCTTCTGCGCGGTGGAAAACCCCTTCATTCCCTTTTCGATCAGGAACGCGGTGATGCCGCGCGGGCCGGCATCGGGATCGGTCTTGGCGTAAACGACGAGGGTGTCGGCTTCTGGCCCGTTGGTAATCCACATCTTCGAGCCATTGAGGACGTAGCGGTCGCCCTTCTTGACGGCACGCGTGCGCATCGACACGACGTCCGATCCCGATCCCGGCTCCGACATGGCAAGCGCCCCGACATGCTCGCCCGAGATCAGCTTCGGCAAATAGCGACGCTTCTGCGCCTCGCTGCCGTTGCGGCGGATCTGGTTGACGCAGAGATTGGAATGCGCGCCGTAGGACAATCCCACCGAGCCGGACGCGCGCGAAATCTCCTCCATCGCCAGGCAATGCTCGAGATATCCGAGCCCCGAGCCGCCGTAATCCTCCTCCACCGTCAGGCCGAGCAGGCCGAGTGAGCCCATCTGCGGCCACAGATCGCGCGGGAAAAGGTTGGTGCGGTCGATATCCGCCGCGCGCGGGGCGATCCGGTCCTGGGCGAAATCGCGCACGCTGTCGCGTAGGCGGTCCGCATCCTCGCCCAAACCGAAATCGAAACCGCTCCAGGCATTGGAAATCATGCTGTGGCCTCCGGCATGCCGTTCCTGACATTTGCGAATGCCGCCATACGCCATGCTGCTTGCGTGAATAGGACGGCACGCATTTTTCGGTGCAAACGGTACGATAGAGCGGTTAGCCCGCCACGATTTTGGCGCGCGGGAGGCGCAGGAAGGCCTGCCGGGCGCAAACTCGGTGGCACCGGGGGCAAACCGGCGCGCGCCGGGCATGGATCGTGGCGATTACATACGCTACCGTATGTTTGCGGGCGGAAGCGTATGGTCGGGGGGCGGGTCGAGTCAATGTCGAGTAGCGTTCATGGCGCGTAAGCACAGGGGTTCCGCCAAACCCGCCAGGGTGGCCGGGGCGAAGGCGCAATCGCCCAAGCTCGATGCCCAGGCCTGGATCGATGCGGCGATGGAGACCCTCGCCGATGGCGGCGTGGATGCCGTCCGGGTCGAGCCGCTGGCGGCGGCGCTCGACGTCACCAAGGGGAGCTTCTACTGGCATTTCGCCGACCGGCGCGCCCTGCTCGACGCGCTGTTCGCGCAATGGGCGGCCGGCCGCATCGCCGCGATCCGCGACCAGGTGTCGAGCCACGAGCCCCCGCGTATGATGCTGACGCGGCTCGCCGACCTCTATACCCGCCACGCCAACGTGAAGGGCCTCGCGATCGAGCTTGCGATCCGGTCCTTCGCCCGCACCGACGACGGCGCCGCCAAGCTCGTGCGGCTCGTCGACACCGAGCGGCTCACCCACGTAACGCGGCTGTTCGGCAGCCTCGGCTGGGGGCTCGTGGAGGCGCAGGCGCGCGCCATCCTGTTCTACAGCTACCTGTTCGGGCAAAGCCTGCTCGAGGCGGATATCGCCACGCCCTCGGTCAATACGCTTGCCCTCGACGTGCTGCTGGCCGAGCCGCCAGTCAGCCCGGCGAGGCCCGATGTCGCCTAGCCTCCGTCACCAAAGCCAGAACAGCAGCGCCCAGCTCAGATCGCCGACGCCGACGGCGAGAGCGATGCTCGCGACCGCCGCGATCCGAGCGGGGACGGCGCTGCTATAGCGGCCGGCGATCAGCCAGGCGAGCCAAAGCGACCAGAGCGAGGCGCCGGCAAGCAGCGCCGCACGAAGCGGATCGGCAAAGCCGAGCGTGAAGCCTTCGCCGCGCAGCATCGTCACCGTCAGCGCCGACAGCCCGAGAATGACCCCGCAGCCGGCGAGCGGGATCAGGCTCTGCGCGAGATGATGGAAGCGCGCGGCCGACCAGCCGACCGCCCACGCCGCGGCCGCGAGGCAGCCCGCGACCAGCCCGCCGATCGCGAGCGCGGTCGCCCCGACATATGCGAGCATGACCGCGCCATCAAGCAGCGTCATCACGTCGTTGCGGTCCGGGTAGTTGGTCAGCAGCCACCACGGCAGGCGCAGATCGAGCGCGAAGACGAGGCCGCGGTCCACGAGCCATTCGGCGATCGCCTGCTTGACGGCGACGAACCAGGGGCTCGCGCTCCAGTGGAATGCCCCGGCGGCGATGCCCATCAGGCCGAACACGATCAGAAGCGTCTCGACCGGCCGCGCTGCCTCGCCCGCGACATTGACGATCTCCTCGTTGGGCGAGCGCCGCGCGAGCGTGATCGCGCCGCGAAACCCGCTGCAGCGCCCGCACATATGGCAGCCGCTCGATCCCCGCATCTGCGAAATCGCGACAAGCGGCGCGCAGTTCACCGGCGAAATCCTTTCGTGCGCGCGGCGGGATCGTTCGTAGGCATCACGATCGACGCGGAAATGGATCGGCGCGAGCTTGGTCAGCAGCCCGAACACGCCGCTGACCGGGCAGAGATAGCGGCACCACACGCGCTTGCTGCGCCCGTAAAGATAGCCGACGGCCATCGCCCCAAGCGTTGAGCCGCCGAGCACGAGCAGCACCGGCCCGGGATATTGATAGACGCTGACCATCTGTCCGTAGATCGTCAGCAGCGCGAAGGCGACGAAGGGCCAGCCGCGCCATGTCACGAAACGTCCGGCCGGCGCTCCTCGCCCGTGCCGGCTCGCGAATTCCGACAGAGCCCCTTCCGGGCACAGAAGGCCGCACCAGACCCGTCCGACCAGCATCATGCTCGCAAGCACGATCGGCCACCACAGGCCCCAGAACACGAATTGCGCGAACAGCGTGAGATTATTCCAGACGTGGGCGGCATTGTCCGGCAGCGGCAGCAGCACCGGGCCGACGATCAGGACCGCATAGATCGCGATCACGCACCATTGCAAGCGCCGCACCGCCTGCTGATGTGACGACAGCCAGTCGCCGGCACGCTTGAGCAGACGATCGGCGAGAGACGGCGCGGCCTGTGCCCCGCCCGCAATCATTTCGCCACCAGCACCGCGTGCGGCGCGTCGAGATGAAAATCGTCGAAGAAATCGTATTCGCCCGGATCGAGCGCGCGGAACACGATGAAGGTCTGGCTGTCGGGGGCGACCACCTTCTCCTTCTTCAGCGCCGCGCTCTCGAATTCGACTGGCGTCTTGCCCTTGTTGACGAGATCGATCTTGAAGCGGGTACGGGCCGGCACTTCCAGCCGCTGCGGCGTGATCCTGCCGTCCTCGAACTCGATCCGGAACACCGGGTCGTCCGCCCGCGCCATCGATAGCGCGGCCAGGACGACGATCATCGCTGCGGCGGCCCTGCGGAGCACGGTTCAGTAGGCTCCCTTCTTGCCGATGCCGGCATAGGTGAATTCGTATTCGACCGTGAAGGTCTTGAACCATGGGCCGACGCCGGTCTCCTTGTCGGTATGCCGGCCGAAATGGGCGTGCTTGTTCTCGCTCGGCGGCGACACGGTGAGCTTCAGTTTATATTTGCCGGGACCGTCGAGCTTGACGTTGTCGCCGTAATGGGGACCGTCGTTGGCGACCATCGGCATGAACTCGCCGCTCTGCGATTTTCCCCCTTCCTTGGTGATTTCGTATTTCACCACCAGGAAAGGAACCCAGTCGCCCTCGGCAAAACCGTTCTTGTTGTCCTTGGTCGCCTTGATGTCGGCTTCCATGTGCACGTCCGAATCCTTCGCCTCCCGCATCATGCCGGGCGGGTCCATCTCGATCGGCTGCAGATAGACTGCGGCCACTTCCATGCCGCTGACCGTCTGCGGCTTGCCGATCGGATATTCCTTGGCGACAGCGGGCGTCGCGACGAATGCGGCGAGTGCTGCGACCGCGATAAGTGAAGCGCGCATTGATTGGGTCTCCCATGCCGAATGCTTGCGGCTCAAATGCGCCTTCGCCGCGCGCCTGTAAAGACGTGCGCCGCATATTGGAAATTGTCTAATGAAAAACTGCTCGGCTCAGCGAAGGCCGAACCACAACGTCGCGATGCCGAGGAACGAAAAGAAGCCGACAACATCGGTCACCGTCGTCACGAAGGCGCCCGAGGCCACCGCCGGATCGATCTTCAGTTTTTCCAGCGCCAGCGGAATGAGTACGCCGCCGAGCGCCCCGGCGACGAGATTGATGATCATCGCCAACCCGATGACGACGCCGAGCGCCGGCGTCCGGAACCAGACATAGGCGCCGATGCCGGTGATCACCGCGAAGGCGAGACCATTGACGAGGCCGACCATCACCTCGCGCGAAATGATCCGCAGCGCGTTGCCGAATCCAAGCTCGCGCGTGGCGAGCGCGCGCACCGCCACGGTCATGGTCTGCGTCGCCGCGTTGCCGCCCTGGCTGGCGACGATCGGGGCGAGCACGGCGAGCGCGACCATCTTCTCCAGCGAAGCCTCGAACAGCCCGAGCACGGAGGACGCGAGGAACGCGGTCGCGAGATTGACGAGCAGCCAGTTGAAGCGCCCGCGCGCGACCTTGGGCACCGGATCGGACAATTCCTCGTGACGGGTGACGCCGCCGAGCGCCTTGATGTCCTCCTCCGCCTCCTGCTCGATGACATCGACCACGTCGTCGACGGTGATCACGCCGACCAGCCTGTCGGCTCCGTCAACCACCGGAGCGGCGACGAGATCGTAACGCTCGAACAGGCGTGCCACCTTTTCCTGGTCGTCGGTCACGCGCACGCGGCGGCGATCCGGATCCATCAGGCTTGCGACGGCGATCGGCCGCTTGCTGCGCAGCAACCGGTCGAGCGGCACCGCCCCGAGAAATTTTCGCTCCGCGTCCACGACATAAAGTTCGTAGAAGCGGTCCGGCAGGTCCTCGGTCTCGCGCATGTAGTCGATCGCCTGTCCGACATTCCAGCCCGGCGGCACTGCGATGAACTCGGTCTGCATCCGCCGGCCGGCGGACTCCTCCGGGTAGAACAGGCTCCGCTCCAGCGCGACGCGGTCCTGCGGCGGCAATTGTTCGAGGATTTCGGCCTGCTCGTCCCTGGGCAGATCTTCGAGAATGTATACCGCATCGTCGGAATCGAGTTCGCGCACGCCCTCGGCCACGGCGGCGGGCGGCAGGTCTTCGAGAATTTCCTCGCGCACGGTGTCGTCCACCTGCGTCAGGGCAGTGAAATCGAACTTGTCGCCGAGAAGCTCGATCAGCTTGGCGCGGTAATCCGGCTCCAGCGCCTCGAGGAGATCGCCGGCATCCGATTCATGCAGCGCCCCCGCGAGGTCGAGGACGGCGGCCTCGTCGTTGCGCGCGACCGCCTCAGTCACGCGCGCGACGACGTCGGCGCGAATCGCGCCGGTTTCGTCGCGCAGGCTCGCCGGCTTGTCCGGCGCGCGCTCGGCTGATCTGTCTTTTTCCTCGAGCATGAGTGCCGCCGGTCAGGACTTGACGGCTTGTACGCCGCGCCCATGCAGGTGGCAATCAGAACCGGCTTGTGCCGCCCGCCCCTCGCGCCCTACACCTGCCGCACGATGATGACCCTGATCCGTCTGATCGGCATATGTCTCCTGGCCGCGAGCGCGAGCGCGGCGGCGGCGGATTGTCCCGGCAATCCCGGCGCGATCGGAACCGAGCGCATCATCGCCGTCGAGCCGGGCGTGCAGGTCGGCCGGAAGCATTTTCCCGCAACGCTGCCGCTCCAGCCGAAGGAAGTCGTGCTGACCTTCGACGACGGGCCGTGGCCCGGCACGACCGGCTCGATCCTCGACACGCTGCGGAAGAACTGCGTGAAGGCGACCTTCTTCATGCTCGGGCGAAGCGCGGCGTCCTATCCCGCCCTCGCCAGGCAGGCGGCCGCAGACGGTCACAGCATCGGCCACCATACTTATTCCCATCCACTCCTGCGCCACATGACAGCCGGCGCCGCCGAGGCCGAGATCGACCGGGGGATCGCGGCCATCGAGGCAGCGACCGGCGACCGCAACGTCTCGGCTTTCTTCCGTTTCCCGGGCTTCGCCTCGTCTCCCGCCCTGCTCAAGCTCGCCAGGGAGCGCGGCATGGCGGTATTCGGCGCCGACCTTTGGGCGAGCGACTGGGACCCGATGACCGCCGAGCAGGAGCTGCGCCTCGTGCTGGCGCGGCTCGAGGCGACGCGGGGCGGCATCATCCTGTTTCACGACACCAAGAAACAGACCGCGGCGATGCTGCCCGCCTTCCTGCAGGCGCTCAAAAGCCGCGGCTACCGCATCGTCCACGTGGTGCCCGGCGGCCGCGCGGCGCCTTCCCTGTAAAGGGCGACCGGCCGGAAAGGGGTGGACAAGGCACCCCGAATAAGTCGACCTTGCCGGGCGGAGGCCGCGCAAGGTCGGGGATGATGATGGATTTGCGGACGGCGATGGCCTGCCTGCTGGTTTTTTTCGCGACGCAGGCGGCCGCGGGCGAATGCACCGGCAAGGATGTGCTCGGGACCAGCCGGACTCTCGTCGTCGATCCGCGCGATCATCCGCGCGTCGGCACCATGTCCTATGCCGAAACGCTGCCGCTCGCCGAGAAGGAGGTGGTGCTCACCTTCGACGACGGTCCGCGTCCGCCCTACTCGACCCGCATTCTCGATCTGCTCGCCGCCGAATGCGTCAAGGCGACCTTCTTCGTCATCGGACGCAACGCGCGGGAATTTCCCGCTCTCGTGCGCCGTATCGTCGATGACGGCCACACGCTCGGCACGCATACGCAGAACCATCCCTATCGCGGACTGCGCGACATTCCGGCGGCGGAGGGCGTGAAGGAAATCGACGAGGGCATCGCCTCGGCACTGTGGGCGCTGGGCGAGGAGGCTGACAGGCTTTCGCCCTTCTTCCGCTATGCCGGCTTCGGCAACACCACCGAGTCGGAGGTCTATCTCGCGGACAAGGGGATCATGGCCTGGGGCGCCGACTTCCCTGCCGACGACTGGATGCGCATCGGCGCGCGCGAGATCGTGCGGCGCGCGATGTTCCGCCTCCAGCTCAAGGGGCGCGGCATCCTTCTCCTGCACGACATCCATCCTGCGACCGCGCTCGCTCTGCCCGCACTGTTCGCCGCCCTGAAAGCGGGCGGATACAGGATCGTCCATGTCGTGCCATCGGCGCCGGGCCGCCCGCCGACGCCGACCGAACCCGGCGACTGGTTGATGGTGTCGGGTCCACACATGCCCGCGCCGTGGCCGCATGCGGCGCGCGCGCTGAGAGAGATGAGTTTTGCGGAGACCTGGCAGGCCATCGCCGCCTTCAGTCCGCAGGCGAAATTGCCGCTCAGGCTCGTCACCCCGCCGGAATGGGCGCCGCGCGGCGTCGATCCGAAAGCCAAGCTCGATGCGAAGGCCATTCCCGCATGGCCCCCGGTCGGGAACACGCACCTGCCGCCCTCGGCGGCGCTGCCGCGTCCCGACCCGAGGAATTTCGGCATCGACGCCAAGTTCGAATCGCTGACCGGATTGCCGGCGCGACCGGATCCGCAATCTGAACCCGTTCGTTCACGTAAGGGCGCCGCCATCCGCGCGTACCGGGCGCGGGCCGCCCACGGCCAGACGGCGGAAGCGCGCTAACCCTCCCCCGCGCGCCGGCCGGCCCGACCCAAAGCAGGATGGCCGGGCGAACCCGGCCATAACCTGTGGTGTCTTCGATCTTTAGACTGGTGCGGCCGAGAAGACTCGAACTTCCACGGGTTGCCCCGCTAGCACCTCAAGCTAGTGCGTCTACCAATTCCGCCACGGCCGCAATGTGTGGGGTCTTTTGGAGCCAGAGGCCCAAATCAGGCGGCGAGGATGTAACAAATAGGGCGGAAGCCGACAAGGCTGCCGTAACCCTATTTCCTGCAGGATTTGCAGGGGGATCAGCGGGCGTCGGGCGTTCGCGGCAGAAGCTCACGCACCTCGACGGCGATCCGGTTGCCGCTCACCACCACCGTCCCCTTCGCGATCGGGAAGTTGTTGGCGAGGATTTTCACGTCGTCATCCTCGGTCGCGTCAAGCTCGATCACGGCGCCGCGGCCGAGACGGAGTACCTGGTGAATCGGCATGTTCGACGTGCCAAGCACGACGGTGATATCGAGGGAAACCTTATCAAGAGTACCCAAAAGCATTTCCGATCTGGCATCGAGGAATCTTCATGCCTAGGTCATCATGCCATAGTGAACGGATGGTTAACGTGCGCGACAGCCTCGCATTCGGCCTGAATGCCGGTCCCGCCGGCGCCCCCGAATGGCGGGTCGAGGAGGGCCTGGTGGCCTATGCCGAGGCGGTGGCGGCGATGGAGGAGCGCGCGCGCGCCATCCGGGCGGGCGAGGCGCGCGAGCTTGTCTGGCTGGTCGAGCATCCCCCGCTCTACACCGCCGGCACCAGCGCCAGGGACGGTGACCTTCTGGAGGCACGCTTTCCCGTGCACCGCAGCGGCCGCGGCGGGCAGCTCACCTATCACGGGCCCGGCCAGCGCGTCGTCTATCTGATGCTCGATCTGAAGGCGCGCGCGCCAGATCTGCGGCGCTATGTGGCCACACTCGAGGAATGGATCATCCGCGCGCTCGCCTCGTTCAACGTGCGCGGGGAGCGGCGCGAGGACCGGGTCGGCGTGTGGGTACGCAGACCCGACAAGGGCGAAGGGCACGAGGACAAGATCGCCGCCATCGGCATTCGCGTGTCGCGCTGGGTGTCGTTGCACGGCATCGCCATCAATGTCGATCCGGACCTGTCGCATTTCTCCGGCATCATCCCCTGCGGCGTGAACGAGCCGCGTTACGGCGTCACGAGCCTCGTCGATCTCGGCCTGCCGGTGACGATGGCGGACCTGGACGTGGCGCTGCGGCGCGAATTCGGCGGCCTGTTTGGCGGATGAAGCGCCGTCACTTCGTCGCCAGCACCGCGAAATCCTGATCGCCGCGCTCGTCGAGTTCCGCCGCGCTCGCCAGCCGGTCCTCCACCGTATGCACATGCGAGAGCATCGGCCCGCTGCGACAGGCCTCGATCATCGTCTCCACCCTTTCGGCCGCGCCGGCGAACACCGCCTCGACGCTGCCGTCGCGACGGTTTCGAACCCAGCCGCCGAGCTGCAGCTTCCTCGCCTCGTGCGCGACGAAGGCGCGAAAACCCACGCCCTGCACGCGTCCGCGCACGATGACATGCCGTGCCACATGCGCGGTCATCCGATCGCTCCGGTTTCCGCCGGATGCCTGCCGCGCCAGCCACCCGAGGCCCAGCGCCGCAGATCGGCAATGTGCGTCTGCGGCAAGTTCCATGCGCGCGCCGCCGCGATGACCTGTTCGAGATAGCCCGGCCGCGGCTTCCCCTCGTGACGCCGCCCGAGATAAACCCCCGCCCGCACCCGCCGGCCGCCGATACGCACCGGCAGCGCGACGTGACGATAAAGGCCGGAATCGAGGCTTTCGAAAATGTGCAGCGCCTTCAGGTCGCGCGGCGTGAGCCGCCACAGAACGCCATGCACCCGCGCGCCCGCCGCCGGCACGACCGAGGCATAGCCGTCGGCGGTGATGATGAAGCGGTAATTGTCGAGAATGGCGGGCCCGAGCGGCACCGCGCCGGGACAGCGCCTCGCCATCCCGGCACGATCCATGTTGGCGCCATAGGAAAAATGCAGCGGCATGCGGAAATGGTGACACGCTGCGGACGGAATTTCCACGCCGGCCGCAGCGCGGCGACCCACGCTAGGCGAATTCCAGGATCACCTGATCGACGGCGAGGCTGTCGCCCTTCTTCGCCTTGATGGATTTGACGACGCCGTCGCGCTCGGCGCGCAGCACGTTCTCCATCTTCATCGCTTCGACCACCGCGAGCGTCTCCCCCGCCTTCACCTCCTGCCCCTCCTCGACCGCGATCGAGACGACGAGACCCGGCATCGGGCACAACACCCTTTTGCCGCTGTCGGACTGCGCCTTGACCGGCATCAGCCTAGCATAGGCGGCCTCGCGCTCGGTATAGACATAGGCGCGCGCCTGCACGCCGCCGTGCTCGAGGTCGAAGCCGTTGGCGACCGGCCGCACCTGCACGGCGACCGGCCTGCCGTCGAACGTGCCCGACCACAGCCGGTCGCCCGGCTTCCAGTCGGATTGGAGACGATGCGCATGCCCCGCCCCGTCGGCGAAGCGCACGGCGATGGAACCGTTCTCGCGCGCGACGTCGAGCCTGTATTCCTCCGCGCCGAGCCACACCGCGCGGCTCCTTTCGCGCATGACGGTGCGGCCGCCGAGCTGGCCGGAAATCTTTCGCTTGCGCTCGCCGAGCACGTGATCGATCGCGGCGGCGACCGAGGCGATGACGGTCGCGGTCTCGCCCGACGGCGCCACGCCGTGGAAGCCGGTCGGGAATTCCTCGGCGATAAAGCCGGTCGAGAGCTTGCCCGCGCGCCAGCGCGGATGCGCCATCAGCGCGGAAAGGAAGGGAATGTTGTGGCGGATGCCGCCGACCACGAAGGCATCGAGCGCGCGCTGCTGTGCCTCGATCGCCTGCTCGCGCGTCGGCGCGTGGGTGATCAGCTTCGCGATCATCGGGTCGTAATAGAGCGAAATCTCCCCACCTTCGGTGACCCCGGTATCGTTGCGCACGGTGACGCCGCCGCTCTCAGCTTCCGCGGGCGGGCGATACTGGACGAGCCGCCCGATCGACGGCAGGAAATTGCGGTAGGGATCCTCGGCATAGATGCGGCTCTCCACCGCCCAGCCGCTGAGCTTCACGTCCGCCTGCCGGACCGACAATCTTTCTCCGGCGGCGACGCGGATCATCTGCTCGACGAGATCGAGGCCGGTGACGAGCTCGGTCACCGGATGCTCGACCTGCAACCGCGTATTCATCTCCAGGAAATAGAACGAGCGATCCTGTCCGGCGACGAATTCCACCGTGCCGGCGCTGTCGTAGCCGACGGCTTTGGCGAGCGCCACCGCCTGCTCGCCCATCTTCCTGCGCGTGGCCTCGTCGAGCAGAGGCGACGGCGCCTCCTCGATCACCTTTTGGTTGCGGCGCTGGATCGAGCATTCGCGCTCGCCGAGATAGACGACGTTGCCGTGCTTGTCGCCGAGCACCTGGATTTCGATGTGGCGCGGATCGACGATGAACTTTTCCACGAAAACACGGTCGTCGCCGAAGGACGATCTCGCTTCCGACTTGGCGCGGTCGAAGCCCTCGGCCACCTCGGCGCGGGAATAGGCGATGCGCATACCCTTGCCGCCGCCGCCGGCCGACGCCTTTATCATCACCGGATAGCCGATCTCGTCGGCGATCCGCGCGGCATGGGCGGCGTCCTCGATCACCCCGAGGAAGCCGGGAACGGTGGAGACCCCCGCCGCGGCAGCCGCCTTTTTCGATTCGATCTTGTCGCCCATCGCGGCGATGGCGGCGGGGTTCGGGCCTATGAAGACGATGCCGTTCTCGGTCAACGCCTTGGGAAAGGCCTCGCGCTCGGACAGAAAGCCGTAGCCCGGATGCACGGCCTCGGCGCCGGTGGCCTTGCAGGCGGCAATGATCCGCTCGGCGCGAAGATAGCTTTCGGCCGCGGGCGGAGGGCCGATCAGCACCGCCTCGTCGGCCATTTCCACGTGCAGAGCGTCGCGGTCGGCTTCGGAATAGACCGCAACGGTCTTGATCCCCATCCGGCGCGCCGTTTTGATAATGCGGCAGGCAATCTCGCCGCGATTGGCGATCAGAATACGCTTAAACATTCCGGCAGATCACCCCCAGAACCCCGTTCTGGCTTTGGGGTGTCGGCCGCCAAAAGTCAATCAGGAGAGAAAGTCGGCGAGCGTCGAGACCGTGGACACGGCCGAAATCGCGCCGCTGCCGATGAGAAAAGCGGCAATCGTGGTCAGCGCCTTGCTGGAACGGCGCCGGCGACGAAGGTGCCCGGCGATCCACTGGCGGACATCCTGGTCGATCCCCGCGCGCGCCGCCTCGGTCGCCCAGGATTCGAGCGGAGTATCAGGTGCGAGCGCCACTGGCCGCGGAGGTACGTTCCGGCCGGCGCTGGCGAGCGCGTGGTGCGCGATCGCCTTGACGAGCAGGTCGTCGAAGCGCCCGCCATCGAGCCGCTCGCTCGCCGCCTGGTCGATCTGCAGTAGCACGTCGGCCTCTGCTCGCGTCACCGGCGCGTCGGTGCTGTCGGACGGAGCGAGCAGGATCTGCGCGCAATAATCGGCGTCGATCGCATCGAGCGAACGGGAGAAATGGATGCGCCCCCGCGCGCTCGGCCCCTCTCCGGTGATGACGCCATCGCGCAATTCCTCAAGCGCGCGCGCCGCGATTTCGGGGGCAACGATGCCCGACGAACGGATGGCCGAGATCACGAATTCAAAAGAAGTTGCCATGAAAATCCCCTGTCCCGCCTGGTTGCCTGCGTCCTGCGCCCCGAAGAGCGCGGCTTCTGACACCCGAGCGCGGCGGCACAAGGACCGCCTTGTGGCAAGGCAAAGGCACCTGGTTAATACGCGGCAACGAATCCGGCCGCGTTGCGACGTGTTAGCGTGCCGGAAAAATATTCTGTGGCGGTCGAGACCGGCCACACAAATCTTCCGCGCGCGCGCCGAATGCGGGAATGGTTCACTTTTACCCGAACTGGCCGCTGATGCCGAGACACTCTATATAAATCGACGATTTCTCCCATCCGACGTAGAGTGACGGAGGTTTGCAATGACCCTTGCGATCGGCGAGACCGCCCCTGACTTCGAGGCCCAGACGACAGAGGGCAAGATCAAATTTCACGACTGGATCGGCAATTCCTGGGCGGTGCTGTTCTCGCACCCGAAGGATTTCACGCCCGTCTGCACCACCGAACTCGGCTACATGGCTCGGATCAAGCCGGAATTCGACAAGCGCGGCGTCAAGATCATCGGCCTGTCGGTGGACCCGGTCGACAAGCACGAAACCTGGGCGGCCGACATCAAGGAAACGCAGGGTTTCGCGCCGAACTATCCGATGATCGCCGACACCGACTACAATGTTTCCAAGCTGTACGGCATGCTTCCCGCCGCGGTATCGGGTGACCCGGCCAAGCGAACGCCCGCGGACAACCAGACCGTCCGCAATGTCTTCGTCATCGGCCCCGACAAGAAAATCAAGCTCATCCTCGTCTATCCGATGACTACCGGGCGCAACTTCGACGAGGTGCTGCGCGTCATCGACTCGCTGCAACTGACGGCCAAGCATCGTGTTGCAACTCCCGCCCAGTGGAAGCAGGGCGAGGACGTGATCATCGCCGGCTCGGTGTCCGACGAGGAAGCCAAGAAAATCTACCCGCAAGGCTGGAAGGCGCCGAAGCCCTATATCCGTATCGTGCCGCAGCCACGCTGACGGCGGGACTCGTACATTTCCTGTATAAAGGCGCGGCGCCCGCCGCGCCTTATTTTTTTGAGGCATCGCGTGACCGATTTCGTTTACCGCTTCGTTCCGGCCGCGGCGCCCGCGCGCAAGCCGCTTCTGCTGCTGCACGGCACCGGTGGCGACGAAAACGATCTCATCCCCCTCGGCGAAAGGCTCGCTCCCGGCGCCGCGCTGCTGGCGCCGCGCGGCAAGGTGCTCGAACAGGGCATGCCGCGCTATTTCCGGCGGCTCGACGAAGGCATATTCGATCGCGCCGACTTGGCTAAGCGCACGGACGAGCTCGTGCAATTCGTGGACCGGATGCGAATGGAGCACCGGCTGCCGCCACCGATCGCGATCGGCTATTCCAACGGCGCCAATATCGCCTGGTCGATGCTGTTCAGGCGGCCGGAGCTGTTCGCCGGAGCAATCCTGATGCGGGCAATGATGCCGTTCGATCCGCGCCCCCTGCCCGATCTCGCGGGCAAGCCGGTGCTGATCCTGACCGGGGCGCAGGATCCGATCGTGCCGGAGGACCAGGCCGGGCTGCTCGCCGCCTATCTCGGCGAGGCGGGCGCGGACGTCGCCTACGAGGTCGTGCCCGCGGGTCACGGTCTGACCGGCTACGATCTGAAGCTTGCCGGCGCCTGGCTCGCGCGTCACGGCTGACAACGCTTCTCTGCAGCGCCCGGTTATGGCAATCGGAATGCCCAACCTCGGCATGACCACCATGACCTTGCACCAATTGTCGCCCTTCGCCCGCCTGCTCGGCATGACGATCACCCACCTTTCGCCGGAGCGCGCGAGCGCCGAATTGCCTGTGCGGCCCGAGCTCGGCAACCGCAATGGCGGGCTGCATGGCGGGGCGCTGATGGCGCTTGCCGACACGCTCGGCGGAATGGCGGCCTACGCCAATCTCGAGCGTGGGCAGACGACCACCACGCTTGAAAGCAAGACAAATTTTTTTGCCGCGATCCCAGTGGGCGACGTCGCCAGGGCCGAATGCACGCCGCTGCATCGCGGGCGGACCACGATGGTCTGGCAGACAAGGATCACGCGCGGCGATGGCAGACTCGCAGCGATCGTGACGCAGACACAGCTCGTCTTGCCCGCTTCCGACGCCTGACCGAGCCTTGATCGGCCCAGCGCCGGGAAGTATTGGGCATCGGCGCCACCCGCGTCGTGGCGGCGCCTTCACGTCAGGAGGCCGCCGCGCGACCGCGAGCCAGGGAGGTTCACGATGGACGTCAAAGCGGCGGTCGCGTTCGAGGCGGGCAAACCGTTGAGCGTCACGCATGTGCAGCTCGAGGGCCCGAAGGCCGGCGAAGTGATGGTCGAGATCAAGGCCACCGGCATCTGCCACACCGACGAATTCACGCTGTCGGGAGCCGACCCCGAAGGCCTTTTCCCCGCCATCCTCGGCCACGAGGGCGCCGGGATCGTCGTCGATATCGGCCCGGGCGTGACGTCGGTGAAGAAGGGCGACCACGTCATCCCTCTCTACACGCCGGAATGCCGGCAATGCCCGTCCTGCCTGTCGCGCAAGACCAATCTGTGCACCGCGATCCGTGCCACCCAGGGCCAGGGCGTGATGCCCGACGGCACCTCGCGCTTCTCCATCGACGGCAGGAAGCTGCATCACTACATGGGCACCTCCACCTTCGCGAATTTCACGGTGCTGCCCGAGATCGCCGTCGCTAAAATCCGCGAGGATGCGCCCTTCGACAAGGTCTGTTACATCGGCTGCGGCGTCACCACCGGCATCGGCGCGGTGCTCAACACCGCCAGGGTGGAGCCCGGCGCCAAGGCGATCGTGTTCGGACTGGGCGGCATCGGCCTCAACGTCATTCAGGGCCTGCGTCTCGCCGGCGCCGATATGATCGTCGGCGTTGACATCAACAACGACAAGAAGGCATGGGGTGAACGCTTCGGGATGACGCATTTCGTCAATCCGAAGGAGATCGGCAAGGACCTCGTGCCGTATCTCGTCGACATGACAAGGAAGGGCGCCGACCAGATCGGCGGCGCCGACTATACCTTCGATTGCACCGGCAATGTCGCGGTGATGCGCCAGGCGCTGGAGGCCTGCCACCGCGGCTGGGGCGTCAGCGTCATTATCGGTGTCGCGCCCGCGGGGGCGGAGATTTCCACCCGGCCCTTTCAGCTCGTCACCGGGCGGGTATGGAAGGGAACCGCCTTTGGCGGCGCCAGGGGCCGTACCGACGTGCCGAAAATCGTGGACTGGTACATGGAAGGCAAGATCGAGATCGACCCCATGATTACCCACACTCTCCCCCTCGCCGACATCAACAAGGGGTTTAATTTGATGCATGAAGGGAAGAGCATCCGTTCCGTGGTGTTGTTCTAGGACCGGCCGGGGCCGGGGACCTAAGCTGGGGAGAATCGGATGAACAATTTGGACGCCACCCTCGACAGGTATCAGCCGCAAATACTGAGCATTTTCCGCATCATGATCGGGCTCATGTTCCTTCAACACGGTACGGTGAAATGGTTCGCATTCCCCGTGGCGATGCCCGCTTTCGCGAATATCACACTGTTCTCGATTTTCGGCATTGCCGGCGTGATCGAGATCGTCGGCAGCACACTCGTCGTGCTGGGCCTGTTCACGCGCTACGCCGCGTTCATATTGTCGGGCCAGATGGCCTACACATACTGGATCTTCGCCGCGCGCCCGTTGCGGCACTATGCGCCGATCGTCAATGGCGGGGAAACCGAAGTCCTGTTCTGCTTCGCGTTCCTGCTGCTGGTGTTCTTCGGCGCCGGCGTCTGGAGCCTGGATCACTGGCTGCGCAAGAAAACCTGACAGGAGACTCCGCCCGCCGCGGCCCGGCTCGCTGCCGGGCCGCTTCTATTTTCCCCAAGTCAAGACAGTGAACGACGTCATGGTTGAACCTCTCACCGATCGGAGCCGAAGCTTCATTCTTCTTGCCGGACGGATTTTGATGGCCGTGGTGTTCATGCCGAGCGGCTTCGTCAAGCTCGCGGGTCTCGGCGCCTTCGCCGCCACGCTCGAGGCGCGCGGGCTTCCCGCGCCCAATCTCCTCGCGCTGATCGGTGGGGCGACCGAGTTCTTCGGCGCGCTCGCCGTCCTGCTCGGCCTCAAGATGAGGTACGCCGCGATGCTGATGATCGCGTTCGTGATCGTGGCAACGGCGATTTCCCATCGCTATTGGGAATTCGCCGATCCGGTGCTCTATCGTTTCCAGCGTTCGGCGTTCTTCAAGAACATCGCCATCGTCGCCGGGTTCGCCTTTCTGATGGCGGCCGGCGCCGGCCGGCTGAGCCTCGATGCGTGGATGGAAGGCCGAAAGGGTTGAACGCGGGCCGGCGGCCGCGCGTTCGAGGGTGCGAGCACCTTCAACACCGAGCGCGCCGGCATTGGGACAGTTGTGCGGCGCGCTCGGGTACCCGGCCGGTGGGTCAGCCGTGGAAGCCGCCCAGCAGCCAGATGATCAGAATGATCGGAATCGGAATACCAAGAAGCCAAAGCAACAGCCCGCGGCCCATCACGTCCTCCATGCCTGAAAGTCGCCGAACCAACGCCGCAGGCGCAGACCGGTTCCGCTAGTCGCGAAAAATAACGCCCCGCTCTTGCGCACGCAGGCGAGGATCGTGCGATTTCACCAGCACCGGTCTGCCTTCGAGAATTTCGAAGCAGCGCGCGAGCGTATCCTGCTCGAGCCGCGTCATGGCCTCGGCGGTGTAGAATGTCAGATGCGGCAGCATCACCACGTTGTCCATGCCGAACAGCGCGCTCATCGGATGACCTTCGAGCGTCAAGGGCTCGCGGCTGAACACGTCGAGCCCCGCGCCGGCGATGCGCCCCTCGCGCAAGGCGCGCACCAGCGCCTCCTCGTCGACGATCGCCCCGCGCGCGGCGTTGATGAGCAAGGCAGACCGCTTCATCGTCGCAAGCTCCGCCTCGCCGATCAGGTGACGGGTCTGCTCATTGAGCACCGCATGCACGGATACGACGTCGCATTCGGCGAGCATCGCCGCGAGGCTGTCGCGCTTCTCGATGCCGGCCTCCTTCATCGCGCCTGCCGCAACGAAGGGATCGTATCCGAGCACTCGCATGCGAAATCCGGCGCCGGCCATGCGTGCCATCGAGCGGCCGATTCTGCCGGTGCCGACGAGGCCGAGCGTGCGGCCGGACAGGTCGAAACCGAGCCAGCGCGGCGTCGGCCAGGCCCATCCGCTCGCATGCATCTGCCGGTCGATCGGCACGAGCTTCTTCAGGAGCGCGATCATCATCGCGAAGGCTCCTTCCGCGACCGTCTCCTCCGCATATTCTGGAACATTGACGACCGGGATGCCGCGGCGGCGCGCCGCGTCGATGTCGATCGCGTCGATCCCGACGCCGAACTTGACGATTCCCTTGAGCCTCGGCGCGGCCTCGATCACGCGCGCGCCGATCGGAGTGTAGCACATGAGAATGAGGTCGGCCTCGCGCACCGCCTCGATCAGCGCCTCCTCGGAAATCCCGTCGGGAAGGATGTCGAGCGCGACGCCCCGCTCGCGCAGCCCCTTGTCGATGCCCGGGCATTCCAGCTCGCGGTCGGTACGGACGGCCTTCATCGCCGGCAGACCTGCGCCGCAGCGGGATCGCGGCCCTGTGGAGCAAGGCCTACGGCGGTGACGATGGCGATGCGCATGCGGGGTCCCCGTGCGGGGGAAACTTTCCGGACCGCACCTGCCGCTGTCAATGAGGCGGAACCGCTCCCGCCGCATAGCGTTGAGGGGGCATGCGGGAGGATCTCATGCCGAGCGATCATCTGGCACACCAGGAAACCGAGGACACGATCGGGACGGGCCACGCCCCCAAGGCCGACCCGGAACGCGAACTGGGCGGCGGACATGCGGGCGGCGGCCGAATCGCGATCGCTCTGCTGGCCTCGTTCGCGATCATCGTCCTGCTCATTTACGGCCTAAACAACCAGCGCGACGAAACCGCCGCCGCGCCGCCGGCGCGGCCCCCCGCGCCAGCGCCCTCCGCCTCCGGGCAGACTGAGCCGCTCGCCGGCGCCGGTGCGATAGCTCAGCGATCGAAGGCGGGATCGACCGGGACGCGATAGCCGTTGGCGAGGCGGTTAGTTTCGTTGGCCATGCCGACCACCGCCATCAATTCCCCGAACATCGCCTCGCTCATGCCGGCCTTGCGCGCGGCGGCGCCGTGGCTGGCGATGCAATAGGCGCAGCCATTGGTGACGCTCACCGCGAGATAGATCATCTCCTTGGTGAGCACGTCGAGCGCCCCAGGCGACATGACCTCCTTCACATCCGTCCAGGTGCGCCGAAGCAGCACCGGATCGTTGGCGAGATATTTCCAGAAGTTGTTCACATCCGGCACGTTGCGCGTGGTCTTGATGTCATCGAAGACGCTGCGCACCTGCGGCGAAGCGTTGTCGTACTCGATCGGACCGTTCATTCACTCCTCCTTCGGGACGGCAAAACAATCCCGAATTGCGCCGACGATCAAGATCGCGAATGCGCGAGGCATCAGGCCGTTGCCCGCGGGCCTCACACTTTCGACCGATGAAAATATGCTCGGCGCGACGAAGCGTCCCGCAAAAATATTCCGCGCCGCGCAGATTAAATTTGCTTAACGCGACTTTTCGGTATTGCTTCCATGCAAAACGGTGGCGCGAATTTTCTTGCGCGAAGATCGGCGCTTTTTTCAATACGGCGGGGGCGATGAGCGGACCTTGCGTCCGCGACATGCATTGGGGCGCCCGGCCCATCGGCCGGACCCGGAAGGGAATGAAGATGAACAAGCTTTTTGCATTCACGACTGCCGTGCTCGTCGGCGCGGCAGCCGCAAGTCCGGCGCTGGCGAAGAAGCATCACCATCCGGCGGCGCCGGCCGCGCCGCAGGTGCTGCTTCCCTCCCCGCTGATCGGCGGCACGCCGATTCGGCTGGGCAGCACCTGCTACGTGGTGCACAGCTCCGATTGGGGCGCGGGCTACTCGGAAACCTGCCGCAAGTAGCCCAGGGCAAAGAGACTCTCCCCGCAAAATGAAAGCCCCGGCCTCGCGCCGGGGCTTTCTGTTTCGGCCGCCGAAAAGGAGCTTTGATTCAACTGGAACGAAAATTGCGAGTGCGTCTTTCAGCCCAATACAGCGTCACCCCGAATAGAACGAAGGCGCCGACGATGACGGACACGATAATAGCGGTATCGGTAGGCATTCACGTCTCCATTTCAGGAGCGCGAACGCTATCGGCGGTCCGACCGGACGCCTTGACCTGGATCATTTTTTGATCCGGATCAAACCGGCCCCGGGCCCCCTTCAAATCGTCGCGAGCGGGCATTCCCGAACAGCCCGGCCGCGCTATATTGCCGAGGCGGAGCGCTGCCATGGACGATGTGGCTGAGCGTGCGTTCTGGATGGGCATCTGGCGAGGGATTCTCGCCACCCTCGTCTTCCTGATCGTGATGGCGCTCTACACCGCGAGCGCCGCCAGCGCCTTTTTGGCCGGCGCCAATATCGCCCTGCTCTACACCTTCGTCATGATGCTGGACGCGCCGCGCTGGCATCAGCCTGCGGCGCAGTTCTGCCTGCTGCGCTTCGCCCAGACCGGCGCGGGAATCGCCATCGCGCTTTGCGTTTTCGCGCGCCTGAGCTAGCCGGCCGCCGCCGCGTCCGCCGGCTCCCGCTTCAGCGCCTCGACGACAACCCTTGCGAAGGCGGCAAAATCCTTCTTGCGCGGCGAGGTCGCGCGCCATGCAAGCCCGATCGTGCGCGCGGGCTCCGGATCGCAAAAGCGCAGGAGCCGCACACGCGGATCGCGTACTTCTGTGCGCGCGGCCACCTCCGGCAGAAGCGTGATGCCGTAACCGTTCGCCACCATCTGCATCACCGTGGTCAGGCTCGTTGCCCCGAGCGCGGCCGGGGCGCCTCCGCGCGCCGCCGCGCAGAAGGCCAGCGCCTGATCGCGCAGGCAATGTCCTTCCTCGAGCAGGATCAGGCGCCGCGGATCGACGGAATCGGCGCGCACGCGCCCGACCGTCGGCGCGTCGGCGGCCGACACCGCAAGCAGAAACGGATCATCGAACAATCGCCGCGACTCTATTCCAGCACGCTCGACCGGCAGCGCCACCATGATCGCGTCGAGTTCGCCGCGGTCGATCTCCTCGACAAGCTGCCTGGTCAAGGTTTCCCGGACCTCAAGCCGCAGTTCAGGATATTGCCGCTGCAGAAGCGGCAGGATGCCCGGCAGGATATAGGGAGCAAGCGACGGAATGATGCCGAGCCGCATCGAGCCCGTCAGCACCCGCCCGCTATGGCGCGCAAAATCGATCAGATCCTGCACCTCGGTGAGAATCTTGCCGGCGCGGTCCGCGATCTCGATGCCGGCCTCGGTCAACGCAAATTCGCCATGCCGCCGCTCCAAAAGGGCGAGCTTCAGCTCGTGCTCGAGTTCGCGGATCTGCATCGAGAGCGCAGGCTGCGTCACGGCGCAGCTCTCCGCCGCGCGGCCGAAATGGCCGTGGCGGACAAGGGCGGCGAGATAGCGCAACTGACGAAGGGTGATCACCGCGATAAGATATTCTTATCAAGTAAAGCAGGCAATACGATTAGACCTGATCGACCGCCCCGCCTAGAACGCAGACGGTTCGGTCCCGAAGAAGAAGCCAGATCCAGGAGGCAGGCATGGACGCCAAAACCGACGACACACCCAGCCAATGCCCATTCACCGGCAAGCGCGGTCCGGCCAACCGCGACTGGTGGCCAAACGCGCTCGATATCTCTGTGCTCCATCGCAATTCGAGCCTGTCCGACCCGATGGGCGATGACTTCGACTACGCAAGGGAATTCAAAAGCCTCGATCTCAACGCGGTGATCGCCGATCTACACAAGCTGATGACGGATTCGCAGGAATGGTGGCCGGCGGATTTCGGTCATTACGGCGGACTGATGATTCGAATGGCCTGGCACAGCGCCGGCACCTATCGCATTACCGACGGCCGCGGCGGCGCGGGCGCCGGCCAGCAGCGCTTCGCGCCGCTTAATTCCTGGCCGGACAACGCCAATCTCGACAAGGCGCGGCGACTCCTGTGGCCGATCAAGCAGAAATACGGCCGCAAGATTTCCTGGGCCGACCTCATGATCCTGGCCGGCAACGTCGCGCTGGAATCGATGGGCTTCCGGACCTTCGGTTTCGCGGGAGGCCGCAAGGATGTGTGGGAGCCGGAAGAACTGTTCTGGGGGCCGGAAGGCACCTGGCTCGGCGACGAGCGTTACAGCGGAGAGCGCCAGCTCGCCGAACCGCTCGGCGCGGTGCAGATGGGTCTCATCTACGTCAACCCCGAAGGACCGAACGGCAAGCCCGATCCGGTCGCCGCCGCCAAGGACATTCGCGAAACCTTCTTCCGCATGGCGATGAACGACGAGGAAACCGTCGCGCTGATCGCGGGCGGTCACACCTTCGGCAAGACCCACGGCGCGGGCGACCCATCCCTGGTCGGACCCGAGCCCGAAGCCGGCGCGCTCGAAGACCAGGGGCTCGGCTGGAAGAGCCGGCATGGTTCCGGTCTCGGTGCGGACGCGATCACCGGCGGCCCGGAAGTCATCTGGTCACAGACGCCGACGCGGTGGAGCAACTATTTCTTCGACAACCTGTTCAACTTCGAGTGGGAGCTGGTCAAGAGCCCGGCCGGCGCCTGGCAATGGCAGGCGAAAGGCGCCGAACCGACCATTCCCGATCCCTTCGACCCATCGAAGAAGCGCGTGCCGACGATGCTGACAACCGACCTGTCGCTGCGCTTCGACCCGATCTACGAGAAAATCTCGCGGCGCTTCCACCAAAATCCCGATCAGTTCGCGGATGCCTTTGCCCGCGCCTGGTTCAAGCTCACGCATCGCGACATGGGACCGCGCGTGCGCTATCTAGGCCCGCTGGTGCCGAAGGAAGTGCTGATCTGGCAGGACCCGATCCCGCAGGTCGATCATCCGCTGGTGAATGAAACGGATGTGGCGGCGCTGAAAACACGGATTCTCGCGTCCGGTCTCAGCGTTGCGCAGCTCGTCTCGACCGCCTGGGCATCGGCATCGACCTTCCGCGGATCGGATAAGCGCGGCGGGGCAAACGGCGCGCGCATCCGCCTCAGCCCGCAGAAGGACTGGGAGGTCAACGAGCCCCAGCGGCTCAAGACCGTCCTTTCAACCCTCGAAGCGATCCGCGAGGCGTTCAACGCCTCCGCCGCCGGCGGCAAGAAAATATCGCTCGCCGATCTGATCGTCCTCGCCGGCAATGCCGCGGTCGAGAAGGCGGCGAAAGATGCCGGCGTCGAGGTGAAAGTGCCCTTCGCGCCGGGCCGGATGGACGCCTCGCAGGAAGAAACTGACGTTCAGTCCTTCGCTCCGCTCGAACCCAGGGCCGACGGCTTCCGCAACTACATCAACGCCAGGAAGACGCAATTCATGAGGCCCGAGGAGGCGTTGGTGGACCGCGCCCAACTGCTCACCCTGACGGGACCGGAGATGACGGTCCTTGTCGGCGGCCTGCGTGTGCTCGGCGCCAATTTTGGCGATTCCAAGCATGGCGTATTCACGCAGCAGCCGGGACACCTGACCAACGATTTCTTCCTCAACCTGCTCGACATGGGCACGGAATGGCTGCCGCCGAATGCCGACGGCATCTATGAAGGCCGCGACCGCAAGACCGGGGCGCTCAAGTGGACGGCGACGCGCGTCGATCTGATCTTCGGCGCGCATTCGCAGCTTCGCGCTTTCGCGGAAGTCTATGGCTGCGCGGATTCGAAGGAGAAATTCGTCAGGGACTTTGTCGCGGCGTGGACCAAGGTGATGAACGCCGACCGCTTCGATCTTGCGGCACGAGATCGCCGGATCGCGGCATAGTCTTTCGACTTTACCTGTCTCAGACGCGACGAAACGGCCGGGACCAATCCCGGCCGTTTCGCCTCTTGCTGCCGCCGCAAGAACCGTCAGTCCTTAACCGGCACCACCAGCGGCTGGCCCTTCTCCACCACATAGGTGACGATCGCCTTGAGCGGCTTATCGCCGATCGCGCCCTCGTTATGAATGGCGCGGTTGGGAACAGTGGCTCCGTCGCCCGGGTTCAGCGTTTTTTCCGGCTGGCCCTCGATCGCGAGCCAGAACTGGCCCTCGGTGACATAGCCGTTGACTACGCCCGGATGCAGATGCCGGCCGGCCTTAAAGCCCGGCGCGATTTCCAACAGCGCGGTGATCACTTCGTAGTTCGAATTCGGCACCTCGATCTTGGAGATGATGGTCCGCTTCACCGGCGAAGGCGAAACCGGCGCGTTCTGGGCCGGTGCGGCGGCGACGAGCGCAAGCCAGATGGCAGCGGCGACGAGTGCGATCCCTTGCATGGCGAATCCCCCTGTTGGCAGCCGCGATTATCATAACCCGCACGCCCGCTACATCCAGCCGCCCTTGGCCATCAGCGCCGCGCAAAACAGGATGATGACCACCGCCAGGAGTTCGCCGTGGATCACCTTGCGCAGGAAGGCGAGCTTCTCCGGCTTCACCGCCGGCGCCTCGCCTGCCCTCACCGCCCTGCGCCAGGACAGGAATTCCAGCGTCGGGATCACGGACAACAGCGCCACCGCGACGAAGACCGAGAACTTGGTCAGAAAAGCGTGGCTGTGCCAGTAATAATCCGGTCCCTTCTCGAGATAGAAGACGCGCACAAGCCCGACGGCCAGCAGGATCGTGGCCGCGGCGCCGAGCGCGGCATCGGTCGCGATCAGCCTTCTGGCGCTCGCCAGCGTCAATTCCTGGCGCAGCAGCACAAGCTCGACGGCGAGCGCGGAGACGAGCGAAAACGCCGCCAGATGATGAAAGAAGGCGAACAGGACGGTCATCGGCAAATCCTCCTCGCGCCGGCCCCGGCATGGTGCGGGGACTTCGTGGCCGTTCTTTGCAGCCGCCCGGGCTTGACCCGCCCATCCATCATCTTTGAAAGATGCAGGACCTGGAAGGAGGCCGGATCTGGTCCGGTCACGGCGGAACGATCATGCGTCTCGGCATCGATCTCGGCGGCACGAAAATCGAAGGCATCGCGCTCGGCGAGGACGGAGCGGAGCTGGCGCGCCGACGTGTGCCGACGCCGGTCGGCGATTACGAGAAAACGCTGGCCGCCATCGCCGGCCTCGTGGCGGCGCTCGAAAGCGCGGCCGGCCGTGGCGGAACCGTGGGCATCGCCACGCCCGGGGCGATCTCGCCCGCTACCGGCCTGATGAAGAATTCCAACAGCGTCGTCCTCAACGGCCGGCCGCTCGATCGCGATCTCGAATCAGTCCTCGGCCGCCCGATAAGGATCGAAAACGACGCGAACTGCTTTGCCGTCTCGGAAGCCGTGGACGGCGCAGGGGCGGGCGCGCTTGTGGTGTTCGGCGTGATCCTCGGCACCGGCGTCGGCGGCGGCATCGCCGTCGGCGGCCGGGCGCTGCCGGGGCGTCACCGCATTGCCGGCGAATGGGGGCACAACCCGCTGCCCTGGCCGCGCGACGAGGAGCGCCCCGGCCCCGCCTGCTATTGCGGCCGGAGCGGATGCGTGGAGACCTTTCTGTCCGGCCCCGGCCTGGCAGCGGATTTTTTCCGTTCGACCGGCGAAAGGCGCAGCGCCGAGGAGATCGTCGGGCTCCACCGGGCGGGCGACGCGCGGGCGCGGGAAAGTCTCGAACGCTATCACGACCGGCTCGCGCGCGGCCTCGCCTCCGTGATCAACGTGCTCGACCCGGACGTGATCGTGCTCGGCGGCGGACTTTCGAACATGGACGATCTCTATCCCTCGCTGGCACGGCGCATCGGCGCCCATGTCTTCTCCGACCGCGCCGACACCCCGATCGTGAAGGCCCGGCACGGCGATTCCTCGGGCGTGCGCGGCGCGGCGTGGCTGTGGAACGAATAGGCGGGGACGGCCGGGACAGCAGATCCGCCCCTAATGAAAGCGAAAACGGAGCGAGGCGCGCCGAGCGCGCGAATTACTTCACGCCCAGCAATTCGACATCGAAGATCAGCGTGGAATTCGGCGGGATCAGCCCGTTGCCGACGGAACGGTCGCCGTAAGCGAGGTTGGCGGGGATGATCAGTGTGCGCCGGCCGCCGACCTTCATCGAGGCGACGCCCTCGTCCCAGCCCTTGATCACGCGCCCCTGCCCCACCGGGAACTCGAAGGGCTGCCCGCGATCGACCGAGGAGTCGAATTTCTTGCCCTTGGCGCCGTTGTCGTAGAGCCAGCCGGTGTAATGCACGACCGCGACCTGCCCCGTTTTCGGCTGCGCGCCGGAGCCGACCTTTGCGTCGATGATCTTCAGCCCCGACGCGGTCGTGACCGGCTGCTGCGCCCGCGACGGCGCGGCCGCGAGGGTCAGGCCAAGAGCGGTGAAAAATGCTGCAACGAAGTGTCGGCGCGACAAAGCCATTGGTCAGCTCCTGAAATGCGTCGGCGCTTGTCGCGCGGACGTGCGGGATTTTCAAGGCGGGTTTCCGGCATTCGCCCGCCCCGCGAGACGCCGCGTCCCCGCGCAACCGGGAACAGTCCGGCAGGCACTCTATCAATTTGGCAGGCTTTCGGGCATACTGACTCATGCGAATATTCCATGATTGTCCAACCTGCTTCGCCGTCGCTGCCGCCGGCGCGATCGCCTTTGGCATGACGCGATGAAGGGCTATCGTTTCCGGATCGGCCAGCAGGTCGAGCTTCTGCATTCGACGCTGCGTTCGGCGGCGGACGGACGCTACCGCATCACCGCCCTTCTGCCGCTCGAATCCGATGGGCCGAAATACCGGCTCAAGGGCAATAACGAATCCTACGAACGCGTCGTTGCGGAACACGATCTGCTTGAAACCGCCGACGATTCCGAGTGACCCTTCCCTTCGCCCAGCATTTCGACGCGGCGCTGCCCGGCCTGCCCGGCACAATCCGCATCACCTCTCTGCACGACGCGCAGGTTTTCTGCCGGCGATGGGTGATCCGCGACAAGGACCGCGCGCTGAAGATCATGCTGCGGCGGCTCGAACGCGCCGGCAGCTCGCAGGATCGCTACGCCGCGCTCGGCGACTTCAAGCGCGCGTTGATGGCGCGCGGGCTTTTTCCGGGCTTGCCCGCCCGGCCATAGCGCGGGCGCGCCCTTGCGCGGCGTGCGCCTGGGAGGCCGCCCTATTCGCCGGCCAGAATCTCCTGCGTCACGTTATCGACCACCACCGGGCTGTCGAAATAGGTGACGACCGGATCGGTCCCGTATTTCTCACGCACGAAGGCCCGCCACGATTCGGTGAACATCGCTTCGGCCTCTGGCCGCGAATTCCAGAGATAGATTCCGCCCGCCGTGCCCCCGTCCTCCGACAGCACGTAACTCTTGCGCAAGAGCCCCCGCACGCCGCGATATTTCGGCGCGGTGCTAAGGAAGATGCTGCGCGCCTGCTCGCGCGTAATCGGCCTCGGCAATGTGAAGGTGGTGATGGTGGTGATCATGCCTGCCTCCTGGCGTGCGGTTGATGGTGCTATCCCGGCCCGCCACCAGCCCGGCCGGGTGCGCGCGTCAGGGAAATTTGCGGTTGGTAAGGTCGCGCGGCCGCGGATAAATTCCGAACTCCTTGAGCTGACGGTCGTCGAGATGCCTGAGCGCCTCCAAGGTCTGCCGATCTTCCCGCCATCGCCGCAACCGCGATGCGGCGCGGGCGATCAGCGCGGCGAACCCGCGCAGCTTCCGCCCCGCCCCGCCGCCGGCCGCGGCGGGACCATTTTTGCGGCACCCGCCCGCCATGGCGGACTCCCGTTGGACGATCCATGTCTTATCTTTGACATCATTGTCAATCTTGACACTTGTGTCAAGAATAACCCTGTGGGGGAGCCGCATGGCGGGCGCGCGCCAATTTGACGAGCAGGAACTGATCGCCACCGCGCTCGATGTATTCTGGCGCAAGGGGCTGCACGACGCGACCATGCAGGATATCGCCACCGCGGCTGGCGTGCAGCGCGGCAGCCTGTACAACGCCTATGGTGACAAGGAAGCGATCTTCCTGCGCGCCTTCGACCGTTACGCCGAGCAATTCCTCGACACGGCGGGCAAGGCGCTGGCGCAGGGCGACGCCAGGGGGCGGCTTGGCAACTTCTTCGACGTAATCATCGTCAACATGACGGGCGGCTCGCCGCCGCGCGGCTGCCTGACGACGCGCACCGCGCTCGACACCGCAGCCTCGAGCGCGGCGGTGCGCGAGCGCGTGCATGGCGTCCTCACCCGGCTCGAGCGGATCGTCGGCGAGGCGATGTCCTCCGCCGCCGGCGCGCCGGCGATAGAGGCGAACCGGCTGGCGCGCGTGGTGGTGACCTTCACGCGCGGACTGGCGGTGATGGAGCGCGCAGGCTTCAGCCGAAAGCAGCTCAAGGACGCGGCCGCGACCTTCATCGACGCCCTGACGCGGCGGTGAGAACGTCGCAAACTGGCGCGCGATTGATACAGTCGCTCACACCGGCAGATTGTCGTGCTTCCTTCGCGGCATTTCCACCTGCTTGCCGCGCAGCATCGCGAGCGCGATCCTGCTATCTATTTCAAATCGTCCGTTCGCAGTGGCCGCAACCTCCCGTTAATTTCGGCGGGCACGATTGCAAAAGTGACGTGCTGGACGGAGGAACGTTTTCTTTGCCGTTGGAAATCAACGTCCGTCGACACGCTCGGGCAAAAGATCGGGATCGTGCAGCTAAGACCGCCCGTGGCCTTTGGTCCGACGTTTAAGGAGACCGTAAATTCCTTTGCTTGGATCGCTTTCGACGCGAAAAACACCAAGCGACCCTGCTTGAGATGACCGACGACAATTTTTTTGCAGTTGTCGCCAATGTTGGCGATGATCACATCGGCAATGTCGTCATCGGCATAGATGATTTTCAGTGGCGTCGCCGAAAATGACGCCTCATTCTTGATTTCGAGATTTCCTTCCAGCTTGATGACTTTCAAATCGATGCCCGCGAGCTTGGCCGCAAAATTCTTGTGAACCGTATCCATCAAGCCTGCTGCCTCGCTCGTGCCCGAATACAACGACTTCAGAGCCGCGGTCTCGCGGAAGTCGCGCATGCAAATCTGAGAGATATTCATCGGATTTTCGAACTCCTTACGAGGCTCGATCGAGCGATAGATCGCGGGCGCCACGAACGACGAGTCCTGAGGCGCGATGTAGATCGCGCCGGGATAGAGTCCTGAATTTCCAAGTTGCTGTTGCGGCACCGATTGAGCCGATGCGTACGCGGCCTGAAAAAGAAAGGCCGCACCTGCCAAAATCAGAACATTTCGCATTGGACCCCCCCTGATAGTTGTACTTTGAAACGCTACAACATATTGGGGAAATATACCATCGCGTATCGACCACAAGGCACGCCAAGGGTCCGGTCGCTCACACCGGCAGATTGTCGTGCTTCCTTCGCGGCATTTCCACCTGCTTGCCGCGCAGCATCGCGAGCGCGCGGGCGATGCGACGGCGCGTCGAGTGCGGCATAATCACGTCGTCGATATAGCCGCGCTCGGCAGCGACGAACGGCGACAGGAAACGCTCCTCGTATTCCTTGGTGCGCGCGGCGATCTTGTCGGGGTCGTTCATGTCGGCGCGGAAGATGATCTCCACCGCCCCCTTCGCCCCCATCACCGCGATCTGCGCCGTCGGCCAGGCATAGTTCAAATCGCCGCCGATATGCTTTGACGCCATCACGTCATAGGCCCCGCCGAAGGCCTTGCGCGTGATCACGGTAACGAGCGGTACCGTCGCCTGCGAATAGGCGAACAGCAATTTCGCCCCGTGCTTGATCAGTCCGCCATATTCCTGCGCCGTCCCCGGCAGAAAGCCCGGCACGTCGACGAAGGTGACGATCGGGATGTTGAACGCGTCGCAGAAGCGCACGAAGCGCGCGCCCTTGCGCGAGGCGTCCGAATCCAGCACCCCCGCCAGCACCATCGGCTGGTTGGCGACGAAGCCGACCGTGCGCCCCGCGATACGGCCGAAGCCGGTGACGATGTTCCTGGCGAACGATTCTCCGATCTCGAAAAAGTCACCCTCGTCCACGGTCTTGTAGATCAACTCCTTCATGTCGTAGGGCTTGTTGGGATTGTCCGGGATCAGCGTGTCGAGCGATTCCTCGATCCGGTCCGCCGGGTCATCGGTCGGCCATTCCGGCACGCCGCTCTCGTTGCTGGCAGGCAAGAAATCGATCAGCCGCCGCATCTGCAAAAGCGCCTCGACGTCGTTCTCAAAGGCGCCGTCGGCGACCGACGATTTCGTAGCGTGCACCGACGCGCCGCCGAGTTCCTCGGCGGTGACGACCTCGTTGGTCACCGTCTTCACCACGTCCGGCCCGGTCACGAACATGTAGCTCGTATCCTTCACCATGAAGATGAAGTCGGTCATCGCCGGCGAATAGACGTCTCCGCCCGCGCAGGGGCCCATGATCACGCTGATCTGCGGGATCACGCCCGAGGCGATCACGTTGCGCTTGAACACCTCGCCATAGCCGCCGAGCGCGGCCACGCCTTCCTGGATGCGCGCGCCGCCCGCGTCGAACAGGCCGATGATCGGCGCGCGCGCCTTCATCGCCATGTCCTGCACCTTCACGATCTTCTGCGCATGCGTCTCCGACAGCGAGCCGCCAAACACGGTAAAGTCTTTGGAAAAGAGATAGACGGTGCGCCCGTTCACCGTGCCCCAGCCGGTGACTACGCCGTCACCGGGGATTTTCGTCTTCTCCATGCCGAATTCGTTCGAGCGGTGCTCGACGAACATGTCAAATTCCTCGAACGATCCCTTGTCGAGCAAAAGCTCGATGCGCTCGCGCGCGGTAAGCTTGCCGCGCTTGTGCTGCGCCTCAATGCGCTTGTCGCCGCCACCCTTGCGCGCCTCCGCGCGCCTCGCCTCGAGCTTTTCGATGATGTCCTTCATGCGTCCGCTTTATCTTTATGAAACTGTCCCTGATGAAATTGTCCCTGCCTCCTTCGCCCGGCGATGCTTGGCGTGGGCCAGTTCGCCTCTCCCACAGCCTTTGATCCAGCGCAAGGCGCAAGGCGGACCGCTGCGGCAAATTTCGTCCATGAATCGCACTCTCCTCACCCTGTTTGTTCTCGCCGCCCTGACGGTCGCCGCCCTCCTCCTGGTCCGTCAGCACGCCGCCGGCGCCGCCGTCATGCCGCCGGCTGCCGCTCACGCTGATTGAAGCGCCACAGGCCGAACGCGAAGGCGAGCATCAAAAGCCCGCCGATCAGGAAGGATGCGGGCTGCGGGCCGAGCTTCTCGAACCACTGGGTATAGAAGTGGATCGCCCCGAACACCGCCGCGACATTGACGACGAACCGGCGGTTGGCCCTGACGCCCCAGGCTCCCGCCGCCGCCAACGCGAGCGCCCAGGCGATCACGAAAAACCACGGCGAGATGACCGACTCGCGTGCGGCCTGCGCCGCGCGCTCGGCGTCGTTGTACCAGAGCGAGCGCAGCAGCAGCAGCCGGTCGCCCCACAATGAACCGACCCAGAAACCGAAATTGACGAGAAAGAGCGAGGTCCGCGAGGCGGTGATCGCGAGCCGCTCCCCGTCGGCCGGCAGATTGTGGGAGACGCGATAGGCGATGAAGGCCAACGCGCCGAACACCACGACGGTGACGAGCGGCTCGTAGATCGCAAGCGCATAGGTCGCGTGCCAGTAGCCCGCCCGCGCCCCGAAGCAGGAGGCAAGCGCCAGCACCGCGCCCGCCATCAGCAGGCTCGAGCGCGACAATATCGCCGCGCCCGCGAAGGTCACGGTGACGAGCATCATCGCGTTCAGCGAACCTTGGGCATAGGCGAGCACCCCGCCGGCGAACATCAGCGCGCCGACGACGATGCAGATCTGCGCGAGCAGGTCCCATTGCTCGGAACGCTTCAGCCCCATCCCGAACCCGGCCGCGAACATCGCCATGCCGATCAGGATCGCGGTGAATGGCGTCGGCACGAGCGCGACCGCCCCGGCGGCGACCGCCACTACGCCGAAACCGACGAGGATATTGATGCCGAGCGAGCCGGTATCGTGTGCGGCCAACGCCCGCAGCCGATCGGCCTCCTGCGGCGTCAGCTTGCCGGTCTCGACAAGCTTCGACAGATCAAGCGTGATTTTCATGGCCGCCCCCTTGGTACGGGATTGTATCACCGTCCCGTCCGCCCGCGCGAACGGTCCGGGGCGCCAGGGGCGAGGCGCGGATCCGTTCTGCGCCGCTCAGATCGCGCCGATCTTGCCGAGCGCCGATTTCACCGCCGGCATCCGCAGGGCGAGGTCCTTGCCGCTATGCAGGTCCATGTTCATGGCGAAGACGGTAACGTCCTGTCCCTTCACCGCATAGCCCGCGAGCCAGCCGAGGATCAGCTTGCCGTCGCGTCCGACCGCGCCCGTCTTGGCATGGATCGTCGCCCCGTCGGCCTGCTCCACCGGCACGATGTCCTTCACGAGATCGAGACTGCGCGCCGACACCGGCAGATCGTCTTCGTACAGACGCCTGAAAAAACGGATCTGATCGAGCGGTGTGATGCGCAGATTTCCCTCGAGCCAGAAGCGATCAATCGGCGCGCCGCCGATGTCGCGGTTGCCGTACTGAAAATCGTCGACGTATTTCTTCATGCGCTCCTCGCCGATGCGCCGGGCGATCTGCTGGAAGACGGGCACGACGGAATATTTCATGGCGCTGCGCAGGGTGTGATCGCCGTTCCATTCCGGAATGCTGCGGGTGATGCCGTCCCAGCGGATCACCTCGTTGTCGACATCGGCGACCACGCCGGTCTCGAGCGCGATCAGCGCATGCGGCACCTTGAAGGTGGATGCCGGAAGCTCGCCCCGGCGCGTACGCGTCTCGTCCGTCATCACCAGCCTGTCGGTCTTCAGATCGAGCGCGGCGAAGGTGCCCTGGGTATTGGCCTCGTGGAAGAATTGGCCGAGCTCCGGCTTCAGCTCGATCTGCGTCTGCGCCGGCGCCGGACAGGCCGACAAGGCCGCAGCGGCGGCGACTCCCTGAAGCAGGCGGCGGCGGTCGATCATCGCGTCAACCCGTTGCCCGGCGCCAGCGAACGAAGGACCGCGACGGCGGCGTCCAGCTCGCCGCGCCGATAGACGCGACGCGCCATCGCAAGGTCGTCCATGCCCCAGGTTTCCATGTTCCAGTCCTCATCGACATGCGCGGCGCGCCATGCCTGGTCGGGCGACAGCGACCCGCCCATCAGCGCCAGCGCGATCAGCGCCGAGCCCGTCACCGTGGTCAGCGAATGCATCGCCCCGAGCCGCCACGGATCGCGCGGCAGCGCCGCGCGCGCGGCCTCGATCGCCTCGCGCGGCTGAGAAGCGAAGACCACGCCTTGCGCGAGAATGAAGCGCGCGCCTAGCCGGTCGCGGGCAAAGGCCAGCAGCGGATCCCAGTGCTCGCTCTGCCGCTCGACCAGCCGCTCCGGTCCCTCGGCACGGTAGAAGACGAGATCGGAGCCGAGATATTTGACGATGTCGCCGGCCACCTCCTCCATCGCCTCGCCGACGCCGTCGATGATCGAATTTGCAAGCCGCGTCAGCGGCATTTCCGCCGGATCGACGAATTCCTTCTGCGCGTCCCATTCCGCCGCGATGGCAGAGGCGAGCGCGAGCGAGGGGGCGACGAGCCGGCGCCGCGCCGGCGTTTTCACCGGCCGGCCGTCGAGCAGCACGGCAAAGCCGTCCGCGGCTTCGCCCGCCGCCGCGATCTTGAAGAAGCGCCGCGCGAGATTGGGCCGCGCATTGCGGCGCGCCGCCTCCATCGGATCGATGGGATTGTTGCGATAGATGTCGTCGAAGATATCCCGCATCGACACCCTCAACTCCCCGCGCCCGCGCGGCTCTTCTCCCGCAGGCGGGAGGCAGATCCGCGAAAAGCCTCGATGGCGTTCACCAACGCCGAAAAATCCTCCACCACCATGTGCGCCCCCGCGCCCCGCAGCGCCTCGGGCGCATGATAGCCCCAGCTCACGCCGATCGCATGAGCGCCGGCGGCGCGCGCCATCTCCATGTCGTAGATGCTGTCGCCGATCATCACGGTATCGGCCGCGCCGATCCCGGTTTCGCGCATGGCTTCCAGCACCATGCCCGGATGCGGCTTGGAGGGGGCGTCGTCGGCCGTCTTGATCACCGCGAAATGAGCCGAGAGATCGTGACGCGCGAGCACGGCGCGCGCCCCGCGCTGCGATTTTCCCGTGGCCACGCCGAGCAGCGTGTCCCGGCGCGCGGCCAGCGCCTCGATGCTGTCGCGCGCGCCCGGATAAAGCACTTCCGGATGCGCATTCGCCTCGCGCAAGGCAAAGAAGGCGTCCTTGTAATGCTCGACCAGCGACGGCACCGGGAAACCGGCGCGCCCTTCGCCGAGCCTTTCGAAGGCCTCGGGCAGGGATAGGCCGACGATCGACAGCAGCTTGTCGCGTGGTGGACAGTCTAATCGGTTCTTGGTGAACGCATTGTGCATTGCAGCACAAATGATGTTCTGACTGTCCACGAGCGTGCCGTCGACGTCGAAAATCACGAGTTTCAGGGGATTAGGCATTAGTCTCGCATGACCCCTTCCCCGCGCCCTTGTCAATCCGGAGGCGCGTTGGCGCGGGTCTGATGGCGCGCCACGGCATGGCCTGCGGCGCCGCGCCGGTGGCAATTTCGGTTTTGTGTGACTAAAATCTATGTCGGAATCGGCGCCGAAGATGCCGAGCCCAGGGGAGATTGAACGCCCGCCGAACTTCCCGCGGCGGGGCCTCATTGTCTTGCGTGGGGCGCGTGTCCGAGGAGTCGATGAAACTTACCGACATCGCTGCGCCGGATTATTTTCACAAGGTCGTGGATTGCCAATGGGCGTGCCCCGCGCACACCCCGGTGCCGGAATATATCCGCCTGATCGCGGAAGGCCGCTATTCCGACGCCTATATGATCAACTGGCGCTCGAACGTGTTTCCAGGCGTGCTGGGCCGCACCTGCGACCGGCCCTGCGAACCGGCCTGCCGCCGCGGACGCGTGGAGAAAGAGCCGGTGGCGATCTGCCGGCTGAAGCGCGTCACCTATGACAACAAGGACGACGTTTCCGGGCGGATGCCGAAACCGGCGACGCAGAAGAACGGCAAGCGCATCGCGCTGGTGGGTGCGGGCCCCGCTTCGCTGACAGTGGCGCGCGATCTTCTGCCGCTCGGCTATCACGTTACCATCTACGACGCCGATCCGTTTGCGGGCGGGATGATGCGCACGCAGATTCCG
>DASZTD010000002.1:0-27139 GCA_035548355.1 Pseudorhodoplanes sp.
GTTTCCACAGCCGCGGCCGGATATTGTCGACAGCGTGGCCTGCGTATATAAGCCAGCCCGCGCGAGGGAGGCTCGCCGAAAAAAACAAAACTTTGGTGGGAGTGGTGGGATGCTTGCCAAGACCAAAAACTATCGGCCATCCGAAAAAGAGCCGTTCATGAACGAGCGCCAGCGCGAGTATTTCCGCGCCCGCCTGCTGACCTGGAAAGAGGAAATCCTCAAGGAGGCCAAGGAAACCCTCCAGCATTTACAGGAAGAAAATCAGAATCACCCCGATCTCGCCGACCGAGCCTCCTCCGAAACCGACCGCGCCATCGAGCTTCGCGCGCGGGACCGTCAGCGCAAGCTGATCGCCAAAATCGACGAAGCCCTGGGCCGCATCGACGACGGCAGCTACGGCTATTGCGAGGAAACCGGCGAGCCGATTGCGCTGCGCCGCCTCGAGGCCCGCCCGATCGCCACTCTTTCGGTTGAAGCGCAGGAACGCCACGAGCGGCGCGAACGCGTTTATCGCGACGACTGACCCGCCCTTTTTATCGTCTGAAAAGCTGCGCGGCCTCCGGCGGGGGAGCCGACCGGAGGCCGCGTCTTTACGCCGTTCCGTTTCGCGCGCAGACGGAAACGGCGTGGGAGCCCGGAATCAGGAGTCAGTGGTCAGTAATCAAAGGGGCTCTTCGCTGATGACTGACGACCGATCACTGACACTTGTCAGAACGGCAACAACACGTCGAACACCTGCTGGCCGTAACGTGGCTGCTGCACATCGGTGATCTGTCCACGTCCGCCGTAAGCGATGCGGGCTTGCGCGATCTTGCTGGAATCGATCGTGTTGTCGCTCTCGATGTCCTCCGGACGCACGATGCCGGCGACGACCAGCTCGCGCACCTCGAAGTTGACACGGATTTCCTGTTTGCCCTCGATCACCAGGTTGCCGTTCGGCAGCACCTGCGTGACGACGCCGGCGACGTTGGTGCTCAGCGCCTCCTGGCGCTGAACCGAACCTTTGCCGTCGCTGGAAGCGGTCGAATCTGCCGTTAAAAGGCGACCGGGCAGCGGCACGCCGAGCACTTTCTTCACGCCGAAGAAATTCGTGATGCCGGAATCTTCAGTATTGGCGCGGCTGCGCGTCGTCTCATTGGCGATATTGGCCTTGTCGGCGAAGTTGACCTTCACCGTGAGAATATCTCCGATCTGATGAGCGCGCTGATCCTTGAAGAACGCCCGCGAGCCGTTACGCCAAAGCGAATTTGGATTGTAGGCGGCAGGTTGCAGGGCCGGCATTGGCATCTGCACCGGCTTGTAGCCCGCGCGCGCCGTTGGATTGTCGACCTCCGACAGCGCCGGAGCCTCCCCGACGTTCTTCAGGCGATCAATCGCCGAGCAGTTCGTAAGGAGCAGGGCAACGATTGCCAGCGCGAAGGTGTTGCGCATCAATCTATCTACGACCATGGACGTCACTTTCATTTTGCGCTGGTGCGAATCTGGCTTTGATCGAAGGTTGCTTGAGCCGTGGTGATCACACGCGCGGCCATCGACACCACAGCCACCTGGCCTGGTCCGACGATCGTGCCGCGGACGGTGCGGTTCGATTGCACATTGACGACGTCGATCATGTCGCCTGCGGTGCCGCCATCGAGCGCCTTGCCGCGCACGGCGAGCATGATGCCGGGCGCCTGATAAACGATCGTCACGCTTTCGTTGCGCTGGACGAGCTCCGGCTTGGTCAGGTCGCTGCGTCGCACCGGCCGGTCGGCGTCGATCGCGCCGCGCGCCGCAAGTCCGATCGCCTGATCCGGGTCGGTGAGGGTGTCCGACGTGATCTGGAGGCGCGGCACGCGCTTGAGCGCGAGGTCGGCGATCTTGATGACTTCGCCGCGCGCGAGCGGACGCAGCAGCTCGACCACTTCAGCAGTTGCGACCGCCGTCCCGACCAGCCGTATCCGTGCATATGGCGCGTCCGGCACCTCGAGGGTCGCTTCGAAACGTCCGCCGCGAGGATCGTAGCGCAGTTGCTCGATGCGCGGCGCCGCCGTGACCGACGGCTCGACCTGCACGGCGCGAAGCGTGCGGTCGAAGGTGATTGAAATGTCGGCCGCATCGCCGAGCGAATAGTTCTTGGCAAGCGTGCTGGCGAGCAGCGTCTCGATGTCGTGCGCCGCGATGACGCGGCTGGCCCGCGTCACGGTGATCTCCGACACCGGTCCCGGATCGATGCCGACCAGGGCATGGGCGCGGACCGCCTCGAGCACTTGCGCGGCTGACACCGTGCCGGTCTGACCGAGCGCGGGGGCGCGGAATATCGGCACGTTGGCGACGATGCCGGCGTTGTCGATCAGGTCGCCGATGCGCACCAGGCTGCCGGTGACGAGGGCCTCCGCCCGCAGCGTCGGTCGCTCCGGCTCGGCCCAGGCTGTCCCGGCGAGCAACGTCAGCCCTGCGATTGCGAGCGCGGCGGTGTGGATCGTGATGCGGATCATGGCGGTCACCTCAGCGCATCATGTTGGACGTCGTTTGCAGCATCTGGTCGGCGGCCGTGATGACCTTGCCGTTCATCTCGTAGGCGCGTTGCGCCGCGATCAGGTCGGAAATCTCGCTGACCGCCTCGACGTTCGCGGCCTCGAGGTTGCCTTGCTGCAAGTCGCCGGCGCCGTCTGTGTTCGGCAGGCCGTCCTGCGGCGTGCCGGATGCCGGCGTTTCCGTGAACATATTGTCGCCGATCGAAAGCAGGCCGGCATTGTTGATGAAGCGCGTCAGGGTGAGCTGGCCGAGCACGGTTGGTGTGGTCTGGCCTTGCGGGGTGACCAAAACCTGCCCCTGGGAGTTGATCGTCAGGCCGGTCGAATTTTGCGGGATGGTGATGCCCGGCATCACCACATTACCCTGCGCGGTGACAATGCGGCCCTGCGCGTCCATCTGGAACGAACCGTCGCGGGTATAGGCGTAGGTGCTGTCGGGCAACTGGATCTTGAAGAAGCCGTCGCCGCGGATCGCCAGGTCGAGCGGCGAGCCGGTCGGCGTGAGCGTGCCTTGCGACATCAGGCGCGGCGTGCCGACGCTCTTGACGCCCGAGCCGAGATCGACACCGACTGGCAGGATATTGCCCTGATCGGACGTCTGCGTGCCGATGCGCCGCACATGTTCGTAGAGCAGGTCCTGGAACTCGGCGCGCTGGCGCTTGTAGCCGGTCGTGCGCATGTTCGCGATGTTGTTGGAGATGACCTGGACATTGAGCTCCTGGGCCATCATGCCGGTCGCGGCGGTGTGCAAGGCTCGCATCGGATTGCTCCGTCTCTATTCGGTCAGGCCGGAACTTCGGCCAGCTTGTCGATGGCGTTGCGGCGCATGTCGTTCTGGGTTTGCAGAATGTTGGCGACCTGCGTGTAGTTGCGCGTCACTTCGATCATCCGCGTCATCTCGACGATGCTGCGGACGTTCGATTTCTCGATCGATCCCTGGACGATGCGCGGGCTTGCCACAGGCTGCGGCTGCACGCCCTGCGCGGCGGCGAAGGTCGAACCCGCGTCCTTGCGAAGCGGCTGATTGGGGGCGAATGTGACCAGCCTCAGCTTGCCGCGAATGGCGTCGCTCGTGGTATTGGCGCCTTCGCGCACCGTGATCGTGCCCTCGCGGGTGATCATGATGTCCTTGTCGGTGGATTGCAGCGTGATCGGGCCGGCTTCGCCCATCACCGCGTAACCTTCGCTGGTGACGAGCTGGCCGTTGGCGTTCAGTTGCAGCGCGCCGTTGCGCGTGTAGCGTTCCCCGCGCGGCGTCTGCACCACGAGGAAGCCTTCGCCGTCGATCGCGACGTCGAGCGGGTTGCCGGTCGCCTCGACCGGGCCCTGGCTCAGGTCGTGCCAGGTCTGCCGGTCCTGCACATAGCTCATGCGGCGGTCGGGCGGGGCGAACTGCCCGGCGCGCGCCCCCGGCATCAGGTATTCCTCAAAGACCGCGTTGTCGGCCTTGAAGCCCGTCGTGTTCAGGTTCGCGATGTTGTTCGCCACCACGTCGATCTCGCGGTGAAGCGACATCTGACGCGACAGGCCGATGAGAAGCACGTTCTCCATCGTTCAACTCCCCTTCGCTGGCTTAGGCTCGGCCCTCCCAGGCCTTCGCCGCCGCCTGTGCCTGGCGGCTCTCCCAAGCCGCAGGACGCCGGATGCTTTGCAGCGGCCGTGCCAGATAAAAATATCTCGTAAGATCAATCAGATAGCTTGGGGGCCGGGTCTCCGCGAGGGGGCCTGCAGGCAACAATGGCCGGCCCGGGGCGGCAAAAATTTCCCTGTCCGGCATCATGGAAAGTTTTCGTTAACCATTCGCGGCCTACGGTTTCAGGCGCGGGCAACCGGGGCGCCCGGCTTTTCATGTCATCGCTTAGGGCCGCCGCCGTTGCCGGATCGGGAGAAGGGAATGGCGGACACAGAGGATGCGCCAAAAGCGGACGCGGAAAGCGAGGAAGGCGCAGAAAAGAAGCCGGCCAGGAAATTCTCGCCGAAGCTCTTGATCGCGGCCGCAGCCGGCGCGCTCGTCCTGGCGGGCGGAGGGACCGGCGCCTATTTCGTGTTCAGCGGCAAGGAAAAGAGCGCGGTGACGGCCGCGCAGGCGAAGCCCGCGGTGTTCCTCGATCTGCCGGATGTGCTGGTCAATCTGTCGAATGCCGGTGGCGACCGCACGCAATACCTCAAGATGAAGATCGTGCTCGAGCTGCCACAGCAGGAAATGATCGCGCAGGTGCAGCCTATGCTTCCGCGCGTGCTCGACGCGTTCCAAACATATCTGCGCGAGTTGCGGCCGACCGATCTCGACGGCTCGGCGGGCCTTTATCGCCTGAAGGAAGAATTGACGCGCCGCGTGAACGCATCGATCGCGCCGGGCCGCGTCAACGCCGTGCTGTTCAAGGAAATCGTCGTCCAGTGACGGATCGCTGATGGCCGGCAAGGACCAAATCGATCAGGACGCGCTCGCCGCCGAGTGGAGCCTTGCGCTCGATTCCGAGGGCGGGATCGTTGACTCCGAGGGAAAGGTTCCCGTCGACACGGCTGAGGACGTGGCCGCGAGCCAATGGTCGGCGCTGGTCGACGAGACGGCGGCGGGCGCCCAACGGGGCGCCGATCGCATTCTCAACCAGGAGGAAATCGACAGCCTGCTCGGCTTCAGCGTCGCCGACGTGGCGATGAACGACAATTCCGGCATCCGGGCGATCATCGATTCGGCGATGGTCTCCTACGAGCGTCTGCCGATGCTGGAAATCGTCTTCGACCGCCTGGTGCGGCTCTTGACGACATCGTTGCGCAATTTCACCTCGGACAACGTGGAAGTCTCGCTCGACCGCATCACGTCGGTGCGGTTCGGCGACTATCTGAATTCGATCCCGCTGCCCGCCATCCTCGCCGTTTTCAAGGCAGAGGAGTGGGAAAATTTCGGGCTGTTCACGATCAATTCCAACCTGATCTATTCGATCATCGACGTGCTGCTCGGCGGACGTCGCGGGCAGTCGGCGGTGCGCATCGAAGGGCGGCCTTATACGACGATCGAGACGAGCCTCGTCAAGCGCATGATCGAGGTTATCCTGGCCGACGCGGAGCTGGCCTTCCGGCCGCTGTCGCCGGTGAAGTTCAATATCGACCGGCTCGAGACCAATCCGCGCTTCGCGGCGATCACGCGCCCGGCCAATGCCGCGATCCTGGTGCGGCTGCGCATCGACATGGAGGATCGCGGCGGCACGGCGGAATTGCTGCTTCCCTACGCCACGATCGAGCCGATCCGCGGCGTGCTCCTGCAGATGTTCATGGGCGAGAAATTCGGCCGCGACCACATCTGGGAGGAGCATCTCGCGACCGAGATCGGCCAGGCGGAAACCTCGGTCGATGCCGTGTTGTACGAGGCGAAATTGCCGCTCCGCCAGATCATGAATCTCAAGGTTGGCGATACGTTGCCGCTTGAAATCCGCCCCGACGCTCTCGTCACCGTCCGCTGCGGCGACGTCGTGCTGACGGAGGGCCGCATGGGCCGCGTCGCCGACCGCGTGGCCGTGCGCGTCGCCAAGCCGCTGCGCCCGCCCAAGACCACATTCGCCATGTTCGAGAATGCCGACGAGTCCAGGGGCAGAAAGCTGGAGGCACAGTGAGCTACACTTTTGGTTTGACCATCGAAAGCATGGTCGCGATCCTTCTTCTGCTGACCATCATCTATTGCGCGCGGCTCAATTCGCGGCTCGAGCGACTGCGCAAGGACGAGGGCACGATGAAGACGAGCGTCGCCGAACTCGTCGGCGCCACCGAGGCGGCCGAGCGCGCGATCGCCGGGCTGAAGGCGACGCTGCGCGAATGCAATGAGATGCTCGATCCGCGCCTGCGCGACGGCGAGGCCTTGTCGGACGAGCTTGAGCAGAACATCAAGGCGGGAGAAGCGATTCTCGCTCATCTTCGCGCAATCGCGCAGATGAAGCCTGGTGTTCTCGCCGAGGCGCCGGCGCCGACGAAGCCCACGGCGCCTGACACGCGCGCCATGGTCGCGGCCGCCAAGGCTTTCGCCGAACGCACGCGCACGCGCTCGACCGGCTTTGCCGCATGATCAAGGTTTTCGCCAGCCGCCTCCGCGATATCAGGCTCATTCCCGTCGTGCTTGTCGCGTCGGCCTGCCTGTTCGCGCTGAAGATGACGGGCATCATCGCCAATGGCGGCTATACGCTCGGGGCGGGCCACCTTGCGAAAACCGACCGCATGGCGCGGGAATCCGCCAAAATGGTCACGACGCAGCTTCTCAATCCGCCCGCGCTCGGCGATGACAGGGCGGGCGAAGCGGGCCCGGCGAAGCGGTCTTGGGCGCAGGAGATGTTCGGCTATCCGGACGTTACCGGTTCGGTCGGGGACGCCAAGCCCAAGGATGCCACCGGCTCGGCGCCGGAGGACAAGAAGGACGAGGCGAAAGCCGCCGCCAAGCCGGCCGAGCCGACTCCCTCGCCGAACGGGACGGTCATCACGTTCGACAACAAGCCGATGTCGGCGGCCGAGCGCGCGATCCTGGAGCGGCTTCAGGAACGCCGACAGGAGCTTGAGCAGCGCGCCAAGGAACTCGACCTGCGCGAGACCATGCTGCAGGCGACCGAAAAGAAGCTGCAGGAGCGCGAGCAGGCACTCAAGGCGACCGAGGAGCGCATCAACGAGACGCTCAAGAAGAAAGATGAAGCCGATGCCGCCCGCTTCAAGAGCATCGTGACGATGTATGAGAGCATGAAGGCGAAGGAAGCGGCCAAGATCTTCGACCGCCTCGACATCAGGCTCGCGACCGAAGTGGCCAGCCAGATCAATCCGCGCCGCATGTCGGACATCCTCGCGCAGATGGCGCCGGAGACGGCCGAGCGGCTGACCGTCGAGCTTGCCAATAAAAATGCGGTGGCGGAGAAGCAGGCGCCCGGCGCCGACCTGCCGAAAATCGAAGGCAAGCCCAATGGCGGCTGAGATCCTCCCGCACGGGAGGTTTACGCCTCATTAATCTAAAAATTTCGTTTACGCGGCGTTAAACGCCACAGCCTAGCGTGATGCCGTAACGGTCCGCGTTTGTCAGGGCTTTCTGGATTTTTCATGGCTGCCGTTCTCGACGATGTGCCGGCCTGCATCGCGCGGCTCGTTCGCGCGGTTTGCATTGCCTCGGTCGCGCTGCTGTTGTGCGCGCCCGCGCGGGCGCAAGGTCAGCCGATCAAGGGGCAGATTCAGGTTTCCGTCGCGAACGGCTACGGCCGCATCGTCATCCATCTCGCCGAGGAGGTGGAATCCGAGGTGAAGGTCGCCGGCGGCATCATCGTCGTGACGTTCCAGCGCCCGGTCGACGTCAACATTGAGAGCGTTACTGCCGGCATGGCCGACTATATCAGTGCCGCGCGCCGCGATCCGGACGGAAAGGGACTGCGCATCGCGCTGCTGCGCAAGGTCACGGTCAACTCGATGGCGGCCGGCGAGCGCCTGTTCATCGATCTGCTGCCCGAAACCTGGACCGGCGTCGCGCCGGGCCTGCCGCAGGACGTGATCGAGGATTTAGCGCGCAGGGCGCGCGAGGCAGAGCGGCTGCTGCGTCAGCAGCGTCGCTGGGCACAGCAGCAAAAGCCGATGCAGATACGGGTGCGCGTCGCCAGCCAGCCGACCTTCACCCGCTACCTGTTCGAATTGCCGGATGTCATTGCGGTGACGAGCGATCGCAGCTCGGACGATCTGACGTTGACCTTCGCCGCGCCGCTGGTCTTCGATCTCACCGACGCGAAAGCCGCGTTGCCGCCGGTGCTGCAATCGATCGATACCGACACGATCAAGGACTCCACCGCCGTCCGCTTCGCCTTCAAGGGCAAGGTCGATGTGCGCACCTTCCGCGAGGAACGAAACTACGTCGTCGATATCGGCGCCTCCGACGCCAAGGAATCGGCGATCGTTCCCAGGCCTTCCAGGCCTGCCGCAGTGACGGACAATTCGGCCAAAGGCCCGCTGCCGGACATGGAAGCGCCGCAAACCGTGCCGGCCAAGCTCGTCTCGGCCTCCGCCCCGGCGGCGCGCGAAGGCGCGGCGGCCTCGGCGATCCTGAAGGCGGCCGCGATGGGGCCGTCCGAGGCGAAGCCGGAAGCGAAGCCTGAAGCGAAGGCCGAACCGAAGCCGGAAGCAAAACCTGAAACAAGACCAGAGGCGAAACCGCAAGCAGCCTCCGAGCGCGCGGCACCCGTGGCTGCGCCGCCGCAGGCTTCAAACGCGCCGGACACGTCATCCAGCGCCCAGGCGGCTGCCGCTGGACCCGTCGCGGCCGCCTCCGGCGCCGCCGCCGCCGAGCCTTCCAAGAGCACGGAAGGGAGCGGACGACCGAATGCCGTCGCGGTCGAGATGTCGCGCAAGGGCGACATCCTGCGCCTAACCTTTCCGTTCGGCGCGGCCACTCCGGCGGCGATCTTCCGGCGGGCCGATACCCTGTGGCTCGTGTTCGACACCAGCGCCGATATCGACCTCAACGCGCTGCAAAACGATACGAGTGGAACGATTCGTTCAGCCGCGCTCACCTCCGCGCGCGATGTGCAGATCGTGCGCGTCGCGCTCGAGCGGCCGGTGCTGCTCAGCGCCACCCTTGAGGGCGATGCGTGGATTGTGGTTCTCGGGGATGCTGTGGTCGAGCCGGTCAAGCCGCTCGGCATCGCGCGCAATATCGCCGCGCAGGCGCGCGCCAGCATCACCGTTCCGTTCGACGACCCGAAGTCGGTGCGGCGCATCAGCGATCCGGAGGTCGGCGACAACTTGTTGATCGTCACCGCGCTCGGGCCGGCGCGCGGCTTTCTGAAAGAGCAGAATTTCGTCGAGTTTCGCGTCCTCGCATCGACCCAGGGCATCGTCGTGCAGCCGATCGCCGATGATGTCACCGGCGATCTTTTCGCCGACAAGGTCGTGATCGGCCGTCCCGGCGGCCTCACGCTGTCGGGGGGCGTACCGGCCGGCCGCAATTCCGCGGCGTTCCGCCCTCTCGTGTTCGACACGCAGCTCTGGGGATTCGACCGCCAATCGGCGTTCACCGAGCGGCAATACAAGCTGATCGCCGCGGCGGCGGATGCGAGCGAGGGGAGACGCGCGGCGCCGCGCGTCGAACTCGCCCGCTTCTATCTTGCCAAGGACATGTTCGCCGAGGCGAAGGGCGTGCTCGATCTCGCGCTCGCCGAGGATCGGCCCACCGCGGACAATCCGAGCGCGCTTGTGCTGCGGGCCATCACGAACATCATGCTCGACCGGCCGGAAGCCGCGCTGAAGGACCTTGCTAATCCGATCATCGGCGATCAGTACGACGCGCCGCTCTGGCGCGCCTTCGCCTATGCCCGGCAGAACAAATGGGCCGAGGCGCGGCAGGGCTTCAAGAACGTCGAGGCGGCGATCGCGACCCTGCCGATCGAGTTGCAGCGGCTGGCGATGAAGGAAGCCCTGCGCGCGGCGATCGAGGTGCGCGACTTCGGCGGCGCCGACAAGCAGATGCATGAATTCGAGACCGTCGGCATTCCAAAAGGGATGGAGCCGGCGATTCTCGTTCTCACCGGGCGGCTGGCGCAGGGACTGGGCAAGAACGAAGAAGCCTTGCGCGCCTTTCGCGCGGCCGCGGAAACCGAGGACCGGCCGGCGGCCTCGGAGGGCAGGTTGCGGGAAATCGCGCTGCGCTACGGGCTCGGCGATCTGAAGCGCAGCGAGGTCATCACCGAGCTTGAAACGCTGACCTCGGTGTGGCGCGGCGACGAGACCGAGATCGAGGCATTGCAGCTCCTGGCGCGGCTGTACAACGAGGAAGGGCGCTATCGCGATGCCTTCCACGTCATGCGCACCGCGCTCAAGGCTCATCCGAATTCCGAATTGACCCGGCGTATCCATGACGAGGCGGCGCAGACCTTCGACAGCCTGTTTCTCGCCGGCAAGGGCGACGCTCTGCCGGCAATCGACGCGTTATCCCTGTTCTACGATTTTCGCGAGTTGACGCCGATCGGCAGACGCGGCGACGAAATGATCCGCCGGCTCGCGGACAGGCTCGTCGCCGTCGATCTTCTGTATCAGGCGGGCGAATTGCTGCAGCATCAGATCGATCATCGGCTGCAAGGCGCCGCGCGTGCGCAGGTGGCGGCTCGCCTCGCCGTCATCTACCTGATGGACCACAAGCCGGAAAAGGCGCAGGCGGTGCTGCGCTCGACCCGCATCAACGAGCTCCCGACCGACTTGCGGCAGCTTCGCCAGCTTCTCGAAGCGCGCGCACTGTCGGATATCGGCCGCCACGATCTCGCGCTCGAGGTGATCGCCAATATCGACAGGCGAGAGGCCATCCGGCTGCGCGCCGACATCCTGTGGAACGCCAAGCGCTATCAACAGGCCGCCGAGCAGATCGAACTGCTCTACGGCGACCGCTGGCGCGACTTCCAGCCGCTCAATGACGCCGAACGCGCCGACATCATGCGCGCGGCGATCGGCTATGCGCTCGGCGAGGATTCGATCGGGCTCGGCCGGCTGCGCGAACGCTATGCGGGCAAGATGGCGGACGGCCCGGAGCGCCAGGCCTTCGAGGCGGCGACCTCGCCACTCAATGCCGGAAAGGCCGAATTCAACGAAATCGTCAAGAAGATCGCGGCGACCGATACGCTCGACGCGTTCCTGCGTGAGATGCGCACAACCTTCCCCGAGATCGGCGCCTTGTCGGCCAACGACCTGAAGCCATCGACGGGGTCGCCGAAAGGTCCGGCGGGCGACGTCATGCCGACCGGATCGATTCCGCTCCGGCCGGCGCGGGTTTCCGTCAATCAGAAAGCCATGTAAAGCGTCGGGGCATCGATCCGCTCGGTGCCGGCATGACCCCTGATAGCATCGACCGCCGCATGATGGCGCATTGTCTCGCCCTGTCGAAGCAATCGCGCGGGCAGGGCGAATATCCCTATGCCGCGGTCATCTGCCGCAATCGCGAGATAGTCGCCGAAACCGTCAATCGTCTGGCCCGCGACCACGACGTGACGCATCATGCGGAGGTGGTGGCGATCGGATTGGCCCAGCAGGCGCTCGGCACGGCAAATCTCGAGGATTGCGAAATTTACACGAACGCGGAACCTTGCGCGATGTGCTGTTATGCGATCCGCGAGGCGCGCATCAGGCGCGTGGTGTATGGGCTTGCGTCTCCGCATATGGGCGGCGTATCGCGGTGGAATATTCTCGGCGATCCCGGGTTGTCGAAGGTGATGCCGGAAGTGTTTGCTCCGCCGCCGGAGATCGTTGCCGGTTTCATGGCTGAGGAGGCGGCGCAGGCCTTGCGCGAATGGAATCCGGTTTTCGCCGGAATTATCCTGGAGCGCGGCATCTTCCGCGCCGGTCCGGTGCGGGAAATGCGGACCGAGGGTATGCGGAAAGGTTGACGCAACGCCGTCTTCTCGTTTCTTCGCCGCAACGTGTTCGACCGTTTCGGCCGCGGCTAGCCGCCGTCAGGTGCCGTAGCTCTGGACCAGGCTGCCGGCCACAAGCGACCAGCCGTCCACCAGTACGAAAAAGATCAGCTTGAACGGCAGGGATACGACGACGGGCGGCAGCATCATCATGCCCATCGACATCAGAACCGATGCGACCACGAGGTCGATGATGAGAAAGGGCAGAAAGAGAAGAAATCCGATCTCGAAGGCGCGCTTGAGTTCGGAGATCATGAAGGCAGGGATGAGAATGCGCAGCGACGTCTGCTCCGGCGTCGCCGGGGCGGGCTCGCGCGCCAGATCCGTGAACAGCTTCAGGTCCTTTTCCCGGACATTCTTCAGCATGAAGGTCCGGAAAGGCTCAGAGGATCGCTGGAATGCCTGCTCGACGTTGATCTCGTTATTGATCAGCGGCTTGATGCCGACGTCATAGGCATTCTGGAATGCCGGCCCCATCACGAAGGCGGTAAGAAACAGCGACAGCGCGATGATCACCGCGTTCGGGGGAGCGGTCGCCGTTCCGAGGGCCGTGCGCAGCAGCGAGAGCACGACGACAATGCGGGTGAACGACGTCATCATTACAAGAATCGACGGTGCAAGAGACAGCACCGTCAGCAGTGCGATGAGCTGGATGACGCGCTCGGTCAGCCCCGCGCCGGAACCGAAATTGATGCTGACGTCCTGTGCGGCCGCGATGGTCGCGGTGCCGATCGTCACCAGGGCTACCCCAACCGCCACCGTCGCTAGACGGACACGGCGGCCGGAATAGAGGTGCTTCACCCTTTGCGACCCAGGAGGGAAGCCATTTCTTCTTCCAGACTGGTGAAAGCCTTTTTGTCGTCCGCCGCGGAAGCCGGGGCGGTCGCACGAGGCTCGGGCCGTACTTGCGGCGCTTCGGCCTGGGGCCGGCCGCTGCCATTGACGGCCGGTGTCGGCGCAGCCTTGGCCGGCGAGCGCGGCTGCGGCGTGCCGGCGCCGGGTTGACGCAGGGCTGCCTCGAGCCGCTGGGCGACGTCCGCGAGATTCTGGTCGCCGCCAATCGCCGGTTCGGTGGGGGTGGCGACGGGCGGGGCCACGCGCGGCGCATGGTCCGATGGCCCGTTCGGGCGGGCCGCGAGTTCCGCCGCGAGGCCGGACAGCGCGTCGCCCCGGGCCTGGCGCGGCATCGGGGCGGGCGCCGGTTCGAGCGACCACTGCGTCGGCTCCTCGGCAAGCGGGCGCGCCGGCCGCAGCGCGGGCGGTGCAACATTGGGCGGAACGGGCTGCGGCACGGATTCCGGCTGTAGCGGCCATGCCGTCGGCTCGACCTGGCGTTCCGGGTAGGCGGCCGGACGCGCGGCGGCGACCTGGCCGCGCACGATATTCTGCTCGACGACGATGTCGGTCGGGCCGCCGATCATCAGAAGGTGCTCGACGTTGTCGCGGCGGATCAGGACGAGGCGCCGTCGCCCGTCCACCGGGCCCGCCTCGATGACCGCGAGGCGCGGCTGCCGGCCGCGGGCATTCTCGCCGATCCGGGCCTGTCCGAAGCGGCGGATCAGCCACGCCGTCAGGCCGATCAGGCCAAACACCACCACAAAGGCGATGAAGAACCGCATCGGCATCGAACTAAAAAGACTATCCAAGTCCCAACTCCTTCAGCCTCGGCGGGAGCCGTAGAATCACCGGTGGAAAAGGTGCCCCGAGAAGTGCGCGCATCCCAAGCTTTGACGGCGGGCGCGCGGAATCACGCGCCCGTTAAGCTTTCGGCAATACCTGCCGCCCGCAATTTTAACAAATCCCTAATACCTGGCGACAAGGAACAGCTTCCACCCCGTCCATACCGCGTCGATTGGTAAATAACCGCCACAAGGCGGATTCAAGGCAACCCTCCGTTTACCCCCTGTTAACCATACACCCGGCAAAGTTTGCCGGGCACGAAAGCCGTGCCGCCTTCGGGGAGGTTTCGGAATGGCCGTCAGCGACACGCCCATCCTGTCGATGCTTCGCACCCGGATGCAATGGCACCAGGAGCGGCAGCGGGTGTTGGCCGAAAACGTTTCAAATGCGGACACGCCGGGCTTCAAGCCGCGCGATCTCGCCGAACTCGATTTCGAGCGTCTGCCGATGACCAATGTCAGCCTCGCGCAGACCAGCCCCGCCCACCTGAGCGGGATCGGCGGTGGTTCGCGTTTCAACGGCGATCGCCAGGTCGGCTACGAGACGCGCCCCACCGGCAACGCCGTGCAACTTGAAGACGAAATGCTGAAGGTGGCGGCAAATCAGATGGATTATCAGGCCGCGACCGCGCTCTACACGCGCAGCCTCGGGCTGCTCAAGATCGCGCTCGGCAAGAAGTGAGGCGCGCGATGGATTTCATCAAATCGATTGCGATCGCCGCTTCCGGTCTGCGCGCCCAGGCAGGGCGCATGCGCGTCATCGCCGAGAACATCGCCAATGCCGATTCCACGGCGCAGAAGCCGGGTCAGGATCCCTATCGGCGGAAGATCCCGACTTTCGTCTCCGCGCTCGACCATTCGCTTGATGCCCGTGTGGTCGAGCTTGGGCGCGTGCGCACCGATCCTTCCGATTTTCAGTTGAAATACCAGCCGGGCCATCCGGCCGCGGACGCGAACGGCAACGTCAAGTATCCGAACGTCAATTCGCTGGTGGAGCTCGCCGACATGAAGGAGGCGCAGCGCTCCTATGAAGCCAACGTCAACGTGATCAGCGCCACGCGCCGCATGCTTCAGCGCACCATCGACATACTCAAGGCCTGAGGGGAAAGATCATGCCGACTCCGAGCGGAGCCGCAAATGCCTACAGCACGATCGCGCGGCTGACCGACGCGGCATCCGGTTCGGGAAAGGCCGCCGCCTCGGGAGGGCCGGATTTCAGCGCGGTGCTCAAGGACGCGCTCAATTCGGTGGTCGAAGCCGGTCAGAAGTCCGACGCGCAGAGCCGCGCGCTCGCCGCTGGCAAGGCGAATATGGTGGACGTCGTGACCGCAGTGGCCGAAACCGAGGTGGCGGTCGATGCGGTCGTCGCCGTGCGCGACCGGGTGATCCAGGCCTACGAAGAAATCATGCGGATGCCGATCTGATGACCGGGCCTGAAGTCATAGACGTCGCGCGGGATTCGATCCTCACGCTGGTTCTCGTCGCGAGCCCGCTGATGCTCGTGGGGCTCGTCGTCGGCGTCGCGATCTCGCTGCTGCAGGCGCTGACCCAGATCCAGGAAATGACGCTCGCTTTCGTGCCCAAGATTCTGGCGATCTTCGTGGCGATGCTTCTCGCCCTGCCGTTCATGGCCGATGTGCTGCAGGGGCACATGACGCGCATGGCCGCCCGGATCGCGGGCGGCTGATGCGGGGCGGCGCGTCGTCGCCGGGGTGAGGGCGGTTAGCAGGATGCGCGTCGATATCTCGTTTCTTCCCGCCCTGGCGGCAGCCTTTCTGCTTGTATTCGCGCGCGTCGGCACCATGGTGATGATGCTGCCTGGCCTCGGCGAGATGAGCGTGCCGGCGCGCATCCGGCTCGGAATAGCTCTTGTCCTCAGCATGCTGCTTCTGCCGCTGCATCAGGCGGCCTATGCGGTAGACCTGAAGGCCTACGGGCCGGTCCTGGTGATGCTCGCTCAAGAGCTTCTGATCGGGGCGGTGCTCGGACTCACCGCGCGGCTGTCGATCTCGGCGCTTCAGATCGCGGGGTCGGTGATCGCCCAGCAACTGGGGCTTGGTTTCGTCACCGCCGTCGATCCCACGCAGGGGCAGCAGAACGTCATTGTCGGCAATTTTCTCATGGTGCTCGGGATCACCATGATCTTCGCGACCGATTTGCACTATCTCGTGATCGGCGCGCTGAACGACAGCTACCGCCTATTCGAGCCGGGCTCTGCGCTGCTGACGGGTGACATCGCCCAGCTCATCACCCGCACGGTCGCCGGCGCATTCAGCATCGGCATCCAGCTCTCGGCACCGTTTCTCGTTTTCGGGCTGCTCTTCAATATCGGCCTCGGCATCCTGTCGCGGCTGATGCCGCAGATGCAGGTCTTCTTTATCGGCCTGCCGCTGTCGATCCTGCTCGGCTTCCTCATTCTGTTCGTCGTGGTTGGGGCGATGATGGGAACCTTCACCGATTTCCTCGGCGGCGTGCTGCGCGAACTTGCGCCGTATTCATAGGACGGACGCGCGATGGCCGAAGAACAGGACGATTTCGACAAGTCAGAAGACCCGACACAGAAGCGGCTGGACGACGCGCTCGAGCGCGGCGACGTCGCCAAGAGCCAGGAGGTCTCGACCTGGTTTATCATCGCCGGCGCCACGCTGATCCTGACCGCCTTTTCCGGCGCGATGGGGCATTCGCTGCAGACCGCTCTCGGCGGCATTCTGGCAAATGCGCATCGCCTGCGCACCGACGGCTACGGCTTGCGGCAGCTGGCGGACAAACTGAGCATCGAGGTGCTTGCCGCAATGGCTGTGCCGTTGCTGCTGCTTGCGCTCGCGGCGATCGCCGGCAACATCATCCAGCATCGTCTCGTCTGGTCGGCGGAGGCGCTGAAGCCCAAGCTCAGCAAGATTTCACCAGCGGCGGGCCTCGGGCGCCTGTTCTCCAAACAGGCGCTGGCCAACTTTCTCAAGGGCCTTGCCAAGCTCCTGGTAGTCGGCGCGGTGATGGCGATTGTGCTTTGGCCGGAACGCGCGCGCCTCGACGCGATGGTGCGGACCGATCCGGCGGCGCTGCTCGACCTGTCGCGCTCGCTCGCGCTGCAGCTGCTTGGCGTCGTCGTCGCGCTGCTGGCCGTGATCGCCGGCGCCGATTTCGTCTTCCAGTACCGGCAATGGTACCAGCGGCAGAAGATGTCGGTGCGGGAGATGAAGGAGGAATTCAAGCAGACCGAGGGCGACCCGGCGATCAAGGCCCGCATCCGGCGCATTCGCGAAACCAAGATGCGCAAGCGCATGATGGCGGCGGTGCCGACCGCAACGGTGGTCATTACCAACCCGACCCATTTCGCCGTCGCGCTGAAATACGAGCGCGGGGACAATGCGCCTCTTTGCGTCGCCAAGGGCGTGGACGCGATTGCCCTCAAAATGCGCGAGGTGGCGCGAGAACACTCGGTTCCGATCGTGGAAAATCCCCCGCTCGCGCGGACCCTGCACGCGACCGTCCAGATCGACCAGGAAATCCCGCCCGAACACTACAAGGCCGTCGCCGAGGTCATCGGCTATGTCATGCGGCTGAGGCGGGACCGGGTGCGTCATTGACCCTTTCGCCCCTTGCGCCCGTGGGGCCGCATGGGGCACGACTTAACCACGGATTCGATCGGTTTTTCAGGACGGATCATGGCCACGGCCGACACCACCGAGGAGCCGCGCCGCGGCGTCGATCATACTGACCGGGGCGGCAGCATAGGCCTCGTTCTGCTGGTGGCGCTGGCCCTAGTCGGCGCCGCCATCGGCTTTCTGTTCATCGGCCGGGGGGCGGCCGACGCCTATATCCTGGCCATCCTCGCCGCGCTCGCGACATTCGGCGTCTTTTCGCTTTTCGCCTATGCCTCCGGGATCCTGCGCATGTCCGGCGGGGAGGGCGGCAACCCGGTCATGCGCGCGATCGCGGACGAGGCCTTCGACGGCATCGTCGTCACAGACGCCGCGGGCCGCGTGCTGTATGCCAATTCGGCCTATCTGCAGCTCGTCGATGCGACCGACCGGCGCGACGTCCGCCCGGTCGAGCGCGTCTTCATCGGCGATCCGGACGTGTCGGAGGCGGTGTATCGGCTTCTAAAGGCGTCGCGGGAAGGCCGCCGCCTGCAGGAGGAGGTGCGCGTGCCCGGCCTCAACGGCGAGCCGGCGCGCTGGCTGAGATTGCGGGTGCGTCCGCTCGGCGCCGGCCGCAAGCTCCGTGGCACGGTGTGGAACATCGCCGACGTGACACGCGAGCGCGAGCGGCAGGAAAACGTATTCCAGGAATTGCAGCACGCCATCGACTATCTTGACCACGCCCCGGCGGGGTTCTTCTCGGTCGATTCAGCGGGCAACGTCGTCTATCTCAACGCCACGCTCGCCAATTGGCTCGATCACGACCTGGCGCAGGTCGGCTCGGGCGGCCTGAAATTGGCGGAGGTCATGGCGGGGGACGGCGCTGAGCAGCTGATGGCGATCACCGGCGCGCCCGGCGACGTGAAGACCGAGGTGCTCGATCTCGACATGAAGATGCGCAACGGCCGGTCCGTGCCGGTGCGGCTGTTCCACAAGGTCGCCTTCGGCGCCGACGGCATCGCCGGCATCTCGCGCACCCTTGTTCTCAATCGCGCCCGCGACGGCGCCTCCGACCCGCAGCGCGCGGCCGAAGTCCGTTTCATGCGTTTCTTCAACAATACGCCGATGGCGATTGCCACCGTGGACAAGGACGGCAAGATCGCGAGCCGGAACGGGCTGTTCGTGAAGCTGTTCCAGGGGCTCCTGCGCGACGGCGCGGGCGAAGGCGCATCGATCCTGTCGGTCGTCGCCGAGCGCGACCGCCCGGCTCTGCTCGCGGCGATCCACAAGGCGGCGGCCGGGCAGGGCGACATTCCGCCGGTCGATGCCGAGCTGGCCGGACCGGGCGAGCGGTCGGCTTCGCTTTACGTCACCGCCATCGAGGACGAGGAATCGGAAAGCGAGGCGGCGATCGTCTATGCGCTCGACACGACGGAAAAGCGCCTGCTGGAAAACCAGATCAACCAGAAGCAGAAGATGGACATGGTGGGTCAGGTCGCCGGCGGAATGGCGCACGACTTCAACAATCTTCTCTCCGCGATCATGATGGCGACCGATTTCCTGCTGATCGCGCACAAGCCGACCGATCCATCCTTCAAGGACATCGATCAGATCCGCCAGAACGCCAATCGCGCCGCAAGCCTCGTGCGGCATCTGCTCGCTTTCTCTCGCAAACAGACGCTGCGCCCGCAGGTGCTCAACCTCGGCGAGGTGCTCGACGACCTTTCCGTGCTGCTGCGCCGCCTGATCGGCGAGAAGGTGCGGCTCGACGTCGTGCATGGGCGCGACCTGTGGCCCGTGAAAGCGGACCTGTCGCAGTTCGAGCAGGTGATCGTCAATCTTGCGGTGAATGCTCGCGACGCGATGGCGGATGGCGGGTCGCTTACGATCCGCACGAGGAATGTCGGTCCCGGCGAGGTCGCGCAATTCGCCTACAAGGGCCTGCCGCCCGCCGAATACGTGTTGATCGAGGTTGCCGATACCGGCACCGGCATTCCGCCGGAAATCCGCGACAAGATTTTCGAACCGTTCTTCACGACCAAGGAGGTCGGCAAGGGCACGGGTCTCGGCCTGTCCACCGTTTACGGCATCGTCAAACAGACCGGCGGCTTCATCTATCCGGATTCGGAAGTCGGCAAGGGTACGACCTTCCGGATTTTCATTCCCCGGCACTTCGCGCGCCCGGAGCGCGAGCCGGAGCAGGGCGAAGCGCCGGCGATCGCGGGCGCGCTTCACGCCGCCGGGGAAATGGCGCAGCTCGCGCAGCCCGACCTCACCGGGCGCGGCACGATCCTGCTGGTCGAGGACGAGGAAGGGCTGCGCACGCTCAACGCGCGCGGCCTGGCCTCGCGCGGCTACACGGTGATCGAAGCGGCCAACGGCCTCGAGGCGATCGAGAAGATGCAAGACCAGGGCGGCAAGGTCGATCTTGTCGTGTCCGACGTGGTGATGCCGGAAATGGACGGCCCGACCATGCTTAACGAGCTGCGCCGGACCAATCCGAATCTGAAGATCATTTTCGTCTCGGGCTATGCCGAGGAAGCTTTCGAGAAAAACCTGCCCGCCGGCGGCTATGAATTCCTCGCCAAACCCTTCACGCTGCGGGAACTGATCTCGAAGGTGAAGGACGTGATGGCGCAGGCCTGAACGGTTGCGCCACGCGGAACAGCCGCGTCAGCGGGCCATCGGTCCCCAGCGTCCGGAACGGCGGCACTCGAAGCCGATATAGTCGCCCGGCCAGGGATGAATGCTCGTGATCACGGCGTATTTGCCGTAGCGCGCGCAGTGTTCGGAGGCGGCGGCGAGTGCGGTCTCGTCGGCGCCCGGCGTCCAGGCGATGATGCCGCCCGTATCGTTGCCCCTCATCCCGCCCCATAACCACAGGCCGAGCAGGGCCGTGCCGAGCGTGCAGGCCAGGGTGCGGGCGTGGAAGGACGACATTGCGCGACTCCTCGAAAGAGGGGTCACACTATCATCCGCCACGCCTGCAAGACCAGACCCGCGCCGATGGCCGCTCCCAAAAATGGCAAAAGGCCGTGCAGGCCTGACAGGCCGAGGATGATCGCGGCATGGAATCCGATGAAGGCGCCGGCGATACCGACGAGCGCGCCCGTCACGATTCCTCGTCTGCCGCCTTTTATCTGGCGCGCGGGCCAGGCCGGCCTGCCGAAACGGTCATAGAGCAGGCTGGCCAGGATCCCGATGATGACGACGATCAGGAAGGCGAGAAGAGGATCGAGCATCGCTGGTTTCTGAAGTCGGAGGTCCCATCCTCGGGCCGGCAATCGTCTTGCCGAGAGTTTGTTCCGGCGATACATCCGCCATGCGTTTTACCGCCGCCGGATGCGAAGGAGGCAACGATGGATATCCGTCCCTGTGGTTCGGTCCCGACACGCCGCGCGCCTGCCGATTATTTCACGGGAACGGTGTGGCAGGATCCGATCATCGAAGCGCCCGCACCGGCGCGGCTTCGTGCCAATCGCGTGACCTTCGAACCCGGCGCGCGCACCGCCTGGCATACCCATCCGTTCGGGCAGACGCTTTTTGTCGTGCAGGGCTGCGGCCGGGTTCAAAGCTGGGGCGGTCCCGTGCGCGAGATCAGGCCCGGGGACACCGTGTGGATTCCGGCCGGCGAGAAACATTGGCACGGCGCCGCGCCGGATACCGGGATGACGCATATCGCTATGCAGGAGGCGACGCCCGAAGGCAAATACGTCGAGTGGATGGAAAAGGTCGGCGACGAGCAATACAAGGTGCCGGTCGAGCGTTGAATCGTTGACAATTCGTTAACTCTGTGGGGCGACCGCCCATCCACCGGAAGTATTAACGACTTTCGACTAAAGCCATCCGCGAGTGCGGCTGGGCCGTTGGCATCCTTCGGCGCCCAGGGTTTTGCGGATGGCGGAACTCAAGAACATTCTTCTGCTGGCGTGCGACGCGCTGATCTATTTCGTCGTGCTCGCGGCGTTGTTCCGCGGGCGGCGCCGGTTCGGGATCGGCCTGTTCTTCTGCGCCATCGGCGTGATGCATTTTCTGGAAACGTATCTCGCCAGCATCCTCTACGTGACGCTGCCGTTCGGCTTTGCCACGTCACCCGGTTCCGCGATCCTGTTCACCGGCAAGGTGCTGATGCTGCTCCTCGTCTATATCCGCGAGGATGCCCAGGTGGTGCGCCAGCCGATCTACGGGTTGCTGGTCGGCAATCTACTAATTGTGGCGCTGAGCTTCGTCATGCGCCAGCACGAACTGGCCGCGCTGTCGCCCAACCGTACCGCCGATTTCGGGCTGATCGACGAAATGGGCGCCTTGATGGTTTGGGGTTCGACGGTCCTGTACGCCGATTGCATCTTCATCATTTTGCTCTACGAACGGTCGCGCCAGTGGTTCGGGACCAACACCATGCTGCGCATCTGGTTCTGCGGCGCGGTGATCCTGTCGTTCGACCAGGTCGGCTTCTATCTGGGCTTGCGCTATTTCACCGGCGCGCCGCTTGCCCTTCTCTTCGGCGGCTGGCTGGCGAAAATGGTGGCGGTCGCGTTCTATGCGCCGCTTCTTACCGCCTATCTGCGCTGGTTCGACCAGCTTCCTTTCAAACCCCGGTCGGCGCGCCGCATCGCCGACATTTTCGATATCCTTACCTATCGCGAGCGCTATGAGGAATTGCTCGCCCGCTCGGGCCGCGACGCGCTGACCGGCGCGCTCGACCGGGGCCGCCTTGAAAGCCAGGGTCGCGCCACCGTGGAGAACGCGGCCATCGCCGGACGCGCGATCAGTCTCCTGCTGGTCGACATCGATCATTTCAAGGAATTCAACGACCGGTTCGGTCACGCCGCCGGCGATGCCGTGCTGAAGCGGATCGCCCAGGACATCATGATGGCCGTCCGCACCTCCGATCTCGTGTTCCGGTATGGCGGCGAGGAATTCGTCGTGATCTGCGACGGACTTGCGAGCGGGCCCGCGCTCGCGCTCGGCGAGAGAATCCGGCGCCAGATTGCTGCCGGCGCCGATGGCGGCGCGCGCGTGACGGCGAGCGTCGGCCTCGCCACCTGCGCCGAAGACGCCCCGGATTACGAAGCCCTGTTCGCGGTCGCCGACCGCCGCCTTTATCAAGCCAAGGCGGCGGGCCGCAATTGTGTGATCGGCGTGCGGCCGGCAGTGACGGATCCAGTTCGTCTCGTTCTCGCCGGCTGAGCTATTCGGCGCCGTTGAGTTGCAGCCCGCCGCCGGGGCCGATCGAGCGGCCGCCGCTCTTTCCGAGGCCGGTCGCTCCGTTGAGCGTGGGCGACGCGACGCGCATGAGCGGATCGGGCTCGTAGGTCAGAAGGTTCTCGCTCTGGCGCACGTCCTGGGCGAATTCCACGATCCGGCTCCGGACGGTTTCGATGTGCGCCTTCAGCGCCGCGATCTCCTGGGCCTGGCGCGCAAGGACATGCTCGCGCTCCTCGTTGGCGAGCCGCAGGTCGTTGGCCTGATTGCGGCTATGGGCGAGCACACGTTCGGCCTGCGCCAGCTCGTCATTCTTCAGGCCGATCTCAGCCCGGGCGATTTGCAGGTCGTCGAACAGCGTCCTGACGCGCGCTTCCAGCGCGCCGTTTGCCGCCTCGAGCCGGGCGATCTCGGCCTCGCGTTCTTCCAGTGCCGCTTTCATGCGTGCGATCACGTTCGATTTCTTGGCGAGATCGCCGAGATGCGCCCCCGCCTTGTTCTTCAATTCCTCGATGCTCGATTCCAGCCGGCGCGCGGTCATCGCGAATTGCGCGCGCATCATGTCCTTCTCGGCCTGGATGTCCTTCATCGCCACCGGATTGGCGAAGGCGAGCCTCTTTTCCGTCAGCCGTACCGCGCGCGCATGCACGAGCGGAATCGGAATGAGCGCGATCACGCTGCAGACGAGAAAGCCGAGACCGAAAATGACGATCTGATCGATACTGATGGAAAAGCCTGCGTCGAACATGGCTGCTTACCCGATCACCATCACATCACATGCGACTTCAGCGGCATCAAGCTATCGCCTCATGTTAACCTGAAGAGACGTGGTTAGCCGGCAGGCCGAGCCGCCGCCTGTGCCGTTTAATCCTTCAGCTTGTCGATGCACGCGAGCACGAATTGCGTGCGGTCGCGCGGCAGGACCTTCTGTTCGGTCGCCTCCTTTTGACATGCGGCCACCTTTTGCCGCGCCTTCATCGCCTTGCGCGCGGCGTCCTGATATTCCGGAGCGACACCCGGGATGGTGCCGATCACCACCTCCTTCGTCTCCGGCTGCTGCGGGGCCTGGGCCGCAGCGGGAGACAGTAGGGCCGTGGCGATGGCGGCCGTGACCAGGACACGCATGGGATCCTCCCGGGGGACAGGGCGTGACGGTAGCATTTTGCCCCGCGATTGTGCGCTTCTTGCAGCCGGCATTTGCCAAGGCCGGGGGAGTTCCGGCAAAGAGGCGACCGGTGACCGGGAGACCGGCGGGGGGCGCGAACTCTATGCGGCGGGCTTGCTTGGGGTTGCTGCTGGCGGCGCTGGCCGCCTTTGCGTCTTTCGCCCAGACGCCTGCGCAGATGCAGCAGGCGGCCGAAGCTGCCCAGCAAGGGGATCAGGCCGTCGGGCAGGTCACATCCGTCGAGGGAAGCGCGAGCGTCACGCGCGGGAACGCGCCGGCGGCTCCGCTGAAGAAGGACGACGAGGTTTTCAAGGGCGACACCCTGCAGACCGGGGCGAACGGCAAACTCAGCATCACCTTCGACGACGACACCACCTTCAACCTGAGTGCGGAAACGCGCGTCACCATCGACGAATTCATCTACGCCGAGGGGGCCAAGAACAACGCCGCCGCGTTCAATGTCGCGCGCGGCTCGCTCGCCTTCGTCGCAAGCCAGGTTGCGAAATCGGGCGACATGAAAATCGCGACACCCACCGCGACCATGGGCATCCGCGGCACGACCGGGCTGGTCGAGGTGCCGGATAATGCGGGCGCGGGCGGGGGCGATGCGCGCATCAAGCTCTATCCGGATTCCGACGGGCGGGTCGGACGTATCGAGGTGTTCGGAGCCGGCGGCGCGCGGCTCGGCCTGCTCACGGCCCCTTCCAGCGCCTTCGCCATCCGCAGCGTCGGCGGCCGCTTCGCCGCCGTGCCTTTCGCCATCTCGCCGCAGGAGGCGATGCGCGACCGCGGGATCGTCTCGCGGCTCTATCAGGCGCACAATGTCGGCCGGCGGATCGCTGAGCAGCGTCGGCAATTCCGGCTGCAGCGCGGTCCCGGCGGGCGCAATCAGTTCGGGCCGGGCAACCGCAACCGCTTCGGGCCGGGCAACCAGAATCTGCGACCGGGAACCGCGCCGGGACGGCAAGGCTTCGCGCCCGGGCCACGTCCTGGCCAGCCGGGCATCGGGCCAAACAGCGCGCGTCAAGGTCAGCCGGCGCAGAACCTCGCGCCCGGTCAGCCGCGTCCCGGCATTCTTCAGCGATTGCTGCCGGGGCGCTTCGCCCCCGGTGCAAAGCCCGCTCAGACGCCGCCGCGCAAGCGCCTGCCGGGCGAACGCGAGCCGCCGCGCTGAGCGCGGGTCACGACATCGGCTCGGGTTCCGGCTGGGGCTTTTCCGGTCGTGCATCGTCGGGCAAGGGAATGAACTCGTTCTGGTCGTGAATCGGCAGGCGGAAGCGTCCGGCCTGCCAGTCGGCCTTTGCCTGCTCGATCCGTTCCCGGCGCGAGGAGACGAAATTCCACCAGATATGCCGCGGCCCGAGCGGCTCGCCGCCGAGCAGCATCACGATGGAAGGCGCGAGCGCCACGATCTGCGCATCGCCGTCCGGCGAGAAGACGAGCATGGCGCCTTCGTCATAGGCATGGCCGTCATATTCAATGCGGCCACGCACCACATAGGCGCCGCGCTCCCTGTGCCCGCGCGGCAGCCCGAGCCTGCCGCCTTCCTGCATCGTCGCGTGCAGATAGAACATCGGTGAATGCGTCGCGACCCGGTTGGTCAGTCCATAGGCGCTGCCGGCGATCAGCCGCGCCTCCACGCCCGTTTCGTGGAACACCGGCAGCTCGTTCGCCCCATAATGGGCGAAACCCGGCGCGCGCTCCTCCTCCTGCTCGGGCAGGGCGACCCAGGCCTGGATGCCGTGCACCGATCCGCCTTTCTCGCGCATGGTGTCGAACCGCTCCGAATGGCTGATGCCGGCGCCCGAGGTCATCCAGTTCACTTCGCCCGGGCGGATCACCTGCTCGACGCAGATGGAATCGCGATGGGTGATCTCGCCCTCGAACAGATAGGTGACGGTCGAAAGGCCAATATGCGGATGCGGGCGCACGTCGGTTTCGCGCGGGACATGCGGCGGCAGGGCCATCGGCCCCATGTGATCGAAGAACACGAAAGGCCCGACCATTCGTCGCTTCGCGAATGGCAAAACGCGCCCGACCTCGAATGCTCCGAGCGAACGGCGCCGCGCCTCAATGACGATATCGAGCATGATGGGCTCCTTCAGCTTGTTCTGCTTAGGCTTTCGTCGCGGCTTGGCGGCCCTCGCTCCGGCAGGCGCGAGCGTTCCGGGCGCGAGGATCATCGGTTCGCGCCGCGCGCCCCAGGATCAGAAGCCGTAAATCATTACTCCGATGGCGAAGATCAAGACGCCGAGCCACGTGAAAACCGAAGGCAGCGCCACGAGCAGGGTGGCGACTCCGAGCCTTTCGTTGCGCCGCGCGAGCCACAATGCCGTCAGCGCGACAAGCGGCGCGAGGAAGCGGTAGCCGTTGACCGTGATCCCACCGTAGCTCAGCGACCATTCGAGACCGTGGATCGCAACCGACGGCAGATCGGCGATCCAGGTGACCAGCATGCGCGCCGCCAGTGCCGCGATCGCATGCGCAAGCCTGCCGGCGGCGGCGAAGTAAAGCGCGACGAGCGTCAGCGGCACGGCCAGCGTCAGGTTCACGTCGGTCATGATCCGGGCGAGACTGAGAAGCGGCGAGCCGTCCTCGAAGGCGTTGAAGACCGCCCCGAAATTCGACAGCGCGCCAAACGATTCGATGGCGGCAATGACGATCAGCCCAATGCGGGTCGCGCCGGAGGAAGGAACAGTATCGGCCGCTGCGGTCATGGGCGCAGGTTACACGGAGTCGCCGGCGCGGGATAAGGCGCCGCTCGCTCCGGCAAGCACAGCGGCAGATTGTGCTCGCGCGGAGAAGCGTCAACGCCGCTTGGGAGCTTTCCTGCGCCTGGCGGCGGCGCGCTTGGCGGCGCGCTTGCGCGCGTGACGGCGCTCCTTGGCCTTCTTCGCGCGGCGCCTGCGGCAGCGCGTGCACTGGCAATTGGAGCGGCCGATGACGTTTTTCAGATAGTCCGTGCCGTAATCGTAAACGATCTCCTCGCCCGGCTCGATGTTCTTGATCGATTTGATGAAGACGCGTTTGCCGACGATCACCGATTCCGCGTTCGGATTGCAGGAATGATTGAAATAGCGCGCGATATTGCTGCGCGGGGTGCCGTCGATGGTCCAGCGCGAGTTGATCTCGTAGAGATAGCGGTTGCCGCGATTCTCGCGGCGGATCGCTTCTTCGTTGCTGATCAGCGGGCCCTTGTATTCGGCGAGCCGCGTGCGTTTTTTGATGAAGCGGGTCGCGAAAATGCCGAGTCCGGTGCGGGAGCGGCCGAGACGAAAGGGACGGGGAGCCATCAGCGGGGTGATTCCGGGACGAATGTGGTTGGCGGATAAGCGAAGCAGCGAGGGGCGTCAATAATTTGCGGCAAGGCGTCAACGCGTTTCTCATTCGTTTTGGCGGGCTGACGGAGCTGATGGACATGACGGACCTTTGGCTTCTAACCGCGGTTAGCCAACGCTTCGCCGCCCCTGTTGTTTGAAGGGCGCGGGGTTCGCCCTGACTTTCTCCCCGCTTTTGCGAGCGAGGGGATGGAGCGCCGCGAGGCGCATCCAAACAGAGAGCCACCGGCGCCGGCAGGCTGGCGCCGTCG
>DASZTD010000003.1:0-105686 GCA_035548355.1 Pseudorhodoplanes sp.
GGTTATGCCACTGTTGGTACCGCTGACGCTCGCGCCCGAGACCACGGTGGTCGAGAGATTGGTCTCTGTTCCCGTGCCGTAACCGTTTGGGGTGTTCTGATCGGTCGTTGTGCCGGTGCAGGTCGCGGTGACATTATTGCCTGCAGGCGGATCGCATGCCGCCCGTGCCGATGCGGCTGCCCACCACCAAACGATGGCTGCCGCCAGGGCAATCCTCATCGTCCGGCGCATGCTGATCCACCCCCCAAGTTCTCCCGGCTTGCCTTGTGGATCGCTCTACCTTGCGTTGCATAAATAATCGTGGCGAAGGCGCTTTCGCAAGGGGGCGAACGGCCCGCCCGCGCGCAGGTGCGACCCCTGTGGACGATCCTTTCCGCAGCCGATGGGTTCGCCGCGGCGGGCGAGAGACTGAGCGCGGTCCGCCGGGCGCCGCGCCTGCTCACTATCCACGCCAAGGCGCCTGGCGAGGACCGCTAGACCACCCGCGGCGCGGGCTTGCGCGCGAGCGGGGTGATGCGAAGCTGCGTGATGCGGTTGCGGTCGCGCCGCAGAACGCGGAAGCGGAACCCGTGGAAGGTGAAGCTCTGCCCCACGTCGGGAATCGAGCGGGCCTCGTGGATGACGAGCCCGGCAATGGTCGTGGCTTCGTCGTCCGGCAATTGCCAGTCCATTGCCCGATTGAGGTCGCGGATTGGTACCGACCCGTCGGCATTCACCGAGCCGTCGAGTTGAGGGCGCACGCCCGGCACCGCCACATCGTGCTCGTCGGTGATGTCGCCGACGATTTCCTCGAGGATGTCTTCGAGCGTCACGAGGCCCATCACCTCGCCATATTCGTCGACCACCAGCGCAAGCGGCGTCTTGCGGCGCCGAAAGGCCTTGAGCTGTTCGGACAGCGGCGTGGTGTCGGGCACGAACCAGGGCGGCGTCATGATCGCGGCGATGTCGAGCTTGTCGGGATCGCCTCCTGCTTCCTGCAGCGCGCGCAGCAGATCCTTGGCGTGCAGCATGCCGACGATGTTCTCCGGCTTGTCCCGCCACAGCGGCAGCCGCGTCACCGGCGCGTCGAGAACAGCCTTGACGATCTCAGCCGGGGAATCCCCGACGTTGATCGTGACCATCTCGGTCCGATGCATCATCACGTCGGAGACCTCGAGCTCCGCCAGCCGGAACACATTCTGGATGTATTCGGCTTCCCCTTCAGCGATGCGGCCGTGTTCAGCGGATGCCTCCACGAGCCCCTCGATCTCGGGCCCGCTGAGAATTTCCTGATGCAGGGCCTCGCGGACGCCGAGCAGGCGCAGGATCGCGTTCGACGCCACGTTCAGCAGCCAGTTGAGCGGATAGAGAACGATGAAGGAAAAATACAGCGGATAGGCGATCCACTGCGACACCGGCTCGGGCTGCCGGATCGCCAGCGTCTTCGGCACCTGCTCGCCGAGGACGATGTGCAGCGACGAAAAGACCAGAAAGCCGATGACGAACGAGGTGAAGTGCAGCGCCTGCACGGGCATGCCGAGCGGTAGCAGCAGCGGCGCCAGCAAGGTCGAGACCGTGGGCTCGCCGATCCAGCCGAGACCCAGAGAGGCCATGGTGATGCCGAGCTGGCAGCAGGCCAGATAAGCCTCGATATTCTGCAGCATATGCTGCGCGCGCCGCGCGCCGAATGAATTCTGCCTGGCGAGGCTATTGATGCGATAGCCGCGCGATTTGACGAGCGCGAATTCCGCCGCGACGTAAAAGGCATTCGCCGCGAGCAGCAATACCGCGAGCAGGATGTTCAATGCGACGGCGCTCATCGGGCCGCGAGCCGCTCCTCGAGAAAACCGCGAATGTCGGCCGGATCGACGTCCGGCTCGACGAAAGCCTTGCCAATGCCGCGCGAGAGGATGAAGGTGAGCCGGCCGCGCTTCACCTTCTTGTCCTGCGCGATCTGGGCCATCAGCCGATCGACCGTCGGCGCCTCGCCCGGAATCTGCGAAATCCTGGTCGGCAGGCCGACCGCGTCGAGATGAGCGATCGCGCGCTGCATTTCCTGCGTGGGCATGAGACCGCGCGCCGCCGAATAGGAGAAGGCGAGCGCGATTCCGATGGCAATCGCCTCGCCGTGCAGGAGGCGGCCGGAAAAGCCGGCATCGGCCTCGAGCGCGTGCCCGAAGGTATGCCCGAGATTGAGAAGCTTTCGGTCGCCGTTCTCGCGCTCGTCACGCGCCACTACGTCCGCCTTGATGCGGCAGCTTCGGGCGACTGCACGGTCGCGCGCCGGTCCGCCGGAAAAGACCTCGCGCCAGTTGTTGTCGAGCCAGGAAAAAAACTCCGCATCGCAGATGAAGCCGTGCTTCACGAGTTCGGTATATCCGTTCCGCAATTGCCGCTGCGGCAGCGTATCGAGGAGCGCAGTGTCGGCGAGCACGAGCACCGGCTGGTGAAACGCGCCGATCAGATTCTTGCCGCCGCGGGAATTGATGGCAGTCTTGCCGCCGATCGAGGAATCGACCTGCGCGAGAAGGCTCGTCGGCACCTGGATGAAGTCGATGCCGCGCCTGACGGTCGCGGCGGCGAATCCGGCCAGGTCTCCGATCACGCCCCCGCCCAGCGCGATGACGACGTCGCCGCGGTCGATGCGCGCCTCGATCAGCGCCTCGCACACCGTCTCGAACCCGGCGATCTTCTTGGAATTCTCCCCGGGCGGAACGACGACGGAGGAGAAGGCGACATCGGCGCGCGCGAGCGCCGATTGCGCGGCGGCGAGATGATGGCGCGCGACGGTTTCGTCGGTGACGATGGCGGCCTTGGCGCCCGGTCGCATCCTCGCGATCCGGTCGCCCAGCGACGACAGGACGCCGCGTCCGATCACGATCTCGTAGGAGCGAGCCGCCAGCGCCACGTCCACCATGATCGGCTCGCCGGAAACGGGCGGCACGGTCACGGATGCTGGCCTCGCCCGTCATTGGCCAGGTGGCGCTTCAGCGCCTCCAGCACTTCATCGACGATAATGTCGTGCATGACATCCCGCGAATTCACCGTGATTGCCGCCTCCGCATAGACCGGATAGCGGTCGTTGATCAGCTTCTGCAGGGTGGCGGCGGGATCGGCGGTCTTGAGCATGGGGCGGTCGGTGCGGCGCTTGATGCGCTTGAGCAGCACGTCGAACTCCGCCTTCAGCCAGATCGAGATTCCCTTGGACCGGATGAGCGCGCGTGTATCCGGATTCTGGAAGGCGCCGCCTCCGGTCGCGAGCACCTGCGGCCCGCCTTCGAGCAGACGGGCGATCACGCGCGCCTCGCCCGCCCGGAACTCGGCTTCCCCGCGCAGCTCGAAAATCTCCGGGATGGTCATGCCGGCCGCCGCCTCAATCTCGCTGTCGGCATCGACGAAGGGCAGCCCGATCCGCCCGGCGAGCTTGCGGCCGATCGACGACTTGCCCGCCCCCATCATGCCCACGAGCACGATCGAGCGCCGTCCCAAAGCCGCGATCATGGTGGGCTCGGAGGCCATAATGGTTCTGGTGCTCGTTTCGACGACGTCCGACACGGCGGTTCTCTTAGCGCCCCTAATTCCGGTTTCCTATAGCACGGCGGCGGGCAAAATCCGGCCCTTGTCAGGAGCGGGCGAACATGATCGTACTCGCATCGTTCCCGTTATTCCCTCGCGCGGCGCCCCGATGCCAAGCCTGTTCAGATTCCTGGTCGTCGTCGGAATTCTGGGCGTGCTCGTGTATGCCGGCATCTTCGCGCTGGCGACGATGGTCGAACCCCAGCCGCGCGACATCACGGTGACCGTGCCGGCCGACAGGATGCTGAAGCGCTGACGAGCATGGCCAGAGCGAAACCAGCGCAGGCCCCGATCGAGCTTTTCCTGGACATGCTCGCGGCCGAGCGCGGCGCCCGCGACAACACGCTTTCGGCTTACCGGGCGGACCTCGAGGACTTTTCGCGGCATCTTGCGGGCGGCAGGCGCCCGGTGATCGCGGCGACGAGCGACGATATCCGCGCCTTCCTGGCCGGCCTTGCCGCGCGCGGCTTTCAGGCCTCATCGGTCGCGCGCAAATTGTCGGCGATCCGGCAATTCTATCGCTTTCTCTACGTCGAGAACCTGCGCAAGGACGACCCGGCGGCGGTGCTCGAAGGCCCGAGCCGCAGGCGCACGCTGCCGAAAATCCTGTCGATCGCCGAGGTCGACCGGCTGCTGGCGGCGGCCCGCGCCCATGCCGGCGATACGGCGCGCGCCGCGGCCGAGCGGCTGCGCGCAGCGCGGCTGAATTGCCTGCTCGAAATTCTCTACGCTACGGGATTGCGCGTGTCTGAACTCGTCGCTCTGCCCGCTACCGCCGCGCGGCGCGATCAGCGCATGCTCATGGTGCGCGGCAAGGGCGGAAAGGAACGGCTCGTGCCGCTGAACGAATCGGCCAAGCGCGCCATGACCGACTACCTCTCGCTTAGGAAAAAGGACAAGGCGGATGAATCGAAATGGCTCTTTCCGTCCTTTGGGGAAAGCGGTCACCTGACGCGGCAGCATTTCGCCCGCGAGCTGAAATCGCTCGCCGCCGCCGCAGGCCTGCCCCCCGACACGGTAAGCCCGCATGTGCTGCGCCACGCCTTCGCAAGCCACCTGTTGCAAAACGGCGCGGATCTGCGGGCCGTGCAGACGCTGCTCGGCCATGCCGATATCTCGACCACTCAGATCTATACCCATGTGCTGGAAGAGCGGCTAAAAAGCCTTGTCCGCGACCTGCACCCGCTGGCGGATGAATCCTGACCCGAAGCCAGCAGGAATGCGGCTTGCTTGACTTGAATTTCGCCCCGGGCCAGTTACCGGGCTTTGGGCCGGCCGGCCCCGCGTCCTCGTGTTCGGGTTTTCGCTGATCTCTCATGCGCAGTTATCTCGATTTCGAAAAGCCGGTCGCGGAACTGGAAGCACAGGCCGACGAGCTGCGCGCAGTCGCCGCCGGCGGCGAGGACGTGCAGGTCGGCGACGAGATCAGCCGTTTGGAGGCGAAGGCCGCGCAAACGCTGAAGGAGCTCTATGCCACCCTCAGCCCGTGGCAGAAGACGCAGGTGGCGCGCCATCCTCAGCGCCCTCATTGCCTCGATTTCATCGCTGGCCTGGTCACCGATTTCGTCCCGCTGTCGGGGGACCGCAAATTCGGAGACGACGACGCCATCGTCGGGGGCTTCGGGCGCTTCCGCGGCGAGAGCATTTGCGTGATCGGTCACGAAAAGGGATCGACCACCGAGGCGCGCCTCAAGCACAATTTCGGCATGGCGCGGCCCGAAGGCTATCGCAAGGCGGTGCGGCTGATGGAGATGGCCGACCGCTTTGGCATCCCGGTCTTGGCCCTGGTCGATACCGCCGGCGCCTATCCCGGGATCGGCGCGGAGGAGCGTGGCCAGGCCGAGGCGATCGCGCGCTCGACCGAGGCGTGCCTCAATCTCGGGGTGGCGAATGTCGCCGTCATTATCGGCGAAGGCGGCTCAGGCGGGGCGATCGCGATCGCCACCGCCAATCGCGTGCTGATGCTGGAGCACGCGATCTACAGCGTCATCTCGCCGGAAGGGGCGGCCTCGATCCTTTGGCACGATTCGACCAAGGCCCAGGACGCGGCGACCAGCATGAAGATCACCGCGCAGGACCTCGCCCGCTTCGGCATCATCGACGAAATCGTGCCCGAGCCCGCCGGCGGCGCGCATCGCGACCCTCAGGCCGCGATCCGCGAGACCGGCGAGGCGATCGCCCGGGCGCTGGCGAGTCTCGCCGGGCTCACCCCCGAGGCGATCCGAGAGGGCCGGCGCGAGAAATTCCTCGCGATCGGGCGCAACCTGACCGAGTTATGAGTTTTGCACCGGCGGTAACCGGTGCCGCTAAAGCCTTAATAACGCCCAGTTATTTTGCTCGACTCCAGGCGATTTACCATTCCTTGGTGTGCCCCGTGGTGATCATGGGGGTCGGGCCTTGGCTTCTTGCCAGCCGAACAGGATTTGGGGGATAACCATCACTCCATGATGGCTCGGGGAAAGCCGCAGGCGGGGACTAACGTACTGGCGTTCCGCCACAATCCGCTCCGTTCCTTGCTGACGCCGGCGCTGTTCGCCGTCGCGTTGCTGGCGGCTGGCTGCAACACCGACGGCGGCCTGCCCTACGGATCGAAGGCCAATGCGCCCATTCCGCCCGCCCTACTGGCGGACATGGAAGCCAAGAACATGGCGAAAGACTCCCCGATGCTCGTTCGCCTTTTCAAGGAGGAGGCCGAGCTCGAGGTCTGGAAGCAGGACCGCACCGGGCGCTACGCGCTGCTGAAGACCTATCCGATCTGCCGCTGGTCCGGCGACCTCGGGCCGAAGATCAAGGAAGGCGACCGCCAGGCGCCGGAGGGCTTCTACAACATCACGCCGGCGCAGATGAATCCGAACTCGGCGTATTACCTGTCGTTCAATCTCGGCTATCCGAACGCCTACGATCAGGCCTGGGGCCGCACCGGCTCCCAGCTCATGGTCCACGGTGACTGCTCCTCGCGCGGCTGCTACGCGATGACCGACGAGCAGATTTCCGAGATTTTCGCGCTCGGGCGCGAGTCGTTCTTCGGCGGCCAGAAGTCCTTCCAGGTTCAGGCCTATCCGTTCCGCATGACGCCGCAGAACATGGCGAGGCATCGCAATAATCCGAATTATGCGTTCTGGAAGATGCTCAAGCGCGGCAATGACCATTTCGAGGTCACGCGGCTCGAGCCGAAGGTCGATGTCTGCGAGAAAAAATATGTGTTCGACGCCGAGCCGGTTAACGCCTCGACGCCGCTGCGCTTCAATCCGACCGGCGCCTGCCCGCCCTACATGGTGCCGCAGGAAGTCGCCGACGCGGTCAACGACAAGCAACGGCACGACGAGATCCAGACGGCGCAGCTTATCGCCAGAGGCACACCGCCCGCCCCGGTGCGATCCTATGTCGACGGCGGGATGAATCCGATTTTCCTTGCCGCGCTCAATCGCATCGATGCGCGCGTCGCCGCCGGCGAGGCCCCGCTCGCCGCCCCGATCCGCACCGAGGCCGGCACAATTCCGACATCGGTCAATCCGCCGCGGCCGCTAGACCCAACATCCGCCCCGACGCTCGTGGCCGCAAGGCCCGCGCCCGCCGCGACGATCGTCGCCGCCAGACCCGCCGAAAAGCCAGCCGAAAAGCCGTCGCTGACGAGCCGAAGCGACAATCTGTTCAAGCCGGCGGAGAAGCCCTCGCACGTGGCGGCGACCGAAACCGCCGCGCCTGCGGCCGATGCGCAGCACAAGGACAGCATCGCCGCCAAGCTCAAGACCAGGCTCGGCCTGCGCGGCGCCGAGACCACCGGCACGACCGAACCTGCCAAGCCGGCTCTGCCCGCGTCCGCCTTCGCTCCCGGCGCCGCGCGGCCCGCCGACGCAAGTGCGGCCGAACCCAAGGCCACCCCGGCCACGGCGGCGAGCGCCAATGGCGGGCTGATGAACGGCGCGCAGCCGATCCCGGCGGCATCGACCTTTGACAGCCGCTGGGCCGCCTTCCGCTGAGCGGCGGACCGTTTCCTCATCCTTTGGCTTGCCGTCTCAGGCGCGCGGTTCCTTCACCCGCACCTTTGTGGCGATAGGGCCGGTATCGCCCATCTCCTCCACATAAGTCACCTCATCGCCGAGCTTCAGACGATCGAAATCGCCGGACAGGACGCTGTTGCGGTGAAAGTAGAGCTGGCCGCCTTCCTTGGTCTGCAGGAAGCCATAATCCTCGCCGTGCGGCAGATCGGCGATCCGGCCTGAAAATTCGTTCGCCGCCTCGTGGCCGGCTGCCGCCTTGTAGTCGCTCACCTGCTGCTTCAGCTCGGCGAGCCGGCGCGCGGCGATGCGAAACGCCTCATTCACGGCGTTGCGCATGTCGGGGCGCTGAAACCTGCGCTGCAGGCGTTCGGGCTCGTGGGCGACGACGATATCCTTGCGACCCGGCACGCTGATTTCGATGCGCACCACCGGCGGAATGCTGTGGGTCGAATTGTCGGCGCGCTGATCCACCCGCACGCGACAGGCGATCAGCCGCGGATGGATTTCCTCGAGCCGGGCAATATGGCCGCGGATCGCGTCCTCAATGGCCGCCGAACCTTCGCAATTGTGGAATGAAATATCGACCGGAATCTGCATGATCGCACCACCTCATCGACGAAAGCGAAGATCAACGCGGCGGCACAAATCGGGTTTCAGGCAACAACCCTAGCCGAATTTACCATGACAGTGTTTGTACTTCTTGCCTGAACCGCAGGGACAATTCTCGTTGCGCCCGACCTTGCCCCACGAAGCCGGATTGTTGGGATCGCGCTGAGGCGCGGCGGCGGCAGCCAGGGCGGGAGCGAGCGTCGCCCCGGCCAATGCCATCTCATCCTCGCCGGTGCTCGGATTGACATGGTGGGCTTCCATGTAAGGAAGCTGCTGCGAGGGTTCCTCGGCGGGCGGCTGGGTCACGATCTCCACACGCATCAACTGCGCGGTCACCGCCTCGCGCAGGTTCTGGATCATGGCCTCGAACAGCGTGAAGGCTTCCGACTTGTATTCGTTCAGCGGATCGCGCTGGCCGTAGCCGCGCAGGCCGATCACCTGCCGCAGATGCTCTAGCATCACTAGATGCTCGCGCCACAGATGGTCGAGCGTTTGCAGCAGGATCGTCTTCTCGACATGGCGCATCACGTCGGGGCCCCACTGGGCGACCTTGGCGGCCATGTGCTCGTCCGCCTTGCGCTCGATGCGCGACAGGATCTCCTCGTCGGCGATCCCTTCTTCCTTGGCCCACGCATCCACCGGCAGATCGAGGCCGAGCACGCGGTTGAGTTCCTCCTTCAGGCCGGCGACGTCCCACTGCTCCGGATAGACATTTTCCGGCACGTGCTTTTTCACCAGCGCCTCGACCACCGCAAACCGCATGTCGTTGATCGTCTCGGCCACGTTCTCGTCGCGCATCAGGTCGATCCGCTGATCGAAAATGACCTTGCGCTGGTCGTTCATCACGTCGTCGAATTTCAGGATGTTCTTGCGAATATCGAAATTGCGCGCCTCGACCTTCTGCTGCGCCTTTTCCAGCGCCTTGTTGATCCAGGGATGGACGATCGCCTCGCCTTCCTTCAGGCCGAGCCGCTGCAGCATGGTATCGAGCTTGTCTGACCCGAAGATGCGCATGAGATCGTCTTCGAGGGACAGGAAGAATTTCGACCGACCGGGATCGCCCTGTCGGCCCGAGCGGCCGCGCAACTGGTTGTCGATGCGACGGCTTTCATGGCGCTCGGTGCCGAGAACGAACAGGCCGCCGGCGGCGAGCGCCTTGTCCTTCAACCGCGCCACCTGTTCGCGGATCTGCGCCGCGCGCCGCTCGCGCTCGGGACCCTCGACGCCCTGCAATTCCTGGCGAATGCGCATGTCGGCGTTGCCGCCGAGCTGGATATCGGTGCCGCGGCCCGCCATGTTGGTCGCAATCGTGATCGCCCCCGGCACGCCGGCCTGCGCGACGATGTAGGCTTCCTGCTCGTGATAGCGCGCGTTGAGGATGGCGAAGACCTTGGCCCTGGTCGCGCCCTCGTCGCCGGAATAGAGCTTGGCGAAGGCGTTCGGATCGGAGAAGTCGTGTTGCTCCCAGCCTTCCTTGCGCAGAAGCTCGGCGAGCAGCTCGGATTTCTCGATCGACGTCGTGCCGACCAGCACCGGCTGGCCGTTCGTCTTGCATTCGTCGATCAGCTTGATGATCGCGGCGTATTTTTCCTTCGCCGTGCGATAAACCTCGTCGTCCTCGTCCTTGCGGGCGAGCGGCAGATTGGTCGGCACCTCGACGACTTCGAGCTTGTAAATGTCGAAAAACTCGTCCGCCTCGGTGAGCGCCGTACCGGTCATGCCGGCAAGCTTTTCGTACATGCGGAAATAGTTCTGGAAGGTGATCGAGGCGAGCGTCTGGTTCTCCGGCTGGATCGGCTGATGCTCCTTGGCCTCGAGTGCCTGGTGCAGCCCTTCGGAGAAACGGCGGCCCGGCATCATGCGGCCGGTAAACTCGTCGATGATGACGACCTCGCCGTTGCGGACGATATATTCCTTGTCGCGCTGGAACAGCGTGTGCGCCTTCAGCGCCTGGTTGACGTGATGAACGACGGAAACGTTCTCGATGTCGTAGAGGGATTCCGATTTCAGAAGACCGGCCTCGCGCAGCAGCCGCTCCATCTTCTCCATGCCGGATTCGGTCAGGCTGACGGCGCGCTGCTTTTCGTCAACCTCGTAATCGGACTTGTCGAGTTTTGGGATGAAAGCATCGATGGTGTTGTAGAAATCCGAACGGTCGTCGAGCGGCCCTGAAATGATCAACGGCGTGCGCGCCTCGTCGATCAGGATCGAATCCACCTCGTCGACGATCGCATAGACGTGCCCGCGCTGGACCATGTCTTCCAGACGGTACTTCATGTTATCGCGCAGATAGTCGAAGCCCAGCTCGTTATTGGTACCGTAGGTGATGTCGCAGTCGTAGGCCTTCTTGCGCTGCTCGTCGTCGAGGCCGTGCACGATGACCCCGGTGGTCATGCCGAGGAAGCTGTAGATCTGGCCCATCCATTCCGCGTCTCGCTTAGCGAGGTAGTCGTTGACGGTGACCACATGCACGCCGCGGCCGGCCAGGGCATTGAGATAGACCGGCAAGGTCGCGACCAGCGTCTTGCCTTCGCCGGTTTTCATCTCGGCGATGCCGCCCTCGTGCAGGATCATCCCGCCGATGAGCTGCACGTCGAAATGGCGCTGGCCGAGCGTGCGCTTGGCGGCTTCCCGCACTGTGGCGAAGGCAGGGACGAGAATGTCGTCGAGCGACTTGCCGTCCTGAACCTCTTTCCTGAACGCTTCCGTGCGTGCGCGCAACGCCTCGTCCGACAGAGCGGCGAGTTCCGGCTCGAGCGCATTGATCGCCTCGACCCGCGGGCGATAGCCGCGGATGCGGCGGTCGTTGGCCGACCCAAAAAGCTTCTTGGCGATAGCGCCGATCATGCGCGATCCTTCTCAAGGTCCATGGCGGCGTTCGGAAGGTGAAGCACCCGGGAAATGACCCGTTCCAAGCGTGAAACGCGGCGCCCTTCAGGCCCCGCAACGAGGCATAATGAAAGCGTCCGGCGAGAGATAAGAGGGGGTCAGACCCTTGTCAATTGAAGCCTAAATTCGCGGCTTTGGTCGCCGATACGCCGCAATTGGTTCACATCCTCGTTAACCGCCGGCCATTGCCAACGAGCCCCGACTGCGCGACAAGTCGCCGCCCGACCGTGCGCCCCCGTTCCAACAGGACAATCCCGATGAAAACCCTCGTCCGCCTCGCCGCCTTTGCCGTGCTGCTCGCCGTGGCAACACCCGTCCATGCGCAGAACGACCCGGTCGTCGCCAAGGTGAACGGTAAGGAAGTGCGCCAGAGCGACCTCAACGCCGCCGAGGACGAGCTTGGCGCCGGGGCCGCGCAATTGCCGGCCGACGCCAGGCGCGACTATCTCATTTCCTATCTCGTGGACACGATCCTGATCACCAAGGCCGCCGAGGACAACAAGACCGCGGACACCGAGGAATTCAAGAAGAAGCTCGCCGCCGCGCGCAACAAGGTGCTGATGGAAGTCTTCCTGACGCAGGAGGCCAAGAAAGCGGCGACCGACGCGGAATTGCACAAGGTTTATGACGAAGCCATCAAGCAGACATCGAGCGAGGAAGAAGTCAGTGCCCGCCACATCCTGGTTGAGACCGAGGACGAGGCGAAGCAGGTGCTGGCGGATCTGAAAAAGGGCGGCGACTTCGCGAAGATCGCGAAGGAGCGGTCGAAGGATCCCGGCTCCAAGGACAATGGCGGCGATCTCGGCTTCTTCACCAAGGACCAGATGGTGCCGGAATTCGCCGAAGCCGCCTACAAGCTCGACAAGGGCCAGCTTTCGGAGCCGGTAAAGAGCCAGTTCGGCTGGCACATCATCCGGCTCGACGACAGGCGCAAGAAGCCCGCCCCCACTTTCGAGCAGGTCAAGGACCAGGTCGAGACCTTCGTGGTGCGCAAGGCACAAACGGAAATGATCCAGAAGCTGCGCGCCGAGGCCAAGATCGAGAAATTCGACAAGGACGGCAAACCGGTCGCGGCGGAGCCCGCGAAGAAATAGAAGAAATAGCAGGTCTTGCGTTTCCGATTTTGAGCGGGCCGGCCACGCGCCGGCCCGTTTTGTTCTTGACCCGCACCGCCCTCTTGCTTGATGGATTGCCGGAGAAGAACCGGCAATTCCGAGGCCGCATGGCAGCCCCCGCTCCCGTTTCCCCGCTCGCCCCGCCGACTATTCCGGACGTCCCCCCGATCGATGGCGTGACGCTCGCCACCGCCGCCGCCGGCATCAAGTATGCGGGTCGCACCGACGTGCTGCTCGTCGCCTTCGACAAGGGCACCCAGGTCGCGGGCGTGTTCACCCGCTCGAAATGCCCGTCCGCGCCGGTCGAATGGTGCCGCGACAAGATCAGGCGGCGGACGGCGCGCGCGCTCGTGGTCAATTCCGGCAACGCCAATGCCTTCACCGGCAAGAGCGGCCGCGCGGCGACGAAACTCACCGCGCAGATCGCGGCCAGGGCGCTCGGCTGCTCGGTGCATGAGATATTCCTTGCCTCGACCGGTGTGATCGGCGAGCCGCTCGACGCCCGCAAGTTCGGGACGGTGATGGACGATCTCGTCGCGCGCGCGGCGCCCGGCCAGGCGCTGGAGGCGGCCAGGGCGATCATGACGACCGACACCTTCCCGAAGGTCGCGGCGGCGACGACCAGTATCGGCAAGGCAAAAGTGCGGATTGCCGGCATCGCCAAGGGCGCCGGCATGATCGCGCCCGACATGGCGACGATGCTGTCTTTCGTCTTCACCGACGCGCCGATTTCCGCCGCGGCCATGCAGAAGATGCTGGCTGAGGGCGTCGAGGACACATTCAACGCGGTCACCATTGACGGGGACACGTCCACCTCCGACACGCTGCTGATGTTCGCCACCGGCGCGGCACGGTCGCGCGGCGCGCCGAAAATCTCGAAGGCGGCCGATCCGCGGCTGCGCGGCTTCCGCAAGGCGCTCGGCATGGTGCTGGCCGATCTCGCCGAGCAGGTCGCACGCGACGGCGAGGGCGCGCGCAAGCTGATCGAGATCAGGGTGGAGGGCGCGGTTTCGAAAAAGTCCGCGCGCAGGATCGCCATGTCGATCGGCAATTCGCCACTGGTGAAAACCGCGATCGCGGGCGAGGACGCCAATTGGGGGCGCGTCGTGATGGCGGTCGGCAAGGCCGGCGAGCCGGCCGACCGCGACAAGCTGTCGATCTGGTTCAACGGCATCCGCGTGGCGCACCGGGGGGCGCGCGACCCCCGTTACGACGAGGCCGAGGTATCCGCGGCGATGAAGAATCCGAAGATCGAGATCAGGGTGGCACTCGGGCTCGGCCGCGGCAGCGACCGGGTGCTGACCTGCGATCTGACCAAGGACTATGTCGCCATCAACGGCGACTATCGCTCTTAGCATTGCGTTAACTTGTTCTCTTCAATCGGCCTTAACGATGCGCTGGCTAGTTTGCGAACGACCGTGAGCGGAAAACTCGTCCTCGTCGCCGCCTGCGCGTTGATCGATGCCGATGGACGCGTGCTGATCGCGCAACGCCCGCCCGGCAAAGACATGGCAGGCTTGTGGGAATTCCCGGGCGGCAAGGTCGAACCCGGCGAGCGGCCTGAAGAAACGCTGATACGAGAATTGTCGGAGGAACTCGGAATTGTCGTCAGGGAAGCCTGCCTTGCGCCGCTGACATTCGCGAGCCACGCCTATCCCGGCTTTCACCTGCTCATGCCGCTTTATGTGTGCCGGCGCTGGGAAGGACAGGTGGCAGCCAGGGTGCATACCGCTCTCGCCTGGGTCAGGCCAAACAAGCTTCGGGAATATCCGATGCCTCCGGCCGACGAGCCGCTGATATCTCACCTGATGGCGTTGCTCTGACAGGAACCCGCAGACAGGACCCCCATGCAGACGCTGACGATCATGACTTCATCGATCCGCCGTTTCCTCCGGGATGAGCGCGGCGCGACGGCCATCGAATACGCGATCATGGCATCGGGCATTGCCCTTGCGGTCGTCGCGACGGTGATGGCGCTCGGGTCCTCGGTCAACAACCTGTTCACCACCGTCAGCTCCGCCTATCCGGGCTGATCAGCGGGGCTTCTCTCCGGACGGAATCTCGACGGTCCCGAGCGCGTCGGCGAGGCGCGCGCGGGCGCTCCCGGGCCTGAGCGGCCGCTGCTGGCTTTCATGCGGCGCCCAGCCCGACAGCCAGACGAAGTCGAAGGTCGCGCGCAATCTCCCGTCTGTGTCGGCGAAACGCCGCGCATAGATCTCCGCCATCCGGAACAGGGTCGCGCGCCGCAGCGGCGTGCGCCGACGCTCGACCAGCGCGTTGGTCGCGCCCATGCGGCGCAAGTCGTGCATCAGGCCGAATGCGGAATCGTAACGCGCCGTTACGCGATCGACATCGGTCACCGGAAGGGCGAAGCCCGCCCGCTGCAACAGCGCGCCGGCGTCGCGCAAATCGGCGAAAGGGGCGACGCGCGGCGACACGCCGCCGTCGATCTCGATTTCCGCCGCGGCGAAGGCTTCGCGCAATTCCGTCAGGGTATCGCCGCCGAGGAGCGCGGCGAGAAACAGGCCGTCCGGCTTCAGCGCGCGCCGGATCTGCAGGAGCGTGCCCGGCAGATCGTTGACGAATTGCAGCGCCAGCGCAGATACGGCGAGATCGAGCGATCCTTCCGCGATCGGCAGCGCCTCCTCGTCGCCGGCGACGGCGGCGCCGCTTTCCGGCAAGGCATCCACCGCGACGATACGACCGGCGAGGCCGCGCGCGGCGATGGCGCGCCGCACCGCGTCGCCGGGCGTACCGATGTCGGCGGCCATCTCGAACTTGCGCAGCACAGCGGACAGCCGCTCGGCCATATCGTCGGCGGCGCGATCGAGCAGGAACGTCGCCGGTCCGAGCGCCAGCGCGCGCCGGCGCCGCGCCCGCAGCAGCTTTCGATCGAATACGATATGGCCGGCCATTGGCACCGTTATCCAGGCCGCGCTACCTTAGCCGCATGCTCGATGCGGCGACAGTGGAGCGGCGTTCCATCTTCCGCCGGCTGCGGGACGTCCTCCGCGCGCCGCTGCGGCTCGCCCTCGATGTCGCGCTGCCGCCGCTATGTCCGGCCTGCCGCGAGCCGGTCGGCGACGGCGCGGGCCTGTGCGCGCATTGCTGGGCGAAATTGTCTCCCATCGAAAGACCCTTCTGCGAACGCCTTGGCATCCCGTTCGTCTATGACCCCGGGCCCGGCATCCTGTCGATGCAAGCCATCGCCGATCCGCCGTCCTATCGCAAGGCGCGCGCCGCCGTGCGCTACGATGAGGTGGCGCGCTCCCTGGTCCACGCCCTCAAATACGGCGACCGGCTCGACCTCGCGCCGACCATGGGCCGGTGGATGGCCCGAGCCGGGGCCGAGCTGTTTCCCGAGACCGATGCGATCATCCCGGTGCCGCTGCACTGGCGGCGCCTGTGGGCGCGGCGGTTCAACCAGTCGGCGCTGCTTGCCAGGATCGTCGGGGAAAAGGCCGGCAAGCCCGTGATATATGGTGCGCTGAAGCGGGCGAAACCCACCGCGCAGCAGGTCGGCCTGTCGAAACCCGAGCGCGCGCTTAACGTGCAAGGCGCCTTCAGGGTCGAGGACGGCGGCAAGGCGGCGATCGCGGGCAAGCGCCTGCTGCTGATCGACGACGTGCTCACCTCGGGCGCCACCGCCGACACCTGCGCGCGCGCTATGCTGCGCGCAGGCGCCGCCCATGTCGACGTGCTGGTTTTCGCCCGGGTTGTCGAGGGCGCGCGCGCAACCATATAGTCGGTCAACAGGACTGACCGATGCCGCCGATCGAAATCTACACTAGGCCGTTTTGCTCCTATTGCGCCGACGCCAAGGACCTGCTGCGGTCCAAGGGCGCCGAGTTCAAGGAGATCGTCGTGAACGGAGACGCGACGCTGCGCGCGCAGATGATCGAGCGTTCGGGCGGAGCCAGCACCTATCCGCAGATCTTCATCGGCTCGACACATGTCGGCGGATGCGACGAGCTCTATGCGCTCGAACGGGCCGGCCGCCTCGATCTGCTTCTGGCGGAGTCGTGAGCATGACGGCGCAGACCGCCGAATCGGCCGCCTTCCGCGCCGGCCTCATCCAGATGCGCACCGGCCGCACTCCCGCCGCCAATATCGACGCCGCCTCGCGGCTGATTGGCCAGGCGAAGGCCGACGGAGCCGAGTACGTGCAGACTCCGGAGATCACCAACATCATGGAGCCCGATCGCGACAGGATGTTCGCGGCGATCGCGCGCGAGGAGGAGGACATCACCCTCGCCGCCTTCCGCGACCTGGCGCGCAAGCATTCGATCTATCTGCATGCCGGCTCGCTGGCGATCAAGGCGTCGACCGAGAAGGCGGCGAACCGCTCCTTCCTGATCGACCCGAAGGGGGAAATCGTCGCCCGCTACGACAAGATCCACATGTTCGATGTCGATCTTGCCAACGGGGAAAGCTATCGCGAGTCGAGCCGGTTCCGTCCGGGCGAGCTCGCGGTGTTCGCCGACCTGCCGTGGGGTCGCCTCGGCCTGACGATCTGCTACGATCTGCGCTTCCCGGCGCTCTATCGCGCGCTCGCCGAAGCTGGCGCGACGATGCTCGCCATTCCCTCAGCCTTCACGCGCCAGACCGGAGAGGCGCACTGGCACGCGCTGATCCGCGCCCGCGCCATCGAAAACGGCTGCTTCGTCCTCGCCGCCGCGCAGGGCGGCCTGCATGAAAACGGGCGGGAGACCTACGGTCACTCGCTGATCGTGGATCCGTGGGGAACGATTCTGGCCGAAGGCGGCACCGAACCTTGCGTGGTCATGGCGCAAATCGATCCGGGCGCCGTGGCGACGGCGCGCGCGCGGGTGCCTTCCCTGCAGCACGGCCGGCGCTTCGAGATCATCGAGCCGCTGGCGGAGCCGGCACACTTGCACACGGTGCGGGACGCATCATGATCCGCTACGCTCTCATTTGCGACAAGAAGCACGAGTTCGAGGCTTGGTTCTCGAACTCAGCGGACTATGCCAGGCAGCGCAAGCGCAATCTGGTCGAATGTCCGATCTGCGCGTCCGTCAAGATCGACAAGGCGATCATGGCGCCGGCGATCGCCTCACGGCCGACGGAGCACGAGACCATCGTCGCCAATGAGCCCGCGCTCGCCGAGAAGGCCGGCGAGACGGCGACGCCGGTGGCGATGATGTCGCCGCAGGAGCGCGAATTGCGGCGGAAGCTTAAGGAGTTGCGCGAGCACATCATCAGGACGGCCGACAATGTCGGCAAGAGATTCCCGGAGGAAGCGCGCAAAATGCACTACGGCGAGATCGAGCATCGCTCGATCTACGGGGAGGCGTCTGCGGAAGACGTCAAGGACATGCTCGAGGAGGGCATCGAATTTCACCCGCTACCGTTCCTGCCCGACGACAAGAACTAGCCAGACCGATCCGCCCACCGCTCAGTGCGACCAGAGCAGCAGCCCTACTCCCGTGACGACCAACACGATCCCGGTCAATTCGCGGCGCGAGGTCGGCTGCCCGAAGATCGCATGCGAGACCAGTTGCGCGAACAGCACCTCGACCAATGCGAGGGTCCGCACGCTCGCCGCGGTCGCAACCGCGAAAGCGAGAAACCAGAACTGGGACGCGGCCGCGCCCATGAAGCCGGCAAACAGCGACGGACGCCAGGCGGCGAGAATGTCGCGCATCACTTTCGGCTCGCGCAGCTGCAGATACAGCGTCAGGAACAGCGCCTGCATGATCAGCCCGATGGCGAGCGTCAGCGTCGCGGCCATGATGAAGTTCGGCAGGCCGAGGCTGAGGATGGCGCCGCGATAGCCGATCGCCGACAGGGCGAACATGCCTCCCGACAAAAGGCCGATGAAGGTCGGGCGCAGGCTTTCGCCCCGCAGGCTCCCCGCCTTCGACGACATGATGATCACGCCGGCGGTGGCGATGACGATCGCCGCCACCATGCTGGCCGACACCCTGTCGCCGAGAAAGATCAAGCCGAACAGCGCGACCTGCACGGGCTCGGTCTTGAGGTAGGCGATGGTGACGACGAAGGACCGCTCACCCATCGCCGCGAGCATGAGCGCGGTCGCCAGAATCTGCGTGGCGGCGCCGAGGATCACCCAGGGCCAATAGGCCAGCGGCGGGCGCGGCATCTGCGCCCCGGTGACAAGCATCACTCCGGCGAGAAAGAGAATCGCGAAGGGAAAGCCGAACAGGAAACGCACATGCGTCGCCCCGACGGTGCCGAGCGTCCTGGTCAGTTCGCGCTGCATCGCGTTGCGCACGGTCTGCCCGGCCGCCGCGATTAGCGTGAACACTGCCCAGAGCCAGCCTGCCTCGTGCATCGGGAGTGACCGTTATCGCCGGGACGATCCGGCGTCCATGTTTCGTCACGCCTAGAAGACGCGGATGCGCCGCACAAGGGCCGGCGGGACATGGGTGGATTGCGGTCCGCAAGTTCAGCCGTCGCGTCCCGCCGCCATCATGTAATTGACGTCCATGTCGTCGGACAGCCGCCACTGATCGGCGAACAGATTATAGACGACGCCGGTCTCGGCGATGCGCCGCAAGCCCGCCTCCCGCATCGCCTGTTCCAGCTCATCGGGCGTGACGAATTTCTTCCAGTCATGCGTGCCGCGCGGCAGCCAGCGCAGCACATATTCGGCGCCGACGATGGCCAGGGCGAAGCTCTTGGCGGTGCGGTTGATCGTGGCTGCCATCATCAGGCCGCCCGGCCTGACCATCTCGGCGCAGCGGCCAACGAACAGACCGACATCGGCGACGTGCTCGACCACTTCCATCGCCAGCACCACGTCGAAACGCTCGCCGGCATCGGCGAGGGTCTCCGCGCTGGTCGCGCGATAGTCGATCGAAAGGCCGCCGAGCTCCGCATGCCGCCGCGCCGCCTCGATATTCAGCTCGGCCGGATCGGCGCCCACGACCGAGGCGCCCATCCGCGCCAGCGGTTCGCTCAGAATGCCGGCCCCGCAGCCGATATCGAGGATGCGCAAGCCGCCGAGAGGCGCCATCTCGCGGCGGTTCCGGTGGAAGCGGGCGGTGACCTGGTCGCGGATATAGGCAAGCCGCACCGGGTTGAACTTGTGCAGCATCGCCATGGGGCCGTTCGGGTCCCACCATTGCGCCGCGTGCCTTGCGAATTGGTCAACTTCGGCCTGATCGACGGTTGAGGCGGTCCGTTCGTTCGGCATGTCAATCTCGCTGCGGATCCAGACGCGCAACCCCTGCCCTCCGGCGGTGCCAAGGTCAATGCCGGGCGTCAGGTGGCTGTTGCGGCATCCGGACCCCACCGTTATGAATACGCCGCGTTTTCGAGCGCAGCGATCCGGGCTGCGCCGCCCGGACAGAGGTTTCCTGAAAGATCATGTCGCGTCTGGTCATGAAATTCGGCGGCACGTCCGTCGCCGACATCGAGCGTATCCGCAACGTCGCGCGCCATGTGAAGCGCGAGGTGGACGCCGGCCATGACGTCGCCGTGGTCGTTTCCGCGATGTCGGGAAAAACCAACGAATTGGTAGCGTGGTGCCGCGAGGCCTCGCCTCTGCATGACGCGCGCGAATATGACGCTGTCGTCGCCTCGGGCGAGCAGGTGACCGCCGGATTGCTGGCCATCGTTCTTCAGAGCATGGGCGTGACCGCCCGCTCGTGGCAGGGCTGGCAATTGCCGATCCTCACCTCGAACGCCCACGGCGCCGCCCGCATCGAGGACATCAACGGCGCGGAGCTGGTCAAGCGGTTCAAGGAACGCAAGGAAGTGGCGGTGATTGCCGGCTTCCAGGGCATCCACAAGGATACCGGCCGTATCACCACGCTCGGCCGCGGCGGCTCCGACACCTCCGCGGTCGCGGTGGCGGCCGCGATCCGGGCGGATCGCTGCGACATCTACACCGACGTGGACGGGGTCTATACCACCGATCCGCGCGTGGTGCCGAAGGCGAGACGCCTCGACAAGGTGGCGTTCGAGGAAATGCTCGAACTCGCCTCGCTCGGCGCCAAGGTGCTGCAGGTGCGCTCGGTCGAGCTTGGCCTGGTGCACAAGGTGCGCATTTTCGTGCGATCGAGTTTCGACAAGCCCGAGGACATCGATCCGGCAAGCGATCATCCGCCCGGAACGCTCATCTGCGACGAGGAAGACATCGTGGAACAACAGGTCGTCACTGGCATCGCCTTCTCGAAGGATGAGGCGCAGATCTCCATCCGCCGCGTCCAGGACAAGCCGGGAGTCGCCGCGGCGATTTTCGGCCCGCTCGCGGCCGCCAACATCAACGTTGACATGATCGTGCAGAACGTCTCCGCCGACGGCAAGACGACCGATCTCACCTTCACCGTGCCGGCGGCCGACTACCAGCGCTCGATGGACGTGATCGGCAAGGCCAGAAGCGAGATCGGCTACGAGAAAGTGGACGGCGCGACGGATGTAGCCAAGGTGTCGGTGATCGGCATCGGCATGCGCAGCCATGCCGGCGTCGCCGCCGAGGCATTTCGCGCGCTCGCCGCGCGCAACATCAACATTCGCGCGATCACCACATCGGAAATCAAGTTTTCCGTGCTGATCGAGGCGGCCTATACCGAGCTTGCGGTGCGCACGCTGCACACGCTGTACGGGCTCGACAAATAACGCCGGCGGTTCCGGGCCCCCGCCGCGGCAAGTCCGGAACGCGGACGAGCCGGAACCGCTTGCGGGTTCCGCGTCGGGCGCCGTGCCGGGACCACAGGTGAACGATGACAGGCCAGGTCTCCTATTCGCAGCGCCACGAGGACATCAATCTTCTCCGCGCGCTCGGCGAGGAGCAGACGAGCGGCTTCTATATCGACATCGGCGCCGGGCATCCGGTTTTCGACAATGTCTCCTTCGCCTTTTATCTGAAGGGCTGGAGCGGGATCGCGGTCGAGCCCAACCCGCGGCTCGCCGCGCTCGCCCGCTCGATCCGGCCGCGCGACAGGAATGTCCAGGTGCTGGTCGGCGCGCGAAACGGCGAGGCCGATTTTTATCTGGTCGATGACTTCCACGGCTTCTCCACCACCGTCGAGGCGCACGCGCGATCGGCGCGATCGGATTTCGGCAAGGCGTCGCAGACGATGCGCCTGCCGATGGTGACGCTCGCCGGGCTGTGCGCCGGGCACGGGGCGGGCGAGATCGACTTCCTGAAGATCGACGTGGAAGGCGCGGAGGCCGAAGTGCTTGCCGGCAACGACTGGGACCGGTTCAGGCCGAAGATCGTGCTCGTCGAGGCGCTAGCGCCGTTCTCGCAAGCACCGGCATGGGAGCAGTGGGAGCCCATGCTGCTCACGAACGGCTATCGCTACGTTCTGTTCGACAGCCTCAACCGCTATTACGTGCGCGAAGACGCCCCCGACGTCGCCGCGCGGCTCGCCGCCGCGTCGTCCGGCGACGGCGTCGCCCTGTTCCGCGATTTTGGACCGCCGATCCACGATCCGGCGCATCCCGACCACGCGCTCGCCCTGTTGCTGGAAAAGCCGGTTTTGGCGCGGCTGCCTCTGCTCGATGCCGCATCGCTGGCCGATCTCCTGACCGCCGATCTGCCCGCCTCCGTGCTCGATCGTGCGGCCACCGAGGCGGACCTAGCCCTGGCGGAGAAGCGGCTCTTCGGTCCGGGCGGGAAGGCCCCACCCGGTCTCCCGGCCGGGATGACGGTCCGCGAGCTTTACCGCGCGCTCGCCGGAACCGATGCCTTTCGCGCCGCGCTTGGCCGCATTTCCGCAAGCTGCGCCTGGTAGCGGCCGATCCGCCTGTCTTGCGGTTGACGCGCTGCAGCGGCTATAGCCCTTGCAGGGCTGCGGGATGCAGCCGCCAAGGATTTCTTTCGATGCGTGGCGCTCTCGGCGGTCCGCGCGTGCTGTTGCGCCGACTCCGCGAAGTCATGGCGGAACCGGTCAGCGCGCAGGAACGCCTCGACAAGATCGTGGTGCTGATCGCCGCCAACATGGTGGCGGAGGTGTGCTCCGTCTATGTGCTGCGCATGGACGGCACACTCGAGCTTTACGCCACCGAGGGCCTGAAGCGCGAGGCCGTCCATTTGACGGTGATGGGCAGCGACGAAGGCCTGGTCGGCCTCGTCGCGCGCGAGGCGAAACCGGTCAATCTTTCGGAAGCGCACACGCACCCGGCCTTCTCGTATCGTCCGGAGACTGGCGAAGAAATTTACCACTCCTTCCTCGGCGTGCCGATCCTGCGCGCAGGCAACACGCTCGGCGTGCTCGTCGTGCAGAACCGCGCGCACCGCACCTATTCCGAGGAGGAGGTGGAGGCGCTGCAGACCACCGCCATGGTGCTCGCGGAGATGATCGCCTCCGGTGAATTGTCGGCGCTCGCCAAGCCCGGGGCGGAACCGGCGGTGCATCCGCGCATCCATGTCACCGGCACGGCGCTTTCCGAGGGCATCGCGCTCGGCCACGCGGTGCTGCACGAACCGCGCGTGGTGATCAAGAATTTCATCGCCGACGACGTGCAGAAGGAACTTAGGCGTCTCGACGACGCGATCGCCACGTTGCGCAGCGACGTTGACACGATGCTGGAGCGCGGCGAGGTGTCCGACGGCGGCGAGCATCGCGAGATTCTCGAGGCCTACCGCATGTTCGCCCATGATCGCGGCTGGATGGATCGCATGCGCGAGGCGGTGATGACCGGCCTCACCGCCGAAGCCGGCGTCGAGCGCGTGCAATCTGACACCCGCGCGCGGATGATGCGGCAGACCGACCCCTATATCCGCGAGCGGCTGCACGATCTCGACGATCTCGCCAACCGCCTGATGCGCCAGCTCATGGGCGTCGATCACGCGCCCAGGAAGGACCAGCTTCCGGAGAACGCGATCCTCATCGCCCGCTCGATGGGCCCCGCCGCGCTGCTCGACTACGACCGCAAGCGCCTGCGCGGCCTCGTGCTCGAGGAAGGCGGGGCGACCTCGCATGTCGCCATCGTTGCCCGCGCGCTCGGCATCGCCGCGGTCGGCGAAATCGAGAATGCCGCCGGGCTCGTCGATCCGGGCGATGCGATCATCGTTGACGGCACCACCGGCGATGTTTACGTCCGCCCGCCGGCCGATATCGAACATTCCTACGCCGAGAGGGTGCGGCTGCGCGCCAGCCGCCAGGCGCAGTATCAGAAGCTGCGCGACAAGCCCTGCATCACCAAGGACGGCGAGGACATCACACTGCTGATCAACGCCGGGCTGCTCGTCGACCTACCGCATATCCAGGATACCGGCGCGGCGGGGATCGGCCTGTTCCGCACCGAGTTGCAGTTCATGGTCGCGACCGCCTTCCCGCGCATCAGCGAGCAGCTCTCGCTGTACCGGTCGGTGCTCGACGCGGCCAACGGCAAGCCCGTGACCTTCCGCACCCTCGACATCGGCGGCGACAAGATCCTTCCCTATATGCGGGCGATGGAGGAGGAAAATCCGGCGCTCGGCTGGCGAGCGATCCGGCTCGGGCTCGACCGGCCGGGCCTGATGCGCAGCCAGATTCGCGCGTTGCTGAAGGCGTCGGCCGGGCGGGAGCTGAAGATCATGTTTCCGATGATCGCGGTGACCGCCGAATTCGATCGCGCCAAGGGCCTCGTCGAGCACGAACTGACCTATCTGCGCCGGCACGGCCACACGCTGCCCGAGCACGTCGATGTCGGTGCGATGGTCGAGGTGCCCTCGCTCCTGTTCCAGCTCGACGAGCTTTTTCCCAAGGTCGATTTCCTTTCCGTCGGCACCAACGACCTCGTGCAATTCATGTTCGCCGCCGACCGCGGCAACCGACTCGTGTCCGACCGGTTCGATCCGATTTCGGCGCCGGTTCTGCGCGCGCTTCGGCTGATCGCGAGAAAATCGCGCGAGCATAACAAGCCGGTCACGGTCTGCGGCGAAATGGCCTCGCGCCCGGTCGGGGCGCTGGCGCTCGCCGCCATCGGCTATCGCTCGATGTCATTGACGCCGTCGGCGATCGGGCCGGTGAAGGCGATGCTGCTCGATCTCGACGCCGCCAAGGCGGCGACCGCGATCGGCCCGCTGCTCGATCACCAGGAAGAAGGCATCACGGTGCGCGAGCGTATCGAGGATTTCGCCGCGGATGAAGGACTGACGCTGTAACGATGCTGCCGCAAGCCAAACTCGACGCTCTCCTCGCCCGCCACGCCGAGCTTGAAGCTGAACTGTCGAAGCAATTGCCGCCCGAGACATTCGTGAAGCTGTCGCGCGAGCTGGCCGAGCTCGGCCCGATCGTCGATACCGTGAGGGCCTATCGCGCGACGCTCGCCGATATTGCCGATCTCGATGCGATGATCGCCGATCCGGCAAGCGAAACGGAGATGCGCAAGATCGCGGAGGAGGAAAAGCACACGCTCGAGGCGCGGCGCGACCAGCTCGAACACGACATGCGCATTCACCTCATCCCCAAGGACGCGATGGATGAGCGTGACGTAATTCTCGAAATCCGCGCGGGCACTGGAGGCGACGAGGCCGCGCTCTTCGCCGGCACGCTGTTCCGAATGTACGAACGGTATGCCGCGCGGCAGGGCTGGAAGGTCGAGGTCATTTCCGAAAGCCCAGGCACCGTCGGGGGCTTCAAGGAAATCGTCGCCGAGATCCGCGGCCGCGGTGCCTTCGCCAAGCTGAAATTCGAATCCGGCGTGCATCGCGTCCAGCGCGTGCCGGATACCGAGGCGTCGGGACGCATTCACACCTCGGCGGCGACGGTGGCAGTGCTGCCGCAGGTGGAGGACATCGACGTCGCCATCAACGAATCCGATCTGCGCATCGACACGATGCGCGCCAGCGGCGCCGGCGGGCAGCACGTCAACAAGACCGAGTCGGCGATCCGGATCACGCATATTCCGACCGGTATCGTCGTCGCGGTGCAGGAGGATCGTTCGCAGCACAAGAACAAGGCGCGCGCGTTTGCGCTTCTGCGTGCCAAGCTCTACGACGCCGAACGCAGCAAGCGCGACGCCGAACGCGCCGCCGAGCGCAAGGGACAGATCGGGACCGGCGACCGGTCGGAGCGCATCCGCACCTACAACTTTCCGCAGGGTCGGGTGACCGATCACCGCATCAACCTGACACTCTACAAGCTGCCGCAGGTGATCGAGGGCGAGGCGCTCGACGAAATCATCGACGCCCTGGTGACGCATCATCAGGCCGCCCTGCTCGCGGCCGAGGCGAGCGCGTGACGTCCGGGTCGATCGAGGCCGCCCTCGCGCCTGGCATCACCATCGAAGGCGCGCGGCGCCGCATATCCCTCGCGCTCCGGGATCGCGGCGTCGATTCGCCCGATCTCGATGCGCGGCTATTGGTCGGACATGCGCTCGGCGCCGATCACGCCGCGCTCGCCTCCGCAGCGCGGCGCGTTCTGAGCGGTGCGGAGATCGCCGCTCTCCTCCCGCTGGTGCAGCGGCGTCTCGCGCGCGAACCGGTCGCGCGCATTCTCGGCTGCAAGGAATTCTGGGGAATGACCTTCGCGCTCTCGCCGTCGACGCTCGTGCCGCGCCCCGAAACCGAGACGGTGGTCGAGGCGGCGCTGGCGGCGATGGGCGCGCCTGATCGCAGACCGCGCATCGCCGATCTCGGAACGGGATCGGGCTGCCTGCTGCTCGCGCTCCTGCGCGAGCGCCCGGCGGCGACAGGATTCGGCACCGACCGCAGCCTCGCGGCGCTGTGCACGGCGCGAGACAATGCGCGCCGCCACGGCCTTGCCGCGCGGGCGCATTTCGTGGAGTGCGATTTTGCCGACGCGCTGCGTGGACCCTTCGATTGTATTGTCTCCAATCCACCCTATATACCGTCAAACAAGATCGGAACTCTCGCGCCGGAAGTGCGCGATTTCGACCCCGGCCTGGCGCTCGACGGCGGGCCCGACGGATTGTCCGCTTACCGGCGGATCGCCTCTGATGCGCGACGCCTGCTGACGGCGGACGGCGCCTTGGTGCTTGAGCTTGGCATGGGACAGGAAGAAGCCGTCACTGCGATCATGGCGGGCGGCGGGTTGCATGCCGAATCACCGGCACGGCGAGACCTCGGCGGCATCGCCCGTGCCCTGACCCTGCGTCTTTCGCCATGATCCGGACGCATTCCGGGGAGGCAAAAAATCGCTTGGAATATGCGGTCGAATTGACTAGCTTCTGACCACGACATCGACCAGCGTTGCCGAAAAGGCCCGAAGCGAAGCTTCGAGAGGCAGCAGCGCGCAGAAACGAAGGGCGAAAGCCAGGTCGAACCGAAACGCGGATGTGTCATTGATTCACCGGTTGAGCACGCTCAACGACATAACTTATTGGCCAGGTGCGTAGCAGCGCGGTGATTTGGGCGCGAAGATTCGCGCGAGGGGTTTGCGAGAAAAGCAATCAACGCGAGCAATCGTCAGAGCGCGTGCACGGGCGCAAACGATCCACCCCGGCGGGGCTGGATGTGAAGTGTGCTGACGGTTCGATCGTTGAGGCTTGAGGAAAGTCAGGCGGGTCGTGAACCGCCACACAAAGGGTTGGCGAACAGGCAAGCTATGAGAAACAATCACAGCCATAATCAGAGCAAACGCATGCGCGGCCGTAATCGGGGCGGAGGCGGCGGAAAGAGCCACAATCCTCTGACGCGCGTCTATGAGTCGAACGGCCCGGACGTGAAGATCCGCGGCACCGCCAATCACATCGCGGAAAAATATATCCAGCTCGCGCGCGACGCTACGGCCTCCGGTGATCCGGTGGCGGCGGAAAACTATTATCAGCACGCGGAACATTATTTCCGCCTGATCGCTGCTGCGCAGGAGCAATTCCGCCAGAACCAGCCGTTCCAGCAGCGCCCCGAAGGCGGCGAACAGCCGCGCATCGGCGACGAAGGTTCGGAAGACGGCGAGGAGGAGCTGGCGGCGCCGCAGTCCGGCGGCATCGAGCCTCATTATCCACGCGAAGCACAGCAGCCCTATCCGCAGCAGGGCCCGCAGGGCAATCCGCAGCCCTATCCGCCGCGCGACTATCAGAACCGGCCGCAGCACGATCATCGTCCGCAACAGGGCGGCGAGAACGATCTCGGCCGCCTGCCGTCGTTCATCACCGGCGCTTCGCAGCCGGGCTATGGACAGAATGGCGGCTACGACAACCAGGGCGACCGCTTCCCGCTGCATCGCCGGCGGCGGCGCGGCCATCGCGGCCCGCGGCCGGATGTGCAGGGCGGCCAGCCTAATGTCGGAAATGAGCCCGGCGACGAATTGCCGCCGACCGGTCCTGTCGGCGAGTGATCTGACCTGTTCGCACCCATGCGGCCGGACGCGAGTCCGGCCGTTTCATTTTTCCACGCGCGCGGCGCCGCCGGGCGAAGGCGCGAGCACCGGCTCGAGCGCAGGAACGAACCGGCGTTTTTCCCGCCGCGCCGGAATCGCGCGATAGACCTGCTTGGTCGCCTCGACGATATGCACGCCGGCGAACGGCGCCGACAATGTCGCGCCGGTCCGCTCCCAGGCCACCGCGGAGCGCAGAAACCAGCCGCGCGGAATCGGCGGTACGTACAGCGCCTCACCCCATCCGGTCGGCGTGAACCAAGTCTCGCGCAGGATGTGGGTGATCTGCGCGCGCGAATAGGGGCGCCCGTGGCCGAATGGCGTCGTGTCGATGCGCGCCCACAGGCCGCGGCGATTGGGCACCACCGCGAGCAGCAGCCCGTTGGGCGCCAGCACGCGCCAGACCTCGCGCATCAGCGCGATGGCGTCGTCCGCCATTTCCAGCGCGTGCACCAGAAGCACCCGGTCGACCGCATTGTCGGAGAGCGGAAGCTGCGTCTCCTCGACCAGCGCGGAAAGCGCGGGCCGCGACGACGGCCATTTCACCACGCCCTGGGCCGCCGGCATAAAGGCGATGCAGCGTTCGGCCTCCTCGCGGAACAGGCCGAGATAGGGTGTGGCGTAGCCGATGCCGAGGACGCGCTGGCCGCGCGTGTCGCCCCACCGGCCGCGGATGCCGCGCCCGATGAAGCGGCGAGCCACGACGCCAAGGCCCTGGGCGTAGAAGTTCCGCAGATCGACGACGTCAACGAACATGCGGCAAAAGTAGCATGAATTGCCGGGCGCATGACGCCCGCGCCACGATCAGGCTTAACAAGTCCCCATTCAGGCGGCATGGTGGGCGCCCGATCCTCCCCCCGCTGAAATGAGCCTCACATGCCCGCGCAGATTCATCTCTTCACGTGCCTTTCCGACAATTACGGCGTGCTGCTGCACGACCCGGCGACCGGGGCCACTGCCTCGATCGACGCGCCCGACGCCGCGCCGGTCGAGGCCGCGCTGCAGGCGACCGGCTGGACCCTGACCGACATTCTCGTGACCCATCACCACAGCGACCACACGGCGGGCGTCGCCCCGCTCAAGCGGAAATACAATTGCCGCGTGGTCGGCCCAAACAGCGACAAGTTCCACGCCGACGAAACCGTGGGCGAAGGGCAGACGGTCAAAATCGGCCAGCTCAGCGCGCGCGTGCTGGAGACGCCGGGCCATACGCTCGACCACATCGCCTATGTACTCGACGCCGACGGAATCGCCTTCGTCGGCGACACCCTGTTCTCGATCGGCTGCGGCCGCGTCATCGAGGGTAGCGCGGCGCAGATGTGGGCCTCGCTTCTGAAGCTGCGCGCGCTCCCGGACGACATGAAGTTCTACTGCGGCCACGAATACACGCAGGCGAATATCAAGTTCGCGCTGACGATTGAGCCGGACAACGAGGCGCTGCTCGCGCGCGCCAGGCAGGTCGAGGCGCTGCGCGCGGCGGGCAAGCCCACCCTGCCCGCGACGATCGGCGCCGAAAAGCAGGCCAATTGCTTCCTGCGCGCGGACATTCCCGCGGTCGCCGCGGCGGTCGGGATGGCGGGCCGGCCGGCCGCGGAGGTGTTCGCGGAAGTGCGCGCGCGCAAGAACAGGTTCTGAGTCGCATGCACGCGCTCGCCGCTTCCGACGTCATCGGGATGCTCGGCCTGAAGCCGCATCCGGAAGGCGGCCATTTCGCCGAGACCTTTCGCGATCCGCGCAATGTCGGGGGTGGACGCGCGGCATCGACTGCCATCTATTATCTGCTCGCCCGCGGCGAGCACTCGCACTGGCATCGGATCGATGCCGCCGAGCTGTGGCACTATTATGCCGGCGCGCCGCTCGAGCTTTCGGTCGCCGGCGCGGCCGGGGTTGACATGATGCGGCTCGGCGCCGCGCTCGACAAGGGCGAGCGGCCGCAGGCGGTCGTTCCCGCCCACGCATGGCAGGCGGCGCGAAGCCTCGGCGACTGGACGCTGGTGGGCTGCACGGTCGCGCCCGGGTTCGAGTTTTCGGGCTTCGAAATGGCGCCGTCCGGCTGGACGCCCGGCGCCTAGCGCGCAGATTTTCCGAAAATCATCTCCTTCGCCGCGATCACGCCGCCGCCGGCGATCAGCGCGGCGGCGAGCACGAGCGACGGCGTAGCCTGCGCATAGCCGGCGAGGACGAGGAGAATGGTCGACAGCACCGGCGCGGCATAGGCCGACGCGCCGAGCACGCGCACGTCGCCGCGTTTCATGCCGATGTCCCAGACGTAGAAGGCAAGGCCGACCGGCCCCACTCCCAGCGCCAGCACCGCGAGCCATTCGCCCGCGTTACCCGGCCAGACGGTCTGCTCGAAAAAAAGATGAAAGATCGCCCCGAGCAGCGCCGTCGCGAGGCAAAAGCCCGCCACCGTGTCGGTCGGTACGGCGGCGAAGCGGCGCGACAGCACCGAATAGGCTGCCCACACGAAGGCGGCGACGAAGGCTGCGCCATAGCCGGGAATGAATTCGGGCGCAAAACCGAGCTGCGTCCGCCCGGTCATTAGCACGCCGGTGCCGGCCAGGCCGAGCGCGGCGCCTGCGAGGTGATGCGCCCTCAGCCGCTCGCCCGGAAGGAACGAAGAGAACAGTACGATCAGCAGCGGCCAGAGATAATTGATCAGGCCGCTCTCGGCGGGCGGGGCGAGCCGCAGCGCCATGAAATACAAGGCATGATAGCCGAACAACCCGCCGATCCCGAGCGCCCAAACCGCCGGTCGCTGACGCAAGGCCGCCGCCGCCCCGCGCCGGAACAGCCACGACAGCGCGCCCAGTCCGCCGCCGAGCCCGAAGGTCATCGCCGCAAGCTGGAACGGCGGCACGCGCCCGGATGCCGCCGTAAAAACGGCCAGCGACGACCACATCAATACGGCGGCGAAACCGATCGCCGTGGCGCGCGCGGGGTTCACGCGTCACCGCCCTTCACGAGTTCTTTCATCGGCGCAAAGACCGAAACCTTCGGCGCGGCCGTCACGTTGGCTGTCATGCCGCAAGGATGATCGGGAGAATGAATCATGCGAAAATTCATGACGTTCGTATTTGCCGCCGCGCTTGCCGGAGCGAGCCTGCCGGCGCTCGCGCAAAGCGCTGGATCGGAATTCTCCATGCAGCGCGCCCTGTTCGTTGCGCGGAATATAGGCATCGCCGGAATCAGCCAGATCGAATTCTACGACGGCAAATGGCAGATCGAGGGGCACGCACCCGACGGGCAGAATATCGAGGTCGAGATCGATGCCGAAACCGGCGCCATCATGAATGTGGATCGCTGGTGGTAGGAGCCGGCGTGGCGCGGAGCGCGCCGCGCGCCCTCACGCCATGAATTGTCCGCCATTGGCCGTAAGAGTGGAACCGGTGATGAAGCTCGCGTCGTCGGATGCGAGGAACACGACGCACCGCGCGATCTCCTCCGGCTCGCCGAGACGCCCGACCGGGATCAGCGGCAGAACGTTCTTTTCCAGCACATCCTTCGGCACCGCCTTCACCATGTCGGTGGCGATATAGCCGGGGCAGATCGCGTTGACCGTGATGCCGCTGCGCGCGCCTTCCTGCGCGAGCGCCTTGGTGAAGCCGATTTCGCCCGCCTTGGCGGCGGAATAGTTCACCTGTCCCATCTGGCCCTTCTGTCCGTTGATTGAGGAGATATTGATGATGCGCCCGAACTTGCGTTCGCGCATGCCCTCGATCACCTGCCGCGTCATGTTGAACAGCGAGCCGAGATTGGTGGAAATGACGATGTTCCATTGCTCCGGCGTCATGCGATGGAACATGGTGTCGCGGGTGATGCCGGCATTGTTGACCAGCACATCGACCGGCCCGATTTCCGCAGCCACCTTCCTGACGCCCTCGGCGCAGGCCTCGAACGAGGAGACGTCCCATTTGAAGACCGGGATGCCGGTTTCGGCGTTGAATGTCCGGGCGGCCTCGTCGTTGCCGCCGTAATTGGCGGCGACCCGGTAACCTGCGGCGGCGAGCGCCCTCGAGATCGCCCCACCGATTCCGCGCGTGCCGCCCGTCACCAGAGCAACGCGTGCCATCGTTCCCTCCCTCTCATCCCCAACGATTGCGCCTACCGTTCTTTTTTCCTTATTACGTCAGATTAAAGACGTAGATGGCCGGGACAAGCCCGGCCATGACGCAGATCAAGCGCGGAACGGAAACTATCGTTCAACGCACATGGCGATGCCCATGCCGCCGCCGATGCAAAGCGTGGCGAGACCCTTCTTGGCGCCGCGCTTCTGCATCTCGTGAAGCAGCGTCACCAGAATGCGCGCGCCGGACGCGCCGATCGGATGACCGATCGCGATCGCCCCGCCATTGACGTTGACCTTGCTCTGATCCCAGCCGAGATCCTTGTTGACCGCGCAGGCCTGCGCGGCGAAGGCTTCGTTGGCCTCGATCAGGTCGAGATCGTCGATCTTCCATCCGGCCTTCTTCAGTGCCGCGCGGGAGGCGGGGATCGGCCCCGTGCCCATGATCGAGGGATCGACGCCGGCCTGCGCCCAGGACACGATACGGGCTAGGACCGGCCGGTTTTCCTTGGCGGCCTGCGAGGCCTTCATCAGCACGAGCGCCGCTGCGCCGTCATTGATGCCGGACGCGTTCGCGGCCGTCACCGTACCTTCCTTCTCGAAGGCGGGGCGCAGCTTGGCGACCGAATCCAGCGTCACGCCGGCCTTCGGATATTCGTCGGTATCGACGACGATGTCGCCCTTTCGCGTCTTCACCGTGACCGCAACGATCTCGTCCTTGAATCGGCCGGCCTTCATCGCCGCTTCTGCCTTGTTCTGCGAGCCCACGGCGAACTCGTCCTGCTGCTGGCGCGTGATCTGCCACTGCCGAGCAACGTTCTCGGCCGTGTTTCCCATGTGATAGCCGTTGAAAGCATCCCACAGGCCGTCCTTGATCATCGTATCGACAAGCTCGATGCTGCCCATCTTCACGCCCGCGCGCAGATGTTGGCAGTGCGGGGCCATGCTCATCGATTCCTGGCCGCCGGCGACCACGATCTCCGAATCTCCGTTCTTGATCGCCTGGTAACCGAGCGCAACGGCGCGCAGGCCCGAACCGCAAAGCTGGTTGACGCCCCAGGCCGGGCTTTCCACGGGAATGCCCGCGGCGATCGAGGCCTGGCGCGCCGGGTTCTGACCCTGACCCGCGGTCAGGATCTGTCCCATAATGACCTCCGACACCTTCGGGGCTTCGACCCCCGCCCGCTTGAGCGCTTCGCCAATCGCCACCCGCCCGAGCTCGTGGGCGGGCAGATTGGCAAATGCCCCGTTGAACGCTCCGACGGGCGTGCGCGCAGCCCCGACGATGACGATGTCGTCCTGCATGGAAAGCTCCTTTGATCGACCGGGTCTCCCGATAGCACGGCAGATATGGCGCGCAAAACGCCCCTCCATCCTCCTAAAGCCGAAAGCCGCACAAAAAGATTGGCCGCAGGCCCGGAAAGAGCCTATTTTGATAGCACCGGCCCGCGCCAGCGGGCGATGAGTGTTGCGGCGTTCATGACCAAGCCTGAAGAACCGATCACGATCAAGAAATACGCCAACCGGCGGCTCTACAATACCGGCACCAGCACCTATGTGACGCTCGAAGACCTCGCCGTCATGGTGAAGGCCGGCGAGGACTTCCAGGTGTTCGATGCCAAGACCGGCGAGGACATCACGCGCTCGGTGCTGGCGCAGATCATCTTCGAGCAGGAGAATAAGGAAGGGCAAAATCTCCTTCCGATCAATTTCCTGCGCCAGCTCATCCGCTTCTACGGCGACAGCATGCAGATGCTGGTTCCCCGCTATCTCGAGGTCTCGCTCGAGACTTTGACCAAGGAACAGGAAAAGTTCCGCCAGCAGATGGCCTCCGCCTTCGGCGTCTCCACGCTCGGGGTGCTGGAAGACCAGGCCCGCCGCAACATGGAAATGTTCGAGAAGGCCTTCAGCATGTTTACTCCGTTCGCGCGGCGCGAGACGGGCGCGGAAAAGCCGTCGGCATCGCCCGACGACATCAACGAGCTGAAGCGCCAACTCGACGAGATGCAGAAGCGGCTGAGCAAGCTCGCCGACAAGAAGGACTAGGCGAGCCTCGCCTGCGCCGGGACGGCGCCGGACCAGGGGTGATGCAGCGCGGCGCGCCCGCTCAACTCTCCCTGCAGATAGTGGCAGCCCCAGCGCGCGAGCATCTGCGCCGAGCATTCATCCTGCACCCATTCGGCCACGACCTTCAGCCCGAGACGCTGGCCGAGCTCGACCATCGTGCGCACGAATGCGCGATCGTCCTCCGACCGGCTGAGATCGCGCACGAATTCGCCGTCGATCTTCATTATGTCGACGCCGAGCTTCCGCAGGTTGCGAAACGAGGTATAGCCCGCCCCGAAATCGTCGATCGCGACCCGGCAGCCGAGGTCCTTCACGCGCGCCACAAAGCCGCGCGTGTCGTCGAGATTGTGGATCGCCGACATCTCCGTGATCTCAACGATCAGCCGCTCGGCCGCCCCGCCATGCGCGCGCAGCAGCGAGACGAGCCGCGCCCACCAGTCGGAGTCGGCGGTGGAGGCGGGAGAAATATTGACGCTGGCGATCAGTTGCGGCGACAGGCTGAGCTGCTCGATGACAAGCTCGAGCACGCGGTGATCGATCAGCGAAACGAGACCGAGCCGCTCGGCGATCGGGATGACCGACTGGGCCGGAACGATGCCGCCGTCGGGAAGCTGGATGCGCATCAGGCATTCGTAGAAGGCCGGTTTTCGGCTTTCCGCCTCGATCACCGGCTCGTAGGCGAGCACGATGCGTCGGTCGTTGAGCGCGCCAACGATCTGGTCGGTGGCGCGGATATTTTCCCGACGGATCGCGTCGCGTTCGCGGTTGGGCCGATAGACGGCAAAGGAACCGGGCCGCTTCTGCTGCGCGCGGTCAAGTGCCTCTAGCGCGCGCGACAGGATTTCGGTGACGCTGCCGGCATGGCGCGGCGCGGTCACGCCGCCGATCGTCACCATCGCCACCACCGGACCAACCGGCGTCACCAGAATTTCGCCGCGCACCGCAGAGAGAAAGCGTTCGGCGGCGACAGCGAGATCCTCGGGCGTGCAATTCTTCAGGATGATGCCGAACTTGTTGCCGGAGAAACGCCCCAGCTCGTCGTTCGTGCGCATCTTTGAACGAAGGCGCTTTGCAACCTCGCGGATGACCGCGTCGGTGATCTCGTAGCCGAACGCATCGCTGATCGACCGCAGATTGTCCACGGCGACAAGCAGGAATCCGCAGGACGATTGCGCGAAGACGGATTCGTCGAGCGCCGATTGCATCAGCTCGGCGAGATGCCAGCGGTTGCTTTCGCCGGTCAGCGCATCGAAGCGCGACAGATAGGCGAGCTTCTGCTCGCGCGCGCGGCGGGTATTGATGCAGCGGATGACGCCGCAGGCGCGCACCGGCTTGCCGTCCGAACCGGCGAACCAGCGCCCGGTATCCTCGATCCAGGTTCGCGGTGAACGCTGCGCCGAACGCAGGCAATATTCGACCTGGTAGCTGACGCCGTATCCCTCATCATGCGCCTGCGAGCGCAGCACCGCGTCGAACCGCGTCCTGGCATTGCCGGGATCGAGCAGGGCGGCATAGCTGCGCCCCGATGCGATCAGGGAGGGATTGCGGATTCCGAGCACGGCGGCGGCGTGCGGCGCCCAAGTCAGCGTGTCGCTTTCGATGTGCCACTCATAGGCGGCCTCGCCCGCCATGCGCATGATTTCGCCATAGGGCAGGTTCGGCGCCGTCTCGCGCGATGGCGGCACTGAAGAAGCGGGACCGTCCTGATCCTTCTCCGCAGACTGGCCGCTGTTGGTCACGCTGGAACCTTCTTGGGATACCTCGTCGCCCGTACCGGAATTAGACACCACCGGCCTTCATTTGCGGTGTGAACCGATCCTAAGAACTTAGTAAAATGCAATCTATTGTCGGCCGGCGCCGGGGCGCGCGCCTGCGGCACGCGGCTTGCGATGTCGGAAGAGAGGGACGCTTATTGTCCCAAAACGGCACAGAACGATGATCTGCCAGGTCGCCGATCAGCCTGTTTCAGCACAAGCCGGTCCCGCAGGATCGGGACGCGGCGCCCTCGTGGCGCGCGCCGGCGCCCACGATGGCCGCCCGGCGCTGCGGGCGCGGACCAGCGCGACTTTTCTCGCTCAACTCATCGCCACCGCCCAGCAGGCTCCGCAGACCCGCGAGAAGCGTAGGCTCGAGCCGCAGGCTGCGATCCGCGCTTATGCCGCCGCGACGGCGCGCCTGCGCGCGCCTCAATAGCCGAGCGCGCAGCCATCCTTGCGCGGGTCAGATCCGCCGATCAGCACACCGCGCTCCCAGTCGATCCTGACGATCTGGCCGCCTCCGAACGGCAGGTCCCGCACCATCAGGTCGTGCCCGCGCGCCTTCAGCCCCTCGAGCGCGCGCGCCGGCACGCCGCGCTCGACCACTGTCTTATTCCCCTCGAAGAAGGCGCGCGGCGCGTCGAGCGCCTCCTGCACGTCCATGCCGTAATCGATCAGGTTGCTGACCGCCTGCGCATGGCCCATCGCCTGGTAGCTGCCGCCCATCACCCCGAACGCATATTCGCACCGCCCCTCGCGCATGCCGAGCGCGGGGATGATGGTGTGCAGCGGCCGCTTGCGCGGCCCGATCGCGTTCGGATGATCGGCCGGATCCACGACGAAGCTGTGGCCGCGATTGTGCAGAAGGATGCCGGTGCGGTCGGTCGCGATGCCGCCGCCGAAAGCGAAAAACAGGGAATTGATGATCGACACCGCCATGCGGTCGCGATCGACCACCGTCAACAGCACGGTGTCGCCGTCGGGCGCCGGCATGTCGGGCAGCGCGACGCGCTTCTGGCGGTCGATGCGATCGGCGAGGCGCGCTGCGAAGCCGCGGTCGAGCAGGGCGGGCACCGATACCCGCATGAAATCCGGATCGGCGACATGCGTGTCGCGCACCGCATAGGCGAGCCGCGCCGCCTCGAGCGCGATGTGGAAGCGTTCGGCGCCGAGAGGATCGAGCCGCGCCATGTCGAAGCGTTCGAGGATGTTGAGCAGCACCAGCGCCGTCAGCCCCTGCCCGTTCGGCGGAATCTCGACGACATCGAGTCCGCGATAATTGCTGGAGATCGGCGTCACTTCCTCGCCGCGATGCGCGGCGAAATCGTCCATGGTGAGAACGCCGCCGCGCGCGGCAAGCGTCGCCACGATGTCAGCCGCCACATCGCCCTCGTAGAAGGCCTGCCGGCCGCCCCTGGCGATCGTCTTGAAGGTTTCCGAAAGCGCAGGAAAGCGCACGACGTCGCCGGTCCGCGGCACCGCGCCGCCGGGCAGATAATGCCGCGCGGCCGCGGGATCGGCGCGCAGCTTGTCGGCGAACAGGGCCCAGTCATGGGCGACGCGCGGGGCGACTGGAAAGCCCTCCTCGCTCGCGCGGATCGCGGGCTGCAGCGCGCGATCGAGGCCGAAGCGCCCGTGGCGGGCGAGGATGGCGTCCCACGCATCCACTGCGCCGGGCACCGTCACCGCATGCGCCGAATTCTGCTCGATGGCGCGGACGCCCGCCGCCGCCAGCGTTTCCGCGCGCATCGCCGCGCCGGCGCGCCCGGAGCCGTTATAGCCCCACACGCGCTCCCCCGGCCTGGCGACGAGGCAGAAGCAATCGCCGCCGATGCCGGTCATGCCCGGCTCGACCACGCCGAGAAGCGCGACCGCCGCGATCGCCGCGTCCGCGGCGTTGCCGCCCGCGCGCAAGGTGTCGATCGCCGCCATCGCGGCGAGCGGATGGGAGGTCGCGACCATGCCCTCGCGCGCGATCACCGGCGAACGGCCGGGAAGATGGAAGTCACGGCTCATGCTGTGTCCTGCCCAGAAAGACGGCGGCTTAAGACGATTGCTTGAGGCTCTCCACGGCATCGATGCCGATGTCGCGTTGCGCCGTACGGATCGTGATCGTAAAGCCCGCCACGACGTCCACGAGGCTCATCGCCGACAGCAGAAAAAAGGTGGAGGTCGCCGCCGCCCGGACCATGATGAATTCGGCGAGCATGACGAGCAGCAGCACGAGCGAGAGCATGTGATCGACGATCGAGCGGTTGCCGATGCGCGTGGATTTCAGGATTTCCACGAACAGCATCAGGATGCCGATAACCAGCAACACGTCGCTGATGCTGACGGCCCACTCACCGCCGGACATCATCCGCACGGTGAACAGCGTCGTCCCCATGTCCGTGCGGAACAGGAAGGCGACGATGTTGTAGAGCGCCACGGGTATGAGCAGCAGCGGGAAACCAACGAGGTACATGGGCATGGCGTCGGTCTCCGCTGGCTTGGCTGTGTCGCGACTTATGCCTCGGACTTGGCCTTCAGCACCTGCCGGCCCTTGTACATGCCGGTCTTGAGATCGATGTGGTGCGGACGCCGCAATTCGCCTGAGTCCTTGTCCTCGACATAGGCCGGCTGCTTCAGCGCGTCGGCGGACCGGCGCATGCCGCGCCGCGAGGGCGAGGTTTTTCGCTTGGGCACAGCCATGGGAAATCTCCTTGAAACCTGCAAAGCCCGGCCGAGGGCCGGAATGTAAGGGATTGAGGCGCGCTTATAGAGGAAGGCCCCCCGAAAGGCTAGTGCCAACGCCGCGCGCGGATGCAGCCGTCGAGCGGCCCGGACGCGGCGGCACGGGCCATGTGGATACCGGCGATCCGCCGCATCCCCGGACCGGGCTGACGCGCGTTGCGCTTGGCCGGATTGGGCAGGACGGCCGCGAGCAGCGCGGCCTCGTGCGCGGACAGGTTGCTGGCCGGATGGCCGAAGGCGCGTCGCGCGCCCGCCTCCACCCCGAATTCCCCGTCCGGCCCCCATTCGGCGACGTTGAGGTAGATCTCCATGATCCGCCGCTTCGGCAGGATCAGATCGATCCAGAGGGCGAGCGGAAATTCCAGTACCTTGCGCAGCACGCTGCGGCCGTTCCACAGGAACAGGTTCTTGGCGACCTGCTGGGTGATGGTCGATCCCCCGCGCAGGTCCTCAAGGTCGTCGGCCTCGTCGATCGCCTCGCGGATCCCCTGCCAGTCGATGCCCGAATGCGAACAGAAGCGCGCGTCCTCGGCGACGATGACGGTCAGCGGCAGGATCGGCGCGACATTCTGGATCGGGGTATAGATGCGCACCACGCGCTCCCCAGTCAGCCAGCGCCACAGCATCGGCGTGGAGACCGGCCGGACCACGAGATAGAGCGGGGTCAGCAGATAAGGCAGCGCGACGAGCGCGATCGCCGCGAGGACCAAGCCGCGCGCGACCCGCGCGGCCGCGACCTGCCGGGACGGCTCGTAAGGCTGAAAGGTCATCCGCTCTCTTTAATCCGAAACGGCCCGGCAGGCGAAAGTGGGCGCGCGCGGCCCGACCCCCTCCCGCGACGTCATGCCGCCACGCTAGACTGGCGCGCAATGGCGACGCACCGAACCCCCCCTCCCCCGAGCCGCCGCTCCCGCTGGAAGCTCTTTCGCATCGCGCATGGACACCGGCGCCTGCTACTCGCCTTCACGCTCGCGCTTTTCATCTTCGCGGCGCTGACCGCCTTCGGAATCGGACATGCGGCGACGCGCTTTCTCATTGGCTGGGATGTCGCGCTGCTACTTTATCTCATCGTTACGTTTTTCCGCATCGGCAGGTTCGACCTGCGGCAGGTGCAGCTCCATGCCGCCGAGCAGGACGAGGGCGCGATCGTGATGCTCGGCCTGACCGTGCTCGCGGCGATCGCGAGCTTCGTGGCGGTCATTGCCTTTCTCGGCGGGGCAAAAGAGGCGGCCAATCTGAAGGGTCTCTATTTCGCCTTCGCGGTGTTCACGATCCTGCTGTCATGGTGCGCCATCCACACGATCTTCGCGCTGCACTACGCCCACGAATTTTACGGCGACGGGCGCGACCGGCGCAAAGGCGGGCTGATCTTTCCCGGCGACACGCAGCCCGATCACTGGGATTTCATGTACTTCTCCTTCGTCGTCGGCATGACCTTCCAGGTCTCCGACGTGCAGATCACCAGCAAGTCGCTGCGCCACGTCGTCGTCGCGCACGGCATCGTCTCCTTCCTCTTCAGCGTCGCGATCCTCGCACTCGCGGTGAATATCGGATCGGGCCTGATCTGAGATGACCGGGCAAATCCAGACCTACCTGCTGATGCTCGGCGTGCTGTGCGCGGCGGCGATCCTCGCGCGGCGGCTTCGAACCGCGCCGTCGATCCTGCTGGTGATGGCCGGCGTGCTGCTCGCCGTCGTTCCCGGCATCCCGCGCGTGGAGCTTGCCCCCGAGCTGGTGCTGCTCGTGATCCTGCCGCCGCTCATATATTCGGCCGGCGTGGCGATGAGCTGGCGTGAGTTCCGCTTCAACCTGCGGCCGATTACGCTGCTCGCGGTCGGCTGCGTGATCTTCACCACCTGCGCGGTCGCGGCGGCGGCGCATTATTTCCTCGGCCTGCCCTGGCCGGTCGGCTTCCTGCTCGGCGCCATCGTCGCCCCGCCCGACGTGGTCGCGCCGCTCGCCATCGTGCGCCGTCTCGGCCTGCCGCGCCGCGTGTTGGTCATCCTCGAGGGCGAAGGGCTGGCCAACGACGCCACCGCGCTGATCCTGTACCGCTTCGCGGTGGCTGCCGTGCTGACCGGATCTTTCTCGCTGATGCAAGCCTCCGCCACGTTCGCCGCCATCGTCGCCGGCGAGATCGCCTGGGGCATCGCGGTCGGGTGGTCGAGTCTGCATCTTCGGCGCTGGGCGCGCGACCAGCGCGTGGAGATCACCCTCTCGCTGATGACGCCCTATTTCGCCTACTGGATCCCCGCGCATGCCGGCGGCTCGGGCGTGCTCGCCACCGTCGCCTGCGGCTTGTTCGTGAGCTGGCGCGGCCCGCTGCTGATTTCCTCGGCGACGCGGTTGCAGGGCCGCTTCTTCTGGGACCTGCTGGTCTATCTGATCGAGGGTCTCGTCTTCCTCGTCACCGGATTGCAGGCGCGCATCCTGTTCGAAAGCACCAAGGGCCTGTCGATCGGCGAGCTGTCGGTCGCCACGCTGCTCGTGACCGCGATCGTGATCCTCGCGCGCTTCGTCTGGATATTCCCGGCCACTTACCTGCCGCGCGCGATCCTGTTGATCAGCCGGTTCGATCCCGCGCCGAACTGGCGGCTGCCTTTCATCATCGGCTTCACCGGCGTGCGCGGCGTGGTCTCGCTCGCCGCCGCGCTCGCCATTCCGTTCACGATCGAAAACGGCGAACCCTTTCCCTATCGCAGCCTGATCATCTTCGTCGTCTTCGGCGTGATCCTCGTCACGCTGGTCGGCCAGGGGCTGACGCTGCCCGCCGTCGTGCGCTGGCTCGGCCTGGCGCGCGACGTGCACGAGGAGCGCAGCCGGGAACGCGACGCCGAGCGCGCGGCGCGGATCGAAATCATCGAGGCCTCGAAGGAGCGGCTGGAGCGGCTGGCCGCCGACGGAAAGATCACGCCCGACCAGCTCGCGCTATTGCGGACGCGGCACGAGCGGCGGCGCGAATTCCTGCCGAACGAAAGCGCGGACCGGCTGGCGGAGACCTGCAGCCAGTTCATCACCGACCTGATCGAGGAGGAGCGCGTGCACCTGCACCGGCTGCTGCGCGAGGGAAAGATCACCGACGAGGCGCGCCGCCGCATCGAGCGCGAGCTTGACCTCGAGGAGGCAAGCATCGCCCGCCGCTACGATGCCGACGAATTGCCGCTCTGACGAAAGCGAAATCCGCCGGCGCGCTCAGCGCCGAATGCGGCTTTTCAGGCGCAGCCAGTAATAACGCGCGTAGAAGGCGAGCAGCACGAGGCTCGCCGCGAAGATCGCGACCGGTATCCAGACGATCAGCGCGCCGACGACAAGCACGATCACCGCCGCCGAGACGAGCGCCGCGACGGCGAGAACCAGCAGGATCGACAGTGGCGGCCGCCCGAACCTGATCTCGTAAACGCGCTCGTAGCCGCGCGCGCCGGGCGGGATGATTTCCGGTTCCGCGCGCGGGCGTTCGGGCTTTTGCGGGGGAGTGCGGGGATCGGACATGCCCCTATGTAGGGTCGCGCCGCCGCCAAGCGCAATGCGCGTTTGAGGCGGGCGGCGGGCATCGCGGCGTCCTCACACCCGGCCGGCATCCCCGCGCGGCCCGGCGCGGCGCCGAACGAGGCGGCCCAGCGAGGATGCGCGCGCTATTCCGCGGCCGTGCGCGAGCCCTGGCCGAAGCGGTTCTCGATATAGTCGATCACCATCTTCTTGAAGTCCGCGGCCACGGTGTCGCCGCGGAGCGTCGCGACCTTCTTGCCGTCGATGAAAACCGGCGCCGCCGGCGATTCCCCAGTGCCCGGCAGCGAGATGCCGATATCGGCATGCTTGCTTTCGCCGGGGCCGTTGACGATGCAGCCCATCACCGCGACGTTCAGCCCCTCGACGCCGGGATAGATCTTTTTCCATTCCGGCATCGACTGGTGAATGAAGGTCTGGATGTCGCGCGCCAGTTCCTGGAACACGGTCGAGGTAGTGCGGCCGCAGCCCGGACAGGCCGCGACCAGCGGCACGAAGACGCGGAAGCCCATCGTTTGCAGGATTTCCTGCGCGACCTTCACCTCGAGCGTGCGGTCGCCGCCAGGCTCTGGGGTGAGCGAAATGCGGATCGTGTCGCCGATTCCCTGCTGCAGCAAGATGCCGAGTGCGGATGCCGACGCGACGATGCCCTTCGATCCCATGCCGGCCTCGGTCAGGCCGAGATGGATCGCGTAATCGGAGCGCCGCGCGAGCGTCTGATAGACCGCGATCAGATCCTGCACGGCGGACACCTTCGCCGAGAGGATGATCCGGTTCTTCGGCAGGCCGATGTCCTGCGCGCGTTCGGCCGACAGCAGCGCCGACTGCACCATCGCCTCGCGCATCACCTCGCGCGCGTCGCGCGGATTGGGCGACCGGGCATTCTCGTCCATCAGGTGGGTAAGCAATTCCTGGTCGAGCGAACCCCAGTTCGCGCCGATGCGCACCGGCTTGTTGTTCCTGATCGCCGCCTCGACGATCGCGGCGAACTGCTTGTCCTTCTTTTCCTTGAAGCCGACATTGCCGGGATTGATGCGGTACTTGTCGAGCGCCTCGGCGCAGGCGGGATGATCCGCCAGAAGCTTGTGACCGATATAGTGGAAGTCGCCCACGATCGGGGTGTCGATCCCCATCTTGAGCAGCCTCTCCTTGATGTGCGGCACCGCCGCCGCCGCCTCGTCGCGATCGACGGTGACGCGGACGATTTCCGAGCCGGCGCGCGTCAACGCTGCGACCTGCGCCACGGTGGCGTTCACGTCGGCGGTATCGGTATTGGTCATCGACTGCACGACGATCGGGGCGCCGCCGCCGACCACCACCTTGCCGACCTGCACGCCGACCGACTGGTGCCGAGGCGCCGGGGCGCCGGTAATGGGTGTCACATTCGTCTCCATGAAATCCGGCCCTTCGGGCTCAAATTCGTCCTTCACATAAGGACTTTTTCCGCCCCCGTCACCCGGCCTTTTCCGCTTCGGCGCGGGAGGGAACGCCCGTCACGCCTTGCGGCAATGGGCGCAGACGCCGCCGATCTCGATGACATGCGCCTTGGGCGAAAATCCGACCCCGCGCGAGGCATTCCTCAACGCCTCAGCCACCGGCCTGGAGGGCGCCTCGCCCACCGCCCCGCATTTCTCGCAAAGCAGGAAGACCACAAGCTCGCCGTCTTCATGATTGCTGATGCATGCGACAAAGGCGTTACGGCTTTCGATTCGGTGCGCGAATCCCTGCTCCACCAGGAAATCGAGCGCCCGATAGACCGTGATCGGGGCGGGACGCCCGCCCCGGCCGGCAAGGCGGTCGATCAGTTCATAGGCGCCGAGCGGCTTGTGTTCGGCCAGCAGAGCTTCCAGCACCTGCCGGCGCATCGGGGTCAGCTTCTCCGACCGCGCCTCGCACACGTCCTCGGCGTGACGCAAGGCGGTAGCACTGCACCGCCCGTGATCGTGATCGGGCTTGGGGAATACCGGCTGCATAGCAACGATCCTATCGCATATTTCAAAATGGCGAGCTGGCGCCGGTTTCACAATCCTTGCCGTCCTTCCCTACGCCTTCCTGTGCTTTTGCGCGTCTTTTGCGTTGCAATAAAGTCATATTGCATTGCAGCAGAAGCGCCCTAGGTTAAGATGATGAACCGTTCCCGATCCGGGTCCCGCGCATGCTGAACGGCGTCACGGGTCTGCTGCGCCGCAAGTCCCGCCGCAAGCGCCTGAACCTCGCGCTGCAGGGCGGCGGCGCGCACGGCGCCTATGCTTGGGGAGTGCTCGACTATCTGCTCGAGGACGGACGCATTGACATCGCCGGGGTGTCGGGCGCTTCGGCCGGGGCGGTCAACGCGGTGATGCTGGTCGACGGGCTGGCGCGCGGGGGGCCGGAGGAAGCGCGCAAGCGCCTGTCCGATTTCTGGCGGGCGGCGAGCATCGGGGGAAACCTGCCGGGCGCCCAGCGTGCCGCGCTCGAACGCATGCTGTCGCTGCTGCCGATCGGCGGCGCGCCGTTCCAGTTCTTCCTCGATACCATGTCGCGCGTTCTGTCGCCATACGACATCAATCCGCTCAACATCAACCCGCTCAAGGACCTGATCGGGCGCTTCGTCGATTTCGAGGCGGTACGCGCGAGCGATCTCGACCTGTTCGTCTCGGCGACCAACGTGCATACCGGCCGCATGCGCGTCTTTTCCCGGCCCGAAATTACCGCCGACGTGGTGATGGCCTCGGCGGCGCTGCCGCTTCTGTTTCAGGCCGTCGAGATCGGCGGCGAGTCGTACTGGGACGGCGGCTTCACCGGCAATCCGCCGATCCTGCCGCTGCTGGAAACGGGCGCGGCGGACGACATCCTGTTCGTGCAGATCACGCCGCTGTTCCGCAAGAGCGTGCCGACCTCCGCGCGCGACATCGTGCAGCGGATGAGCGAGGTGGCGTTCGGCGCTGCCGCTTCGGCCGAGCTGCGCACGATCGAGCATTTTCTCCGCCGCGGAGAGACAGGCGGCAAGATCAACGTGCACCGGATCGAGCTGCACAGTCCGGGGCGGCAGCTTTCCGCCGAAACGCGATTGAAAACGGATTTCGATTTCCTCGAATTGCTGCATCGGGCGGGCCGCCGCGCCGCGCGGCGCTTTCTCGACGAGCATTTCGACGACATCGGCGTGCGCGGCACCGCCGGCCCGACGTCGCCGACGGAAGCGCGCAGCGCCTGACCACCCGCGGCGGCCTTGCTCGCGCCGTCGGACGCCGTTGCTATAATTGCGGCATGAGCGCCCTCGTTACCGCCGAAATCGGCGACGCACATCTCGACATCGTCATCGCCGACATCACCACGCTTGCCGTCGACGCTATCGTCAACGCCGCCAACCGCTCGCTGCTCGGCGGCGGTGGGGTTGACGGCGCGATCCATCGCGCCGCGGGCCCGCAGCTTCTGGAGGAATGCCGCGCGCTCGGCGGCTGCGAGACCGGGCAGGCGAAGATCACCGCTGGCTACCGGCTCGCCGCACGGCACGTGATCCACGCGGTCGGCCCGGTCTGGCGCGGGGGCGGCGGCGGGGAGGACACGCTGCTCGCCTCATGCTATCGCGCCTGCCTGTCCCTGGCGTCCGCGCATGGTCTTGCGAGCATCGCCTTTCCGGCGATCTCGACCGGCATCTACGCATTCCCGGCCGACCGCGCCGCGCGGATCGCCGTCGGCACCGTGGTCTCGGAAATCTCCGCCTCGCAAGGAGGCATCGCGCGCGTGACCTTCTGCTGCTTCAGCGAGGAGGCGGCGCGGCATCATCTCGAGGCCTTCGCCGAGCTTGGCCTCGCCTGAGTGACCCGGGCCGGGCCGGCCGCGCGGCTGCGCGATCTCTCCGCTCCCGCTTGATCTCGATCATAAGCTAGCTTATTATATCCCAACTTACGGAAACGCGGCGATGCGCAAGCTTCACATCAATCGCGAGTTCGGGTTCCTGCTCAACGACGTGGCGCGGATGCTGCGCACCTACGCCGACCAGGAGGCGCGCCACTACGGCATGACGCGCGCGCAATGGGCCGTGCTGGCGCGGCTCGAGCGGCACGAGGGCATCAAGCAGGCCGAGCTTGCCGAGATGCTCGACATCCAGCCGATCACGCTGACGCGGCTCGTGGACCGGCTGTGCGACAGCGGGCTGATCGAGCGGCGCGCGGATCCGAACGACCGGCGCGCCAAGCGCCTGTTCCTGACGCGGCAGGCGAAGCCGGTGATGGACCGGCTCGACTCGCTCGCCACCGGGATGCTGGCCGACGTGCTCGCCGGCCTCGACGCGGCGAGGGTCAAGTCGTTGATCGCCGATCTCGGCGGCATCAGGGAGAACCTGCGCCGCATCCTTTCCGCCAGGACCCATTCCGACGAGGGCATGACGCGCTATGGCTGATCCCGCGCTCAAGGTCGTTCCCGCGGACGCCGACAAGCCGCGGGGCAGGAAGCGGCGCGCGCGCCTGAGCGGCGGGCACCTGCGCTTCGTCCTGCTCGTCGCCGTTCCCGCGCTCGCCGCGCTCGCGGGGCTTGGCGTCTATCTGATGGGCGGGCGCTATATCACCACCGACAATGCCTATGTCGGCGCGCAGAAGGTGCTGATCACGCCGGACATTTCCGGGAAGATCGCCGGGATTTTCGTCCGCGAGGGCCAGCATGTCGGCCCGGGCGACAAGCTGTTCGAGATCGACCCGGTGCCGTTCCAGCTCGCACTGCAGGAGGCGCGCGGCAAGCTCGACAGCGTGCGCGTGGACTACAACACGTTGCGCACCAACCACGCGGCGATGGCGCGGCTGATCGCGCTCGGCGAGCAGAATGTCGAGTTGAAGCGAAAGGACGTCGACCGCAAGGCGACGCTCGTCGCCAAGGCCACCGGCGCGCAGGCCGATGTCGATGCCGCGACCGCCGCGCTCGTCGCCGCGCAGAACCAGCTCGAGCAGCTCAAACAGCAGCAGGCGGGCATCCTCAACCAGCTCAAGGGCGACCCCGATCTGCCGATCGAGCAATTTCCGCCCTACCTGCAGGCGAAGGCGGCGCTCGACCAAGCGCAGCGCGACCTCGACCACACCACGCTGCGCGCGCCCATGCCGGGCACGGCGACGCAGGTCGATTCGATCCAGCTCGGCCGCTACGTCAATGCCGGGACGCCGGTCTTCAGCATCGTCGACGACGCCGCGCCCTGGGTCGATGCCAACCCGAAGGAAACCGACGTCACCTATCTGCGCGTCGGCCAGCAGGCGACGATCGAGGTCGACGCCTTTCCCGGCCACACATTCCGCGGCACGGTGACCTCGGTAAGCCCCGGCACCGGCGCGCAATTCGCGATCCTGCCGCCGCAGAACGCGAGCGGGAACTGGGTGAAAGTGGTGCAGCGCCTGCCGCTGCGCATCACCTTCGATCCCGATCCGCAATTGCAGAATCTGCGCGCCGGCATGAGCGCGACGGTCAGCATCGACACGAGGCGCGGCCGCTCGCTTGCCGGCCTGCTCGGCTTCGCCTCGGCCCGGGAAGCCGCACGATGACCCCGCACGCGGTCGCAGGCGCGATGGCGCCCGGACCGCGCCGGACCATGGTGACGGTCTGCGCGATGAGCGCAACCATTATGCAGGCGCTCGACACCACGATCGCCAATGTCGCCCTGCCCTACATGCAGGGATCTCTCTCCGCTTCGCTCGACCAGATCAACTGGGTGCTGACGTCCTATATCGTCGCCGCCGCGATCATGACCGCGCCGATCGGCTGGGTGGCCGACCGCTTCGGCCGCAAGAAGCTGTTCGTCATCTGCGTCGCCGGATTCACCGTCGCCTCGCTGCTTTGCGCGGTCGCGCAGAATATCGAGCAGATGGTGCTGTTCCGCCTGATGCAGGGCGGCTTCGGCGCCGCGCTCGTGCCACTGTCGCAGGCGGTGATGCTCGACATCTACACGCCGGAGGAGCGCGGCTCGGCGATGGGCATCTGGGGCACCGGCATCATGCTCGGCCCGATTATGGGCCCGACGCTCGGCGCCTGGATCACCGACAATTACTCGTGGCACTGGGTCTTTCTGATCAACCTGCCGGTCGGCATTGTCACCGCGATCGGGCTTGTGCTGTTCATGGACGAAACCGAATCGAAGGCGCATCTGCGTTTCGACTGGTTCGGCTTTATCGCGCTCGCGGTCGGCATCGGATCGCTGCAGGTGGCGCTCGACCGCGGCGAGCAGCTCGGCTGGCTCGATTCGAGCGAGATCGTGATCGAGCTGATCGTCGCGGCGATCGGCTTCTATTATTTCTTCGCCCATTCGCTCACCACCCCGCAGCCCTTCGTGCGCTTCCCAGTCTTCTACGACCGCAACTATGTCGGCGGCTGCCTGTTCATGATCGTGATCGGATTCGGCCTGTTCGGCACGATGGCGCTCGTCACCCCGTTCATGCAGAACGTGATGGGCTACCCGATCCTGACTGCCGGCGAATTGCTGGCCTCGCGCGGCGTCGGAACGCTGGTCGCGATGATGACGGTCGGTCGGCTGATGCGCTTCGTGCCGCCGCGCTATCTGGTGCTCGCCGGCCTGCTCGGCACCGCCTACGCGCTGCACGCGATGACCGGGTTCACCGACCAGACCGCGCCGCGCACCATCGTCTTTTACAGCGTGATCCAGGGCCTCGGGCTCGGCCTCGTCTTTGTGCCGCTGAACACGGTCGCCTTCTCGACCCTACCGAGCCACCTGCGCACCGACGGCACCGCGATCCTGACCCTGATCCGCAATTTCGGCTCCTCGATCGCCATCTCGCTCGTGATCGCCAATCTCACCCGCTCGACCACCGTAATGCACGCGACGCTCGCCGAGCACGTCACCGCATTCAACGACGCGCTGAAGATGCCGGACGTGGCGCGCGCGCTCGACCTTTCGACCGATCTCGGGCGCGCGCTGCTCGATCAGATCGTCACCCAGCAGGCCTCGATCATCGCTTATGCCAACGATTTCCGGCTACTCACCATTCTCACGCTCTGCGCGCTGCCGCTCGTGCTGATCATCGGCGGGATGCCGCGCAAGCGGACGCAGGAGGACGAGGAGGCGGCGGTATTCGATTGACGTCGCCGCTGCCGCGCGTCGCGCTACCCCTTCCGCAAGAACTCCGCCCGCACCTTGTCCGTATGCGCGCCGAGCGCGGGGATGGCGCCGTAACGGCGCGCGCCGCCGACAACCGGCGCCGGCGCTGGGGTCGATACCGGGCCGGAAGGCGAATCCACCGTGATCCGCCGCAGATGCGGATGATGCGCCAGCGCCTCGCAATCGGTCACGCGCGCGAAGGCGATACCGGCCTGTTCCAGAAGACGCGACAAGGCCTCCACGCCGTGCCGGGCGAAGGCGGTTGCCACGGCGGCGTCGGTCTGCGCGCGATGCTTGACGCGCGCCGGGTTGGTGGCGAATTTCGGATCCGCGCCGAGCGCGGGCTGTTCGAGAATCCGGTCGGCGAGCACGCGCCATTCGCGATCGTTCTGGATCGAGATCAGGATGTCGGCGCCGTCCCGGCTCTTGAATACACCGTAGGGCGCGATGCCGGCATGCGCCAGCCCGATACGCCTGAACGGCTGGCCGCCCTCGTGCCACAGGAGCGGCACCGTCATCCATTCCGCCATCGCGTCGAACAGCGACACGCGGATATCGGTGCCCTCGCCGGTCCTCTCGCGCGCGATCAGCGCCTCGAGCACCGCCTGGTAGGCGTTGAAGCCCGCACCGATATCGGCAATCGAGACGCCGACGCGCGCCGGTGCCTCCGGTCCGCCGGTGACCGAGGCGATGCCCGATTCCGCCTGGATGAGAAGGTCGTAGGCCTTGCGGCCGGCGTAAGGCCCGTTCTCGCCGTAGCCGGAAATCGAACAGCAGATCAGGCGCGGATGCTGCCGGCGCAACCGCTCGATGGCGAAGCCAAGCCTAGCGATCGCGCCGGGCTTGAGATTCTGCACGAACACGTCCGCTTTCGCGAGCAGGGCGGCAAACAGGTCCCGGTCGTCGTCCCTGGCGAGATCGAGCACGACCGATTCCTTGCCGCGATTGAGCCAGACGAAATTGGCGCTCTCTCCGTGCACGACATGATCGTAGCCGCGCGCGAAATCGCCTTCCGGCCGCTCGATCTTGATGACGCGCGCCCCCGCATCGGCGAGGCGGCAGGTGCATTGCGGCGCCGCCACCGCCTGTTCGAGCGATACGACGAGAATGCCGGCGAGCGGAAGCGGCGCGGGCGCCTCGGATTGCTGCATCTCAGTAGGACCTCGGCAGGCCGAGCACGTGCTCGGCAAGATAGGAGAGGACGAGATTGGTGGAGATCGGCGCCACGGTATAGAGTCGCGTCTCGCGGAATTTGCGCTCGATGTCGAATTCTTCGGCGAAGCCGACGCCGCCATGCGTCTGCACGCACATGTCGGCGGCGGCCCATGACGCTTCCGCCGCGAGCTGCTTGGCCATGTTCGCCTGTTCGCCGCAATCGAGGCCCGCTTCGTAAAGCCGCGCCGCCTCGTGCACCATCAGCTCGGCGGCGCGCATCTGCATGTAGCAGCGCGCGATCGGAAACTGCACGCCCTGGTTCTGCCCGATCGGCCGACCGAACACGGTGCGCTCTCGCGCATAAGCGGACGCCTTGCCGATGAACCATTTGGCGTCGCCGATGCATTCGGCGGCGATGAGAATGCGCTCGGCATTCATGCCGGAGAGGATGTAGCGGAAGCCCTTACCTTCCTCGCCGACGAGATTGTCCGCCGCAACCCGCACATTGTCGAAAAACACCTCGGTCGTGGCGTGGTTCATCATCGTGCGGATCGGCCGGATCGTCAGTCCGCGGCCGAGCGCCTCGCGCATGTCGAGCAGAAGAACGGACAGGCCGTCGGTACGCTTTTCGACCCGCTCACGCGGGGTGGTGCGCGCGAGTAGCAGCATCAGGTCGGAATGCTCGGCGCGCGAGGTCCAGATTTTCTGGCCGTTGACGATGTAGTGATCGCCCTCGCGCGTGGCGGTCGTACGCAAGCTCAGCGTGTCGGTGCCGGAAGTCGGCTCGGTCACGCCGAAAGCCTGCAGCCGCAAGGCGCCGCTGGCAATCTTCGGCAGATAGCGTTCCTTCTGCGCCGCGCTGCCATGCCGCAGCAGCGTGCCCATCGTGTACATCTGCGCGTGGCAGGCCGCGCCGTTGCAGCCGCAGGCATGGATCTCCTCCATGATCGCCGCCGCCGCGCGCATGGAAAGCCCGCTGCCGCCATATTGTTCCGGGATCAGCGCGGCGAGAAAGCCTGCGTCCGTCAGCGCCTTGACAAACTCGGCCGGATAGGCGCGCTCGCGGTCGAGCGCGCGCCAATATTCGCCAGGAAATCCGGCGCACAGCGCGCGCACGGCCTGGCGGATGGAAGCGAGATCGGAGTCGGCGGTCACGCGGAAACAGTGGATCGGCTCATTCGGCGACGCAAGTTATAACCGCCATGCCGGTGCGGAGCATCCGCGTCTTCCTTTGCGCGAAGACAAGGCTCGCCGGGACGAGCCCGGCCAGGACGGCGGTCGCGCCGCGCGCGGCAACCCTTACCGTCCCCATACCTCGTCGGCCAGCTCGACGATCTCCTGCATCTTCGCCCATTGCTGATCCTCGGTGAGGATATTGCCTTCCTCGGTCGAGGCGAAGCCGCATTGCGGCGAGAGGCAAAACTGTTCGAGCGGAGCGAATTTCGCTGCTTCCTCGATGCGGCGCTTGATGTCGTCTTTCTTTTCCAGCGTGCCGCTCTTGGAGGTGATCAGCCCGAGAACGACCTGCTTGTGGCCCTTCGGCAGGAACCGCAGCGGCTCGAAGCCGCCGGCGCGGTCGGTGTCGTATTCGAGGAAATAGCCGTCGTAATTGCACTTGCCGAGCAGCGTCTCGGCCACCGGCTCGTAGCCGCCTTCTGAAATCCAGGTCGAACGGAAATTGCCGCGGCAGACATGGGTGGTGATGGTCATGTCGGCGGGCTTGGCCGCCAGCGCCTTGTTGATCGTGTCGGCATAGGTCTGCTGCAGGGTATCGACGTTCAGCCCGCGCGCGCGCGCCTGATCGATCTGTTCCTTCGAGCAAAGATAGGCCCAGACCGTATCGTCGAACTGCAGATAGCGGCAGCCCGCGGCGTAGAAGGCCTTCACCGCGTCGGCATAGGTTTGCGCGAGATCGTCGAAGATCGCGTTCGGGCCGGAATAGAATTCTTTGTCCACGTTCTTCGGGTCGAGCCGGAAATGCAGCACGCTTGGCGCCGGAATAGTCATCTTCGGCACGACTCGGGTATGCGCCTTGAGAAACCTGAAGTGATCGAGCATCGGATGATTCTGCGGGAATCCGATCCTGCCCTTCACATGCAGCGCCTGCGCCTTGGTCTGGATGCCGTGAAACTGGATGCCGTGATCGGATTCCACCAGCTCCATGCCGTCGAGCATGCCGAGAAAATCGAAATGCCACCACGAGCGGCGGAATTCTCCGTCGGTGGCGAGCTGCATGCCGATCGATTCCTGCTTCCTGATGATCTTCTCGATCTCGCGATCCTCGATCTCCTTCAGCGCGGCGGCTGTAATCTCGCCCTTCTCGCGCCTCGCCCTCGCCTCGTGAATGGGTGCGGTGCGCAGATAGCTGCCGACCACATCGGCGCGGAAAGGCGGTTTTGTTCTTTTCACGGTCTGCTCCTCACGTCACGGATTTCAGGGTTTCTTGACGGCCTCGAAGGTCGCGAATTCGACGTTGTAAAGCTCGCCGCCGACCTTCTCGACCTTGCGGACATAGATGTTCTGCACGATGTCGCGCGTTGCGGGATCGATCGAGACCGGCCCGCGCGGGCTTTCCCAGGCCATGCCTTTCATCGCGCCGACCAGTTCGTCGCCATTGGTCGAGCCCTTCGTCTTTTCCAGCGCCTTGACGATCAGCGCCATGCCGTCATAGCCGCCGACGGCCATGAAGTTGGGGCGCATGTTGTTGGCCTTCTTGAAGGCCTCGACGAAGGATTTGTTCAGCGCGGACGGATGCGCGGCGGAATAATGATGCGAGGTGGTCAGCCCGATCGCCACGTCCCCGATCTGGTTGAGGATGTCGTCGTCGGTCATGTCGCCGGTGCCGATCAGCCTGATGCCGGATTTGTCGAGCCCGCGCTCGACGAACTGGCGCATGAAATTGGCGCCGACGCCTGCGGGGACGAATACAAACAGCGCGTCCGGCTTGAGGTCGGACACGCGCTGCAGGAACGGCGCGAAGTCCGGATTGGCGAGCGGCACACGCACCTGCTCGATCACCTCGCCGCCGGACGCCTTGAACCGCTCGGAAAAGGCCTTCTCGATATCGACGCCGGGGGCGTAATCGCTGACCAGCGTGACCAGCCGCTTGATGCCGTTTTTCGGCGCCCAGTCGGCGATGCCGACGGTGATCTGCGAGGTCACCATGCTGGTGCGCACGATATAGGGCGAGCGGTCGGGGATGATGGCGGTGGCCGCGCCCATGACGATCTGCGGGATTTTCGCCTCGGTGGCGAGTGGGGCGGTCGCCAGCGCGAGCGGGGTCAGGCCGAAGCCGGCGAGGATAGCGATCTTGTCGTTGACGATGAGTTCCTGCGCGATGCGCTTGGTATTGTCGGCGACGTTGCCGTCGTCGCGCACGATCAATTCGATCGTCTTGCCGGCGACGGTGCTGCCGTGCTGGGCGAGATAAAGGCGCGCGCCCGCCTCGATCTGCCGGCCGGTCGGCGCGAAGGGGCCGGTGAGCGGCAATAGCAGGCCGATCCTGACGGCCTCCTGCGCCTGCACGGACGAAATCGAAGCAATGACGGCAGCCAGTATGGCGGCAATGCGCATGCGCACGACATCCTCCCGAAATCTTGTTTGTTTACGGATGACAAAACGTGACCGGGAGAAATTCGTCAATCCCCGGTGGGCCGCTGCCCAAGCCCCGGTCAATGCCGCACCGCCCTGCCTTCGGTCACGCCCAGATAGGTTTCGAGCGTCGTGCGGTCGGCGCGGAGCGCGGCGCTATCGCCGCGGTAAACGATGCTGCCGCGCTCGATGATCGCGGCGCGGTCGGTGACGCCGAGAATCTTCTGCGCGTTCTGCTCGACCAGGATCGCAGCCATGCCCTCGTCGCGGATCACGCGGCGCAGCGCGGCGAGCAATTCGTCAACGAGGATCGGGGCGAGGCCTTCGAGCGGCTCGTCGAGCAGGAGCACCCGCGGATTGAGCGCGAGCGCGCGGCCGATCGCCAGCATCTGCTGCTCGCCGCCGGAGAGCTGATTGCCGAGATTGCGCCGGCGCTCCTTCAGGCGCGGGAACAGGGCGTAGATCTTGTCCAGCGTCCAGGCTCCCGGCTGCGCGACGGCGGTGATGTTTTCCTCGACCGTGAGCGACTTGAAGATGTTGCGCTCCTGCGGCACCCAGCCGATCCCGGCGAGCGCGCGCTGGTCCGGCCGCATCGGGGTGATGTCCTGGGCGGCGAGCGTGATTGTGCCGCCGCGATAGCGTGTCACGCCGACGATCGAGTTGAGCAAGGTCGTCTTGCCCATGCCGTTGCGGCCGAGCAGCGCCAGCGCCTCGCCCTCCGCGAGCGATAGCGACACGCTCGGCAGCACGATCGCCTCGCCGTAGCCAGCCGACAGGTTCTCGATCTGCAGAAGGTCAGGCATCGGCCGCCTCGCCGAGATAGACGGCCTTGACGCGCGGATCGCGGGCGACGTCTTCCGGCTTGCCCTCGACGAACAGGGCGCCGTTGACGAGCACCGAGATGCGGTCGGCGAAGGAGAAGACGAGATCCATGTCGTGCTCGATCAGCAGCACGGTGACATCCTTGGGCAGGGCGGAGACGGCGGCGAGAATATCGTGGCGCTCATGCTCGGGCACGCCGGCGGCGGGCTCGTCGAGCAGCAACACGCGCGGCTTGCAGGCGATGGCGAGGGCGATCTCCAGCAGCCGCTGCTTGCCGTAAGGCAGGATGGCGGTGCGGACGCCCATCACGTCGGCGAGGCCGAACTGGTCGAGAATGCGCATCACCTCGCCGATCACCTCGCTTTTCGAGCCGGCGAGGCGCCACCAGTCGTTGCCGAAGCCCAGTCGCTCCGACACCGCAAGGCCGATGGTTTCGAGCGGGGTGAGGTCGGCGAAAAGCTGGTTGATCTGGAAGGTGCGCGCGAGCCCGCGCTGCACGCGCTTGTGGGCCTTGAGCGCGGTGATGTCCTCGCCTTCCAGCAGGACGCGGCCGGAGGAGGGCCGCAGCACCCCGGTCAGGAGATTGATGATCGTCGTCTTGCCGGCCCCGTTCGGTCCGATCAGCGCGTGCCGCGCGCCTTTCTCCACCTTCAGCGAGACGTCGTTGGTGGCGACGATGCCGCCGAAGCGGCGTTCGAGTCCGACGGTTTCGAGCGCGAGCGGCATCGTTCACTCCCGCGCCGCGCTTGCGCGCCGGTCGAGCCGGGCGAAAAGGTCGCGCACCGGCACGGTCCAGCCGGCGATCCGCTCGCGCCCGACCAGCACGATGACGACGAGCAGAAGGCCCATCCAGAACGGCCAGTATTGCGGCGTCAGCACCGACAGATAGTCGTGCATCACCTTGAAGATCACCGCCCCGATGAGCCCGCCATAGAGATAGCCCGCGCCGCCGATGATCAGCACAAGCAGCAGATCGGCGGACCGGTCGAAATCGAAATAGGCGAGCGAGGCGAAGGCCTGCGTCTGCGTGAGCAGCGCGCCGGCGATGCCGGCATAGGCCGCCGCCAGTGTGTAAATCGCGACGAGCCGGCGATTGACCGACACGCCGATCGCCGAGGCGCGCAGCGGATTGCCCTTCACCGCGCGCAGCGAAAGCCCGAACGGCGAATTCACGATCCGACGCGCCACAAGAAACAGCACGAACAGCACGCCAAGCGAATAATAGAAGGCGGTGTGGCCGAACATGTCGAAACGGAAGCGCCCGAACAGCGGATTGATGATGATCCCCTGCAGGCCGTCGGCGCCGCCGGTGAGATCGCTGTAGCGGTTGGCAAGCTCGCGCAGCATCAGTGCCACGCCGAGCGTCACCATCAGGCGGGTGAGATCGGAGCCGCGCAGAACGAGAAAGCTCGATACAAAGCCGAGCGCGCCCGCCGCGAGCCCCGAGACGACCAGCGCCAGGGACGGCTCGCCGATGATCCCGTATTTGCCGAGAAGCCCGGCGACATAGGCGCCGAAGCCGAAAAAGGCGGCGTGGCCGAGTGAGATGATGCCGGCATAGCCGAGGATCAGGTCGAGCGACAGCGCAAAAAGGCCGAGGATGGCGATCTCGGTCAGGATCAGATGCCGCGTCGGCAGCAGCCAGATCGTGGAAAAGGCCACGAGCCAGAACAGGATTTCCAGCGGATGCCAACGCGCCCGCGCGGCCAGCCGATCGCTGACCGCCCCCGCGGGGGGTTTTCGCGTCGCGTTCATCAGCGTGCCCCCGTGCGGGCGAACAGGCCCCGCGGCCGCCAGATCAGCACCACAATCATGATCGTGTAGATGACGAAGGCGCCGAGCTTGGGCACGTAGTACTTGCCGGCGACGTCGCCGATCCCGAGCAGCAGCGAGGCGGCGAAAGGACCGGTGATGCTCGACGTGCCGCCGACGGTCACCACGATCAGGAAGTAGATCATGAATTTGAGCGGAAAGGTCGGGTCGAGGCCGAGCATCTCAATGCCGAGCGCCCCGCCGAGCCCTGCGAGCCCCGACCCCACGGCGAAGGTCAGCGCGAAAACGCGGTTGACGCTGATGCCGAGCCCGCGCGCCACCCGCTCGTCGTCCACCGCCGCGCGCAGCCGCGCCCCGAAGCGCGTGCGCGACAGGATCCATTGCAGGACGAGCGTCAGCAATCCGCAAATGACGATGATCAGCAGCCGGTAGCGGCCGATGCCGATGCCGAACACCTCGAACCGGCCGCGCAGATAGTCGGGCAATTGCACATAGACCTGGCTCGACCCCATCACGTAATCGACCGCCGCCACCGCCATGAAGACGAGGCCGATGGTGAACAGGACCTGGTCGAGATGCGGCTTGCGATAGACATGCACGTAAAGCGTTCGCTCGAACACGAAGCCGATCAGCGCGCTCGCCAGGAAGGCGAGCGGAAGCGACACGAAAAACGGCACGCCGAGCCGGTTCACCAGCACCACGGTGACATAGCCGCCCGCCATGGCGAAGGCGCCATGCGCGAGGTTGACGAAATTCATCAGGCCGAGCGTGACGGCAAGCCCGCATGCGAGCACGAACAGGAGCATGCCGTAGGCGATGCCGTCGAACAGGATGGTCAGCATGGGCGCGCTCTTTCCCTCTCCCCGTTTACGGGGAGAAGGCGGCGAGGGCAACGTCCGGGCGGGGCGGGAGGCTCTTTTCGATCGCTGGCCGTCAATCAATCCCCCTCGCGCCCTCGCCCACCGGCTCGGGCAGCCCTCTCCCCGTAAACGGGGAGAGGGAAACCGCCGGCAGGTTCGTGCCGGGCCTATTTCTTCACTTTCGCCGGATCTTTCACGTCCTTGTAGGTCGCGAATTCGACGTTATACAGCTCGCCGTTCTTCTTCTCGACCTTGCGGATGTAGATGTTCTGCACGATGTCGCGCGTCTCCGGGTCGATGGAGATCGGGCCGCGCGGGCTTTCCCACTTCATCCCCTTCATCGCCGCGATCAGCGAGTCGCCGTCGGCCTTGCCGCCGGTCTTTTTCAGCGCCTCGTAGATGAGGTGCATGCCGTCATAGCCGCCGACCGACATGAAGTTCGGGCGGAAGCCGTTCAGCCTCTTGAACTCCTCGACATATTTCTTGTTGATCGGGGAATCGTGATCGGCCGAATACAGATGCGCCGTGATCGTGCCGATCACCGCATCGCCCATCTCGTTCAGCAGGTCGTCGTCCATCACGTCGCCCGGGCCGATCAGCCTGATGCCGGCCTTGTCGAGCCCGCGCTCGACATATTGCTTGGCGAAGTTCGCGCCCTGGCCGGAGGGAACGAACACGAAGATCGCGTCCGGCTTGGCGTCCGCCGCGCGCTGCAGGAACGGGGCGAAGTCGGGATTGGCGAGCGGGAATTTCACCTCCTCGATCACCTTGCCGCCGCCGGCGGTGAATGGATCCTTGAACCATTTCTGCGCGTCGGCGCCCGGCGCGTAGTCGGACACCATGGTCACGACCGTCTTGATGCCGTTCTTCAGCGCCCATTCCGCCATCGGCACCGACGATTGCGGCAGCGTGAAGCTCGTGCGCGCCATATAGGGCGAACGCTCGGTGATGATCGAGGTGCCCGCCGCCATGACGATGGCGGGCACTTTCGCCTCGGTCGCCAGCGGCGCCACGGCAAGGGCCGCCGGCGTGATCTCGAATCCGGCGATCACGTTGACCTTGTCGTTGACGATCAATTCCTGGGCGAGCCGCTTGGTGTTGTCCGGCACGCCGGCGGAATCGCGAAGGATGACTTCGACCTTCTTGCCGGCGACAGTGTCGCCATGCTGCTTCTGATAAAGATCGACCGCCGCCTTGATCTGCTTGCCGGTCGAGGCCTGCTGGCCGGTCATGGAAACGATCAGGCCGACCTTGACGGTGTCCTGCGCATGCGCGGCGAAGGCGAGGCAGACGCTTGCCGTCATCGCCGCAAAGGCTGTCACAAATTTCCGCATTGCGTTTTCTCCCTGGAGTCTGTCTCTCTCTCGTTTTCACACAAGCTTGGACGCGCCGAGCAAGCGAGTCCACTTCCATCAAAGTCGCAGGGCGTGTGCGGCTAGCGCACGCGCCTATATCTCGAAAAAGACGGTCTCGTTTTCTCCCTGAACGCGAATGTCGAAACGATAGACGGGCTGAGCCCCCCCATTCTCCCTTCTCGCGATCAGCGTCGCGCGGCGATCGGCCGGCACCAGCGCGAGAACCGGATCACCGTCATTGGCCTTCTCGTCGGAGAAGTAGATGCGCGTGTACATGTGGGTGAGAAGACCGCGCGCATAGAGGGCGACGAGAATGTGCGGCGCTTGCATCTTGCCGTCGGGCCCCGGCACCGGACCGGGCTTGATCGTGTCGAAGCGGTATTCGCCTTTGGCGTCGGTGCCGACGCGGCCAAATCCTTTGAAGCTGGAATTGGTTCGCATGCGCGCGTCGCGCGGATGCGCGTAGCGACCCTGCGAATCCGCCTGCCAGATCTCGATCATCGCGTCGGGCATCGGCGCGCCGTCGCCGTCGAGCACGCGCCCCTCGATGTGGATGCGGTCTCCGGCCACGTCCGGCGTAATCAGGTTACCGGTGGCGAGATCGGTCCAGTCGTACTGGCCGTTGGGAACGAGCCCGTAGGCGAACCACGGCCCGACCGTCTGGGAAGGAGTAAGATTGCTCATCGGTTCAGCTCTCCATCGGCGTCGCGCGGCGGCCACGCAGAACGATGTCCCAGCGATAGGCGAGCGCCCATTCCGGCACCGTCGCGTCGAGGTCGAACGCGCTGATCATGCGCGCGCGCGCGGCCGGATCGGTCACGCCCTGCGAGATCGGATCGAACTCCATCAGCGGATCGCCGGGGAAATACATCTGCGTAACGAGCCGCGACAGGAAGGAATGCCCGAAGATCGAGAAATGGATATGCGCGGGCCGCCAGGCATTGTGATGGTTGCCCCATGGATAGGCGCCGGGCTTGACGGTGACGAAGCGGTAGCGCCCCTCGCTGTCGGTGAGGCAGCGGCCGGCGCCGGTGAAATTCGGATCGAGCGGCGCGGGATGCTTCTCGCCGAGATGAGCGTAGCGGCCGGCGGCATTGGCCTGCCAGATTTCCACGAGCGTGTTGGGAACCGGGCGCCCATCTTCGTCGAGCACGCGGCCGTGCACGATGATACGCTCGCCGAGCGGCTCGCCGCTCTTGCCGTGGCTGGTGAGATCGGAATCGCCCGGGCGCACCGCCTCGTGGCCGTAAACCGGGCCGGTCAGCTCCGACAGCGTGTGCGGCACGATGACCAGCGGCTTCGACGGCGAACGCTTGATCGTGCTCTTGTAGGGCGGATAGGGGCGCGGCGGATGAACCTTGAGACTCTCCAACGGATAGATCAGTGTCATGGCATGTCCTGTTCTGTGTTGCCGTTCACGCGCGTTCGAGGGCCAGCGAAACGCCCTGCCCCACGCCCACGCACATCGTGGCAAGCCCGAGTTTCCCGCCGCGCTTCTGCAGTCCGTGCGCGGCCGTCATCGCCAGCCGCGCGCCGGACATGCCGAGCGGATGCCCGAGTGCGATCGCTCCTCCATGCGGATTGACCTGCTCTGCATCGTCGGGAAGCCCCAGTTGCCGCAGGCAGGCTAACGATTGCGAGGCGAAGGCCTCGTTGATCTCGATCAAATCGAAGTCGCCGATGCCGATTCCTAGCCGCGCCATGAGCTTCTGCGTCGCCGGCACCGGCCCGATCCCCATGATGCGCGGCGGCACGCCGGCAGAGGCCATGCCGAGAATGCGCGCGCGCGGCGCAAGATCGTGCGCCCTTACCGCTGCCTCGGAGGCGAGAATCATTGCCGCCGCCCCGTCATTGACGCCGGAGGCATTGCCGGCGGTAACGGTGCCGTTGTGGCGGAAGGGCGTCTTCAGTTTCGCCAGTCCATCGAGCGTCGTGTCCGGCCGCGGGTGCTCGTCGCGCCCCACCACGACCGTCCCGTTCTTGCCGGCGGGCGTTTCCACCGGCACGATCTCCTCGGCGAAATAGCCCTCCGCGATCGCCTTGCCGGCGCGCTGCTGCGATCGCAGGGCGAATTTGTCCTGATCGGCGCGCGACACCTGGAATTCCTCGGCGACGTTCTCGCCGGTCTCCGGCATCGAATCGACGCCGTATTGCGCCTTCATCAGCGGATTGACGAAGCGCCAGCCGATCGTCGTGTCGTGTATCTCGGCGCTGCGCTGGAACGCCTCGACCGCCTTGCCCATGACTAGCGGCGCGCGCGTCATCGATTCGACGCCCCCGGCAATCGCGAATTCGATCTCTCCCGCCTTGATCGCGCGCGCGGCCGCACCCACCGCGTCAAGACCGGACGCGCAGAGCCGGTTGACCGTCACGCCTGGCAGGCTGTCGGGCAGGCCCGCGAGCAAAAGCGCCATGCGCGCGACGTTGCGGTTGTCCTCGCCCGCTTGGTTGGCGCAGCCGAGATAGACCTCGTCGAGCCGCGCCCAGTCGATCTTCGGATTGCGCCTCATCAGCGCCTTGAGCGGAATGGCGGCGAGATCGTCGGCCCGCACCCTGGCGAGCGCCCCGCCGTATCGGCCGATCGGCGTGCGCACCGCGTCGCAGAGAAAAACCTCGCGCATTCTTTCTTCCTCACGCCGCCTGACTGTGCGCGCGTTTCGTTCGCGCGTGCAGGTCGCGCAATACGTCGAGTTCCCTTGCCGTCGGCGGCTCGGTCTGCGTCACCGTGCCGGCGTAGCGCACCGCCCAGCCGGTATTCTCCTGAATCTGCTCGCGCGTCACGCCAGGATGAATCGACACGACCGTCATTTCCCTGGTCTGCGGGTCGGGCTCGAAAATGCACAGATCGGTGATCAGCCGCGTCGGTCCCTTGGTCGGCACGCCGAGGCGCCGGCGATGATCGCCGCCCTCGCCGTGGCCGAGCGAGGTCACGAAATCGAGCCGCTCGACGAAGCTGCGCCTGCCCTGCGCCATAATGATGAAGATCTCGCCGCAGGAATTGGCGATCTCCGGCGCGCCGCCGCCGCCCGGCAGACGCACCTTCGGCCTGTCGTAGGAGCCGACCACCGTGGTGTTGAGATTGGCGTATTTGTCGATCTGCGCGCCGCCGAGAAAGCCGATGGTAATGCGCCCGCCCTGCAGCCAGTAGCGGAACATTTCCGGCACCGCGACCGTGGTCAGCGCGGTTTCGCACAATTCGCCGTCACCGATCGACAGCGGCAGCACCGAGGGCTTGGTTTCGATCGTGCCGGATTCGTAGATCAGCGTGATGTCGGGGGCGTGCGTCAGCCGCGCGAGATTGGCCGCCGCCGAGGGCATGCCGATGCCGACGAACAGCACGTCGCTGTTCTTGAGCGCGCGCGCGGCGGCGACCGTCATCATCTCGTTCGGCGTGTAATTTGTGCTCATCGCCTCACTCCGCCGCGGCGCGCGACGGGCGCGCATATCGCGCGAAATCGGCCACGCTCTTTTCCAGCACATTCGCCTTCATCCAGGCGAGAAAGGTGTCGCGCTCGCGCGCGATCTTGTCCCACTCGATGTAGAAGGCGTTGTTGCGCTTGTAATAGCCCTGCACGTAGGACGGATAGGCGCCGCCCGGCACATGCGCGATCATGCCGATTGTCCAGCTCGGCAGGATGCAGGCGTTGAGATTACGCTCGCCGAAATCCTCGACGATCTCCTCCACCGTCACGAGCGAGCGTTTGGACGCCAGCACCGCCTCCTTCTGCACGCCGAGAATGCCTTCGAGCAGGACGTTACCGGCGCGGTCGGCCTTGAGCGCGTGGATGATCGCGACGTCGGGGCGAAGCGCCGGCACGGCGGCGAGCTGTTCGCCGGTGAAAGGGCAGACGATGCTTTTGATGTTCGGGTTCACCTTGGGCAGGTCGGCGCCGATATAGCCGCGGAAGATCGCGCAGGGCAGACCGGCCGCGCCCGCCTCGTAGGCATTGGCCATCGCCGCGTGCGAATGTTCCTCGATCGCGAGCCTGTTCGGCCAGCCGTTCTCGACCGCGTCGCGCAGCCGGTGCAGCGAACCGACGCCGGGATTGCCGCCCCAGGAGAAGACGAGCCGGTCGGCGCAGCCCATGCCGATCATCTGGTCGTAGATCAGGTCGGGCGTCATGCGGATCAGCGTCAGGTGCTTGCGCCCCTGGCGCACGATCTCGTGCCCCGCGGCGAAGGGGATGAGGTGGGTGAAGCCCTCCATCGCCACGGTGTCGCCGTCGCGCACCACCGCCGCGATGCCCTCCGACAGGCTGGTGAAAGCTGCCACGTCCGCTCCCTCGCCGCTGTGCGTTTATCGCACATTATGATCCTTGATGATCGTGAAACTGTCGGGCACGCTGGTCAAGTGCGAAAATAATGCTAGTGTGCGGTATCCGAACGAGATCGCGCGATGCAGAAACTGCAAGGCGACCGCGACTTCATGGCGGGCTTCGGCAAGGGGCTCGCGGTCATCGAGTGTTTCGACGACCGGCATCCGCATTTGACCATCGCGCAGGTGGCGCAGCGCACCGGGCTGAGCCGCGCCGCCGCGCGGCGCTGCCTGCTGACGCTACAGAGGCTCGGCTATGCGAGCTTCAACGACAAGTTCTTCACGCTGACGCCGCGGGTGCTGCGGCTCGGCTATGCGTATCTTTCCGCGACCGACCTGCCGCAGCTCATCCAGCCTTTCCTGGAACGCCTGAGCGAGGAGCTGCAGGAATCCTGCTCGGCCACCGTGCTCGACGGCGCCGAGATCGTGTACATCGCGCGCTCCGCCAAGAAGCGCGTGATGTCGGTCTCGCTCGGCGTTGGCTCGCGCCTGCCGGCCTTCTGCACCTCGATGGGGCGCGTGCTGCTCGCCGCGCTCGAGCCGGACGAGGCGATCAAGCGGCTCGCCGCGTCGGAGCGGCGCAAATTCACCCCGCATACCCGCACGCGGCTCGAAGACCTCACCGACATCCTGCGCCTGGTGCGCCGGCAGGGCTATTGCGTGACCGACCAGGAACTGGAAATCGGGCTCGTCTCGATGGCGGTGCCGATCGTGGACGCGCATGGGGAGACGCTCGCCGCCATCAATGTCGGCGCGCAATCGGCGCGCATCGCGGCCGCCGACATGCCGGGACGTTTCCTGGCGAGTTTCGCCGAGACGCAGAAAGCGATACAGCCTCTGCTCAAAGGGCGCGAAAGGGGGTTGTCATGGAGATAAAGGGAGTTGCGGCGATCGTCACCGGCGCGGCATCGGGCCTCGGCGCGGCCACGGCGGCGGCGCTCGCCGGGGCGGGCGCGAAGGTCGCCCTGCTCGACGTCAACGACGAGGGTGTGAAGGCGGCGGCGGAGAAGGTCGGCGGCTTCGGCCTGCGCTGCGACGTCACCGACGAATTGAGCGCGGCGCAGTCGGTGCAGATGGCGGCGCAGGCGCACGGCCCCGCGCGCATCCTGGTCAATTGCGCGGGCATTGCGCCGGGCAAACGGATGGTCGGCCGCGACGGCCCGATGCCGCTGGCCGAGTTCAGGCGGGTGATCGAGATCAACCTGATCGGCACCTTCAACCTGATGCGGCTCGTGGCCGCCGACATGATGAAGCTCGATCCGCTCGGCGACAGCGAGCGCGGCGCGATCGTCTCCACCGCCTCGGTCGCCGCCTTCGAGGGACAGATCGGGCAGACCGCCTATGCCGCCTCGAAGGGCGCCGTCGCCTCGCTCACGCTTCCGGCCGCGCGCGAGCTTGCGCAGTTCGGCATTCGCGTGATGGCGATCGCGCCCGGCATTTTCGCCACGCCGATGCTGCGCGGCCTGCCGGCGGAGGTGCAGGCAAGCCTCGGCGCCTCGGTGCCCTTTCCCCCGCGCCTCGGCGAGCCGGAGGAATTCGCCGATCTCGTGCTGGCCTGCCTGCGCAACCGCTATCTCAACGGCGAGGTGATCCGGCTCGACGGCGCCCTGCGGATGGCGCCGCGATGATCCCGCCGCCGGCGCCGCGCGCCGCCGAAGGCTGTGGTTTGCAGCCCGCCCGACATGAAAGGCCGGCCCTCATCTGCTAGCGTCCGCCGCATGGACGCAGCGCGCTCCGACAATCCGACCGACAATGCCGCCGACGCGCGCGTCACGCCGGTGATGGAGCAGTATATCGAGATCAAGGCGGCCAATCCGGACTGCCTGCTGTTCTACCGGATGGGCGATTTCTACGAGCTTTTCTTCGAGGACGCGGAGGTAGCCTCGCGCGCGCTCGGGATCGTGCTGACCAAGCGCGGCAAGCATCGCGGGCAGGACATCCCGATGTGCGGCGTTCCCGTCCACCGCGCCGACGAATATCTCAACCGCCTGATCGCGCTCGGCCACCGGGTCGCGGTCTGCGAGCAGCTCGAGGATCCCGCCGAAGCGCGCAAGCGCGGTTCCAAGGCGGTGGTGCGGCGCGACGTGGTGCGCCTCGTGACGCCCGGCACGCTGACCGAGGACACGCTGCTAGACGCGCGGCGCAACAACTATCTCTTGGCCGTCGCCCGCGCCCGCTCCTCCGAGCCGGGCGCGCGCTTCGCGCTCGCCTGGATCGACATCTCCACCGCCGAGTTCCGCATTGCCGAATGCGACGGCGCGATGCTCGCGGCGGAAGTCGCGCGGATCGAGCCGGGCGAAATCATCGTGCCGGACGCGCTCTACGCCGATGCCGAGCTTGCGCCCTATTGGCGCACGCTCGCGCATGTGACGCCGCTGGCGCGCGACGTATTCGACGGCGCCACGGCGGAGAGACGGCTCGCCGATTATTTCGGCGTGGCGACGACGCAGGCCTTCGGCACGCTGTCGCGGCTCGAACTGACCGCCGCCGCCGCATGCGTCACCTATGTCGAGCGCACGCAGATCGGCAAGCGGCTGCCGCTCTCCCCCCCGCTGCGCGAGGCGGCCGGCGCGACGCTCGCGATCGATTCGGCGACGCGCGGCAATCTCGAACTCGTGCGCACGCTCTCGGGCGAGCGCGCCGGCTCGCTTCTCTCGGCCATCGACCGCTGCGCCACGGCGGCCGGATCGCGCCTGCTCGCGCAGCGCCTCGCCTCCCCGCTCACCGACCCGGCCGCGATCAACCGCCGGCTCGACGCGGTTCAATGCTTCGTCGCCGATCAGCTCGCGCGCGTCGAACTGCGCCAGAAGCTGCGCGCGGTGCCCGATTTCGCGCGCGCGCTGTCGCGCCTCGTCGTCGGCCGCGGCGGCCCGCGCGATCTCGCCGCGATCCGCGACGGGCTCGCGGCGGCGGCCGCGCTGTCGAGGCGACTCGGCGGGCTCGATCCTCTCCCCGACGAGATTGCCGCCGCGGCGGTGGCCCTCGGCAAGCCGGACGGCGACATCGTGCGCGAGCTGACCCGGGCCCTCGCCGACGACCTGCCGCTCGTCAAGCGCGACGGCGGCTTCGTTCGCGAGGGCTGCGACGCCGCCCTCGACGAGGCACGCGCGCTGCGCGACCAGTCGCGCCGGGTGATCGCCGAATTGCAGTCGCGCTATGCCGAAGAGACCGGCATCCGCACGCTCAAAGTCCGCCACAACAACGTGCTCGGCTATTTCGTCGAGGCAACCGCGCAGCAGGGCGAGAAGCTGTTGTCGCCGCCGCTGAACGCGCGCTTCATCCACCGCCAGACGCTCGCCGGGCAGATCCGCTTCACCACGACGGAGCTGGGCGAGCTTGAAAGCAAGATCGCCAGCGCCGCCGACCGCGCGCTCGGCATCGAGCTTGCCGTCTTCGAGCGGCTCGTCACGCTGATCGCCGCGCATGGCGACGACATTCGCGCGGCGGCGCAGGCGCTGGCGGCGATCGACGTGGCCTGCGCCCTCGCCGCGCTCGCGGCGGAAGGCGACTACGCGCGCCCGGAGATCGACACCTCGCTGCGCTTCGTGATCGAGGGCGGGCGCCATCCCGTCGTCGAGCAGGCGCTGGCAGGCGCACAGCCCTTCATCGCCAACGACTGCGACCTGTCGCCGCCCGCCGGCGAGAAGACGGGCCGCATCTGGCTGCTCACCGGCCCGAACATGGCCGGCAAGTCCACCTTCCTGCGCCAGAACGCGCTGATCGCCATCCTCGCGCAGATGGGAAGCTTCGTGCCCGCCCGGTCGGCGCATATCGGCGTCGTTGACCGGCTGTTCTCGCGCGTCGGCGCGGCCGACGATCTGGCGCGCGGGCGATCCACTTTCATGGTCGAGATGGTCGAGACCGCCGCTATCCTCAACCAGGCGGGCGAGCGTTCGCTCGTCATCCTCGACGAGATCGGCCGCGGCACCGCGACCTTCGACGGCCTGTCGATCGCCTGGGCCTCGATCGAGCATCTGCACGAGGTCAACAGGTGCCGCGCGCTGTTCGCCACGCATTATCACGAACTCACCGCGCTCGCCGCGCGGCTCGCGCGCCTGCACAACGCGACGATGCGCGTGAAGGAATGGCAGGGGGACGTGGTGTTCCTGCACGAGGTGGTGCCCGGGGCGGCCGACCGCTCCTACGGCATCCAGGTGGCGAAGCTCGCCGGCCTTCCGCCCGCGGTGATCGAGCGCGCCAAGGTCGTGCTCGCCGAGCTGGAGGCGGAGGAGCGCGGCACGCCGCGCGGCGGCCTCGACGATCTGCCGCTTTTCCAGGCGGCGCGGTTTGCTCGCGACGAGGCACAGGAGCCCTCCGCGCTCGACCGCCTGGCCGCGGCGCTGCAGGCCCTGCACCCGGACGAGATGTCGCCGCGCGAGGCGCTCGAGGCGCTCTATGCCCTCAAGGCACTCGGCGCGCAGAAATAGCTATTCCTCGAGAATGAAGGTCACCTTCAGGTTGACCCGGTATTCGTCGATCTTGCCGTTCCTGACGACGCATTTCTGATTGGCGACCCAGACGCCTTCGACGTTTTTCAGCGTCTTCACGGCGCGCGACACGCCGACCTGGATCGCATCCTCGAAGCTCCTTTTCGATGCCGCGATGAGTTCCGTCACACGAGCGACTGCCATCACACTCTCCTCTGGACGAAGCCGATGATCCGGCGAGGAAAGCCTAGGCGCGCCCTTCGCGGGGTCAAGGCGAGCGCGACCTCCCGCCCGGCAAGGCGCGGCGGCGCGAGCGCGCGGCCCGATCCTTGCATCGGCCGGCCGCATGAATGTCGAGCATATCGAGAACGCCGAATCGACCGAAAGCACGGCCGGGCAGATCAATCCGTTGCCGCAATTTCTCGCGCGCCTGCATGCGACGCTCGCGCGCGAGCGGAGCGGCGCATTGGCCGATTACATCCCCGAGCTGAGCAAGGCGAATCCCGCGCATTTCGGCATCGCCCTCGCCACGCTCGACGGACACGTTTACGAGACCGGCGACAGCGGTGTGCCGTTCACCATCCAGTCTATCTCCAAGGCCTTCGTCTTCGCGCTCGCGCTTGAGACCGCCGGCGCCGACCGGATGGAACAGGCGGTCGGCGTCGAGCCGAGCGGAGATGCCTTCAACGCGATCCGGCTACGTCCCGACAACAAGCCGTTCAATCCGATGGTCAATGCCGGAGCGATCGCCTGCTCCGGCCTGATCCACGAGGCGGCCGGCGACGGCGCCTTCGAGCATATCCGCGCCGCGCTCGGCCGCTTTGCCGGGCGGCCGCTCGGCGTGGACGAAGCGGTCTTCGTCTCCGAGCGCTCGACCGGCGACCGCAATCGCGCGATCGCCTATCTCCTGCACAATTACGGGATCATCAAGGGCGACGTCGGCGCGGTGCTGGACGTCTATTTCCGCCAATGCTCGGTGCTCGTCACCGCGCGCGATCTGGCGGTGATGGCGGCGACGCTCGCCAATGGCGGCGTCAATCCGCTCACCGGCGAGCGGGCGATTGCCGCCTATACCGCCTCGCGGACGCTGTCGGTGATGACGAGTTCGGGCATGTACGATTTCGCCGGCGAATGGATCTATCGGGTCGGCCTGCCGGCCAAGAGTGGGGTCGGCGGAGGAATCATCGCCGCCCTTCCCGGGCAATTCGGCGCCGGCACCTTCTCCCCGCTCCTCGACGATCACGGCAACAGCGTGCGCGGCCTGAAAGTCTGCGAGGCGCTGTCCGCACATTTCGACCTGCACATGCTGAACCGCACGAACGACGTTCGCACCTGCATCGTTGCCGACTACGATTTCGCGCGCATATCTCCGCGCGGCCGCCAGCCGCATGAGCAGAGGATCCTCGACGATCACCGCAATGCGGTGCGCGTGCTCGAACTGACCGGCACGCTGTCGTTCGGCAATGCCGACCTGATCGCGCGGCGCGTCGTCGCGCGGCCATTGCCGCACGTGCTGATCCTCGATTGCGGCCGCGTGCCGATGGCGAGCGGCGGGGCGGCCAAGGCGCTCGCCGCGCTGATCGCCGGGCTGCATGCCTCGGGAACGACGCCGGTGATCAGCGGCATCGAGGCAAATTCGCCGACCTTCGCGGCGATCCGCGCGCCGCTTCGCCAGACGATCCGCCTGCGCCATTTCTTGCTGCTCGACGAGGCGATCGAATGGGCTGAGGACCAGATCATCTTCCGCTTCGGCGGCTTCACCGATCTGCTCGACGCGGGCAATCTCGCCGACCAGGAATTGCTGTTCGGCCTGCCGCCCGATCTCGTCGAGGAGATCGGCAGGCTCGGCACGCAGCATCGCTATCACACCGGCGAGCGGATCATCGTCAGCGGGGCGGTCTCGTCGTCGATCTTCTTCCTGCAAAGCGGCATGGTTAGCGTCAAGCTCGCCAACGGCGTGCGGCTGGCGACGCTCGTGCCCGGCATGGCCTTCGGCGAGATGGCGCTGGTCGAGGGCCATCGCGCCGCCGATGTCTGGGCCGATACCGCCGTGCGATGCCTCGAATTGCCGCTCGAGCGATTCTATGGATTCCGCGAACTCAATCCGCAAGTGGGCGAGCGCATCATGCGCAATCTCGCCGGCCTGCTGGCGCGCCGCCTCGCCCGCGCGAACCAGCGCATCGACATGCTGAGCGCGAACTAGTAGGTGGCGCGGCCGCCGGAGAGATCGAAGGTGGCGCCGGTGGAGAAAGTGCAGGCTTCCGAGCACAGCCACAGAGCGAGGGCCGCGACCTCCCCGACGGTGCCGAGGCGCTTGAGCGGGCTTTTCGCGATCATCGCCGCCACCACCTCCGGCGCCATCTGCCCGAGAATGGCGGTGTCCACCGCCGCCGGGGCGATGGCGTTCACGCGCACGGCGGTGTCGGCGAGTTCCTTGGCCAGCGACTTGGTGAAAGCGATCACGCCGGCTTTCGCCGCCGAATAGGCGGACAGGTTCGGCGTGCCCTCCTTGCCCGCGAGCGAGGCGATATTGACCATGCGGCCGGCGGGCGAGCGCACCAGCAGCGGCACGGTTTGCCGCGCCACCTCGTACACGCCGGTGAGATTCACCTCGATGATCCGCCGCCAGTCCTGCGGCGCCAGATCGACGACGCGCGCCGATCCGCCGGCCAGGCCGGCATTGTTGACGACGATGTCGAGCGGGCCGACCTGCGCGAGCGCGGCGGCGATCTGGGCGGCATCCGTCACATCCACGATGCGATAGCGCGCGCCGTCGAGACGGCCGGGCACGAGGTCCCAGACATCGACCCGCGCGCCGGCCTGCAGAAGCGCGCGCGCGATCGCCTCGCCGATGCCGCCGGCGCCGCCGGTGACGACCGCCGTCCTGTCGGAAAAATCGTAGCTGACCGCCATCAGGCCGTTGTCCTGCCCACGGCGCGGATCATCCATATCAGCGCGTTCCACGCAATCCCGATGGCGAGGCCTGCGGCGTAGGACCACCACACGCCGATCGGCACGGCGAGATAATGCACGGCGAGAAATCCGAGGCCGAGCCCGATCAGCGGGGCCTGCACATGCGCGGCCACCGCCGCGGCCACCTCTCCGCCGACGCGCGTATGCAGGATGATGAAAAAGCTCGCCATCGCCACCGGGAACAGCGCGAAGATGCCCGAGGCGAACGAGCCGATGCGGTGGCTCGCGGCGGTGACGACGACGACAAAAACCGAGACGATCAGCGCGCGCATGGCGATGTCGGAGGCGGTGGCGCGCGCGCTTCTGACGCCGCTGTCGGTGCGGAATCGCGTGCCGGCGACGATCGTGAAGGTGAACACGCCGGCGGAGAGCAGCACGGCGGTGAACGGCGTCCAGGTGACGGTCTGCAGCAGCATCGCCCCGACGAACCAGACCGCGAGCGCAAGGCCAACGCTGACCGCGACGTTATGCTTTTGCGACAGCGCCGCGAAGGTGAGTGCGAACACCGCCCCGATGCCGTTCACGGCGATGGTGCCGATGGCGCTCGCGGAGATGAATTCGGGCGGATGCTCGAGCGCCAGGATGATATAGGCGGCGCCGGCCGAGGTGGGCAGCGCCGCGACCAGCGCGCCGATGAAGGGGCCGCTGCGTTCGACGACGAGCGTGGCGGCGACGACGATGGTCGCCGTCATCGCCATCTTCAACACGAGGCCGGCGAGGAAGAACGTATCCGGGGTCATGCGGCGGCGGGCTTGCGCGCGAGCGTCGGGAGAACGGAGCGATCCGGCGGCATTGGCAATCGCCGCCGAACATGGCCGGCGGTCCACGTCTGACTATTTTTGCAGCACGTTCTAAAGACGTGGATGCCCGGCACAAGGCCGGGCATGACCGGAACAGAGGCTTGCAGACCTCACATGCGTTTCAGTGAGACCTCGACCGGCGGCCCCGACCTGATCGTCTGATAGACGACGCAATAGCGCTCAGTGAGCTTGAGGAGCTGATCGAGCTTCTCCTGCGGCGCGTCGGTATCGACCTGAAAGGCAAGGCGGATGTCGCGGAAACCTACCGGCGCGTCCTTGGCGACGCCGAGCGTGCCGCGAAAATCGAGATCGCCCTCCGCCGAGACCGAGCCGGACCGGAGCGGGATATCGAGCGCGGTGGCCACCGCCTTCAGCGTGACGCCGGCGCAGGCGACCAGCGCCTCGAGCAGCATGTCGCCGGAACACAATTCCATGCCCGATCCGCCGGTCGCCGGGTGCAGGCCGGCGACGGCGAGCGCGCGGCCGGTCTCGACCTTGCAGGCGATGTTCTGGTCGTCGAGCGTGCCCTTCGCCCTCAAGGTGATGAGGGCCGCGCCCGCATCGTTCTTGTAGCGTTCCTTGATCGGCGCCTGCATCGCGCGCAGTTCGGCGGCATCCATGATTCGTGCTCCTGTCTCTCGGCCCGTCACGCCCGGCTCCGCGCCGGGCATCCACGCTGCCGCGTCCATGCAAGACGCGGAAGGCCGGGACAAGCCCGGCCACGGCGACGGATATAGTGTCAATTCGGCGTCAGCACCACGCGCCCGATCACCTTGCCGTGACGAAGGTCGTTGAGCGCCTCGTTGACTTCGTTCAGCGGCCGCGTGGCGAGCGGTATTTCCGGCAGCCCCTTTTTCTGCACGAGGTCGAGCAATTCGCGCATTTCCGGCAGCGAGCCGACATAGGAGCCCTGGATCGTCATCGCGCGCATCGGGAAGAACGGCGTCGATACGGTGATGTCGCCGCCGAACAGCCCGACCACGACGATGTGGCCGCCCTTCGGCACGAGCGAATCGATGGCGAGCTTGACGGTGCTGCCGGAGCCGACGAAATCGACCACCGCCCAGGCGCCGCCGCCGGTCGCCTCCTGAATGCGGGCGGGCGCGTCGGGCGCCTTGCCGTCAATCGCGGCGAGCGCGCCGGCCCTCTTCGCCGCCTCGCGCTTGACCGGATCGATATCGACCATGATCGCGCCGCGACCTCCCATCGCCTTGACGAGCGCCAGCGCGGCGAGCCCCACGCCCCCCGCGCCGATGATCACCACCGGCTGCTCCTTGAGCACGTCGCCCACCTTCTTCAGAGCGCCATAGGCGGTAATCCCCGAACAGGCGAGCGGCGCCGCCTTTTCCGGCGCGAGATTGCCAATCTCAAACAGATAGCGCGGATGCGGCACCATCAGGTGCGTCGCGTATCCGCCGTTGGAAAAGACCCCGAGATTGCGCGGCGCGCGGCAGAGATTTTCCTCGCCGCGCCTGCATACCAGGCATTCGCCGCAGCCCATCCACGGATGGGCGAGCCGCACGTCGCCGACCTTCACCCCTTTAGCGTCCGGCCCGACCGCGACCACCTCGCCGACATTCTCATGTCCCATGGTCAGCGGCAGCTTGATGCCGCGCTCCAGAAGCTGCAGGCGCCGCCCGCCGCCGAGTTCGTAATAGCCGTCCCAGATATGGATGTCGCTGTGACAGACGCCGGACGCCCTGACCTTGAGCAGCACCTGTGTGCCGACCGGCTCGGGCGTCGGCCGCTCGATCGCCTGTAACGGCTTGCCGCACTCGCAGACATCGAAACTGAGCATGGGTTCGTTCTCCCGGATTTCCGGCGCGCACATTATCCCGCTCGGCGCGAAACGGGGAGAGGGTGGAGAATGCCGGGGACGCGCGGCGCGCGCGGGAACCTACCACCACATGGCGGCGCCGGCCGCGGCCTTGTCCTGGCGGTCGTCGACGCTAACGGTGCGATCGAGCGAGCGATCGAGCGCGGCGAGCACCCGCCGCTTGATGAAGTCGAAGGCGGCCGATTGCCGGTCGCGCGGGCGCGGCAGATCATCGTCGATCTGTTCGAGCACGCGCCCCGGCCGCGGCCGCATCACCACGATCCGGTCGGCGAGCACCACCGCCTCGTCCACGTCATGGGTGACGAGGATCAGCGTCGGCTTCAGGCCCGCCCACAGCGCCAGCAACTGGTCCTGCAGATCGACGCGGGTGAAAGCATCAAGCGCGGAGAAAGGCTCGTCGAGCAGCAGCACCTCGGGCCGCGTCACCAGCGCGCGCGCGATCGACACGCGCTGCGCCTGTCCGCCCGACAATTCGCGCGGCCACACCTCGGCCTTCTCAGTCAGACCGACGCTTTCCAGCGCGCGGCCGACGCGCGCCCTGCGCTCGTGCGCGGGCAGCCCGTTCAGGCCGAAGCCGACATTGCCGGCAACCGGCAGCCACGGAAGCAGCCGCGGCTCCTGGAAAATGATGCCGATCTTCTCGTGCGGCTTCTCGATGCGCTCGCCATCGAGCGTCACCCGCCCCTGCGTCGGGCGGTCGAGGCCGCAGATCGCGCGCAGCAGCGTGGACTTGCCGCAGCCCGAGCCGCCAACGATCGCCAGGATCTCGCCGGGCTTCACGTCGAGCGACACGGCGTCCAGCGCGCGCGTCCCGTTGGGATAGGTCTTGCCGATGCGGTCGAGCGACAGCATATCACTCGCCCTCGCTGCGCGCGGTGACGTCTTCCCAGCGTAGGAACGGCGCGGTGACGAGCACGATCAGCCAGTCGGTGATCTTGCCGATGATGGCGAAGGCGACGATCGCCGCGACAATCTGCGCGGGCTTGCCGAGTTGCTGGCCGTCGATCAGCAGATAGCCGAGACCCTCGGAGGCGCCGAGAAGCTCGGCCGCCACCACGAACATCCAGCCGAGACCGAGGCCTGTGCGCAGCGAAATGACATAGGCGGGGAACACCGCCGGCAGCAGAATCCGTCGCACCATGCTGAGCGGCGACAGGCGGAAGGCGCGCCCGACCTCGACCAGCTTGCGATCCACCGACCGGATCGCGCCCATCACGCCGAGATAGACCGGAAAGAACACGCCGACCGCGATCAGCGTGATCTTCGAGGCCTCGAAGATTCCGAACCACAGCACGAACAGCGGCACCCAGGCGATCGAGGGGATCGCGCGCAGCGCCTGCAGGCTCGGGTCGATCAGCCGGCGCATCAGCGCCGAATAGCCGGCGGCGGCGCCGATCACGGTGCCGGCGACGACGCCGATGCCGAAGCCGGCGGCCACGCGCAGCGAGGTTGCGGCGGCGTGGCGCTGCAATTCGCCGGCGCGGGCGAGATCGAGGAAGGTGTTGAAGATGACCGAGGGCGGCGGCACGAGACGCCCGGTCGAAAGGCCGTAGCGCACGGCCAGTTCCCAGGCGACCGCGAGCCCGACCGGAAGCAGCAATCCGAGCGCCGGCCGCGTCCAGCGCGACCAGACGCTGCGGCGGCCGCGCGCGGCCGCGCCTTCGATCTCGGTGGCAATACTCATATGCACAAGAGACATGGCGGAGCCGCGGAGCGCAAGGCGGTGACGAAGAAAGGCTCCCTCTCTCCTTGTCGCGGGGACAGGGCGGCGGGGCCTCTTCCCGTCCGCGGGAGGCCGCGCGGATCGCCAGCCTTCCCGCGAGGGGAGAGGAAGGCGCGCGTCAGTTGGTGAGCGGAACCTGATCGTAGATCAGATCGCCGAGCACCTTCTTGACGTCCACGTCCGGCTTGATGACGCCGGCCTGCTGCAGCGCGAGCCCGGCGGCGAGGATCGAGTCGTATTGCGGCTTGCCGATCTTGGAATGGGTCAGCTCGGTGCGTTCCTTGAGCTGCTTGTCCACCACCGCGTCGGGCAGCTTGGTCGCGGCGATGAAGATGCGCTTTTCCTCGGCATAATTGGCGAGCGAGAACTTGCGCGCATCCTCGTAGATTTTCAGCACGCGCTGGACGAGATCGGGGTGATCCTTCAAGAATTCCTCGCGGACATTCAGGATGCCCCAGGTATTGGCCTCGGCGTTGCGATAGAAAAGCCGCGCGCCGTCTTCCACCTCGGCCTGCGCCATCATCGGATCGAGGCCGGCCCAGGCGTCCACGTCGCCGCGGATCAGCGCGGTCTTGCCGTCCGGATGCTGCAGCAGAACCGGCGTGATGTCCTTCTCCGACAGCCCGACCTTCTGCAGCGCGCGCACGAGGAAGATGTGCGGATCGGTGCCGCGCGTCACCGCGACGCGTTTGCCCTTCAGGTCCTCGATCTTGGAAATCTTGGAATCCTTGGTAGTGACGAGCGCGGTCCATTCGGGGCGCGAATAGACATAGATCGACTTGATCGGATTGCCGTTGATCTTCGACACGAGGGCGGCCGAGCCCGCCGTCGATCCGAAGTCGATCGAGCCGGCATTGAGGAATTCGAGCGCCTTGTTGGAGCCGAGCGTCTGCACCCAGACGATCTTGATGCCGTCCTTCTCGAATTCCTTTTCGAGCAGTCCCTTTTCCTTCAGCACCATCGACACGGGGTTGTAGGTCGCCCAGTCGATGCGAATTTCGCTCGGCTTGTCGGCGGCGAGAGCGCCGGTGGTGAACGAAGCGGCGAGAACCGCCGACACCAGCAGCGTACGCCGATGGATGATGGTCATTGCAAACCTCCACGCGTTGCAGGCGGCGTCGATGACGCCGGCCGTGAGTGATGGAGGCGGGGATTTCTCGCCCGCCCGTCAGCCTTGTCGCGACGGGGCACGGGCCCAACCGCTTTAGCTGCATTTGTTAAGCGCCCGCAAGCTGTTCGCTCAAATCGGCGCTAGTGATTGATTTAGAAAGACAATTTGCCCGCGTCAACGAGAAAATAAGCGACGCCGGCCGCCGTTCCGGCAGCCCGAACGTTCTACCGCGCGCCGCAATGGCAGCAAAATATTTCATCCGGCCGCGGGCTTTCCGACCGTGACAGCGCCGCGAGCCTCCGATACCGGTTAGCCATGCTCAATCCGCAAGACGCGCCGGCCGAGCGCACCGAAATTTTCGACGCGGACGGGATCGCGGCCAGGCTCGAGGCGCTCGCCGCCCAGGGCGGCAGCGAGACCGAGATACGGCATGCGGTCGCGCAAATCCTGAAAGCGGCGCTGGCCGAGGGCCGCATCAAGGCGGAGGAGCGGCTGCTGCGCGACCGCCACGGCCGCCGCTGCGCCGAGCTTCTGTGCCTGATGCAGGACGACATTATCCGCATCCTTTACGAATTCGCGGCGCGGCATCTTTATCCCGTGCTCAATCCTTCCGAGGCCGAGCGCATGGCTGTGGTCGCGACCGGTGGCTACGGGCGCGGACTGCTGGCGCCGGGCTCCGACATCGACCTGCTCTTCCTTCTTCCCTACAAGCAGACCGCCTGGGGCGAGTCGGTCGCCGAGGCGATCTTGTATTGCCTCTGGGACATGGGGCTGAAGGTCGGGCACGCGACGCGCTCGATCGACGAATGCATCCGCCAGGCCAAGGCGGACATGACGATCCGCACGGCGATCCTGGAGTCGCGCTTCCTGTTCGGCGACCGCAAGCTGTTCGACGAGCTTGTGGTCCGCTTCGACAAGAACGTGGTGCAGGGCACCAGCGCCGAATTCGTCGCCGCCAAGCTCGCCGAGCGTGACGAGCGCCATCGCCGGGCGGGCCAATCGCGATACCTGGTCGAGCCGAACGTCAAGGACGGCAAGGGCGGCCTACGCGACCTGCACACGCTGTTCTGGATCGCGAAATATGTCTATCGCGTCAACGATGTCGGCGAGCTTGTCGAACGCGGCGTGTTCGACCGGGACGAGCTGAACCTGTTCCGGCGCTGCGAGGATTTTCTCTGGTCCGTGCGCTGCCACCTGCATTTCGTAACCGGGCGCCCGGAGGAGCGGCTGTCCTTCGACGTGCAGCGCGAGATCGCGCAGCGGCTCGGCTATACCGAGCATCCGGGCATGCAGGACGTCGAGCGATTCATGAAGCATTACTTCCTGACCGCCAAGGACGTCGGCGATCTCACCGCGATCCTGTGCGCGGCGCTGGAAGAAAGTCACACCAAGAGCGTGCCGGTGCTCGGTCGGGTCATGGCCAAGTTCAAGCCGCGCGGCGGGCGGCGCGCGCTGGCCGAGAGTGACGATTTCGTCGTGGAGAACAATCGCATCAATGTCTCCGCCACCGACGTGTTCCAGCGTGATCCGGTGAATTTCATCCGTATCTTCCATCTCGCGCAGCAGCACAATCTGGAATTTCACCCCGACGCGATGCGGCTCGCCAAGCGTTCGTTGAAGCTGATCGGCAATGCGCTGCGCGAGGACAGGGAAGCAAATCGCCTGTTCTTCGAAATTCTCACGTCCGACGACACTGCCGAGGTGGTGCTGCGCCGGATGAATGAGGCGGGCGTGCTCGGCGCCTTCGTGCCGCCATTCGGGCGCGTGGTGGCGATGATGCAGTTCAACATGTATCACCATTACACGGTGGACGAACATCTTCTGCGCTGCATCGGCGTGATCGCCGACATTGAGCGCGGCGGCAACGGGGAATTCGGCCTCGCCAACGACCTGATCCGCAAGGTGCAGCCGCATCACCGCAAGATGCTGCGGGTCGCGCTGTTTCTGCACGACATCGCCAAGGGCCGGATCGAGGATCACTCGGTCGCCGGCGCGCGCATCGCGCGGCGGCTGTGCCCGCGGTTCGGCCTGTCCGCGGCCGAGACCGAGACGATCGCCTGGCTGATCGAGCAGCATCTCGTGATGTCCACGATCGCGCAGTCGCGCGATCTCTCCGACCGCAAGACCATCGAGAATTTCGCCGCGGTGGTGCAGTCGCTCGACCGGCTGAAGCTTCTGACCATCCTGACCACCGCCGATATCCGCGCCGTCGGCCCGGGCGTCTGGAATAGCTGGAAGGCGCAGCTTTTACGCACGCTCTATTACGAAACCGAGCCGGTCCTGACGGGCGGCTTCTCGGAGGTGGATCGCGAGCGCCGCGTCGCGCTCGCGCAGGAGGAATTCCGCGCGCACATGACGCAATGGGAGCCGCAGGACGTCGCCGCCTATATCGCGCGGCATTATCCGGCCTATTGGCTGAAGGTGGACCTGCCGCACAAGATCGCGCATGCGCGCTTCCTGCGCGAGGCGGCCGAGAACAACCGGCCGCTCGCCACCGAGGTAAGCTTCGACCGCACGCGGGGCGTCACCGAGCTGACGGTCGCGGCACCCGATCACCCGCGCCTGCTCTCGATCATCGCCGGAGCGTGCGCGGCGGGCGGAGCCAACATCGTCGATGCGCAGATCTACACCACGACCGACGGGCTTGCGATCGACACGATCGCGCTGACCCGCGAATTCGAGCACGACGAAGACGAGAAACGCCGCGCCGACCGCATCGCCGACCTGATCGACAAGGCGCTGCGCGGGGCGATCCGGCTGCCCGAGGCGGTGCAGCGGCGGCCGGCCAAGGCGCGGCTCAAGGCCTTCGCGATCGAGCCGGAAGTGTCGATCAACAACGAATGGTCGAACCGCTATACGGTGGTCGAGGTCACTGGGCTCGACCGGCCGGGCCTGCTCTACGAGCTGACCGCGACGCTGTCGCGCCTCAACCTCAACATCACCTCCGCACATGTCGCCACGTTCGGCGAGCGCGTGGTGGACGTGTTCTATGTCACCGATCTTCTCGGCGCGAAGATCGCCTCGCCGACGCGCCAGGCGGCGATCAAGCGCGCGCTGGTGCAGCTCTTCGCGCGCGAGGCCGATGAGACGCGGCCGGCGCGGGCGGCGCAGGGATTGTGACGGGACATCCGGCCGCAAGGTCGCGTCGGCGTCGTCTGCCTCAATGATGAGAATGGCCGGCGAGATCGTAGACGTAATGCGTCGTGCCGGCAGGCGTCATGTTCTGCGTCGTGCGCAAAGCCATGCGCTCAAGACTGTCGTAGGGGTCATCGGCGGTGACGGTCGAGCCGATGGTCAGCCGGTCGGCCGGCCGCGGTTGTTGTAGCGATAATTGTAGGTGGTCCCGACACGGTCATCGGCGGTGACATTGCCCGCGCCGTCGTGGGTAAAGTGCGGACACTGCTTCCTTCGGTGACGGTCGAAAGCTTGTTGCTGGTCGAGGGATAGGCGTAGGTCCAGGTCGTGGTTAATCCGGATGTCAGCGCTTCGGTCAGGCGGTTGCCGACGCCGTCATAGGTATAGGCGAGCGAACCCCACGGCCCTGGGCTCGCATTGAGCCGGTTCGCCGCAGTATAGCCATAGCTTTCGTTGCGTCCCCTGACGGCTGTTTCGGTAAAGCCGGTGAGGTTCATGTTGTCGCTATGGCTGATTGATCGCGCCTGTTCCGTAAAGATGTGGCCGCGGATCTCGAATGCAACAAACTGCGGAGAGCTTGTTGCTCATTCCTAAAGGGCGCGCCGGCCAAAAGAAACGGGCGCCCGGCGGGCGCCCGTGGCTTCGTTCCAAGAAGTTCCGCCGGTCAGCCGGCGGGCTTCCTCAGGCTGGCCAAGGTCACTTCCAGCGGCACGAAAATCTGATGCAACGCATCGACGGCGACTTTCGCGCTGAGCTGGTTCTGGTTGGCCGGCGTGGTCGAAACCACTTTCGGCTGCTGCTTCACCGCTTTCTTCTTGGCCGCGAAAGCGGAGGTCGGCGCGACGAGAACCGCGGCGACAGCCAGATACACAACGCCCCTACGCATCTGAAACTCCACGCTACATTACCGCCGGCGAAATCCGGCATGGTTACCGGGTGGCCCGGCAGGGTTAATTGTGACGTTCCACGGGCCTGACGCAATCGGAAAAGCGCGGCTTGTGATCCATTTGCCGCGCGCCGTCGCCGTAAAGTCACAGCGCCGAGGCACAAAAAACCCCCGCGGCGCGGGGGTTTTGAGAAGAACGGAAAAGGACCTACTTGGCGGCCGTCTGCGGCGCCCAGGCCGGGCCGCGCAGGCCGAGATTCCAGACCCCGTCCTTGACGAAGCGCCAGGCGGATTCGTTCTGGTTGGCGGCGGTTGTGTCATAGACCTTCGGAGCCGGAGCTTTCTTCTTGGCCGCGAAGGCGGCGGTCGGAGCCGAGGCGGCTACCGCCACGGCGACGAGGATAGCGATCTTGCGCATGTCAGTCCCCCAAATGGTTTCGCCGGAAGCCCGGCCGTCTTTTTTTGCACAAAAGTTAACGCCTGCCTATGACGGCAAAGCCCGGGCGGGGGCCTCTCCCCGCCTTTCTTGCGGGCAAGCCGCGGGAATTGCGAGGTTTTGCCGCTTAACGCCCCCTTAAAGCCGCAGATTTAGCGTGCCTTTGTGCGGCACGGGCCGCCGGGGATGGACCTCTAGCGACATGGCTTTGAGACGGCGCAAGGCGCAACGCCGCGAGCCGACATTTGGTCTTCCGCGCATCAATCTCGATCTGCGGCTGAGCGCGCGCGACCGCGCTGCGCCCGAGGAGGCCGCGCCGGTTTCCGCGTCCAGCGGGCGGGCGGGCGAAAAGGCGGCTGCGCGGGCGCAAAGGCGCAAGGGGCGCGGTCCATCCTGGAAGCGGCTCGTCTACTGGACGGCGGTGCTCGGGCTGTGGGCCTTCATCGCCGGTCTCGGCGCGGTGGTCTGGGTCGGGGCGCATCTGCCGCCGATCCAGTCGCTGGAAGTGCCGCCGCGTCCGCCCTCGATCCAGATCGCCGGGCTCGACGGGACGGTGCTCGTGACGCGCGGCGACAGCGGCGTGTCGGTCGCGCTGAAGGACCTGCCGCCGCACGTTCCCAATGCCTTCCTCGCCATCGAGGATCGGCGCTTCTACGAGCATCACGGAGTCGATCCGATCGGCATCGCCCGCGCGCTGGTCATGAACGTGCTGCGCCGCGGCGTTTCCCAGGGCGGCTCCACCCTCACCCAGCAGCTCGCGAAAAATCTTTTCCTGACGCAGGAGCGCACGCTCGGCCGCAAGATTCAGGAAGTCGCGCTTGCGTTGTGGCTCGAGCGCAAATTCTCAAAGACCGAAATTCTCGAACTCTATCTCAACCGCGTCTATTTCGGCGCCGGTGCCTACGGCATCGAGGCCGCATCCGAACGCTATTTCGGAAAGTCGGCCCGGCAATTGACGGTCGCCGAAGCCGCGATGCTCGCGGGCATCGTGAAGTCGCCGTCGCGGCTCGCGCCGACGCGCAATCCGGAAGGCGCGACGCGGCGCGCCGAGATCGTGATCAATGCCATGAAGGATACCGGCTTGCTCGACGCGCAACGCGCCAGGATCGCGCTTTCCCAGCCGGCGCGCGCCCTAAAGCAGGTGACGACCGGCGCGGTTAATTACCTTGCCGACTGGATCATGGATGCGCTCGACGATCTCGTCGGCCGCGTCGAGGAAGATATCGTGGTGCAGACCTCGATCGATCCCGCGCTGCAGGCCGCGGCGGAGACGATCATGCTCGACGAGCTGACGAAGAAGGGCGACCGGTTCTCGGTCGGCCAGGGCGCGCTCGTGGCAATGTCGCCGGACGGCGCGGTGCGGGCGATGATCGGCGGGCGGGATTATGCGGCAAGCCAGTTCAACCGCGCGGTCTCGGCCAAGCGCCAGCCGGGCTCCGCCTTCAAGCCTTTCGTCTATCTCACCGCGATCGAGCGCGGGCTGACGCCGGATACCATCCGCGAGGACAAGCCGATATCGGTCAAAGGCTGGAGGCCGGAAAACTACACGCACGAATATTTCGGACCGGTGACGCTGACGCAGGCGCTCGCGATGTCGCTCAACACCGTTTCCGTTCGGCTCACGCTCGAATTCGGTCCGACCGCGGTCGCTCGCACCGCCTACCGGCTCGGCATCTCCTCCAAGCTCGAACCCAATGCCTCGCTCGCGCTCGGCACATCGGAAGTTTCGCTGCTCGAGCTCGTCTCCGCCTATGCGCCCTTCGCCAATTCCGGCATGGCGGCGCAGCCGCACGTGGTGGACGAGATTTACACAAAGCAGGGCAAGCTTCTCTACCGCAGAGAGGCGCCCGCCCCTTCGGTCGTGATCGAACCGCGTTACGTGCAAATGATGAATGCGATGATGCAGGAAACGCTACTGATGGGCACGGCGCGCAAGGCGGAGCTGCCGGGCTGGCAGGCCGCCGGCAAAACCGGGACGAGCCAGGATTTCCGCGACGCCTGGTTCATCGGCTACACGCGCCATCTCGTCGCCGGCATCTGGCTCGGCAACGACGACAATTCGCCGATGAAGAAGGCAACCGGCGGCGGCCTGCCGGTCGAGATCTGGAGCCGCTTCATGAAGGCGGCCCACAGAGGCGTGCCGGTCGCCGCATTGCCGCCGGAGCCCGGCGGTTTCTTCTCCGGTTTTTCCGGCGGTCGCGCCGTCTCGTCGATCGCCCCCACGCAGGTCTCGGCGCAGTCCAATGGCGGACGCCAGCAGAGCATTGATCAATGGCTTGCGGATAAATTGTTCGGACGCAGATAATCCGCGCCGCGCCGCGTTTCAGTCCCCGCCGTAGCGGTGCAGTTCCGCGGCGTTGGCGTCGAGCCAGCCCTTGGCGCGCCGCCAGTCCGGACAGATAAGCTCGACGAGTTTCCAGAAGCGCTGCGAGTGGTTCATCTCCACGAGATGGGCGACTTCATGCGCGGCGAGATAATCGAGCACGAAGGACGGCGCGAGGATGAGCCGCCAGGAATAGGAGAGCACGCCGGTGGTCGAACACGATCCCCAGCGGCTCGATTGGTCCCGCACCGAAATCCGCCTGATCTTCACGCCGAGCATCTGCGCCGCCGCCAGGCTCGCGCGTTGCAGATCGCGCCTTGCCTCGCGCTTCAGAAAATCGGTGACGCGGCGCGCCACGTACGGAGCCTCGCCGGCCACGCAAAGCGACATCGCGCCGTCGTCGCCCGCTTCGCGCCAGACCGTGCCGCGGCGGCCGGGACAATGAACGATCCGGTGCGGCTCCCCACGCAGCGGCACAACCGCGCCGTCGGCAAAGGTGAGAACCTGCGGCAGCCGGCGCAGGCGCGCAGCGATCCATGCGCCGTGCCGCTGCGCGAAATTCCTCGCCTCCCTGACGCTGCCGCGCAGCGGCATGGTCAGCACCGCTTCGCGCGTCGCCGTCTGGATGCGTAGGGTATAGCGCCGCGCCTGCCGGTGGCGGCGCAGCTTCACCGCATAGATTTCCCCATCGAAGGCGATCTCGATCGCCTGCGGCTCGGGCGGGCGAGAACCGAAAAGAGCGCGGAGCGGCATGCGGCTGTCCGAATCGCCGCGCAGCCTAACATCGCGGCGTGGCGCGTCCTATTCGGCGGCCTCGGCGCGCTTGCGGCCCGACCGTCGCATTTCCTGCGACAGCACGAAATCGGCAATGCGCGGGGCAATCTCGGCGCGGAACCGCGAGCCGTTGAAGACGCCGTAATGGCCGACGCCGGGGGCGAGAAAATGCAGCTTCATTTCCGGCGCGAGCGCGGAGCACAATCTCTGCGCAGCCTCGGTCTGACCCACGCCGGAAATATCGTCCTTCTCGCCCTCGACCGTGAGAAGCGCGACATTCTTGATTTTCGACGGATCGACCCGCGCGCCGCGATGCCTCATCTCGCCCCTGGGCAGATCGTGTCTGATGAACACCGTCTCGACCGTCTGCAGATAGAACTCCGCCGTCAGGTCCATCACCGCGAGATATTCGTCGTAGAATTCGCGATGCTTCTGCGCGGAATCGCCGTCTCCCTTCACGAGATTGAAAAACAGATTCTTGTGCGCATCGAGGTGCCGGTCGAGATTCATGCTGACGAAACCATGCAGCTGCAGGAACCCAGGATAGACGTCGCGCATCACGCCGGGATGCGGAAACGGCACCTTGGTGATGACATGCGTGCGGAACCAGTCGATGCCGCGCGTCTCGGCAAGCTTGTTCACGGCGGTCGGATTGATGCGCGTGTCGATCGGCCCGCCCATCAGCGTCATCGACAGCGGCGCATAGGGATCGCCCATCTCCTCCATGCGCGCGATGGCGGCGAGCACCGGCACGGCCGGCTGGCAAACGGCGATGACATGACAATTGCCGCCGAGCTTGTGCAGGATGCTGACAATGTAATCGATATAGTCGTCGAGATCGAAACGACCTTCCGACACCGGCACCATGCGCGCGTCCGCCCAGTCGGTGATGTAGACTTCATGGTTCGGCAAAAAGGCCTCGACGGTGCCGCGCAGAAGGGTCGCGTAGTGGCCCGACATCGGCGCAACGATCACGAGCTTGGGCTGGGGGCGGCGCGGCATATGCGCAAACAACCGCTCGAAATGCAGAAGGTGGCAGAAAGGACGCTCCCACACGCTGTTGATGCGGATCGGCACACGTTCGCCGGCGACCAGCGTGGAGTCGATTCCCCATTCCGGCTTGCCGTATCGGCGCGTCGCGCGCTCGAAGACTTCGGCTCCAGCCGCCAGCGATTTGCCAAGCGTCGTATGCGCGAGCGGATTGAGCGGATTCTTGAAATAGAGGCGGGTGACGTCGGCGAGGGCGCGCGTCGGATTGAGCGCCGCCTGGTTCATCTCGTAGAGCCAGTAGAGCCCGGAGGAAAAAACCGGCCCGCCCTCGGCCGAAAGGGGCGGTACTCCGCCGAATTCACCAATAGCCATCGTCAGCAGTCCCCGGCCCCGTTGCTGCACTGCAGCGTGACCGTTTCTGGGCCCTCCGTCAACATAAACGGCAGACTTTGCGTATTCGTTATGCACCGCTCTATTCGCCGGTCTGCATCAGGGAACCGTTGCGGCGGGCACTTTCCAGCAATTTCAGGAAAGCCACTATGGCGGCGCCGAAATAGGCCGCGTTCAGCAACAGCGCCGCAATCATCAGGTCGGCGCGGAAGGCATGGGCTATTAGAAGCGCGCGCATCCCCTCGAACACGTAGGTCGGGGGGAGCAGCCACGCCACCACCTGCAGCGGACCCGGCAGCGTCGCCACGGGATAGTAAACGCAGGTGAGCGGCAGAAGCAGGAACATGATCGTCCATGCAAGTCCCTCGGCCCCCATTCCGTTCCGCAGCACCACCCCGGAAACGACGATGCCCACCGACCAGCTTGTCAGGATGAGATTGAGAAAGAAGGCGGCGAGCGCAAAGCCCAGGCTGTACACATTGAAGTGAAAGAACCACAACGCGACGATCGTCACCGGCACCATGCCGATCGCAAGACGCACAAGCGACATCAGCATCAGCGACAGGACGAATTCGCCAGGACGCAACGGGCTCATCATCAGGTTGCCCATGTTGCGCGCCCACATCTCCTCGAGAAACGAGATCGAAAAGCCAAGCTGGCCGCGAAACAGCAGATCCCAGAGCAACACGGCGCCGATAAAGGTGCCACCGGCGCGGGCGAAATAACTTGCATTCTCGGTGACGTAGGATTGCAGGAATCCCCACATCAGCATCTGCACCATCGGCCAATAGATGAGCTCAAGCAGCCTCGGCCATGACGAACGCATGAGATACCAATAGCGCAGCACCATCGCCGCGATGCGCCGCGGCGAGAATTCAACAGGCTGCGTGGGTAGGTTCACCGCAATATCCCCCTCTCCTTGTCGCCGTCTGCCGAAAGAAGGCCGGCCCGCGAAGTAGACTGCGCAGCCTCCCGCGCTCCGGCTCGCCCCCGCGCGATGTCGAGAAACACGTCCTCCAGCGTCTCGCGGCCGTAGCGTGCGAGAAGCCGCTCGGGCGTGTCGTCGTCCTCAATGCGGCCCTTTTTCATCATGATGACCCGTTCGCAAAGCCGCTCGACCTCGTTCATGTTGTGCGAGGCAAGCAGAATGGTCGCACCGCGCGCCTTGCGGTAATCCTCGAGCCGCGTGCGAATCCAGTCGGCGGTATCGGGATCGAGCGAGGCGGTCGGCTCGTCGAGCAGCAGCACCTCCGGATTGTTGAGCAGCGACTTCGCAAGAGAGACTCGGGTCTTCTGCCCAGCGGACAGCCTTCCGGCGGGTCGGTCGAGGAATTCGGCGAGATCGAGATCGTCCGCCAGCTCGGCGATCCTGTTCGGGATGTCCGGCACTCCGTACAGCATCGCGAACACGCGCAGATTCTGACGCACCGTCAGCCGCATCGGCATGTCGACATACGGGCTCTCGAAGTTCATCCGGTGCAGGACCGCGTGACGATCCCTGGCCATATCCTCCCCGAGAACGGCGACGCGCCCTTCGGTCGGGGTCACAAGACCCATAATCATGGCGATGGTCGTGGTCTTGCCCGCGCCGTTGCCGCCGAGGAGCGCGGTGATGGAGCCCCGCGGCAGGGCGAAGGAGATGCCGTTCACGGCGATGCTCGCCCTGTAAACCTTGCGCAGGTTGTCGACGAAAATGGCGGGTTGGGAGGGGTTCGTGGCCTGCATCTGCGGGCCACATTTGAGGCCGTAACCGCCCGGGCGCAAGCCCGTCCCCGCCGGATTAAGGACTGTGGCAACGGTTCCGGTTCTGCAAAGGGCATCGAGTCGTTACATTAGCGACCATGCCGACCCACGATTTCGAGCAATTGCGCCTGCCGAGCCGCAACGTGCGAGTCGACACGCTCGTGCGGCTGCGCTGGCTGTCGATCATCGGCCAGACGCTCACCGTCCTGTTCGTTCAGTACGGGCTCGAATTCGCCATGCCGATCTGGGGTTGCCTCGCCGTGATCGGGCTGGCGGCGTGGCTCAATATCGCGCTGAGACTGCGCTTTCGCCAAGCGCAGCGCCTCGAACCGGTGCGCGCCGCCGCTCTCCTCGCTTTCGACATCGGCGAACTCGCGCTGCTGATCTTCCTGACCGGCGGGCTCGACAATCCCTTCGCATTCTTCCTGCTCGCACCCGTCCTCATTTCGGCGACGGCATTGCCGCCGCGCCTGACGGTTGTGCTCGGCGGATTCGCCGTCGTCACGACGACGATCCTTGCCTTCTATCATTATCCGTTGCCGTGGACGCCGGATGAGCCGCTCGAATTTCCGACCGCCTATGTCGCGGCCACTTGGCTTTCGACCGTGCTCGCGATTTTCTTCATCGGCATCTATGCGTGGCAGATCGCCGAGGAATCGCGGCAGCTCGTCAACGCGCTTGCTGCCACCGAGCTTGCGCTCGCCCGCGAACAGCACGTGTCGCAGCTCGACGGGCTGGCTGCAGCCGCGGCGCACGCGCTCGGCACGCCGCTTTCGACCATTTCCGTTATCGCGCGGGAGCTCGAACGCATGCTTCCTGAAAATTCGCCGCACGCAGATGACGTGCGCTTGTTGCGCGAGCAGGCGCAGCGCTGCCGCGACATCCTGGGAAAGCTGAATGAGCTCTCGAGCGAGGGCGAGCCGTTCGACCGGATGCCGATCTCCGCCCTGCTCGAGGAGGTGGCGGCACCGCATCGCGATTTTGGAATTGCGGTGGATGTCGTGCTGGCGCCCGGCGAACAGCCGCTCGGCGGCCGCAATCCGGCGATCCTCTACGGGCTCGGCAACCTCGTGGAGAACGCGGTGGATTTCGCGCGCGAACGGGTCGAGGTCAGGGGCGAGTGGTCGGCGAACAGCGTGACGGTGACGATCAGCGACGACGGGCCGGGCTTCGCGCCTGAGGTGATTAGTCGCATCGGGGAGCCCTATGTGCGAAGCCGCAGGCGGCGGCGGCGTTACGCCAGCGACGACACCGGGCTCGGCCTGGGTTTTTTCATCGCCAAGACCCTGCTGGAACGATCGGGCGCGCGCCTGCGCTTCATGAACCGCCGCCTGCCGCTGCGGGGCGCGGTGGTGACGGTGAAATGGCCCCGCGAGGAATTCGAGCGGACGCCGCGCGCGGCGGACCTTGAGAAAGACACGTTATCCGCATAGCGTGCATGCGAATCCAAGGAGACAAGTCGATGCTGGAACAGGCCATGGATCAGCCCATCGCCCCCGCCATTCCCGGCGACCGCTCGCTGCTGCTGGTAGAGGACGACAAATCCTTCGGCCAGCGGCTGGCGCGTGCGATAGAGGCCCGCGGCTTCGTCGTGACGGTCGCCGAGTCGGTGGCCGAAGGGCTTGCCGAGGTCGAAAAATCGGCGCCCGCCTTCGCTGTCGTCGACATGCGGCTCGGGGACGGCAACGGGCTCGACGTGATCTCGGCGCTCAAGCGCAAGCGCCCCGATACGCGCGCGATCGTGCTCACCGGCTACGGCAACATCGCGACCGCCGTGAACGCGGTCAAGCTCGGCGCAATCGATTATCTCGCCAAGCCCGCCGACGCAGACGACGTAATCGCGGCGCTGCTGGCGCAGGAAGGATGCAAGCCCGAGCCGCCGGCCCAGCCGATGTCGGCGGATCGCGTCCGCTGGGAGCACATCCAGCGCATTTTTGAATTGTGCGACCGCAATGTCTCGGAAACGGCGCGTCAACTCAACATGCATCGCCGGACGTTGCAGCGGATCCTGGCCAAGCGTGCGCCGCGCTGATCAGAAGATCCCCTCATACGGCCCGTGCGGGTCAATGAGGGATTGAAGGCGCAGCGACGCGCATTGCGCGATGCGCAGCATCATCGCCTTTCGCGTAGGAGCGGCGAGCCTGTGCTCCGGCGCCTCGCAGACGATCCGGCCGCCGAACCCGTCGGCGACGATCAGGCCCGTGTCCCGCGGAAAGATTTCACCCGGCACGTCGAGCGTCGTGGCGAAGAACAGCCGATCGCAATGCAGCCGGTAATCCATCCACTTGCGGTCGGCACGCAAATCGGCGGCCGACGATTTGATCTCCACGATCCAGATCCGGCCGGAGTCGTCGAGCGCCACGAGATCCGCGCGGCGGCCGGACGGCAGGGGCAGTTCCGATACGCAGGAAAATCCGAGCGACAGCAAGAGCCGCATCGTGCCGCGCGCGACCGTCATGGCCGTTTCCGATTGGCGGCCATCGGCGGGAACGCTGGAAATCCTGGCGAGCGATCCGTTCATTCCGCGGCGCTCCGTGCCGCGGCGCGTTCGGGAAATGCCCGCGCCAAACCCTCGCGTGTGGCGGGGACAAGACCGCGCTCGGTGATGAGCCCGCTCACGAGCCGGGCGGGCGTGACGTCAAAAGCGTAATTCGCAACCGGCGATCCTTCCGGCACGATGGTCACCGTCTCGACCCGCCCGTCCGCCGCCCGGCCGCAGATCGTGGCGACCTCCTCGGCTCCGCGCTGCTCGATCGGAATCTCGGCAACGCCGTCGTCCACGGTGAAATCGATCGTGGACGAGGGCAGCGCGACATAGAACGGCACGCCATTGTCGTGCGCGGCGAGAGCTTTCAGATAGGTGCCAATCTTGTTGCAGACGTCGCCCCGCGCGGTGACGCGATCGGTGCCGACGATGACAAGATCGACCTGCCCGTGCTGCATGAGATGTCCGCCGGTATTGTCCGCGATAACGGTATGCGGCACACCATGCTGGCCAAGCTCGAAAGCGGTCAGCGCCGCTCCCTGATTGCGCGGCCGCGTCTCGTCCACCCACACATGCACCGCGATGCCCTTGTCGTGCGCCGCGTAGATCGGGGCGGTGGCGGTGCCGAAATCGACCGTGGCAAGCCAGCCGGCATTGCAATGGGTGAGCAGGTTGACGCGTTCGCCCGGTCTCTTCCTCCCGGCGATCTCCTCGATCAGCTTCAGCCCGTGCCGGCCGATCGCCTCGCTCATCGCCGCGTCCTCGTCCGCGATCTCGAGGGCGCGGCGGTAGGCGGCGATGGCACGCTCCTCAGGCGGACGGCCGCGCACCGCCGCCGTCATCTCGTCGAGCGCCCATTTCAAATTGACCGCGGTCGGCCTCGTCTGCACCAGAAGCCGGTAGGCGCGCTCCAGCGCCTCGTCGGAAGGATCCTGACGCAGAGCGAGCGCAAGACCGTAGGCGGCGACCGCGCCGATCAGCGGCGCGCCGCGCGTCTGCATGGTCTTGATTGCGCAGGCGGCATCGGCGGGACTCTCCAGCCGGACCGTGGCGAAGCGGTGCGGAAGCAGCGTCTGGTCGATGATGCCGACGGCCCAGCCGTCCGGCTCGAGCCATACGCTGCGCATATGCTTGCCGTTGATCTTCATGCCGAGCACAAATAGACCCGTTCGGCCGCCCGCGAAAGCGCCCGCGCCCGCCCTCCCGGCGCGTCGGACGCCGGGCTCGGGGAAACGCAGAACTTCACCACCGGGAATGGCAATGCCGACCGATTACGAAGCCGAGTACGACAATCGCGCGCGCGTTCCGGGCTATCCGGCGATTTTTGCCCGCTGGGAGCAGGACTCGGAGAAATACCGCGCGGCGACAGCCGCATCCGGCCGTGCCGAGCTCGGCATCGCCTACGGCGGTTCTGCCCGCCAGTTTGTCGATATCTTCAACGCCCAGGCGGACGACCCGCCGGTGGCGCTGTTCCTGCACGGTGGATATTGGCGCGCATTCGAGCCGAGATTCTTCAGCTTCGTCGCCGAAGGATTGAACGCCTGCGACGTGACGGTCGCGATCGCAGGATACGATCTGGCGCCACAGGTCTCGATCGGCGAGATCGTCGCGCAGGTTCGCAAGTCCTGCCTTTTCCTTTGGGAACGCTACAACCGCCGCATCCGCGTCTTCGGGCATTCCGCTGGCGGGCATCTTGCTGCCTGCCTGCTCGCGACCGACTGGCCGTCGCTCGATCCCACAGTTCCGCAGGATCTCGTGCCGGCCGCCTATTCGATTTCCGGCCTGTTCGACCTTGCGCCGTTCGTCCACCTGAAACTCAACCAGGATCTAAGGCTCGACGAGGAGCAGGCGCGCGCGCAATCGCCGGTGCTGTGGCCGGCGCCCGCCGGACGCATTTTCGATGCGGTGGTCGGGGCCAGCGAATCGCACGAATATCTGCGCCAGAGCAGGCTTATCGTCGATGAATGGGGGCGACGGGGCGTGCGCGCACGCTACGCCGAAATCCCCGGCGCCAATCACTTCACAGCGCTCGATCCGCTGACCGACGCGACGAGCGGCATGGTGCGGCGGATCGCCGAACTGTGCCGGACGGACGGCGCATAGCGTCGCGCGTGTTCCGCGCCGGCGGTGATCAGAAAAACGCCTGGATGCCCGTCTGCGACCGGCCGAGGATCAGCGCATGGATGTCGTGCGTGCCCTCGTAAGTGTTGACGGTTTCGAGATTGGCCATCACGCGCATCACGTGGAACTCATCCGAAATGCCGTTGCCGCCGTGCATGTCGCGGGCAAGCCGCGCGATGTCGAGGGCCTTGCCACAATTGTTGCGCTTCATCAGGGAAATGGCGGGCGGCGCGGCGCGGCCCGATTCCAGCAGGCGGCCGAGCCGCAGGGCGCCCTGCAGGCCGAGCGCGATTTCAGTCTGCATGTCGGCGAGCTTCTTCTGCACAAGCTGGTTGGCTGCGAGTGGCCGGCCGAATTGCTTGCGGTCGAGCACATATTGGCGCGCGCGGTGCCAGCAGAATTCGGCCGCTCCCATCGTGCCCCAGGCGATGCCGTAGCGCGCCATGTTCAGGCAGCCGAACGGACCGGCAAGCCCCTTCACGTTCGGTAACAGATTGTCCTCCGGCACTACCGCGCCGTCGAGCACGATCTCGCCGGTCACCGATGTGCGCAGGCTGAGCTTGCCCTCGATCCTGGGCGTCTCGAATCCCTTCGTGCCGCGTTCGACGATAAAGCCGCGGATCTCGCCGTCGAGCTTCGCCCATACAATCGCGATGTCGGCGATCGGCGAATTCGAGATCCACATCTTCGCGCCCGTCAGCCTGTAGCCGCCCGCGACCTTTTCCGCGCGCGTCACCATCGAGCCGGGATCGGAACCATGATCGGGCTCGGTAAGACCGAAGCATCCGATGAAATCACCGCTTGCGAGCTTCGGCAGATACTTCTTGCGTTGCGCCTCGGTGCCATAGGCATGGATCGGGTGCATGACGAGGGAGGATTGCACCGACAGGGTCGAGCGATAACCGGAATCGACCCGTTCGATCTCGCGCGCAATGAGGCCGTAGGCCACATAGCCGAGCCCCGCCCCGCCGTATTCGGCCGGAATGGTCGGCCCGAGCAGGCCGAGCGCGCCCATCTCTTTCACGATGCCGCGATCGACACGTTCCTCGCGCCAGGCCTCGATCACTTTCGGGAACAGATTGTCCTGCGCATAGCCGCGCGCGGTATCGCGCACCATGCGCTCTTCCTCGGTCAATTGCCCTTCGAGGTCGAGAGGATCGTCCCAGTTGAATGCCGAATCCTTGAGCGGCCGCGGCGCCGACGTTGCCCGTTTTTCTGCGGTGTTGTTCATGGTTAGCTCCTTCAACGCCGTATTTTACCTCATCGGCACGGCGGGCGCAGACTATCGAAGCATTTACGTTGTTCCAAGGCGAGAGCGGGCGAAGGGCGCCTGGTATGCTAAAGACAGTGCCGGATTCGGGATTTTCGGACCGCGGGAACGAGACGTGCGACTGGCCGGAATTTTTGCGGGCGCTGCGGCTATCCTGGCGGCGCTGGGAGCGCAGCCCGCGCAAGCACGCAACGCCGTGCCGGAGAAACGGCAGGAACGGCCCGCCCGGCTCGCCGACGGGCAATTGCTGATCGTCATCACGCTGGCCGCCCAGCGGGTTGCAGTCTATGCGGACGGGGCGCTCGCGATCCGCTCGCATGTCGCAACCGGCGTTCCCGGACATCCAACGCCGACCGGCATTTTCAGCGTGATCGGCAAGGAGCGCTATCACGCCTCCAATATCTATAGCGGCGCGCCGATGCCTTTCATGCAGCGCATCACCTGGTCCGGCATCGCGCTGCATCAGGGCGTCGTGCCCGGAGGACGGCCGGCTTCGCACGGCTGCATCCGCCTCACTCCCGATTTCGCACACCTGCTTTACGGTGCGACCAAGCTCGGCGCGCGCGTCATCATCGCGCAGAACGAAGTTCAACCCGCGGATTTCGCGCATCCATTCCTGTTCGCGCTCAATCCGGCTCCACCCCCGCAGGCCGATCGCGCTGCCGCGACGAAAACGGCGAAGGCCGAAGCCGTCACCGCGGTCGATGCGGTTACGGTGTCCGAGCCGGACCCGCTTGCCAAGGAGCTGGATGCGCAGGAGAGCAAAAAGGAGCTTGTCCAGGCGAGCGGGCCGATCTCGATTTTCATCAGCGCGAAGGAAAAGAAGCTTTTCGTGCGCCGCCAATTCCTGCCGGTATTCGAAGCGCCGGTGTCGATCCGCGATGGCGAGCGCCCGATCGGCACGCACGTCTTCACCGCGCTTTCGACCGCGGACCCGGCAAGGCTGCGCTGGCTGGCGGTGTCGGTGCCCGACAACCTGAAGCCGAAGGCATCGGGCAAGGAGGGACGCAAAGGCAGGGACATGGGTGATTTCAGGGACGACGACAGGCCTTCGACGGCCGCGGAAGCCCTCGATCGCATCGATGTTCCGGCCGAGCTTCGCGCCCGGCTCGAGCAAATAATGAGCGTCGGCGCGTCGGTGATCGTGTCAGATCGCGGTCTCGGCGACGAGACGGGCGAAGGCACCGATTTCGTCGTGCTGACGCGCTGAAAATCCCCGCGTCGGCCGGTCACCCACAGCCTCGTTGCCGCGGCACTCCGCCTCGGTTATTGAGAAGGCAAGCGCCCGTAGCTCAGCTGGATAGAGCGTTGCCCTCCGAAGGCAGAGGTCACAGGTTCGAATCCTGTCGGGCGCGCCATATTTTTCAAGAAGTTAAGGGCACTGCTCTCTTGGTCGATTCGGTCCGGGTAGCACCGGGGTAGCACGCTCTTCGAAAGTTGCTCGTCTGGTGTTCGATGCGATTGCGGCGTTTATCTATGTCGCCCGGCGCTTCTCAAGATAGATAGAGATAGGAAGATAACGGTAGTTCGCTTTCCTCGGAGCCGCCTTCGCACAAGCGAAGGAAGGCGGCGAGGAGAAATGCGAACGGGCTTTCCTTGGTGAGCCTGAGCATCCTTTTTCTTCTTTCACGTAGCCACGATTCGCGAGAGCGTGACGATCCACGATTTCAGATTCTTCTCTGCGGTCGCCGCGTCTTTCAGTTCCTTCTCGGCATGGGCGACGTAGGTGTTACGGAAATCGTTGACTGCCGACACCTGATCGAGGTACGCGCGGGCACCGTCAAACCGGAATGCCACGCGAACCGCCTCCAAAACCCCGTCGATCTTGGTCTTGTCGTTCAATGCGAAATCCAAACAAGACGCGCAAGCATGGCCGGTCGATTGTGCGCGGCGTCGCGTTGCGACCACCCGCTCGGTACATAACGATGAAAGATTTGTGTCCGGTGGCGCGCACGCGGCAGCCAAAGCCGAGCAACCTCCCGCACCACACGACATAATCCGTGTCGCGTGGGGCAAGATCGTCAACAATCTGTTTTGTGAGCCGCTTTCCCGTCATTTCTCGCCCCATTTCGGAGGCGATGCCGTGGGGCACCGCTCCGTACACAGATCAAGAAAAACAGGAATTTTTTAGAAAAATCAAATGCTTAGGTAATGTCAGGCGATCTCCGGCAATCACCAGAAACAAGAAAATTTCGAGGCCTACGGCTGAGGCCCCAAGATGAATCGCGCACGCTCATGCCGCAACATCTCATAGGGCGTCATGAATTTGACGTTCAGTCCGATGCAGGCATTAGGAATCTTGATGCGCTTAGTCGAAGCGGCGGCGATCTCGTGCGTGACGACCGTGTGCCCATGCGCAAGAGCATGCGCCACCAGATAATAGTCTGCCACCTGAAGGAAGGTGTTCACCGCAGCCGGTTCGTAGTTCTGGCCGTTCGCCCAGGCACTGACTGTGCCGAGCGCTGGCAGAAGCGCCGCATCTGGTTTGAGAAAGAAGCCGTCGCCCCGCTGCGCGGCCCAGTCGGACAGATCGTCGCCGCCTGCGGCGATCTCGTCCCCTACCTTTTCGATACTGAATACATTCCCGCCCGCATTATTCGCGATTAGCCACTCCCAGAATGCCGGGCAGAAATCCAAACCGTAATGCAGATTCTTGGCTTGAATGAATACGTTCGCGTCCAAGAGGTACGCCATCAGGCGACCCCGAGGCTATGTGCCAACTCGCGAAAGGTCGAAAGCTTGGAGAAGCCGAGTAGACGAAAGGCGTCGCGATGCAGCGTTTGACCTTCAAGCGTGTTGGCGACAAGGGCGCGAGCAAAGCGCTTGCCGACGCGAACGCCAAGGGTCAGGTAAAAGTCGCCACCGCTGCCAGCTTTTTGAATTTCCCGAAGGCGATTCAACTCCTCCCTATACGCCTGCCAAAACGCCTCCCGCGAGAGGCCCCCAGCATCGTGGATGCGGCGGAGCACTACCAGCGTGCTAACCTTGAAGTGCTTGGCGAGCCGATTGAGCGCCGCACCCAAATCCTCGTCGGGTCGAAGCTGCTCGCGAAAAACGGCAAGCGGGACCAGAAGCTCTGCGGCGACCCGGTTGCACCAATTCTCAATCGTATGTGCGGGCGAGGACGCGGGCTCCACGTCAGATAAGGCCGATTGGCCGAGCCAGATATGGGCCAACTCGTGAGCAAGCGTGAACATCTGCGCCGACTTCGTGTCCGCACCGTTGATGAAGACAAGCGGCGCTAAATCGTCGGAAATGGCGAAGCCGCGAAACTCGTCCGGGTTTAGCTTGCGGTGGTTGTTGCTGCCGACAACGCCATTGACCATGACAAGCACGCCCAATCGGTCGGCCTGCTCGATGAAACGACGCAACGCTTCGGTCCAAGTCGGGCATTGGCGGCGCTCTTCGATCTCGAAGCCGAGCGCTTGGCGAATTTCAGCCGCCGTTTGCACGACATCGCTTTCAGTCGTCGCGGAGCCGATGAACGGAAGCGCCTCCTCCCTGAGCGAGCGCACATAATCGCGATACCACTCCTGACGCTGCTGGCAGAGATAGATGGTCTCAAGCAGATCAGGGCTCGGATGGCCGATCCGCCGATTTTCGACGGTTCGGAAATCCGGAATAGGTACACGCTCGACGGGCGGCTCGCTCAGGAACAGGTAGCCGATAGGTGCGTGCGTGGCCTTGGCGAAGTCTTCCAACTGCCTGAGCGTTGGCCGTGCCTCTTCACGCTCCCAATCGGTCAGCTTAGGGAAGCGATGCGCCAGCGCATCCGGTTCCAGCCCCGCGCGCTCGCGTGCCCAGCGCAACATTGCTGGCTTCACATCAACGCGCATGGTCGCCGCTCTGGGCATCGCCGTCTCTTATTTCTCGCCGCTGGCTACCATCCCGTGCTGAGCACTGTAGGGCCTATACGCAGCCGCATTGAAGATCGAATTTCGTCCGGCCGGCAAGCCGCCGTCTCCAAACCGTCTCCGGGTAGCACCGGGGTAGCACACTCGCGGTAATTTCGAGCGAACACCGGGGCACCTCGAGTTTACAGTAGACAGAAATTCGTTAATAGCATCAACCGGCTACGTAGCCTCTGGCGATCTCCGGCAATCTCGGGAAAAATGGCGACATCGCCCTCCGAAGGCGGAGGTCACAGGTTCGAATCCTGTCGGGCGCGCCATATCCCGCCAGTCCCGACTGCAGCCATCAAGATCGCGAGAAGCACGACTGGTGCTGCCGCGCCTGACGGCCACCGAGTTCGGATCTTCTTTCGCCGAGTGGCGCGTCCCCGGCAACGGCATTCGGACCCGCACCCCTTAAACCGTCATTCCTTCGCCGACCGCCGGGCACGGCGGGCAAGCGCCTTTTCGTAGGCCGCCTGCAATTCAGCGAATACCGAGCGTTGCGGCCTGGGCGCGCCGAGGTGCAGATGACGCAACTCCTCCATGAACGCGTTCCATAACGGCGGACCGCTGGCACGCTTCTCGCGGCAATGGGTTCCCAAACTGAACAACGGTTCAGATTGGCGCCGTGAATGCCACGATGATGCGGCGTCTGCGGCAATTTGTCTTGCATCGGCGGCGGTTTGCATTTTTCAAGAGTAGGATCGAGCCCATAAGGTCGCCCCGACATACGGCGGGGGCCGACGCAAGCACATAAGAGAAGGCGTAGCGAGGAACGGGAAACGTCCGGCGCCGTTTTGGGGGGTAGGGTGACGTACCAGTGGGTAGATTGCGATCGCGACTTCGTTGCGCGTCGCTACGACCGGATTGCCGGGCTGATCACACTATTTGACTGGCTTCTGTTCGTGCCGGCGAAATATCGCCGCCGCGCCGCGCAGATGACAGCGGTCCGGCCGGGCGATCACGTGCTGGAAATCGGCTGCGGCACGGGGCGCAATCTCGGGCCGCTGCGCGAGGCCGTCGGCCGCAACGGCCATGTCTATGGCGTCGATCTTTCGAAAGGCATGTTGTCGAAGGCGCGCGCGCTGTGCGAGCGGCAGGGCTGGTCGAACGTCACGCTCGTTCACGCGGATGCGCTCGAATTCGAAGCGAGGAGGCCGCTCGACGGCGTCCTGTTCGGCCTCTCCTACAACACGATGCCCAACCACCAGGAGGTGTTGCGCCACGCCCTGTCGCAATTGCGTCCCGGCGGCCGCATCGTCATCATGGATGCGAAGCTCCCGCGCGGCCCAGCCAACAGCCTGATCCTGCCCTTCAGCCTTTGGCTCATGAAGCGGACCCTGCTCGGCAACCCGCTGATCCGGCCCTGGGAACATCTCGAGGCTGTCACCGAACGTTTCGAGATGGAGGATTATCTGTTCGGCTCATACTACATCTGCCGCGGCGTCAAGCCGGTAGCGGCGCGCGGCCTTGCGAAAGACCGCGCACGCGAACTCGAATCGGTCTAGCCGCGCAGAAGCGCAAATACCCAATGGCAGGTAGCAAGTCCCTCGGCGAGCGACATGCTCCATTGCGTGTCGTCGCCCGGCGACGTCTGCAGGCGAACCTTAAACGGACCCTTTGAGCCGCTCGCCCGCTCGCTGAGCGTCGATACGCCCGTCACCGAATTCCAGCGATGGATCGCGTTCGTCTCCACGTCTAGGGCGTGAAGAATGAATTGCGCGCTCGAGATGCGCAGCGCCCCGCTCTCGAGACTTTCCAACGCGACTTTCGATTCCAGCAATGTCACCGGACCTACGGTTTCAAGCGCGCGCGGCCTGATCTGCTCGGCCGCCGCGGGCGAGGCGGCGGCCAGCGGAACGACCATGAAATAAAGGCCCTGCGGATATCTCGCGGCCTCGGCTTCGCATGCTTGAAGCGCCCGCGACAGCCACGCAAAGCGCGGCCCATCGCCCTGCGCGGGCTGGCTACGCATTTTCGCACGCCAGTTCATTCCGTAGAAAATGCCGGCGGCGAGAGCCGCCACGAGGACCAATGCGATGGCCGCGGCGGCGAGCGGCGAGCGGATCGCGATACGTTGCTGCAAGGCCATCGCAATGCCTAGTGCAGGCGAGGCGCCTTGAGGTAACGGTTACGGTCGGCGGAGGCGACGGTAACCTCGAAGGTGCGCCCATCGCGATAGATGGTCAGCGGCACCTGCGCGCCCGCCGGGCCCATCGCCCAGACCCTGCGATAGCAATCGGCAAGATCGCTCACCTCCTTGCCATCGACCGCCAGCACCATGTCACCGGTGCGAAGCTTGGCGCGTTGGGCCGGGCCGTCCTTGGCAACGCCGACGATCACGATACGGTCTTCGACCTCGGTGCCGTAAAGCCCAAGCCACGCGCGCGGCGGACGATTGGGACGGCCGAGCGTGAGCAGGTCGTCCATGATGGGCGCAAGCAGATCGATCGGAACAATCATGTTCAAATATTCGCCGTCGCCCTCCTGGCTGGCCCTTTCCAGTTGCAGCGAACCGACGCCGATCAGGTCACCCTTCGGGCCGATCAGGGCGGTGCCGCCCCAATGCGGATGGGCGGGCGCGGTGAAGATCGCCTCGTCGATGGCGTATTCCCAGTAGCCCGCGAATTGCTGGCGACCGACGATGCGCGCCGCGGTCGAATAGGCGCGTCCACCGGCGCCGCCGATCACGACGGGATCGCCGACTGACGCCTCGCCCGATCGGCCGATTTCGGCCGGGGTTAGGTCGAGCCGCGCCAACGCCTGCACCAGGCCGAAACCTGTCTCCTGGTCGTAGCCAAGGGCATAGCCCTGGACCGCACGACCGTCATTGAGGTGCAGCCAGACGGTGTCTGCCTCGGTGATCAGGTAACCGATGGTGAGGACGATATTGTCGCGAATGACGATACCGTTGCCGGTGCGCTCGGTCCCCAGCGTTTCGGCGGTGAAGGCGTCGGCGGGGATGATCGAGCGGATGCCGACCACCGAATTGAGCACGGCATCGAGGTCGTAATCGTAGTCCTCTGCCCGGGGGCGGGCCGAAACCGACACTTTCACGTTGCTCAACGCTGCCATTCGGGGAACTCCTCGCGCCGCACGGCGCATGAAACGGCCGCTACAGCATTCATTTATGTATGACTAACAATTCTAGTATGTATTGAGGCCTCTCGTCACAATCGGGGCGCGCAGCACGGGGTTGCGGCGGCCATGCCTTCATCCCGCCTCAACCCCGCGTTAGGTGTTGTGATTCCTGTCGGGCTGCTGCTCATGAAATCCAGTCATTATTCACTGTTCTGCACTGGCGTCCTCGCCTTGATCCTGCTTGGCGGGACCGCCCACGCCCAGTTTCAGCCGCGCCCTTATGCCTATCCGCCGGCAGGGCGCTACATGCCGATGCCGGACGACGGAATAGTCGCGCTCGACCCGGATGACGACGAAGAGGTCGCGGTGGTTCCGCAAGGGCCGGGTCAGGCGCGCCGCCAGGCGGGAACCCTGCCCTATGATCCGCGCGCGGACGACGATCCGGACGCCTATCGCCCCGACCCGAGCGTCGACGATCCGCGAGCGCCGGAGGCCGCGCCCTATCGCGATCCGGCCTATTCCGGCCCTGGTGCACGCGGCGCCGATGACGCCCCGCGGCCGCCCGCCCCGATTGACGCCGCGCGCGGCAACACGCCCAAGCCGCCGGCCAATATCGCCGCGCTGCCGCCTGACGATCAGCCGGAGACCGGTGAACCCAGGGAATTGCCGCCGCAATTCAAGCGCCAGGTGGTGGATTATCTGACGAAAGAGCCGGCCGGCACGATCGTGATCGATACCCCGGCGACGTATCTCTACTACGTGCTCGGCGACGGCAAGGCGATCCGCTACGGCATCGGCGTCGGCCGGGAAGGCTTCACCTGGTCCGGCGTCGAGCGGATCTCGCGGCTGGCCGAGTGGCCCGACTGGTACCCGCCTGCCGAAATGATCGAGCGCCAACCCTATCTGCCGCGATTCATGGCCGGCGGCCCGGGCAATCCGCTCGGGGCGCGCGCGCTTTATCTCGGCAAGACGGTGTATCGCATTCACGGCACCAACCAGCCCTCGACCATCGGCAAATTCGTCTCCTCCGGCTGCATCCGCATGCTGAACGAGGACGTCGAGGACCTGTACAACCGGGTCAAGGTGGGGACTAAGGTCGTGGTCAAGCCCGGCGGTGCCGCCGCGACCGCCTCGGCGGGAGGAGCCGCGCCGACCACCCGATAATCCGGAATGCCGTTATCGTTTTGCCGCACGTGACCGACGGTCACGAATCAGTGATTCTGTCTGCTTGTGAATTCTGCAACGGTGATGGGCCATCACCGTCCAGCATTCGGAGCGCGTGACCGCGCATCTCCCCGCGTAACGACGTGAGTGCCGTGCCGCCGGCAAGGTGGCAAAGCCTTCCGGACTCTCATGCTTCCCGATCTGCGGGTGCTCCTCGTCGCAACGATCTCGACCTTTCTGGTGGCGATCGGCACGGCCTTCTTTCTTTCGGTGCATCTCGCGCCGGACCAGTTCACCGCGCAGCCGGACCGCTCGACGCCGATCAACCGTGTGTCGACGAGCTGGCAGGATGTCAGTCGTCCGGCGACGCCCGCGCTCGGCCCGATGGTCGCCACCCGGCCGCGGGAGATCGAGCCGCCGCAGGCAAAGGGTCCCGTCGAGGCGGCGGGCGAGACGATTGCGGTGAAGACACCAGCTAGCACCGCATATGACGGCGAGGAAAAGGACGCCTCGCAATCGCCCGCGAACGAGGCTCAGCCGAAAGAGGCTGACGCGCCGGATTCGACGGGCAGCATCGCCCCGCCATCCGAGACATCGCCCACCGAAACGCCGACGCTTTCCGCCCATCCGGACGCGGCCGCGACACCGGCTGAGCCGCCAGCAGCGATTTCCTCCGCCGCCAAGCCGAAGGCGAAAACCGCCGCCCGCCCCGCCAGGCGGCATCGCGTTGTGCGGCAGGAATTTTTCGACGCGCAGTCGGCGCAATCGGCGGCCAATCCGAACTACAACGTCTTCATCGATTTCGGCTCGCGCATGCGTTGATAATCGGGGACGGAGCCCCGACATAGTGCCATCTGTCATCGACGGGCTCCTGTATGATTCCCCTTTCGGTTCTGGATCTCTCCCCGGTGGTCGCAGGCGGCACCGGTGCGCAGGCGCTGCGCAACACGCTCGATCTCGCCAAACATGCCGATGCGCTCGGCTTCACGCGCTACTGGGTCGCCGAGCATCACAACCTGTCGAACATCGCCAGCGCCTCTCCCGACATCATGATCGGGCAGATCGCCGCGATCACGCGGCGTATGCGCGTCGGCGCCGGCGGCGTGATGCTGCCGAACCATGCGCCGCTGATGGTGGCTGAGCGATTCAAGCTGCTCGAGGCGCTGTTCCCTCATCGCATCGACCTCGGCATCGGCCGAGCGCCCGGCACCGATCCGGTAACCTCGATCGCGCTGCGCCGGCGGCAGGATATTCGCGACGACGACGATTTCCTCGAACGGTTTCAGGAATTGATGCTGATCGAGAACGGCGGATTTCCCGAAGGGCACCCGTTCCGCAACCTGCGCGCCATGCCGGTGGACGTGCCGCTGCCTCCTCTGTTCCTGCTCGGGTCCAGCGACTACAGCGCAAGGCTCGCCGCGCAGATCGGATCGGCGTTCTCCTTTGCTCATCATTTCGCAACCCACGACGCCGCCGCCGCAATGCTCGATTACCGCGCGCGCTTCACGCCGTCTTCCGCGCAACAGACGCCTTACGCGATCCTCGCGCTCGCGGCCGTCTGCGCCGACACGCAGGCCGAAGCCGAACGCCTCGCTTCGACGATCGACCTGAATTTCGTGCGGCGCGCGACCGGACAATATCTGCCGCTGGAGAGCCCGGAAGCCGCGCTCGCCTATCCCTACAGCCCGATCGATCGCAAGCGTATCGAGGAAAACCGAAAGCGCCTGTTCGTCGGAACGCCGGACGCCGTGAAGGAGCGGATATTGTCCCTGGCGCAGGCGACGAAAGCGGATGAGGTCATGATCACCACCATGATCTACGACCACGGGGCGCGCGTTCACTCCTATGAACTGCTCGCCCGCGCCTTCGGCCTTCGCGCGGCATGACGCGGCGGGCGACCGCAAGCTAATCTTGGGCGGGGCGGCGCATCGGCAAGGAGACGACAGTGGGTGGGCAGATTTCGCTGAAGGCATCTGACGGACACAGGCTTGGTGGATACCGCGCCGATCCCGAGGTAACCCCCAAGGGCGGCGTGGTGGTGATCCAGGAAATTTTCGGGGTCAATCGCAGCATCCGCGCGGCGTGCGACCGTCTCGCCCGGCACGGCTACAGCGCCGTCGCACCCGCTTTGTTCGACCGCTCCGAGCCCGGTTTCGAATCCGGCTATTCGCCGCAGGAAGTGGCCAAGGCGAGAAGCTTCATCGCCAGGCCGGACTGGGACGCGATGCTGCGCGACGCCAACGCGGCGAAGGAGGCGCTCGCGCCGTCCGGCCCGGTTGGCATCATCGGCTTCTGCCTCGGCGGCACGATCGCCTATCTGGCCGCGACCCGCCTGTCGGGACTGTCGGCGGCGGTCGGCTATTACGGAGGCCAGATCGTCCGCTTCGTCGAGGAGCCGGAACGCTGTCCGGTGCAATTGCATTTCGGCGAAAAGGACGAGCACATTCCACAGAGCGATGTCGGCGTCGTCCGGGCGCGACATCCGAAAATCGAAATCTACACCTATCCGGCCGAGCACGCCTTCGCCAACGAGGATCGCCCCTCCTACCATGAGCCGAGCGCGCGACTCGCCTGGGAGCGGACGCTGAAATTCCTGGACGCGCATATGAGGCCGTAGCCGCGCTACGTAATGCCACGTAGCGGTTTTTGCGGGTCGGGCAATTAATGTTTTACCGCCGAATTCTAGAACCGGGGACGCAAGAGGTCCCGACGGAGCACGTGGCGACCCTCGCCCTGGAGACCGTGTGGATCAGGTCCGCACGGTCTCTTTTTTCAGAACCAGCGCTCGCCGATGGTGATCGTGTCGCCGGGCTGCACCTGGTAATCCGGCGGCACGCTGAAGCGTGACGGCTGGCCGTTGTAGCTGCGGGTGAGCAGCGCCCCGGACTTCTGCGCGCGCGGCGTATAGCCGCCGGCGATCGCGACCGCCGTCTCGACCGTCATGTTGGCGACATACGGATATTGGCCAGGGGCGGTGACCTCGCCGAGAATGAAGAAGGGACGGTAGGTCTCGACCTCGACCGAGATATGCGGATTGCGGATATAGCCCGCGCGCAGCCGCGCGCCGATCGCCTGCGCCAATTGCGCAGTCGTCAGCCCGCGCGCCTGCACCGCTCCGATCAACGACAGCGTGACGTTTCCAGCCGCGTCCACCTGGTAGGTGTTGGTCAGCCCCTCCTGGCCGAACACGGTGATGCGCAGCTTGTCGCCGGAATCGAGCAGATACGGCTGATCCGCCGGATTTGCCGCATAGCCGTAGGCGGCCGGCGCCGGCGCATAGGCAGCTTGACGCGCGCAGCCGGCCAGAGCGGCAGCCAGCAGGACCATACAGAGCAGGCGGCCGAGCCGCATGAGGCGAATCCGGATTGCAAAAAGCCAATCCGATTAATGCCCCGTATGGTTAACAAACCCTAAGCGGGCCGACCCGCGCCGCGGGCCGCGGCCTTTTCGCCCTTGCGGCTCTCGGAAGGGTGCTCGGTGCGCTCGCCGACCCGGTCGGACACGGCGACGATCAGCATCGACAGCAGAAACAGAGCGTGAATGCCGACGAGCCAGGCGAGCTTCGTCGAATCGTAATTGCCGACATTCATGAAGGCCTTGAGCACCTGGATCGCCGATATCGCGACGATCGAGGACATCAGCTTCTGCTTCAGGCCGCCGAAATCGACCTTCGTCATCCAGTCCGGCCGGTCATCCGTCTGGATTTCGAAACGCGAGACGAAATTCTCGTAACCGGAAAAGATCACGATCAGGATCAGGTTGCCGACCAGTACCATGTCGACGAGCGACAGGACGCCGAGGATGACGTCGGCCTCCTCGGCCCCCTGAATCCGGCCGATGAAGCGAAAGAGCGCCTCGAAGAAATGGAACGCCAGCAGCAGCAGACTGACCACGAGCCCGACATAGAAGGGCGCCAGAATCCAGCGGCTCGAAAACAGCGTCGTCTCAAGGAGAAATTCCAGGCGGCGCATCACGGTCTCCGTTGATCGGCTCGCCCCAGATTCGCACGCTTCGCCCGCGCCACGCAATGCGCGCGCGGGCGAGACGGCGCGGCGTCGGGCCGCGCCGCCATTGCGGCCGCATTCAGGCCGCATGCACGCCGGTGCCGATCGGGCAGGAGACGCCGGTGCCGCCGAGCCCGCAATAACCCATCGGGTTCTTTGCGAGATATTGCTGGTGGTAATCCTCGGCGAAATAGAATTCGGGCGCGTCGCGGATTTCTGTCGTGATCTCCCCGAAGCGTTTGGCCGCGAGCGCCTTGGCGAACATCGCCCTGGACTCCTCGGCCTTCTTCTTCTGCTCGGGCGAGAAGGTGTAGATGCCGGAGCGGTATTGCGTGCCGATATCGTTGCCCTGGCGCATGCCCTGGGTCGGATCGTGATTTTCCCAGAAAGTCTTGAGCAGCGTTTCGTAGGAGATTTTCTTCGGGTCGAACACGACAAGCACCACCTCGTTATGCCCGGTGCGGCCGGAACAGACCTCCTCATAGGTCGGATTCGGCGTGTATCCGGCGGCATAGCCGGCGGCGGTGACGTACACGCCCTCGCCCAGCTCCCAGAACTTGCGCTCGGCGCCCCAGAAGCAACCCATGCCGAACATCGCCATTTCAAGGCCCGCCGGATAGGGACCCTTGAGCGGATGGCCGTTCACGAAATGAGTTTTCGCGGTCGGGATCGGGGCGGGGCGGCCGGGCAGCGCCTCGCCGGGAGCAGGCATCGTCGTCTTCTTGAGCATGAACATGTCGGATCTCCCTTCGTGCCGCCAATATAAGATGCCCGGCGCCCCTTGGCACCGAACGCCGCGATCACGTCTTGGAAAAGCCGCGCGGGAATGCGATCACCTCGCCGCGAGGGCTGCGCTTCCCTCGGCTGGGAGCGCGGCCTATGCTGTCGATGGATGCGAACCTGCGCGCCGCCGCGCGGGTCTTGGGGAATTTCGGAGGTCCTTCATGTTCAAGCCGCTTGCCGCCGCGCTCTTGTTTCTTGCGCTCGGCGCAACCACCGTCTCTGCGCAGACGCCGCCCCCGCCCTACGGCCCCGCCATCACACTCGAACAGGCGAAGAAGGCGATGGCCGCCGCGGAAGCGGAAGCCGAGCGCAACAACTGGGCGGTGGTGATCGCGGTGATCGATTCCGGCGGCAACCAGGTGATGCTGCACCGGCTGGACAATGCGCAGCTGGCGGCGATCGACGCCGCCATCGCCAAGGCGCAGACCGCGCTCTCCTTCAAGCTTCCCTCGAAGGCGCTGGAAGATGCCGTCACCGCCGGCGGTCCCGGCCTTCGCCTCGTCGGCGTGAAGGGGATTTTCGCGGTCGAAGGCGGAATCCCGATCCTGATCGACGGCAAGATCGTCGGGGCCATTGGCGTGTCGGGCGGATTGTCCGGACAGAATTCGCAGGTGGCGCGCGCGGGCATCGAGGGCGTCGCGAAATAGACCCGCGCGGCCCCGGGCCTCATGGTCAGAGACGCGCCTTTGGCGCTCCTCGCCGTGAGGGAAAACCGATTCGATTTTCAAACAGCGTGCGGCGAAGCGTGCGGCGTTGATGCAGGCGCGCGACATCGCCCGTATTGTTTGAAAGGCGCCGGGCCGCCTTCATTCCAGTCCCCCCTTGCGAGGGGATGGAG
>DASZTD010000004.1:0-72771 GCA_035548355.1 Pseudorhodoplanes sp.
CTTTTGGCCGACGGCCGCGAGCGTGAGCAGCCCGCTCGGCGTTACGCAGGCCTATGCAAAACACTTCACCTCGCTCGGCGGCACGATCCTGAAAGGTGACGCCTCGACGCTTCACCGCAGCGGCCAATATTGGCGCGTCGATACCGCGGAAGGTCCGGTCGATGCCGCGCAGGCGGTGGTGACGCTCGGGCCGTGGGCGCCCGATCTGCTCGAGCCGCTCGGCATCAAGCTGCCGCTCATGCCCAAGCGTGGCTATCACCGCCATTTCCGTCCGCGCGGCAATGCCGGCCTGTCGCGCCCCGTTCTCGATCCGGAAATCGGCTACGTGGTCACGCCGATGGAGCAGGGCCTGCGGCTGACGACCGGCGCCGAATTCGCCGACCGCGACGCGCCGCCGACGCCGGTGCAGTTCGACCGGCTGATGCCCCATGCGCGCGAACTTTTTCCGCTCGGCGATCCAGTGGAAAGCGAGCCGTGGATGGGATCGCGCCCGTGCTTCCCGGACTCGATGCCCGTGATCGGCCAGGCGCCGGGACAGCTCGGCCTCTGGCTCGATTTCGGTCACGCGCATTGGGGATTGACGCTCGGGCCGGTGAGCGGACGGCTCCTGACCGAGATGATGACCGGCAAGACGCCGTTCACCGATCCTAAACCCTACGCGGCCGAGCGGTTTCTCTGACGCTCAGCCGGCCGAGGCCGCTTCGCGACAGACGTAGCGGTCGCGGATATCGAAATTGGAGAATTACCCGCGCGATGGCGCGGCGCGGAAATCATCGTACACGTCCCGCGGCACGCCGAAATAGACATAAGTTTTACCGGTCGGCACGAAGGTCACGAACGTTTCCGTGTGTCGCCGTCATAGGCGATGTGCTGAATCGCGGTCGAAGGCATCAACGGCCCCCGATGGCCGTCAACGCCGCGCGCCCGATCCGGTTCGACGCTCAGCGGCCGAATTTGTCCCGCCAGGCCGGCGGCGATCCGGGCAAGGCGAGCGCCCTGGCCTCATACACGCCGCGCGCGATCGCCCGCGCGAGCACGTTGGCGGCGGTCGCGCCGATCTCGACCAACTCGCTCACCGGCTCGCGCATCGGCCGCCGGCCGGTGGCGGCGGCGAATACCGTGTCGCCGTCGAGCGGTGTATGGGCGGGATAGACGGCGCGGGCGAAGCCGTCCTGCGCCATGACCGCCAATTCCTTGGCCTGCGCCTTTGTCAGCACGGCGTCGGTGGCCACGATCGCGATCGTCGTGTTCTCGCCAGGCCGACCTTTGTAGGCCAGGGCGAGCGCCTGTGGCGGCAGGGTCGCGGGAAATCCGAGTCCGCCGAATTCGTGGTCCTGTTCGAACGGCGCCGCCCAGAAATGCGGACCCTCGCCGACATTGGCGGCCCCGCAGGCATTGACCGCCACGAGCGCGCCGACGGTATGGCCGGTGCGGGTAACGGCCGAGGCCGAGCCGAGGCCGCCCTTCAGCGCGACCGTGGTCGCGCCATAGCCCGCCCCGGCGGTGCCGAGGGAAAAATCGAGGCCCGCCGCCTGTGCCGCCGCATAGCCGAGATCGCGGTAGGGCGGAAAGCGGCCCCAGTCCTTGTCGCCGCCATTGACGAGGTCGAACAGCGCCGCCCCGCAAACAATCGGCACACGGATGCCGCCGATGGCGAAGCCGCGGCCCTGTTCGCGCAGCGCCGCCTGCACGCCGGTACAGGCGTCGATGCCGAAGGCCGAGCCTCCCGACAGCGCGATCGCGTCGATTCGCTCGACGGTGCGATGTGGCTCGAGCAGGTCGGTTTCCCGCGTGGCGGGCGCGCCACCGCGCACATCGACGGCCGCGATGGCAGGCTCGTCGAAGACGATCGCGGTCGAGCCGGAGGCAAGCCTCGTATCGTCGGCATGGCCAACCCGCACTCCCTGGACGTCGGTGATGAGATTACGCACGGATCCTCGCACGATCTGCCGCATAACATCTTAGCGAGGTCCGGCGCGCAAGCCTTGCCGTTTTCCGCCGGGGCGTGCATGTCAGCGGCCATGACCGACGTATCGATCCTCGCCGCGCTGGTCGCGGGGCTTGTCAGCTTTCTCAGCCCCTGCGTGCTGCCGCTGGTGCCGCCCTATCTCGTCTATCTTGCAGGCACCTCGCTCGAACGGCTCGCCGGCGGGGAGGCGGAGCCGCTGGTCAAGCGCGACGCGGTGGTGGCGGCGGCGCTGTTTGTGCTCGGATTTTCCACGGTCTTCGTTTCGCTCGGCGCAAGCGCGAGCGCCATCGGCGGATTGATCCGCGCCTATTCCGGCATCCTCGGCGTGTTGGCCGGGATCGCGATCATCGTCATGGGACTGCATTTCCTCGGCCTGACGCGGATCGCCCTGCTGATGCGCGAAAAGCGCGCGCGGGTGGCGAAGCCGGTCGGGCTGTGGGGAGCTTATGCGATGGGGCTCGCCTTCGCCTTCGGCTGGACGCCGTGCATCGGACCGATCCTCGCCGCGATCCTTGCCGTCGCCGCGTCGGAAGCGACGGTCAGCAAGGGGGCGGGGCTGCTTGCGGTCTATTCGCTCGGGCTCGGCATTCCGTTCGTGCTGGCGGCGGTCGCAATCGAGCCATTCGCTGCGTTCCTGTCCGGCTTCCGCAAGCATCTGCATCGCGTCGAACAGGCGATGGGCGTCCTGCTCGTTTTCACCGGCATCGCATTCCTGACCGGGACGGTGACGCAGGTGAGCTTCTGGCTCCTGGAAACCTTCCCCGCGCTCAGTCGCATCGGATGAAAAAAGCCCGCCCCGGAGGGCCGGGGCGGGCTCGCAAGCTCGCTCAGGCGAGGGGCGGATTACGAACCGGCGCCTTCCTCGACATAGGTGATCTTGCCGTCCGGCTGCTTCTTCCAGACATACATGACGTAGTCCGGGCGCGTGATATCGCCCTTCTTGTCGTAGCTCATTTCGCCGATCACGGTCTTGAACTTCTGACCGGACTTGATCTGGGCCGAGACCTTCTTCGGGTCGAGCGACTTCGCCGCTTCCGCCGCCTGCTTGATGATCTCGACGGCGGCATAGCTGTAGAGCGTGTAGGCTTCCGGCTCGAATTTCTTGTCGCGGAATTTCTGCACGATCGCCTTGGCCTCCGGACGTTTGCGCGGATCCGGGGCGAATGTCATGAGCGTGCCTTCCACGCCCGGACCGCCGATGGTGGCGAATTCGTCCGAGGTGATGCCGTCGCCGCCCATCAGCACGGCCTTGACGCCCTGGTCGCGCATCTGGCGCACGATCAGGCCGCCTTCGGTGTGCAGGCCGCCCCAATAGACGAGGTCGGCGCCGGACGCCTTGATCTTGGAGACGAGCGCCGAATAGTCCTTCTCGCCGGTGTTGACGCCTTCGTAGAGGACTTCCTTCATCCCGCCTTTGTTCATCGCCTTCTTGGTTTCGTCGGCGAGACCCTGACCGTAGGTCGTCTTGTCGTGGACGATCGCGATCTTCTTGCCCTTGTACTTGTTCAGGATGTACTTGCCGGCCACTTCGCCCTGCTGATCGTCACGGCCGCAAGTGCGGAAAATGTTCCACATGCCGCGTTCCGTGATCTTTGGGTTGGTGGCGGACGGCGTGATCTCGAGAATCCCGTTTTCCTGATAGACTTCCGACGCCGGCATGGTCACGCCGGAATTGAAGTGGCCGACCACGAACTTGACGCCGTCGGCGGTGAACTTGTTCGCGACCGAGACGCCCTGCTTGGGGTCGGAGACGTCGTCGCCGACCGACACGCTGATCTTCTGGCCAAGGATGCCGCCGGCGGCGTTGATGTCCTCGACCGCCTGCTCGGTACCGTTCTTGAGCTGGGCGCCGAACGCCGCGTTCGGGCCGGTAATCGGACCGGCGACGCCAAGCTTGATCTGGGCCTGGGCCGTACCCGCCATGGCGAAGGCAAGGCCAACCGCCAGGCCGAGTTTGGTAATGGTTTTCATACGCATCTCCCGTGAAGCATGGGCGGGTCCAGCCTGCTGCCAATACGAGAGGTCGTCCCCGCTGTGCGGCGATTAAACGCTAATTCGGGACAGCCGTCATTCAGAATCGAAGGCCGGACGGCGGCTCAGCGCCGCGTCCAGGTCAACGGGCCGGACCGGCCGTAGAGCCAGCGATATTGAGTCGCCATCTGGCCGGCGCGGGTCACGCGATAGCCAAGCAAGCCGAAGAACAGGCAAAAGGCGGAGTCGACTGCATAATAATGCGGCTCGATCAGGGTGCCGTCGAACAGCGCGAAATGCAGGAAGCGGACGAAGAGCCCGAGAACGAGCATGTAGAACACCACATGCCACCAGGGCCGCCAAGTGGCCGCGATCGCACGCCCGGCCAGATAGGCGGCCCCGCCGCCGAGGACGATGGTGACGAGGATGAAGACGCCGAGCGAGCCTTCCTCGTAGAGAATTTGCGCTAAGTTGAAGTCGGACATCAGTTCAGCCCTCCTGCCGGCCGCCTTCGAGATAGGCGGCGCGGATTTCCGGACGCTGCAGCAATTCGGCGCCCGTTCCCGACAACGTGATCTGCCCGTTCACCATCACGTAGCCGCGATGCGCGAGCTTGAGCGCGTGGAAGGCGTTCTGTTCGACGAGCAGAACGGTCAGCTTGGCCGTCCTGTTCAGCTCGGCGATGATCTCGAAAATCTGCTTGGCGACGAGCGGGGCAAGCCCGAGCGAAGGCTCGTCGAGCAGCAGCAGGCGCGGGCGCGCCATCAGGGCGCGGCCGATCGACAGCATCTGCTGCTCGCCGCCGGACAGGGTGCCGCCACGCTGGTCGATCCGCTCCTTCAGGCGCGGAAACAGCGTCAGCACACGGTCGAGATCGTCCCGGAAATGGGAGGGATCGGCGACCGAACCTCCCATCTGCAGGTTTTCCAGCACGGTCATGCGGGAGAAGATCCGCCGGCCTTCCGGCGACTGGGCGATGCCGAGGCGGGCGATCTCGTGGGTGGGCAGGCGGGTGATGTCGCAGCCGGCGAACGCGATCGAGCCCTCCCGCGCCCGCGGATTGCCGAAGATCGTCATCATCAGCGTCGATTTGCCGGCGCCGTTGGCGCCGATCAGCGTGACGATCTCACCTTCCTGGACGTGAATATCGACGCCGTGCAGCGCGGCGATATTGCCGTAATAGGTCTTGACGCCGCGCACGGCGAGCAGCGGTTCGGTCACAGCCCGACCTCCGCTTCCACCTTGGCGACCTCTTCCTCGTCCACGCCGAGATAGGCCGCGATCACCTTCGGATCGTTGCGCACGTCGTCGCGCGTGCCGTCCGAAATCTTCATGCCGTAATCGAGCACGACGACGTGGTCAGAAATCTGCATCACGACCGACATGTCATGCTCGATCAGCAGCACCGAGGTTTTCATGTCGTTGCGGATGGACAGGAGCAATTCGCTCAACTCGGCGCTTTCGCGCGGGTTGAGGCCCGCGGCCGGCTCGTCGAGGCACAGCAGGACCGGGTCGGTGCACATCGCGCGTGCTATTTCCAGGCGCCGCTGTGCGCCATAGGGCAGGTCGCCGGCCGGATCGTCGGCCCGGTCGATCAGGTTGATCTTCTCGAGCCACATCCGCGCCTTCTCGATCGCGGCATGCTCGGCACGCCGGTATCCAGGCAGCCCGAGAATGCCGAAGAAAGTGAAGCCGGACGCGACCATCAGCGGGTTGTGCTGGGCGACCAGCAGGTTTTCCAGCACGGTCATACCGCGGAACAGGCGGATATTCTGGAACGTGCGCGCCACCCGCGCCTTCTGCGTGACGAGATAGTCCGGCATCCGCTCGAGCAGATAGAGCGCGCCGTCGGCGAGGGCGCGCGAGCGCAGGCTCGAGGCGGTCAGCGCGTCGAGTTCCGCCCAGATCGCGGAATTGCCGTGGCGCAGCGCGATGCGGCCCTCGGTCGGCTTGTAGAAGCCGGTGATGCAGTTGAAGACGGTGGTCTTGCCAGCGCCGTTCGGGCCAATCAGCGCGGTGATGTCGCCCTGCTTCGCGGAGAAAGACAGATCGTGCACCGCGACGAGGCCGCCGAAGCGCATGGTCAGGTGTTCGACCTGCAGCACCGCGTCGGAGGTCATCCGCGCCCTTCCTTCACGAACGTGGCGGCTACGGTCTTGCGCTCCTTCAGGAAGGCGCTCGGATCGCGCGTAGAGATCAGGCCGCGCGGCTTCCAGATCATGATCAGCACCATCGCGAGCCCGAACAGTAGCATCCGGTATTGCGTCGGATCGAAGTCATTGCCGAAAATCTGTTTGAGGAAATCGAGGTCGCGCATGATCTCGGTGCCACCGATCATCGCCGTGGCGGCGATAGCTACGCCGATCATGCTGCCCATTCCGCCGAGCACGACGATCGCGACGATCATCGCCGATTCCATGAAGGTGAAGGATTCAGGAGAGATGAAGCCCTGCCGCGCGGCGAAGAACGAGCCGGCGAAACCGCCGAACATCGCGCCCATGGCGAAGGCGGTGAGCTTGGTGTTGGTCGTGTTCACGCCGAGCGACCGGCAGGCGATTTCATCCTCGCGCAGAGCCTCCCAGGCGCGGCCGACGGGTAGCTTGCGCAGGCGGAAGGTGACGAAGGCGGTGAGAAGCGCCAGCGCCACGATGACGTAGTAGAGGAAGATGGTCCGGTAGAGCGGGGAGAATTCCAGGCCGAACACGGCCGCAAATCCGTCGTCGTCGGCATTGAAGGGGATGCCGAAGAAAGTGGGGCGGGGAATGCCGCCGATGCCTGCATAGCCGTTGGTGAAGGACACCCAGTTGATCAGGACGAGTCGGATGATCTCGCCGAAAGCGAGCGTCACAATGGCAAGATAGTCCCCGCGCAGGCGCAGCACCGGAAAGCCGAGCAGGATTCCCCAGAAGGCGGAGAGGCAGCCGGCGAGAGGGAGCAGAATCCAGAACGACAGCCCGAATTCCTTGGCGAGCAGCGCGTAGCTATAGGCGCCGACCGCGTAGAAAGCGACGTAGCCGAGATCGAGCAGGCCGGCGAGGCCCACGACAATGTTCAGGCCCCAGCCGAGCATGATGTAGATCAGCACCTGGATGCCGAAATTATCGATCCATTTCACCGATCCTTGCCACCCGGTGAGCCAGATCGAAATGGCGGGATAGAGCAGGAGGAAGCCGATCGCGAAAGGGACGACGTAGCGCGCGAGCCGGCCGCGCAGTTGCGCGGATCTGGCGCTTCGCGCCCTGAGCGGAGCCGCCGCGCGCCGTGCCTGCCACGGCCGGATCACCAGCGAGACCAGCAGGCTGCCCGCCACCACGATCAGAACGATGCTCAGCAACAGGACCGGGCGCGTTTCGAGCGCCAGCTCGTTGTTCATCGTCTGGACGGTCCTGAAGCCGATCAACGGCAGCAGCATTCCGACCGTGACCAGGCCGGCAATGGCGGCGTCGCGGGCGGCGCGCAGCACGTCCACGCGGGGGACGGAACCGGTCAATTCAGAAGCGGCGGCCGGGGACGTCACGGCCATCTTACACCTTCTCGACTTCGGGCCGGCCGAGGATGCCTTGCGGCAGGAAGATTAGCGTCACGACCAGGATGCAGAAGGCAGCGACGTCCTTGTAGTCGATCGAAAAATACGCCGACCACATCGTTTCGATCAGCCCGATCAGCAATCCGCCGATGACCGCCCCGGGCAGCGATCCGATGCCGCCGAGAACGGCCGCAGTGAAGGCCTTGATGCCAGGCACGAAGCCGTCGGCGAAGCTCACGACGCCATAATACATCAGGTACATCGTGCCGGCGACGGCGGCGAGGGCGGCGCCGATGATGAAGGTGATCGAGATGGTGCGGTCGACATCGACCCCGACCAGCGCCGCCATCTTCTGATCCTGCTCGCAGGCGCGCTGCGCGCGGCCGAGCGGGGTCTTGGCGACGAGGTACCAGAAAGCGAACAGCAGCGCGGCGGTGATGACCCAGATCACGATCTGCTTGTAGGCGAGCGTCACCGCGTAGCCGTCCCGTTCCATCAGCACGATGACGTTCTGAAAGAAGGGCGGGATCGACTTGTTGCGCGGGCCCTGCGCGACCTGGACGAAGTTCGACAGGAAGATCGACATGCCGATCGCCGAGATCAGCGGCGCCAAGCGGAAGGAACCGCGCAACGGACGATAGGCGAAGCGTTCGATCGACCAGTTGATCAGCGAGGTGATCAACATGCCGACGACCAGAACGACTAGCAGCGACAGGAAAACCGAGCTGATACCGAGCCAAGTTGCAAGGATCAGCGATGCCACCAGCGCAACGAAGGCGGAGACCATGAACACGTCGCCATGCGCGAAGTTCACCATGCCGATGATGCCGAACACCATCGTATAGCCGATCGCGATCAATCCATAAATCGATCCGAGCGTCAGCCCGTTGATCAATTGCTGAACAAAAATCTCCATTGGCGCGCCTTCTCGCTAGTCCCCTCCCGGCGAGGGCGATGTGGGCAGAGCATGCTGCACCACCTCATTCGGGATTCCTAGCAGCGGCGTGAAATACGGGCAACGCGGCGCGGCCGGCGGCTTGTGAGCATTTCGGCCGGGCGCGCAAACCCGGTTCCGTTCAGCCGCCTTGCGCGCCGGAACATTCCGTTGCCCCGGACATTGGGGCTCGGGGCCAACTCTCGGAGCAAGTCATGGTGAACGACCGGATGAACCAGGGTCAGCAACAGGCCCAGCAGAGCAATCAGGGCGGCCAGCAACAGGGCGGTCAGAAGCCGGGCCAGCAGACCCAGCAGCCGGGGCAGGGAGGCCAGCAGGGTGGACAGAAGCCCGGCCAGGGCGGCCAGCAGCAAGGCCGCTAGCCGAAAGACGTTGCGCGCGCGAAGCCCCGTCGAACAGGCGGGGTTTCTCGTGACAGGTCAGGGGGATCGGCGGGCCGTCTTGGGCGAATGGCGGTCCCTGCGCGGGATCGCGAAGCTATCGGCCGATTTCGGCCAGCACGCCCGCGGCTTCCTTCATGGCATGATTGGCGGCCGGCACGCCGCAATAGATCGTCTGCTGCAAAATGATTTCCCGGATGTCGTCGGCGGTGAATCCGCCCTCGGTCAGGGCGGCGCGCACGTGCAGCCTGAACTCGTCCCACTTGTCGAGGGCGAGCAGCGTGCCGATGACGAGAACGCGGCGCGTGCGCTCGTCGAAATGCGGCCGCGTCCAGATTTCGCCCCAGGCATAGCGCGTGAGCAGATCGAGGAAGTCGGCGTTGAACGGCGTCTTGCCCTTGACCGATCGGTCGACCCAGGCATCGCCGAGCACCTCGCGGCGCCGTGCCATGCCGCGGTCGTGGCGTTCCTTTTCATCCATGACGTTGTCCCTTCGGTTGCGGCGGTTGCGGAACGGCGCGAGGCGCCTTTCCAATTCCGGCTCGCCGATATTGCCGTCGCCCGCCCGGCGCGTATCCGGCGGCGATGATCATGAGCGGAGAAAATCCAGCACCGCCTCCGCGTAGGCCTTCGGCTGCTCCACATTGGCGATGTGGGCCGCATCGAGCAAGGCGAGCTTGGCGCCGGGGACGCGCGCGCGGATGAATTCGGCATTCTCCACCGGCGTCGCCGGATCCTTCAGGCCGGCGATGACGAGCGTCGGCCGCGTGATGCGGGCGAGCAGGTCGCGGTGGTCCATGTCGCGGATCGCCTCGCAGCAGGCGATATAGCCCTCGATCGGAGTGGCGAGGAAAGTCTCGGTCATGCGCGCGACCGTCTGCGGGGAGGTTTCGCGGAATTCCCTGGTGAACCAGCGTTCCATGTTGGCCTCCACCAGCGCGCCGAGACCCTTGTCGCGCAGCAAGCGGATGCGGCCGGACCAAAATTCCTTGTCTGGATAATAGCAATTCGTGTTCGACAGGATGAGCCGGTCGATACGCTCCGGCGCGTTGGCGCCGAGCCATTGTCCGACCATTCCACCCATCGACAGGCCGAGCCAGCTCGCCCTGTCGATCCCCAGCGCGTCGAGGATGCCGAGCGCGTCGCGCCCCAACATCTCCATCGAATAGGGACCCCGCGGAACGCCGGAACGGCCGTGTCCGCGCCGGTCGTAGCGGATCACGCGAAAGGATTTTGCGAACGTGCCGATCTGCGGATCCCACATGTGCAGGTCGGTGCCGAGTGAGTTCGACAGCATCAGGACCGGGGCGCCCGCCGGCCCCTCGATCTCGACATTCAGCGTCGTGCCGTTGGTATCGATCGTCGTCATTGCGGCCTCCGTCACGCTCCGGTCTTTCGCGCGGCGGCCAGCAGGCGGTCGATCAGGCCCTGAGCCACGCCCTGATATTGCATCGGGTCAAACAGCGCATCGAGCTCTCCCGCCGGGACATGCGCGGCGATTGTCTTGTCGGCGGCGAGAACGCTCTTCAGGTCGCGCCCTTCCGATCGCGCCTTCCGGCCTGCCTGTTCCAGCATCTTGTGCGCCTCGGCCTTGCCGAACTTTTCCGCGAGCCTGAACGAAACGGCCTCCGCCATGATCTGCCCGCGCGTCGCATCGAGATTGGCGCGCATGCGGACGGGATCGATCTGCAGGCCTTCGGCCATATCCGCCACGGCCGCGAGCGCGCCCGAGGTGACGAGCAGGAGCGCCGGGAATGTCATCCATTCCGCCGGCCACGAACCGGCCGCGCGCTCGTGCTCCTGCACCTGCGCGGCAAAGATCGTGGCCGCCAGTTGCGGCGCCATCGTCGCGGCGGCGAGCGCGGCCGAGGAGCCGACGGGATTGCGCTTGTGCGGCATGGTGGAAGAGCCGCCCTTGCCGGCCGCCGGCGGCTCGAAGGCTTCGGCGACCTCGTTCTGCATCAACAGCGATACGTCGCGGGCGATCTTGCCGCAGCTTCCCGCGAGGATGGCGAGCGCAGCGGCGATTTCGGCGAGGCGGTCGCGGTGACTGTGCCAGGGCGCATCGGGCAGCGGCAGATTCAGCGCGGCGGCGAGAGCGTCCGCCACCTCGAGCCCGCGCGCGCCGAGCGCGGCGAGGGTTCCGACCGCCCCGCCGAATTGCAGCACGAGTGCCTCGCCGCGCACGCGCACCAGGCGCGCCCGCGCGCGCGCGAGCGCCGCGGCATAGCCCGCAAGCTTCAGGCCGAACGGCATCGGCAGCGCCTGCTGCAACCAGGTGCGGGCGAGCGATGCCGTGCGGCGATTTTGCTCGGCAAGGCTTGCGAATCCCGCGATCGCCCGATCGAGATCCGCGATGAGCGCATCGATGCCGGCGCGCAGATCGAGCACGAGCGCGGTGTCGATGATGTCCTGGCTGGTCGCGCCCCAATGCACGTAGCCGGCGGCGACCGGATCGGCCTTCTTGACCTGCGCGGTCAGCGCCTGCACCAGCGGAATGGCGATATTGCCGGACGCCGGACCCGCCGCAGCGATGGAGGCGAGGTCGAAATGATCGGCCTTGCACGCTTCGGCGATTGTCCTCGCCGCGCTCGCCGGAATGATCCCGAGTGCGCTTTCCGCACGCGCCAGCGCCGCCTCGACATCCAGCATTCTTTGCAAGCGCACCCTGTCGTCGAGGAGGGCGCGCATTGCCGCGCTCGAAAAGAGCGGGGCGAGCAGGGAGGTCGAATAGGCCATGGCGAATCCCGACCGAGAATTGCGCCCACACTACGGAGGGCGGCGGCGCACGCCAATCCCTGCCATGCGGTCGCGCGATTGCACCGGGATCGGCGAGGCGTTACCAGAGGAGCCCCTGCGTCCGACAGGAGCGATCTTCATGGCGATGACGATGACGGGCGAGGTTCAGCTTGCGGCGCCGCGCGGGACCGTGTGGCGCAAGCTGAACGAGCCGGAAGTGCTGAAGGCCTGCATTCCCGGCTGCCAGGAACTCGAGAAGCTGAGCGACACCGAATTTCGGGCCGTGGCGAGGAACAAGATCGGCCCGGTCAGCGCCACCTTCAAAGGCACAGTGACGCTGTCGGATCTCGATCCGCCGAACGGCTACAGAATTTCCGGGCAGGGAGACGGGGGCGTGGCGGGCTTCGCCAAGGGCGGCGCGACGGTCGCCCTTACCGACAAAGACGGAGGGACGCTCCTGACCTATACCGTCGAAGCCCAGATCGGCGGAAAGCTCGCGCAGCTTGGACAGAGGCTCATCAACGGCGCGGCCAAGAAGCTCGCCGACGATTTTTTCGAACGTTTCGCCGAAGCCGTGAAAGGCGGCTGAAAAAGAACGGGCCCTGACCGGGCCCGCCTCGTCATTCGTCCTGTCCTCTCCGGTCAGGGGCAGGGGTGGCGTAGACCGTCATATCCGAGATAGGTGCCGCTGGCCGGGTCGTACGACTTGAACCGCTGCGAGCAATAGGCGATCTCGTCGTCGGCTGGATAGGGCTCCACGTAAACGGGCGCCGGCGCATAGTAGTAAGGACGGGCCGCAAGCGCGCCGCCGATAATGGCACCCGCGGCGAACCCGGCCGCCGGACCCCACCAGCCATGATGGTGGTGCCGCCAGGGCCTCGCCGATGCCGGGGTCGCCGCGAGGGCGGCGGCGCCGACGAGGGCGGCCACGGCAATCGCTTTAGTCATCGTCAATCGCATTGGTTGGCTCCATTGCAGTCTCGAAGCGCGCGAACGCTTCGCCCCTGCCAGCGATTGGCGGGCTATTGCGGAAAGTTCGTGGCGGGACGCCGAGGCAATATGCCCCAGCGTCCGGTCCTTTCGAACGCCTTACGGGCAGGGATGGCGTTGTCCGTCAAAGCCGAGATAGGTCTGCGTGCGAATGTCGTAGGAGCGGTAACGCTGCCGGCAATACGCGATCGCCGAGCCGTCCTCGGTCGGACCGGCATAAGCGTCGCCGACATAGTCGTCGTAGGCATCGTCATAGGCGTAGGCATACGGATAATCGTAATAGTCCGCATAGCCGAGACCGATTCCCGCTACGAAACCTGGCCCAAACCCGAAGCGGTGGCGGTGGTGCCGCCGGTGCCAGTTGCCGTTCCACTGACCGTTCCAGTTTCCGGCTACCCGCCGGCGACCCTGCGCATCCGCGGCGAAGTTCGGCCCAACCTGGCGGCTGGCGAAGCCGGCGCCGCCGTTGCCTCTCGGCCCCACGCCCATTCGCGGGCCCATATTTACGCCCATATTGCCCATGCGCGGCCCCATGTTCATTCGCGGGCCGGCGGCCCGGGCAAAGCCTCCGCCACCGCCGCCGGCATTGACATGAGGCGCCGCGCCTGCGCCGCGCGGTCCGTGATTTTGCGCGTTGGCGGCGGTCGCGCCGATGGCCAATGCGCTCGCAAGCGCCAGGGGCGCGGCTATCCTTAAGATCGATATCGACATCGCGTTCACTCCTGTCCGGGGAAACAACCCCGATCACGAGAAGAAGCCCGCGGGCGGCCTTTGCGTTCCGTGAACTTTGTGTAACGCGCTGTAACGCGCGTCGCCTGCATTTGGTCGGATTGCCGCCGCCGGTAAGCGCGGATGCCTCCGCGCGCGCAAGGGCGGCCGCGCGCATTGCTGCCATAGCCCGGTCCGATGATCCTGTCCCTTGACCCGGCGTGGTTCCGAGGTTCAGATTTGCACTGTTCCAAAGTGTCTCTGACACGACTTTTCATTATCGTTCCTCCGATCCGGCGGCGGCGCCGTATCGGCCAGAAAGTTCCGCCGACGGCGGATTCGTTTGGGAGGAGTGCATGCCGGCCGTGTCCATGACGGTGAATGGGAAACTCGTCACCGCCGATGTCGATTCCCGCACCCTGCTCGTGCAATTTCTTCGCGAAAACCTGCGCCTTACCGGCACGCATGTCGGATGCGACACGTCGCAATGTGGCGCTTGCGTCGTTCACGTGGACGGCAAGGCGCGCAAATCCTGCACGACCTTCGCCTGGCAGGTGGACGGCGCCAATATCACGACGATCGAGGGCCTGGCCAAGGGAAGCGAGTTGCATCCGATGCAGGCCGCGTTCCGCGAGCACCACGCGCTGCAATGCGGCTATTGCACGCCGGGGATGATCATGGCGGCGATCGACATGGTCAATCGCAAGGGCCACGACCTCGACGAACAAACAATTCGTCACGAGCTCGACGGCAACCTCTGCCGGTGCACCGGCTATCACAACATCGTCAAGGCGATCGCCGCCGGCGCCCGCGCGATGAAAGGTGGAATGAGGCAGGCCGCCGAATAATCAAGAACGGAGTTGAGGGAGAAAACCGCCATGAGCGCGACAGGAATCGGCGCGGCGGTGCGCCGCAAGGAAGACTTCCGCTTCATCACCGGCAAGGGACAATACACAGACGACATTTCGCGGCCGGGCGAGGCGCGGGCCTATTTTCTGCGCTCCCCGCACGCGCATGCGAAGATCAAAGGCGTGAACATCAAGGCGGCGTCGGCCATGCCGGGCGTCGTAGCGGTGCTGACCGGCGCCGATCTCGCCGCCGACAAGATAGGCAACCTGATCTGCGGCTGGATGATTCATTCCAAGGACGGCTCGCCGATGAAGATGGCGGCGCACCCGGCGCTGGCGGCGACAAAGGTGTGCTATGTCGGCGATCCGGTGGCGGTGGTCATCGCCGAGACGCTTGCGCAGGCCAAGGATGCCGCCGAGAAGATTTCGGTCGATTACGAGGTTCTGCCGGCGGTGGTCGATCCCGCTAAAGCCAGATCGGGCCCGCAGATCCACGACGTGGCGCCAAAGAACATCATCTACGAATGGCAGCTTGGCGATGCCAAGGCGACCGATGCGGCGATAGGCGCGGCCAAGCATGTTACGACGATCGACCTCACCAACAACCGGCTCGTGCCGAACGCTATGGAGCCCCGCGTGGCGCTTGCGGAGTATGACGCGGGCAACGATTCGCTGACGCTCTGGAACACCTCGCAGAATCCGCACGTCGCGCGGCTCGTTCTGTCCGCCTTCGTCGGCATCACGCCCGAGCACAAGCTGCGCGTGATCGCTCCGGACGTGGGCGGCGGCTTCGGCTCCAAGATCTTCATCTATCCGGAGGAGGTGGTGTGCCTGTGGGCGGCACGTCGAACCGGGCGGCCGGTGAAGTGGACGTCCGAGCGCTCGGAAGCCTTCCTCGCCGACGCACATGGGCGCGATCACGTCACGCGGGCGCAGATGGCATTCGATGCCGCCGGCAAGATCACCGCGCTGAAGGTGCATACCATCGCCAATCTCGGCGGCTACATGTCGACCTTCTCGTCGTCGATCCCGACCTATCTCTACGCGACGCTTTTGTCGGGCCAATATGCGATCCCGAACATCTATTGCGAGGTCGATGCGGTTTACACCAACACCGTGCCGGTGGACGCCTATCGCGGGGCGGGGCGGCCGGAGGCGACCTTCGTGGTCGAACGTCTGGTCGAGGTGGGCGCGCGCGAGCTTGGGATCGACCCGGCCGAATTGCGCCGCAGGAATTTCATCCGCAGCTTCCCGCACCAGACGCCGGTGATCATGAATTACGACGCTGGCGATTACGAGGCCTCGCTTTCAAGGGCGATGGAGCTTGCCGACGTGAAGGGATTCCCGGCGCGCAAGGCAGCGGCGGCGAAGAAGGGAAAATTGCGGGGCCTCGGCTATTCCACCTATATCGAGGCATGCGGCATCGCGCCGTCGCAGGCGGTCGGATCGCTCGGCGCCGGCGTCGGCCTGTGGGAAAGTGCGGAGGTGCGCGTCAATCCGACCGGAACGGTGGAGATTCTCACCGGCTCGCACGCGCACGGGCAGGGGCACGAGACGACCTTCGCCCAGCTCGTGTCGGACCGGCTTGGTATCCCGATCGAAAACATATCGGTGATTCACGGCGACACCGACAAGGTGCAGTTCGGCATGGGGACCTACGGCTCGCGATCGGGCGCGGTTGGCATGTCGGCGATCGTCAAGGCGCTCGACAAGATTGAGGCCAAGGCGAAGAAGGTCGCCGCCCACATGCTCGAGGCCGCCGAGGGCGATATCGAGTTCAGGGACGGCAAGTTCACCGTTGCCGGCACGGACAAGTCGGCCAATTGGGGCGATGTCACGCTTAACGCCTATATCGCGCACAAATTCTCCGGGCAGGATCTCGAGCCGGGCCTGAAGGAAAGCGCGTTCTACGATCCGAAGAATTTCACCTTCCCGGCAGGCTGCCATATCTGCGAGGTGGAGGTCGATGCCGAGACCGGCGCGACCGAGATCGTCAACTGGACGGCGGTGGACGATTTCGGAGTCATCATCAATCCGATGATCGTCGAAGGGCAGGTGCATGGCGGCATCACGCAGGGCGTGGGGCAGGCACTGCTCGAGCACGCGGTGTATGACGCGGACGGCCAACTCGTATCCGGCTCGCTCATGGATTATTCGATGCCGCGCGCCGAAAGTGTGCCTTCGTTCAAGATCGGCGTGACGGTGACGAAGTGCCCGTCCAATCCGATCGGCATGAAGGGATGCGGCGAGGCCGGCGCGATCGCCGCCCCGGCCGCGGTCATCAACGCCATCACCGACGCGATCGGCACCGAGAAAATCTCGATGCCGGCGACGCCCGCCGCCGTGTGGGCGGCGCTGCGGCATTCGCCGCTGCGACAGGCCGCCGAATGAGTTCGTTCCTCATCGCGGGGGCCGCGCCGCGGCCCCGCCGCCGGATGAGGTCTCGCCCCGCAAGCCATTCTCTGGCCGGGGCGGGAACGCAGAAGAGGACGGAGATTTGAAATGTATCCTTTCACTTATCAGCGCCCGACAACGGTGAAGGACGCGGTCGCGTTGCTCGCGAAGAACAGCGAGGCCAAGGTGCTCGCCGGCGGCCATTCGCTCATCCCGGTGATGAAGCTGCGGCTCGCCAGCCCGAACATGCTGATCGACCTCTCCAGGATTGCCGAGCTGTCCGGCATACGGATCGACGGCGGCGCGGTCACGATCGGCGCGACGACGACGCATGACGCCGTCGCCAATTCCCAGGAATTGCGGGCGGCCATGCCCGCGCTCGCCGACGTTCCCGCCTCGATCGGCGATCCGCATGTGCGCCTGACCGGCACGATCGGCGGCTCGGTCGCCAACAACGATCCGAACGCGGATTATCCGGCAGCCTGCCTTGGCCTCGGCGCGACCATCATCACCTCGAAGCGCAGGATCGGTGCCGACGACTATTTCAGGGGCATGTTCGAGACCGCGCTCGAACCCGACGAGATCATCACCGCCGTCTCCTTCCCGGTGACGAAGACGGCGAATTACCAGAAATTCAAGCACCCGGCGTCCGGGTTCGCGCTGATCGGCGTGTTCGTCGCGAAAATCGGCGGCGCCGTGCGCGTCGCCGTTACCGGAGCCGGCGCCAACGGCGTGTTCCGCGTGCAATCGTTCGAGCAGGCGCTGGCCAGGGATTTCTCGCCGAAGGCGATCGAGACCATCAAGGTGCCGGAGGACGGTCTGAACAGCGACATCCATGCGGGCGCCGATTACCGCGCGCATATGATCGGTGTGTTGGCGCGCCGGGCGGTGGCGGCGGCGGCGAAGGGCTAGGCCCGGGGCGGCGGCTTCGCGGGGGCGGCGCCGTCAGGCCGGGGTGCTGTCGAGTTCGCCGAGCAGGCCGCGCAGGTCGATCGGGTCGCGCGTCATGGCGAGGCGCCCCTGCGCGTCGCGCGGCCATTCCTCCTTTGGCCGGTCGCGATAAAGTTCGACGCCATTGTCGTCCGGATCGCGCAAATACAGCGCCTCGCTCACCCCGTGATCGCTCGCGCCCTCGAGCGGAATGCCCGCCTCGATCAGGCGGCGCAGCGCATCGGCGAGCAGCCGGCGGGAGGGATAGAGAATCGCCACATGATAGAGCCCGGTCGTGCCCGGCGCGGGCGGACGCCCCCCGGCGCTCTCCCAGGTGTTCAGCGCGAGGTGGTGGTGATAGCCGCCGGCGGAGAGGAAAGCCGCCCCGGGCCGTGTCGTGGTCACCTCAAACCCCAGAACGTCGCGATAAAATCGCAGCGAGCGTTCGAGATCGGCGACTTTCAGGTGCACATGGCCGATGCGCACGGCCGGATCGATGGCGCGGTCAGGCTGTCCGGACATGGCTGCTCCGTTTCATCGGCGGGAAATCGCCCCTATATGTAAACTGGACGCGGCCGGCGGCAAGCTGGCATAGCTTCCTGGCCGCGATCCCGGCGCGGCGCGGAACGGGGTCACTTTCGAGGTTTCGCTTGGACAGAGCCTTCCCATCCTCCATCGACGCCACGCTGAAGCTGCTCGCTGCCGGCAACTATGTCGGCGACCGCTCGCTTGCGACGGTACTTTTCCTGGCGCTGAAAATGAAGCGCCCTCTGTTTCTCGAGGGGGAGGCGGGCGTCGGCAAAACCGAGATCGCCAAGGTGCTCAGCGAAACGCTCGGCCGCAAGCTCATCCGCCTGCAATGTTATGAGGGGCTCGACGTCTCGGCCGCCGTCTATGAATGGAATTACGCGGCGCAGATGATCGCCATCCGGCTCGGCGAGGCGGAAGGCCATGCCGACCGCGAGCGGCTCGAACACGATGTGTTCTCCGACCGCTTCCTGATCAAGCGGCCGCTGCTGCAATCGCTCGAGCCGGACCCGGCCGGCCCGCCGGTCCTGCTGATCGACGAGCTTGACCGCACCGACGAGGCCTTCGAGGCCTTCCTGCTGGAAGTGCTCTCCGATTTCCAGGTGACGATTCCGGAATTGGGGACGGTGAAGGCGGGACAGCCGCCGATCGTCGTCATCACCTCCAACCGCACGCGAGAAATCCACGACGCGCTGAAGCGGCGCTGTCTTTATCACTGGGTCGGCTATCCGGATGCCGCGCGAGAGCTTGCGATCGTCGAACGCAAGGTGCCCGGCATCGCCGTCGGCCTTTCGCGCGAGATCGTGGCATTCGTGCAGCGGCTGCGGAAGGAGGATTTGTTCAAGGCACCTGGCGTGGCCGAAACGCTCGACTGGGCGGCGGCGCTGTCGGAGCTTGACGTGGTCGCGCTCGATCCGGCGACGGTTTCCGACACGCTCGGCGTGCTTTTGAAATATCAGGACGACATCGCGAGGCTCAATGGCGGCAAGGTCGGCGAAATTCTCGCCGATATTCGCGCCGAGCTGCGCGCGGCCGAATAGCCCGGGACCGTCGCGCGGCGACGGCGACACAGAAATGCAACAGACCGGCCGTCTCGCCGAGAACATCGTCTATTTCGCCCGCGCGCTTCGCGCGGCGGGCATTCCGCTCGGTCCACGCTCGGTGATCGACGCGCTCGAGGCGCTGCGGTCGGGCGGGGTCGGCACGAAGGAGGATTTCTATTGGACGCTGCATGCCGTATTCGTGAAGCGGCACGAGCATTCGATCCTGTTTGATCAGGCCTTTCGCATTTTCTTCCGCAAGCGCGCCTATCTCGAACGGCTGATGGCCATGCTGATGCCGCAGGTCCTCGCCCCGAGCGATCCCGTGCCGCCGCCGGCATCCCAGCGCGTGCTCGATGCGTTGTTCTCCGGCGCACAGCCGCAGCCCGAAAGAAAGGAGCGCGAGATAGACATCGACGCCCGGCTCACCGTGTCGGATCGGGAAGTGCTGGCGAAGAAGGATTTCGCACAGATGACCGCCGCCGAAATCGCGCAGGCGCGGCAGGCGATCATGCGCCTCGTGCTGCCGCTCAACGAGGTGCGCACGCGCCGCATGCGCGCGGCCGCACATGGCCGGATGGTGGATATGCGCCGCACGCTGCGGTCGAGCCTGAAGGCGGGCGGGGCGATCATCGATCTGAAATATCTCAATGCGAGAACGAAAGAGCCGCCGGTCGTGGCGCTGCTCGATATTTCCGGGTCGATGAGCCAGTATACGCGTCTGTTTCTGCATTTCCTGCACGGGGTGACCGACGCGCGCAAGCGCGTATCGACCTTTCTGTTTGGCACCCGGCTGACCAACGTGACGCGGGCGCTGAAGACGCGCGACCCGGATGAGGCGCTCTCCGCCTGTTCGGCGAGCGTCATCGACTGGTCGGGCGGCACGCGGATCGCCACCTCGCTTGGCACCTTCAACAAGCAATGGGCACGGCGGGTGCTGGGCCAGGGCGCCATCGTACTACTCTTCACCGACGGACTCGAACGCGATCCGGGCGGCCGGCTCTCGTTCGAAATGGACCGGCTGCATCGCTCCTGCCGGTGTCTGATCTGGCTCAATCCGCTTCTGCGTTTCGACGGCTTCGAGGCGAAGGCCAGCGGCATCCGCGCGATGCTGCCGCATGTTGACGAAATGCGTCCCATTCACAATCTGAAGTCGATGGAAGCATTGTGCCGAGCGCTGTCGGATGACGGCGTAAGGGCGCGGGCGCCGAGAGCCGCCTGACCGCGTTTGCGAGAAACGGGCGTTTGGAAGCGCAGGCGAGAAGGAGATTGGCAATGTATGCAGGCGACGAGGACATTCTCCGGGCGGCGGAGGAGTGGTGCAAGGAAGGGCGCCAGGTCGCGCTGGCGACGGTGATCGACACCTGGGGATCGGCGCCGAGGCCTGTCGGCGCCAGTCTCGTGATCGACGGCGAAGGCAATTTTCTCGGCTCGGTGTCGGGCGGCTGCGTCGAAGGGGCGGTGGTCTCGGAGGCGATGGACGTCATCGAGAGCGGTAAGCCGAAGACCCTCGAATTCGGTGTCGCCGACGAAACCGCCTGGAAGGTCGGCTTGTCCTGTGGCGGCACCATCCGCGTCTATGTGGAGAAGGTCGATTGATCTTGCCGATCGGCGGAGGCACGTCGTGAAACTCGATATCCTGTCGGCGCTGAACGCGGAGCGCGCCGCGCGGCGGCCGGCCATCGTCGTCACCGACATGAAAAGCGGCGAACATCGGCTGGTGAAGGCCGGGGATATGGCCCGCGACGGCCTTCGCGACGTGCTCGAAAAGCATCTGCGCAGCGGCAAGAGCGGACTCGAGGCGACCCCGCAGGGACAGGTCTTTCTCGCCGTGCATGTTCCGCCGCCGAAGCTCGTGATCACGGGTGCGGTGCATATCAGCCAGGCGCTGGCGCCGATCGCCAGGATTGCCGGTTTCGATGCGACGATCGTCGATCCGCGCACCGCCTTCGCGACGCCGGAGCGATTTCCGGACGTGAAGGTGATCGCGGAATGGCCGGACAAGGCGTTGCCGCCGCTCGGCGTGGATCGCTACACGGCTTTCGTGGCGCTGACGCACGATCCGAAGATCGACGATCCGGCGCTGCTGCACGCGCTGCGCAGCGACTGTTTTTATATCGGCGCGCTCGGCTCGAAGAAGACGCATGCGCGGCGTGTCGATCGGCTGAAGGCGCAGGGTGTGAGCGAGGACGCGATCGCGCGCATTCACGCGCCGATCGGGTTGCCGATCTCCGCGGCGACGCCGCCGGAAATCGCCGTGGCGATCATGGCCGAGATCGTCGGGACGCTGAGGCAGGGCGCGCAATCATGAAATTCGGCCCCGTCGCACCCAGGGATGCGCTTGGCGCGACCGCCGTGCACTCAATCCGCAAGGGCGGATTCGTGCTGAAAAAAGGCACGCGCATCGGTGCCGCCGAAATCGCGGCGCTGGAGGCGGCGGGCATCGCGGAAATCGTTGTGGCGCGGCTCGAGCCTGGGGATATCGCCGAAGACGCCGCGGCGGCGGAAATCGCCGCGGCCGTCGCGGGCGACGGGGTGCGGGTCGACCGGGCTTTCACCGGGCGCAGCAATCTTTTCGCGGCGGCGTCCGGCGTGCTCGTCGTCAACCGCGCGGCGATCGACGAAATCAATCGCGTCGACGAGGCGATCACGTTCGCGACGCTCGCGGAATTGAAGCCGGTGGTGGAAGGGGAGATGATCGCAACCGTCAAGATCATTCCCTTTGCCTTGTCCCGCGAGCCGCTGGCGCGCGCGGTGTCCCTCGCCGAAAGATCGAAGCCGCTGGTGCGGGTGCAGGCCTATCGCGTGCGCAAGGTGGGGGTCGTATCGACTATCCTGCCGGGGCTGAGCGAAAAGGTGATCGAGAAGACGCTGAAGATCACCGAGGATCGCCTGGCGCCCGCGGGCGCGCGCATCGTCGCCGAGCGACGCGTTCCGCACGAGCAGACGGCGCTGTCCGCGGCGATCGGCGAGGTGCTCAAGGAGGGCGCCGAGCTTGTGATCGTGTTCGGCGCCTCCGCCATCGCCGACCGGCGCGACGTGATCCCCGCTTCAGTGGAGGCGGTCGGGGGGCGGATCGAGCATTTCGGCATGCCGGTCGATCCGGGCAATCTGATGCTGATCGGGGACGTGAAGGGCAAGCCGCTGATTGGCGCGCCGGGATGCGCTCGCTCGCCGAAAGAAAACGGATTCGACTGGGTGCTGATGCGGCTTCTCGCCGGCATCGAGGTCTCGCGCGAGGATATCACCGGGATGGGCGTGGGCGGCCTGCTGATGGAAATCGTCACGCGCCCGCAGCCGCGCGCGGAGCGGCAGGAGGGACGCCGCGTCGCCACCGTCATTCTCGCGGCGGGACGCTCCACGCGCATGGGCGGGCCGAACAAGCTGCTCGCCGAGATCAACGGCAAGCCGATGGTGCGGATCGCGGCGGAGCAGGCGCTCGCCTCGAAGGCGCGGCCGGTCGTTGTCGTGACCGGATTCCAGGCCGAGCAGGTGGAGGTCGCGCTGAAGGGTCTCGACGTGGCCATCGCGCGCAATCCGCGCTTCGCCGAAGGTCTCTCGACCTCGCTGAGGACCGGCGTGGCGGCGCTGCCCGCTGATGTCGATGGCGTGCTGATCTGTCTGGCCGACATGCCGCAGGTCGATTATGCACTGATCGAGCGCCTTGTCGCCGGCTTTGATCCGGACAAGGGGGCGCTGATCGTGGTGCCGACCATCGAGGGCAAGCGCGGCAATCCGGTGTTGTGGTCGCGCCGTTTCTTCCCCGACCTGATGGCGCTCGAAGGCGATATCGGCGCGCGCCACCTGATCGCTCGTTTCAGCGAGGCGGTGCACGAGGTGCCGGTCGAGGGACGCGCGGCGCTGACCGACATCGATACCCCCGAGGCGCTGGCGCGGATGCGCTCCGCGACCTGAACGCCCATTGATTGCGACGCCCGACTCACGGCTAAAGCGGGCCGGGGAGGTGCGATGCGGCTCTTGCAGGTTCTTGTAGCGGCGCTGGCCGCCGGCCTTTGCACGCCCGCAGCCGCGGCTGGGGCGCTTGCCGTCGGCGCGTGCGGCGCCTACGGGGAGGCGCACGATTTTCCCAACGCCGCCGCCGCGCGGGCGGCGGCCTTGCGGCAATGCCGTGGGCGGGATTGCCGGATCGTCGCCAGCCTGCGCGGCAATTGCGCTGCCTTCGCGATCGACCTGCCCAATCCCTGCGGGGCGAGCGGCCATGCCAGCGGGCCACATCTCGGCAAGGCGCAGAACGCGGCCTTGCGTTCCTGCTATGGCAGGGGCGGCAAGGATTGCGTGATCCGCGTCTTTGTCTGCGACGGCCGATAGTAAGCCACTGAAAAATCAGTCTTTTATTTTCCAGCTCGCGGCCTTGCCGCCGGCCGCCCGTTCTCCTATTAATGACTGACCAGTCAGTCATTAGTTAGGCGGTCGAGGAGAGGCGCCTTGGCGCATCGCAGGACCAGGCGGGAGAAGGGGGCGGCTGGCCCGCGCAGCGGCAAGGCGGCCGCGACGGCACGCGACCGCGCCGCGCGCAGCGCCGCCCGGCGCGAGGCGATTCTGGCAGCCGCGCTCGAGGAATTCGCCGTCGGCGGATTCGCCGCGACGCGCCTCGACGACATTGCCAGGCGCGCCGGCGTCGCCAAGGGCACGATCTATCTTTATTTCCGCGACAAGGAAGCGCTGTTCCAGGAATTGCTACGCTCGATGTTCAGCCCGCTGGTCGATGCGCTATCGGCCATGCCGGCGGAGGATCTGCCCGCACGCGAGGTTGCCGAGCGCATGATCGCGATCTTCATTCGCGAGGTGCTTGGCACGCGACGCAAGGACGTGATTCGCCTTGTGATCGCGGAGGGCAAGCGCTTCCCCAAGCTCGCCGAATTCCATTTCCGCGAGGTGATCGGCCGTGTCATGCCGGTGGTTTCCGCCCTGCTGACGCGCGCGGCGCAGCGCGGGGAAATCGATTCTCGCCTACCGCAATTTCCCCAGCTTCTCGCCGCCCCCGGCGTCGTCGCGATTGTGTGGCAGGCGTTGTTCGATCGCCTCGCTCCGCTCGATGTCGAGGCGATGATGCGGGTGCATCTCGATCTTCTGTTCGGTCCGAGGGCTTCATGACCAGAACGTCAATGTGGGTCGTCGCCGGCGTGCTTGCGCTCGCGGCCTGCGCGAAACAACCCGACAACCAGTTCCAGGGCTGGATCGAGGCCGACCTAATCTTCGTCAGTCCCGACGAACAGGGGCGCGTCGAGACGATGAACGTGCGCGAGGGCGACCGCGTCGAGCTGGGCGAGGAACTGTTCACGCTCGATGCCGACATTCAAAAAGCCGACGTGCAGAGCGCCGAGGCGATGCTGGCCAATGCCCGACAGAATTTCGAGCGCGCCCAGCAGCTTCTCAAGACCGCCGCCGGGACGCAAAAGACCTATGACGACGCGCAGGCCGCCCTGCGCGACGCCGATGCGCGGCTCAACACCCAGCGCACGCGGCTGTCGCGGCGGCGCATGGCGAGCCCGGTGGCGGGGATCGTGCAGCAGGTCTATTACCGACCGGGCGAGACGGTGCAGCCCGGCAAGCCGCTCGTCTCGCTTCTGCCGCCGGGCAACATCAAGGTGCGTTTTTTCGTGCCGGAGGCCTTGCTGCCGCGCATCGCAATCGGCGACAAGGTGAGTATCACCTGCGACGGTTGCGGCGGCGAATTGTCGGCGGCGATCACTTTCATCTCCCAGAGCGTCGAATTCACCCCGCCGGTGATCTACAGCCTGCAGGAACGATCGAAGCTCGTCTTTCTTGTCGAAGCGCGGCCGGACAAGCCCGATCGGCTCCGCGTCGGCCAGCCGGTCAGCGTCACCGTGACGCCAAGGGAGATCGGCAAGTGAGTGCGGTTTCCGACATCGCCATCGACGTGCGCGGCCTGACCAAGTCCTTCGACGGCCACGAGGTCGTGCACGATCTCTCGCTGCAGGTGAAACGCGGCTCGATCTACGGCTTTCTCGGCCCGAACGGCTCGGGCAAGACCACGACGATCCGCATGCTGTGCGGCCTGCTGACGCCGGACAAGGGCGAGGGGACGTGCCTGGGCTACGACATCCGCAGACAGGCCGACGAGATCAAGCTGCATGTCGGCTACATGACGCAGCGTTTCAGCCTGTATCAGGATCTGTCGGTTCGCGAGAATCTGGAATTCGTCGCCCGGCTCTACGGCCTGCCCGATCCGGAAGGCGCCGCGCGGGCGATGATCGGCCGGCTCGGGCTGAACGGGCGTGAGCGGCAGCTCGCGGGCGAATTGTCCGGCGGCTGGAAGCAGCGACTCGCGCTCGGCGCCTGCACGCTGCCGGGGCCGCAGCTTCTGTTGCTCGACGAGCCGACCGCGGGGGTCGATCCGAAGGCACGGCGCGAATTCTGGAACCAGATTCACGCGCTGGCAAGCGAGGGGCTGACGGCGCTGGTCTCGACGCATTACATGGACGAGGCGGAACGCTGTCATGAGATCGCCTATATCGCCTACGGCCATCTGCTCGCGCACGGGACGGTCGACGAGGTGATCGCGGGCTCCGGGCTCACCACCTATACGGTCACCGGCGATGACCTGACGCGGCTCAATGCCGATCTCGAGGGGAAGGCGGGGGTCGATACCGTGGCGCCCTTCGGCACGAGCCTGCATGTGTCCGGCCGCGACGCGGCGGCTCTGGAGAGGGCGATCGCCGCCTACCGCAAGGATCCGTCGCTGACTTGGCGGCGCGCCGAGCCTTCGCTCGAAGACGTGTTCATCGGCCTCATGGCCAGCGCCAAGGACAATTACCAATGAGCGCGCGCCTGCTGTCGTCCGGATTCTGGCGCCGCACGACTGCGATGCTGATCAAGGAATTCATTCAGCTTCGCCGCGACCGCATTTCCTTCGGCATGATCGTCGGCATCCCGCTGATGCAGCTTATGCTGTTCGGCTACGCCATCAACACCACCCCGCGCGATTTGCCGACGGCCGTGCTGATGCAGGAAACGAGCGATGTCGGCCGGTCGCTTCTGCGGGCGCTGGAAAACACCCGCTACTTCAAGGTCACGCACATTGTTCAGGACGAGAAGGAATTCGACGACCTGCTGCAATCGGGGCAGGTCCTGTTCGCGATCGAGATGCCGCGCGGATTCGAGCGCGCGCTGCGGCGCGGGGACAAGCCGGTATTGTTCGTGGCGGCGGACGCGACCGATCCCGTCGCCTCCGGTTCCGCTTTGGCCGCGCTCGGGCCGCTGGTGCAGACGGCGCTGCAGAACGATCACGGCCTGCCGGAAACCGGCCGGCCGCTATTCGAGGTGCGCACGCATGCGCGCCACAACCCCGCCGGCGTCACCTCGCTCAACATCGTGCCCGGCCTCGTCGGTACGATCTTGACAATGACGATGCTGATCTTCACCGCGCTGTCGGTGACGCGCGAGGTCGAGCGCGGCACGATGGAGGCGCTGCTCGCCATGCCGATCACCCCGGTCGAGATCATGCTCGGCAAGATCGTTCCCTATGTGATGGTCGGCTTCATCCAGGCGAGTATCATCATCGGTCTCGGGATCGGGCTGTTCGGCGTGCCGCTGGTCGGCAGCCTGATGCTTCTGGCGCTGCTTTCGACGCTGTTCATCACCGCCAATCTCGCGGTCGGCTACAGCTTCTCCACCGTGGCGCAGAACCAGTTGCAGGCGATGCAGATGTCGATGATGTATTTCCTGCCGAACATCCTTCTGTCCGGCTTTATGTTTCCGTTCGCCGGCATGCCGCGTTGGGCGCAATGGGTCGGCGAGGCACTGCCGCTGACGCATTATCTGCGGATCGTGCGCGCGATCATGCTCAAGGGCTCGACTTTTGCCAACATGCATTACGACGTCGCGGCGCTGTTCGGCCTGATGCTGATCGCGATGACGATCGCGGTGACGCGCTTCCGCCGCACGCTCGACTGATCACCAGAACAGGTTGCTGCGCATCAGCATTCCGAGCCGGGCATAGAGGCCTTTGCGGTCGTCGGAATCGCGCGACCAGCCCAACCCGCCCGACCATTCGAACGCACCGGCCTGCAGCGCGGTCACATGCACGCCGACGCGGTACTGGCGGTAATTGCCGTCGAACGAAAAGGCTGTGCCCTCGGGCCCGGCATAGAAGCGATCGAACAGCAGCCAGCCGAAGGCGAGGCGGCCGGAATAGCTCGGCCCGATGCTGGTCGCGGACAGGTCGGCGGCGATCATCGAGCCGGGCGCGGGCTCGTACCATCCTTCGATGGCGCCCCTTATACCGGCGGAAATGCCGCGCAGGCGGCTCGTCACGTCGTCAGGGGTCAATTCATGCCGCTGCATTTCAAAGCCGGCAAAGCCCGTGACAATGAAGGCGCCGCGCCGGAAGCGCCAGCCGGGCAGCGTGGAAAACGACAGGGCGTCGCCGGTGATGTCGGCGTTCAATGCGCCGGAGCGATAGCGATAGCGGCCGGCCCCGCCTGCAAGCTTGAACACGAAGCCGTCCTGGTCGATCCCTTCCGGCGCCCAAAGACCGCCCCCGTATGAGAAGGCGCCGTGGCGCCACAGGTCGAGACCGCTGAAAAACAGGAATTTCTCAGCGCCGAATGTGAGATCGGCGGCACGCGCAGCGCAGACACCACTCAGCGCCGCGGCGCAGACCGCCGCGGCCACCCTCGACGCGACTCGCATGAAAAGCCCACCCAGGCGGGACGGCCGATACGCGCCTACAACCCCGGAGCGATCCTATTTGGGTGCTTCCCGCGATGTCAGCGTTTCTACTTACAGGGGAGACAGGTAAAATTTCGTGTGCCGGCGCCGCAGCGCGCGCGGCGCTCCGCCAAGGGTCCGATGCACCATCGCCGAAAACGCGCTTGGGCTCGCATAGCCGACGGCGCGCGCCGCTGCCGCGACCGAGCCACCTGCGGCGAGGCGCGCGAGCCCGTCCACCGCGCGCAGCCGCGCGCGCCATTCGGCGAAGCTCATTCCCGTTTCGGCGCGAAAGAGGCGGGCGAGGGTGCGGCGGCTCGCGCCAGCGCGCTCGGCCCACTCGTCGAGGCCGAAGCCGATCGCCGGATCGTCAAGCAGGGCACGGGCGATCTTCAACGTGCGCCGGTCGCGCGGCATCGGCATCGCCGGCGTGCGCTCGCGCATGCGCGACAATTCCGTGAGGATCAGCCGCGCGATCTGTCCGCCGCGGCCGTTCTCGTCGTAATCGACCGGCTCCTCGAGCGCGGCAAGGATCAATTCCCGCAACAGCCCGCCGATCTCGACCAGCACCGGCTTTTGCGGCAGCGATCCGCACGCCCCGGCGTCGATGTAGAGCGTCCGCATTTCGATCCGGCCGCGCATGGCGACGCTGTGCGGCAGCCGCGGCGGGAGCCAGAGCGCGCGTGTCGGTGGGACGATGAAGGCGGCATCGAGGGTTTCCACACGCATCGTGCCGCTGACCGCATGCAGAAGCTGCCCGCGGCGATGCATATGCAGGGGGATGGTCTCGCTGTCTGTCCAGGATCTCGCCATTGCCGCCACCGGGCGGGGGGCGTCGTCCATGTTGCGGCGATAAACCGGTTTCTGGCGCATGCGGTCCTTGGCCCAAATGCGACGAAATTCGACCGAACATCGCGTTCTGGCAAGAGCTAAATTTGCGCCGGATTTGGCCGATTCTGGAGTGCCCCGTGACCGACATGTCCGCCGCGGCGTCCTGCCGCGAAAGCGAAACGCGCACCGCGATCCGCTTCTTGAACTGGGCGCATGCGATCGACCATTACGTGATGCTCATTTTCCCGACCGTGGTGATCGGGCTCGAGGCGGTCTATGGCCGCCCCTATGCCGAACTGATCGCGCTCGGCACGGCGTCCTTTGTCGCGTTCGGCGTCTTTTCACTACCGGCGGGCTGGCTCGCCGACCGCTGGAGCCGCCGCAACATGATGGCGCTGTTTTTCTTCGGCTGCGGAGTTTCGCTCGCCGCGGCCGCGGTTGCGCCGAACCTGATCGTGCTCGCCGCCGCGCTGTTCCTGCTCGGCGTCTTCGCCGCGATCTATCACCCGGTCGGCATGGCGATGCTGATCGAGGCCTCGCAGGCGCGCGGGCGTACGCTCGCCTTCAACGGCGTATGCGGCAATCTCGGCGCCGCGCTCGCCGCGGGCATCACCGCCGCGCTCGCCTCGCTGATCGGATGGCGCGGCGCTTTTCTCGTCCCATCGGTGCTTTGCGCTGCGACCGGGTTCTTCTACCTGGCGATGACTCCCGACGATCGGCATCATGTCGGCAAGCGCAAGACGGCGCCGGCGGTGCGGCTGTCGCAGGCGGCGATGATCGCGATGTTCGCCTGCTTCATCCTGGTCGCGCTCACGGCCGGTCTCGTGTTCAACATGATCTCGGTGTCGCTCCCCAAGATCGTGGACGAGCGCCTGTCGGGCGCCTCGCTGATGCTGGTCGGGGGCGTGGCGACAATGGTCTTCCTGTGCGGGGCGCTGGCGCAGCTTTCGGTCGGGCGGCTGAGCGAAAGATTCACCCCGCATGGGTTGTTCGCGGCGATCGTCGTGCTGCAGCTGGGTGGCATTTACTGGGCCGCGCATGCGAGCGGCCTTGCGCTGATCGCCGCGCTCGCGGTGTCGATGGCCGCCATCTACGGGCAGGTGACCGTCAACGACATGGTGATCGCGCGCTACACCGCCGACGCCTGGCGCGGGCGCGTCTATGCCGTGCGCTATTTCCTCATCTTCGTTACTTCCGGCGCGGGCGTCGCTCTCATCGCCATTCTTTACCGGCGGGGCGGCTTTGATCTCGTGCTGTCGTTCAACGCACTGATCTCGGTGGTTCTCCTGTTCGCGGTGTTCGGGATCGTGGCGATTATCGCCACGGCTTCGCCGAAGAACGCGGCGGCGGCCCAGCCGGCCGAGTAGGGGCGCTGGCAGCGGGCGGTCCCGCCCGGCGGGCGAAGGAGCCGTTCCCGTCGGGCCGGTCTAGAACAGCGGCGGCGCGAGATTGCTGATGCGGGCGCGGGTGCGCCTTTGCACGACCTCGGCGATCCGGCTGCGGTGGCATTCCTCGTGGTTGCGCTCGTAGCAGAGCAGGCAGACGCGCCGCCCGCTTTTCACGAGGCGAACCAGTTCGTCCATTTCCTCGATCGCGCTCTTCGTCTTGAGATGCCGGGCATAGACGCGCCAGAGCGTGGCGAAATCGCCGGCGCGCGCAGCGTTGCGGCCGGCCGCAGGGGTGCCGAGCTTCTGCAAGTGGAGATAGGCGATGCCCGCCTCGTCAAGTGCCGCGGCGAGCTGCCGCTTCGAGAAGCCGGGCTTGCGGGAGGCGGCGACGGCGCGCGTATCGACGAGGATCTCGATCCGGGCCTGTTTCAGCTCCGACAAAACCGCGTCGGGACGCGCCTGCTCGTAGCCGATTGTGAAAAGGGTGGTCGCGGCCATATCCAATTATGGGAATACCGGCCGCGGTCGGCAATATGTCAGCGCGCCGTCAGCGCGGGCCCGGCATCGCGAAGGGATTGAAACGCGTCACAACCGTCGCGCTGACGATGTGATCGGTGAAGCTCTTGGTCTGATCGTTGGAATGGGAGTCGATGTATTTGTAGTCGAGCTTCAGGTCGCTTTGATTGCCGAGCAGGTTCGGGAACACGATCGTCGCGCCGGGCGCCCAGATCGTATCCTTGCGCTTGTCGGAGAGGGTGCCGGTGACGATGTCGCTGCGGTAGTCGCGCTGCGCGATCCCGACATTGGCGCCGACTGTGATCCACGGGGCGAGGCTCTTATAGACTTCGAGCTTCGTTCCAAACTCGATATACGCGCCGGGCTGCAGCTCGGTCACGAGCGCATTGGCGACCGTGCCGCCGATGTCGCTCCACAAGACCCAGGGGGACAGGAAGGCGATGGAGCCTTCGCCGAGAACGCCGAGCCGCGAAAAGCGGCCGCGCAATTCGACATAGCCGCCCTCGGTCGAGGGAAAGAAGTCGTCATATTTGCGATAGGCCGCGCGCACGCGCAGGACCTGCAGGGAGCCGCCGACCGTGCCCTCGAACGTGCCGGCAGCGGAGACCTCGCTATAGTAGAAGTGATTGTCGAAAAAAGCCGCGCCGGCGCCGACCGCCGGATTGAAGGTCCAGTCGCGCGCGATATCGAGCACCGGTCCGGTCTCGATTCCCGCGAAGCCGTAATTCAGATCGTCGTTGCGCGTGCGCACCTGTCCGGCGGCGAGAAAGGCCGTGCGCCAGCGCTGATCGAACAGATAACGTTCGTCGCGCACCGAAAGTGATCCGAGCCCGAGCCCTTCGCTGACCCGCGGGCCGAGATAGTACCGGGGGTTGGATTCATAGGCGATGCCGTATTCGAGCGTCGCGATGGTGAAACTCGGCTGGAGCGAACGCAGCACCCGCTGCATGCCGCGCCGCGCTTCCTCGTTCGAAGGGTCCTGAAGAAGAATCCGCTCATAGGCGGCAAGCGCCCAACGCAGCGTGCCCGCCGCCTCGGCAAGGCGGGCATATTGCAGGTTCAGCTCGACATTGGTCGGATCGCGCAGGATCTGCGCGTGCAGCGAATTGAGATCACCCGCGCGCGCAGGCGAAGGCGCGGCGGCCGCGAGCATCGCGGCTGCGAGGTAGCATACTACTCTGATGCGAGCAGGCAGAATTCTGCGCCCCACGTTGCAATCCCAGCCAATTCCCAGCGTCCAATTCCACCCGCGAATTCCCTAGCGTGTTCGCGCGCTCTAGGCTACCTAGAATTTGCCGGGCGCTGCGCGCTTCGCCGTTTTTGGTGGCGGGCGTGACATGGAATCTGCGATTTTGGGGACAAGAGCCGGACAGACCACATGAAAAACCGTGCGACTTTGACCCTCGCCGCCGTCGCCTTATTCGCCCTTGCCGGCACCGCCCATGCGGCCCAGATCGGCGTCGCCGCGGCCGTGACCAACGACGTGCAGGGATTTGAGGGGGGCGCCCCGCGCCAGCTCACGGCGGGGAGCGGGGTGTTCGCCAACGAGCGGGTGCGGACGGGAGCGGCCAGCGCCGCGCAGCTTTTGTTTGTGGATAAGACCACCGTCAGCATCGGTCCGCAGGCCGAGATCACGCTGGACAAGTTCATCTACGATCCGAACAAGGGCGCAGGGCAGGTTGTGCTCGACACTGTGCGCGGCTCCTTCCGCTTCATCACCGGATCGCAGAACCCGAACCGCTACGCGATCAAGACACCGGTCGGCACGCTCGGCATCCGCGGCACGATCGTCAATCTGCTGATCCAGAACGATTACACGATCGTCGGCCTCTCCGAAGGCATGGCCAAGCTGACGCTGGCCAACGGTCAGGTGATCGAGCTGAACCAGATCGGGATGGCCTACAAGATCGACAAGCAGGGCAACGTGACCGGCCCCTATCCGTTCAACGTCGCCGACAACAAGTTCGGCGAGCTCGGCTGGACCTTCGCCGGCGATCCCGTCAACCTGAATATCGGCGGCATCGACCAGCTCAACGCCATCAACGCGCTCAATCAGCCGCCCTGCTGCTACAATTACTCCTCGTACGGGCACTAGCATCAGCGCGAAATCCGCCTGATCGTCTCCATCGCGCCCGCCGGCGCGTTCACTTTGCCTTCGTGGATGAAATAGGCGAATACGTCGCGCGGTTTGGCCGCCACCTTTTTCCTCGCATCGATCGGCGGCAGATCCGCCGGCATCCGCCCCTGCGCCCATTGCTCGAGCCGCGCCGCCCATTGGTCGAGCGCCTTCGGCGGATAGCAGGTCCTGATCGAGTCCTTGCCCTTTTGCAGGCGCGCGTAAACGAAATCGCCGGTCAGGTCGGGGATGGCCGGATAGGTCGCGTGCTCGGCATAGACAACGGGCACGTTGAACTGCCGCAGCAGCGCGATGAAATCGGGCGTGCAGAAGCTGTCATGCCGCACCTCGACGACATGGCGCAGCTTGAGCGAGCCGATCGTGGCGGGCAGCAATTCGAGGAAGGCGCCGAAATCGGCGGGATCGAATTTCTTCGTCGGCGCGAATTGCCAGAGCAGAGGGCCGAGATGGGCTCCGAGCTCGGCGATGCCGGAATCGACGAAACGCTTGATCGAGTCCCCGGCTTCCGCGAGCACCCGCCGGTTGACGGCAAAGCGCGGGCCTTTCAAGGAGAAGACGAAATCCGCCGGGACTTCCGAAGCCCATTTCCGATAAGTTTTGGGAGATTGGGTCCGGTAGAAGGTTCCGTTGACCTCGATCGAGGTGAGGCGCTCCGCGGCGTAGGCCAATTCGCGCGCGTGCGGCAAACCGTCGGGATAAAACACCCCGCGCCAGGGGGCGAAGGTCCAGCCGCCAATGCCGACGTGGATACGGCCTTTTTTCATGTGTCACACTTGCGTCATCGGGAAGGACTACACATATAGCCGTCAACGGCGGTGCTGAGCCAACAGGTTTGCATTGCCGAGCGGCCACGAATTGCAGGCGACGCCGGATGTACGCGCGCCGATCAATTTGTGGTCGTTGCCGTTTCAGGCGCCCAGATCATGCGTTGGCGGAGCGCCGGAGGGCCACCACGTTAAAGCGATAGGCTCAGGGCTCGGCGCCGGTCGCGCGAACATTACACCCCTCTACGCCAATTTGCCGCTGTCGTGCTATGGTTTGCGCCCGACATCGTCTCTTGCGGGAAAGTGCGCGTGAGGAAGGTGCTTTGGATCATGATCGCGGCCGCTCTCGCGGCGCCTGTTGCGGCGCGCGCGGAGACGATCGACATTTATGACGATCACGGCGGCTCGGTCGCCGCCTACAGCGCGCGCTGGGCCGAATATGCCCGGCGCGGCGTCAGCGTGCGCATCGTCGGCCCGTGCCAGTCCGCCTGCACTGTGCTGCTCGGTCATATCCCGCGCGGCCGCATCTGCGTCACGCCGGAAGCCTCGTTCGGTTTTCATCTCGCCAAGCGCGACGACATGACCGCCGTCCTGCGCCGCGCCTATGCCGCCGATATCACCGGCTGGATCAACGCGCATGGCGGCCTGACGCGCGAGTTCATCTGGATGCGCGCGCCGGATACGTACCGGTATTTCAGAAAGTGCTGAGTCGAACGCGAATCTAACGTGCTAGGTTGAATCGGTAATTCACGCCGAGAAGAACTGTGTCGACACGGAGGTTTTGAGTGATCGGCTCCGGCACGCCTACCTGCGTGCCGACGCCTTGCGCGATAATCTGGCGCTCACCAAACTGTAGTCGGTCATATTCGACCCATACTTCCCAGTTGGGCGCAAAGATCCAGGACGCACCGACGCCGAAATTGTATCCGGTCATGGAAGCGTCGGCTTGCCACTTGAGGGGGCTCGACGCGTCAAAGGGATCGAGGAAGGAAGTGCGCAGACCCGACCAAGCCCACCCGCCCACGCCATAGATCATGAAGTTCGGGCTTGCGACAATCCCGAGCTTGGCGTCGAGCGTACTGAACCATTTCAGCTTGGTATTCTGCCGCTCTCCTGAGAAGTTGCCGAGGTTGGGAAGCGGCAAGGTCTTGTCGGTGGAGTCACTCACGCCGTCCCACAGGCCACGAATGCCAACGACGACGCTTTGGACGCGTGCATCGCATCCGATCTGGCCACCGTAGCTCCAGCCGTCCCCGCTGCTGGAACCAAAATCGGCGACGCCAGGAAACGTGGTATCGACTTTGAAACGTGCCCAGGCCGCATTGCCGCCGACATAGCAGCCAGTCCATGGATCGTAAGTCGAAACGGGTGGCGTTGCTTTCACCGGCATGTCTGCGGCCTGCGCCCCCGCCGAAATTGCGGTGGCCAGTGCAAGGATCGCGGTAAACTGGCACTTCTTCATTTGCCGTTCCTATGTCCCCTTTTCGATTCTGCGCACAGGTTAGCCAACCACGCACAGCACGGCTCGGAGCCAGACGAATTGGACTATGCATTAGGCGAACTGATTTACGTTTCCCGCCGGCGGTTGTATTTCTGCCATACGTTCAAATGACGGGCAGGGGAAATACATTCGTGGATACCGGAGCGGCCGCGTTTTCGTCGCGCGATTTGGCGGAAAAGGACCGGATCGCGGTGTGGCGCGAGGTGTACGGGCACACCATTCTGCGGCTCGATATCGAGCCGCTGCGCGACCGTGCCTTCGAGGCCGATATCCAGTTGCGTGCGTTGCCGGGATTGAAGCTCGTTTCCGGTACGATTCAGGGCACGCGCGACCGGCGCACGCGAGCCTTGATGGCCGACGGCAACGATGATTTCGGTCTCGCGTTTAATGTCGCCGGCATCAGCTCGGTTTCGCAATGCGGGCACGACGTTGCGCTGGGCGCGGGCGAGGGTGTGCTGCTGTCGTGCAGTGACGTGGGCGCTTTCCTTCGGCCATCGCCAAGTCACTATGTCGGGCTTCGTCTTCCGCGCGCGCCGCTCAAGGCGCTGGTGCCAAATGCCGAAGATCTTGTGGGGCGGCTTGTTCCCCGCACGGGCACCACAGATTTGTTGCTGAGCTACAGCCAGGCGCTGCTTGGCGACGAAAGCTTGTCGAGCGGGGCGCTGCAAAACGTGGCGGTCAACCACGTTTTCGATCTCGTTGTGCTCGCTCTTGGTTCATCCCGTGATCCGAGCGCGCGTGAAGGTGGGCTGCGCGCGGCGCGGCTTGCCGCGATCAAGGCCGATATCGCCGCGCGCTTTTCCTCGCCGTCATTGTCGCTCGAAACGATCGCCTCGCGCCACCGCGTCACGCCGCGCTATGTGCAGATCTTGTTCGAAAGAGACGGTACCACTTTTTCGCAATTCCTCATGAGCCGGCGTCTTGAGGACGTTCGGCGAGCCTTGGTCGACCCGCGTGGCCGCGAGAGACCGATCGCATCGATCGCATATGACGCGGGCTTTGCGGATATCTCCACCTTTAATCGCGCTTTCCGCCGCCGTTTTGGCATGACGCCATCGGACATGCGAGCGGGTAATGTCCGGCGCCATTGAAAAAGGGCGCGGCTTGAGCCGCGCCCTTCGCGTTTGCAACGGGGGAGGGGATCAGAAATCCATGCCGCCCATGCCGCCGCCGCCGGGCATTGCCGGCGCGGGCTGGTTCTTCTTCGGCGCCTCGGCCACCATCGCCTCGGTGGTGATGAGCAGGCCCGCCACCGACGCCGCGTTCTGGATCGCCGCCCGGACCACCTTGGTCGGGTCGATAATGCCCTTGGACATCATGTTCCCGTACTCGCCGGTCTGCGCGTCGAAGCCGAAGGAATACTGGTCCTTCTCGAGGATCTTGCCGACGATGACCGAGCCATCCTCGCCCGCATTCGTGGCGATCTGGCGGGCCGGAGCCTGGATCGCCTTACGGACGATTTCGACGCCGTGCTTCTGGTCCTCATTGGCGGTGCGCACGCGCTTGAGCGCCTCGACCGAGCGGAGCAGGGCGACGCCGCCGCCCGGCAGGATGCCTTCCTCGACCGCGGCGCGGGTCGCATGCATCGCATCGTCGACGCGATCCTTGCGCTCCTTCACCTCGACCTCGGTCGCGCCGCCGACGCGGATCACCGCGACGCCGCCGGCGAGCTTGGCCAGCCGCTCCTGCAGCTTCTCGCGGTCATAGTCGGAGGTGGTCTCCTCGATCTGCGCCTTGATCTGGGCGACGCGGGCCTCGATATCGGTCTTCCTGCCGGCGCCGTTGACGATCGTGGTGTTTTCCTTCTCGATGATGACCTTCTTGGCGCGGCCGAGCATGTTGACCGTGACGTTCTCGAGCTTGATGCCGAGGTCTTCCGAGATCGCCTGGCCGCCGGTCAGGATAGCGATGTCCTGAAGCATCGCCTTGCGGCGATCGCCGAAGCCCGGAGCCTTCACCGCCGCGACCTTCAGGCCGCCGCGCAGCTTGTTGACCACGAGTGTCGCGAGCGCCTCGCCTTCCACTTCCTCAGCAATGATGACGAGCGGCTTGCCGGTCTGCACCACCGCTTCGAGCAGCGGCAGCAATTCCTGCAGGCCCGACAGCTTCTTCTCATAGACGAGCAGATAGGCGTCGTCGAATTCGACGCGCATCTTGTCGGCGTTGGTGATGAAGTAGGGGGAGATGTAGCCGCGATCGAACTGCATGCCTTCGACGACGTCCAGCTCGGTCTCCAGCGACTTCGCTTCCTCGACGGTGATCACGCCTTCATTGCCGACCTTCTGCATAGCCTTGGCAAGGAAGTCGCCGATCTCCTTGTCGCCGTTCGCCGAGATCGTGCCGACCTGGGCGATTTCTTCGTTGGAGGTGACCTTCTTGGAATTCTTCTTGAGGTCCTCGACGATCGCTTCGACCGCGAGATCGATGCCGCGCTTCAGATCCATCGGGTTCATGCCGGCGGCGACCGCCTTCGAACCTTCCTTTACGATCGCCTGGGCAAGCACGGTCGCGGTTGTGGTGCCGTCGCCGGCGAAGTCGGACGACTTCGAGGCAACCTCGCGCACCATCTGCGCGCCCATATTCTCGAACTTGTCCTCAAGCTCGATTTCCTTGGCGACGGTGACGCCGTCCTTGGTGATGCGGGGGGCGCCGAACGACTTGTCGAGCACGACGTTGCGGCCCTTGGGGCCGAGAGTCACCTTGACGGCGTTGGCGAGAATGTCGACGCCGCGCAGCATGCGGTCACGCGCATCGACGGAAAACTTTACGTCTTTTGCAGCCATTGTCTGTTGTCCTCAATGTTTCCGGAAATGGGGCGGTTCAGGCCGCTTTCTTGCGGGCGGCGCTCTCATCGAGCACGCCCATGATGTCGCTCTCTTTCATGATCAAGTATTCGACGCCGTCGATCTTGACCTCGGTGCCCGACCATTTGCCGAACAGCACGCGATCGCCGACCTGAACGTCGATCGGAATCAGCTTGCCGGTCTCGTCGCGGCCGCCGGGGCCTACCGCAATGACCTCACCCTGCTGCGGCTTCTCCTGCGCCGTGTCGGGAATGATGATGCCGCCGGCCGTTTTTTCCTCGGCACTGACGCGCTTGACGACGACGCGGTCGTGAAGCGGACGGAACTTCATTGGCAACCTCCTGGTGAACGTTCAGATGTCTTCGAAGTCAGGGATGGAGCCGGCCTCGGCCGGCCTTCCCGCAGATGAGAGCGGGCTTTCCCTTGAGCAAGGGGAGGAACAAAAATTTTTAGCACTCGTCAAGCTAGATTGCTAACAGCATGGTTACCGCGCCGGCGGGCTGTCAGCAGTCCCCGGCCGATGCTGCTAATGCATTGATATTAGGAACAAAATTCAACTTTTAGGCTTGTCATGTCCCAACCGGGATTGAATTCTGTCGTGTCAACGAGCGGGGGATTCGCATGCCTTCGAAAGACTTCGAGAAACAGGTGGCCGGCTACGGGTTGACCACGGCGCAGATCCTTTATCGGCGGCCCGATCATCCCTGGCTGCTTCAGACCTATGTCTGGCAGGATTACGACCTCTGCCCCGACTTTCCCGAACTCAACGGTTTTCTGCGGTTCTGGGAAAGGAGGATCGAGGGGGCGCTGCATTCGGTCATGGTGGCTCATTCCCGGCTCATCAAGCCGACCGAAATCCGGCCCGTGGACGGGGTTTTCCGGCTACATTGAACCTTCGGACCGGCGCCGCCGACCAAGCGCGGTGAATGCGGTTCCCCGCATGCAGGTCCTGGAGAGGTCGATCCCATGAAAGCTCCGCTCGCGGGGGCAGCAGTCCTGCTCGCCCTGTGTCTGCCCGCCGTCGCGATCGAAACCTGCCAGGGCGAGGCGCCCGAGCAGGTGGATTGCCTCAGGCGCAATCAGGCCGAACTGCAGCGGCAGGTCGAGGCGCTGCGCGCGCAGCTTCAGCTAGCCGGCAAGGCGGCCGAGACGGCCGCGGCACCCAATCCCGCGCCGGCGGCCGCCAAGGCTCCCGGCTGGATTGAGGACGAGCGCGGCTGCAAGGTCTGGAACGCTAATCCGGGACCGGACGAGACGATCACCTGGACCGGCCCTTGCAAGCGCGGCATCGCCAACGGGCAGGGCGTGCTCATCTGGTACTGGAGCGGCAGTCCGCACGGCGTCTTCATCGGGACGCTTCGCGCCGGCCACTATCATCGCGGCATGCAGGTATGGTCCACCGGCAGCCGCTTCGACGGCGCCTATCGCAACGACCGGGCCGAGGGCCCCGGCGTCTATCGCGCCGCGACCGGCGAGATCTTTGCCGGGCGCTGGGTCAACGGCTGCTTTCGCGACGGCCCGCGCCGCGCGGCGATCGGCGTACCCGTGGACGAGTGCCTGAAATAGCCTCCGCCGCGCGGCCGGCGATCCGAGCGGGCGCTAGAGTCGGATTCGTTGGGATTGAATCGATTGGGGATTCCCAAATCAGGCGAGGTCTGATTCAAGATGCTGGCTGGATAGGAGGCCAGCATCGGATGGCTCGAGCCTATTCCCTTGATCTTCGCGAGCGTGTGGTTGCGGCGGTTATGGCCGGCGGGCGGTGCCGCAAGGTTGCCGAGACCTACCGGGTCAGCGTCGCCAGTGTGGTGAAATGGTCGCAGCGGTTCCGCGCGACCGGCAGCCCCGCCGCCAAACCGATGGGCGGCAACCAGCCCCACTCGCTGGCTGGAGAGCGCGCCTGGATCTTGGCACGCCTTGCGGCGGCGCCGGACCTGACCCTGCGGGCGCTGGTCGTTGAGCTCGGCGAGCGGGGTGTGGTGACGAGCTACGGCTCGGTCTGGCGCATCATCCACGATGCCGGCATCAGCTTCAAAAAAAACTCTGTTCGCCACCGAGCAAGATCGGCCCGACGTGGCAAGGCGCCGGACGCAGTGGAAGAAGTATCAAGACCGGCTTGATCCAGCGCGTCTGGTCTTCATCGACGAAACCTGGGCCAAGACCAACATGACGCGCCTGTGCGGGTGGGCGCCGCGGGGGCGCAAGCTTCTGGCCAAGGTTCCTCACGGGCACTGGCGAACGTTGACCTTCCTCGCAGCCCTGCGCCGGGATCGGATCAATGCCCCGTGTGTCATCGACGGACCGATCAACGGCGACAGCTTCCTGGCGTATGTGGAACAGATTCTCGTTCCAACCCTCAAACCCGGCGACATCGTCGTCGTCGACAATCTCGGCAGCCATAAGGGCAAAGCCGTGCGCCGCGCCATTCGCGCGGCTGGCGCAAAGCTATTCTTCCTGCCGCCCTACAGCCCCGACCTCAACCCGATCGAGCAGGTCTTTGCCAAGCTCAAGACCCTTCTGCGCAAGGCCGCCGAGCGAAGCGTTGAGGCCACCTGGAAACGTATCGGCACCCTCTTGCGAGCCTTTACGCCACAAGAGTGCGCCAATTACTTCAGAAACGCCGGATATGCTTCAAGCTGAATGGATCACACTCTAGCGGCACAGTGTAACTCGAAACGACGCTGTTCCCCGGCCAATCTGTGATGAGGACCGATCGGCGGTCAATCGCGGGTTCAGCTCAGCATTCCGACGACGGCGCCGATCACGCAGGTGGCAAGCGTCCCGGAGACGATCGTCTTCGGTCCGAGTGCGATGATCTCCTCGCGGCGCTCGGGCGCCATGACGGTGAGGCCGCCGATCATGATGCCGAGCGAACCAAAGTTAGCGAAGCCGCACAGCGCATAGAGCATGATGAGACGCGAGCGTTCGGACAGCGCGTCGCCCGGAAGTTTGGCCATTTCGATATAGGCGAGGAGTTCGTTCAGCACGGTCTTGATGCCCATGAGCGAGCCCGCGGTCATCGCCTCGCTCCAGGGCACGCCCATCAGCCAGCAGACCGGCGCCATGACGAGGCCGAGCGTCCTTTGCAGCGTGAGCGGCGCGCCTGCGACATCGGGCAGCAATCCCAGCATCGAGTTGGCGAGCGCGACCAGCGCCACGAGCACGATGATCATCGCCACGATGTTGAGCAGAAGCTCGAGGCCTGCGCCGGTGCCCTTGACGATGGCGTCCATGGTCGAGGAGGCGACGGGCTCGGGGTCGGTCAGGATCCCCTCCGTCTTTCGCTTGCCGCCATCGGGCACCATCAATTCGGAGATCAGGATCGCGGCCGGCGCGCCGAGCACCGAGGCGACGATAAGATGGCCGCCGACGTCGGGAATGATCGGCTTCAGGATCTCGGCATACAGCACGAGCACGGTCCCGGCGATGCCGGCCATGCCGCCCGTCATCACAATGAACAATTCGCCGCGCGTCAACCTGGCAAGATAAGGCTTGATGAAAAGCGGCGCCTCGACCATCCCGAGAAAGATATTGGCGGCGGTCGAAAGGCCGACCGCCCCGCCGACCAGCAGCGTTTTTTCAAGCAGGCGGGAAAATCCGCGCACGACGGGCGGCAAGATTCTCCAATAGAAGAGCAGCGTGGTGAGCACGCTCATCACCAGTACGACCGGCAGCGCCTGAAAGGCGAGCACGAACTCGCCGCCGGCGAATTTCGGATCGAAGGGCAGCGGCCCGCCGCCGATATAGCCGAAAACGAAAGACGTGCCGGCGCGGGTTGCGGCCGCGATCGCGTCGATCGCCCGGTTGGCGACGGCGAAGGCGCCACGGATCGGCGGAACCTTGAGAAGCAGCAGCGCCATTGCGATCGTCAGAACGAGGCTCGCGCCGGCGCGCCGCCACGACACGATCGAGGGCCGTTCGCTCAGTGCCCAGGTGAGCGCGAGCAGAACGAGCAGGCCGAGCGCGGACTGGAGATTGGCCATCAATTCAATCGCTGTGCGCCAACGATGGAACAGGCGCCGCCCCAGGGCAACAGGCGGGGCCGGAATGTCCACCGGTCCGACCATGTCCGGCGGCCGCGGGCCGCGCCAGGGAGATCACGGCGCGAAAGGGATCAGCCGCGCCCGACGAACGGCATCTTGGTGGCCATCACCGTCATGAACAGGACGTTGGAATCAAGACCGAGGCCCGCCATGTAGGCGACCGCCTTGCCGACATCCTCGGCCGGCATGCGGGGCTCGTGCGCCATCGTTCCGTTCGCCTGCATGACGCCTTCGCCCGCGACCATCCGCTCGGTCATCGGGGTCGCGGCGTTGCCAATGTCGATTTGCCCGCAGGCGATGTCGTATTTGCGGCAATCGAGCGCGATCGACTTGGTGAGGCCGGTCACCGCGTGCTTGGTCGCCGTATAGGCCACCGAATAGGGACGCGGCGCGTGCGCCGAGATTGAGCCGTTGTTGATGATACGGCCGCCGCGCGGATTCTGGTCCTTCATGATCTTGATCGCTTCCTGCGCGCACAGGAACGGTCCGGTCAGGTTCAGGTTCACCACGTCCTGCCATTTCTCGAGCGGCAGATCCTCGAGCGGCACCGGCGGCGCGCCCATTCCGGCATTGTTGAATAGGACGTCCAAGCGGCCGAATTCTGATTTCACGCGGGCAAACAGCGCCCGGATCTGGTCCGGCTTTGACACGTCGGTGGGCACGGCAAGGCATTTTTGCAAAGCTTTGCCCTCGGCGATGACGGCTTCGAGAGGTTCCTTGCGGCGTCCCGCCAGCACGACGGAAAAGCCGTCCTTCATCAGCGCGAGGCTTGCCGCGCGGCCGACGCCCGTGCCGGCACCCGTGACCAGCGCAACCTTATTCGAGGCCATTCGATTACCCTCCACAACCCAAGTTTGCCGGCGCATCCTAGTCATTGCGCGCTCCGTCGCAATGGCGAAGGCACCGGAAAGCAATGCGTTTGCGGAAGGGGGCTTGGGACTTTCAGCCGGTCATCGCCGCCGCATCGCCTTCGATGCTGCGATAGACACCGGGCGTGGCGAGCCGGACGCTGATATTGGCGGCGGAGACGGGCTTGCCGAACCGGAAGCCCTGCATGGCGTGGACGCCGGCGGCGCGCAGGAAAAGCTGCTGCTCGGCGGTCTCGACGCCTTCGGCGGTGACCTTCATGCCAAGGCCGCGGCCGAGGCTGACGATCGCATGCACGATCGCCGCCGCATCCGGCGCCCGCTCGATGCTGCGCACGAAGGAGCGATCGATCTTGAGCTTGTCGAAGGGGAAGCGGCGCAGATAGGCAAGGCTCGAATAGCCCGTGCCGAAATCGTCGAGCGCAAGCTGCACGCCGAGCGACTTCAGCCGGTGCATGGCGACTTCGGCTGTTTCGACATTGCCGACCAGCGTGGTTTCGGTCAGCTCCAGCTCGAGGCGCTCCGGATCGAAGCCGGTTTCCTTGAGGATTTCCTCGACCGTATCGACGAAATCGGCGCGGCGGAACTGCAGCGGCGAGACGTTGACCGCCACGGTCATGTGCGGCCAGGCCTTGCCGTCCATGCAGGCGCGCCGCAGCACCCGCTTGCCGAGATCGACGATCAGGCCGGAATGCTCGGCGATCGGAATGAATTGCGAGGGCTCGATGTCGCCGCGTTCCGCGTGCCGCCAGCGCGCGAGGCATTCGACGCCGACCAGCCGCTCTCCGCTCGCGCTCATCATCGGCTGGTATAGAACGCGCAATTGGTTGTTCTCGATCGCCACGCGCAGGTCGTTCTCGAGCGATTTGCGCTGCGTCAGATCGGCGTCCATCGCCGCGTCGTAGATGCAGGCGCGGTTACGGCCTTCGTTCTTGGCGCGGTAGAGCGCGATATCAGCGAAGCGCATGATCTCGGCTGCTCCGCCGTTGAAGCGGGCGTCGATCACGGCAATGCCGATGCTCGCGCCGATGACGATGGTGTGGCCGTTGATCGAATAGGGTGCGCAGAGCGAGACGATGATGCGGTCGGCGACGCGCTGCAGGGCGCCGGCTTCCGGCGGAACGGCGGTGATCACCGCAAATTCGTCGCCGCCGAGCCGGGCGACGATGTCGTCGGCGCGCACGTTGCTATTGAGTCGCGCGGTGACGGTGCGGATCAGCTCGTCGCCGACCGGGTGGCCGAGGGTGTCATTGACGTCCTTGAAATGATCGAGATCGATGTAAAACACCGCGTTCGGCATTCCGCCCTTGCGCGTCTCGCGGATGACTTCCTCGAGGCGTTCGCCGAAAAAATTCCGGTTGGGCAGGCCGCTTAGGGAATCGTGCAAGGCGAGATAGCGCAGCCGCTGCTCGCCCGTCTGAATGGTGGCGGTGGTCCGCCGCATGTAGCCGTAAACCAGTCCGGCGAGGAGGGCGAAGCCGGCGAGGGCAACCGCGATGAACGGAATGACGCTGTGCACGATCTCCGCGCCCGGCCGCTGTGGCGTCCAGGCGAAGCGGGCGAGCGAGTTGCCGCGGTCGTCGACCAGCTCAAAGGCGAAATCGTCCGCCGGCAGAGCGTAGCCGTCGGCCTTGCGCAGATTGTTGAGCTGCAGTCTTGCCGCGATTTCCGCGAGCACGTCCTCGTCGATGAAGCGGACCGACAGGACGATCGGGGCGTTCTCCATGTCCTGCAGCGTGGCCGTGCCGTCAGCCGGCACGATGCGCACGGCGGCGACCACGGCGGGGCGATCCAGGAATTTCTGGATGAGGGCGGCGCGGCTCGGATGGCTGTCGGTGCGGCCGGACGACTCGAAGATCCTGATCGCGCCGTTGGGGCTCGCGCCGGCGCGGCCCCGCAGATAGTCGAGGGTCGGCGCCAGTTCGGGCAAGATCGAGTTGAACCATCGCGGCTCGACGCTGTTGCGTCCGAGGAGTGCGTAAACGAGACGATCCGACGAATCTGCGACGAAAACGAAATCGTGGTCGAAGAAGGCTTTCAGGCGCAGCCCGATCTGCCTTTGCACCCAGTCGCGGTCGAAATTGGTGCGGATGTTGTTGATCGCGGCCTCGGTCGAGGCGACGCTTTCCAGTTCGCGCAGGATCCGCTCGCCGTGGTTGACCAGAGACTTGGTGAACAGGCGCTTTTCGTGCTCGATGGCGACTTCATTGGCGCGCTGGGCAGAGGTCAGCACCGCGACGACGATGCAAACGATCGCGACCGCGACCATGACGCTGATCGGGACGACGACGCTCAGCCGCGCGCGATTCCAATTCTTTGCAGTCGATCCCTCGGGCACATTGGCCCGCGTCAGGGCAGCCACAACCCGTTCCCCGCGATGATGAGTCTAGAAGCGGGAAAGCTAGGTCATAATGCTTGCAAATCGCTCACCGGGACCCGGGCTAGCCAAGCGATCGATGAATCCAAAAAGTATGGTTAACGGACGGTGAATGCCGCCGCGCCGGCGAAATCATTTGGTTCCGACATAGGGCGGGCGCGGAATCGCCATATGTGCGGCGCGCAACGCGCCGGACCAACGTTCGCGCAGATCGTGGAAATAGGGATCGCCTGGCTCGATCCGGTAAACGAGTTCCGCGTCGCAGACGTCGCGGCGCACCGCCACCAGATCGATCGGCATGCCGACCGCGAGGTTGGAGCGCATCGTCGAATCCATAGAAATCAATCCGATTTTCAAGGCATCATAGAGGTCGACGCCGTAATTGATGGCGCGGTCCAGCACCGGTTTGCCGTATTTGTGCTCGCCGATCTGGAGATAGGGGGTATCGACCGTGCATTCGATGAAATTGCCGGCCGAGTAGATCATGAACAGGCGCAGCTTCTCGCCCTTGATCTGGCCGCCGAACAGGAACGACACGTCGAACTTCACCTCGGAAGCCTCTAGCGCGTGCCCTTCGGTTTCATGCAGCTTGCGCACGACGTTGCCGATCCGCTGCGCCGCCTGGAACATCGTCGGCGCGTTCATCAGGGTTTCAGTCTCGCCGGTTTCCTTGTTTTCTACCCCTTCGGTGAGAATGCTGACCACCGACTGGCTGATGGACAGGTTGCCGGAGGAGGCAATGGCCATCACGCGCTCGCCCGGCTGACGAAAGACGTGCAGCTTGCGGAATACGGAGACGTTGTCGAGGCCGGCATTGGTGCGCGTATCGGCGATCATCACAAGTCCCTCGCTCACCAGGATTCCGCAGCAGTATGTCATGGCAGCCTGCAAGTCCTTCCGGTTGACCGGCTCGTTCTTACGATGCCGCCGGCAGAGCGGCAACGCGTCAAGCGGAGCCGGCGCGCACCTTCTCGACATTGACGCCGCCGCCGGGTCCCGACCGTAGCCGAATCGTGTCGGAGGGGCCGACCGCGCCCAGGTCGATTTCACGGTCTGGCAGGATGACGATCGCGCGCGTGCCGATCCGGACTGCCACAATGCGCGGTGTCGCGCCGGCCTGCGCGCCTTCGGCAGCCCAGCGCCTGAAGGTCTCGTAATAGGGGCTGGCGCGCCACGCGCTCGGAAAGCCTGGATCGACGAAGGCAGTGACGCCGCTTCTGCTTGTGACCAGCGCGAATTTCGCGCGCTCGGGCTTCCATTCCGGGCCGAGACCCTTTTCCACGATCCAGTGGCAATAGAAGGTGCGGCAATCCAGCGGTCGTGTCTCGTAGATGCCGCAGCCCTCGTTGCGACGGCAATGCGGGCACCAGACTCCGGGCGGCTTGTCGAAATCCACCACGGCGACGACCTTGCAGCAGAGCGTGCAGGTGCCGCATGTCCGCCCGGGCACGACTTCGGAATCCGGATTTGAAGGGAGCGTCACGTTCGATTCCGGCTTTCAATTCTGGCTTTGCCGCATCGCCTGCTCGACGCGGATTTGCACTGCGAGAAACTCGCCCGTGCCGCCCGTGCGCGCGCCGCGCACCGGTGCAGCGCCAAGATAATCGAGGCCCGCTGCGACGCGCAGATGCGCATCGCTCGCGCAGATGCCGTTGGTCGCGTCGAAACCGACCCAGCCGAGCGAGGGGATGAAGGCTTCCGCCCAGGCGTGGCCAGCCTCCTGGTCGTTGCGGCCGTCGGCGCGATGGAAATAGCCGCTGACGTAGCGCGCCGGAACACCGAGATGTCGCGCCGCGGCGATGAAGATATGTGTCAGATCTTGGCAGACTCCGCGCCTGAGCGCGAAAGCTTCCGCCGCCGTCGTGGAGGTGTGCGTCGGATCGGGATCGAAAATCATCTCGCGGTTGAGATCGACGAGCATGTCGTGCATGGCGGTCAGCGTATCGCGGTCCGGCCGGCGAAACCGCTCGGCGAAATCGGCGATCGCCGCATCCTTCCGCGTCAAGGCGGTTTCGCGCAGGAACAGCGCCGGAGGAAAACGCTCGACCGCGCCCGCGACCACGCCGGCGGTATCCTCGATCTCGACCTCGCCTTCGACGCGAATGATCAGCTCGTCGAGCGGGCCTTCGGCGGTGAAGGTGTGCATCAGGTTGCCGAACGCATCTTCCTGCGGATCGAGCCGGCAATCAACGGACAGCGAAACCCGCCACGCGACGACATATTGCCCGGCGTGATTGCGCGGCGTCAGCCGCAAGGTTTGGATGACCGACGAAGGCGGATTGTCGTAGCGATAAATCGTGTCGTGCGAAACGCGCATGCGCATGGGCGCACTCTAGAACACCGGCCTTGGCGCGTCACCCGTGTCTTAGGCGAGATATTGCTGGCTGATGGCCGTGCCGATGCGGTTGTTGTCGGCGATGAATTCCTGGATGAATTCGTGAAGGCCGCGCTGGAAAATGTCGTCCATGCGGCTGTTCTGCAGTCTCGTGCGAATGCCGCGCGCGAGCCGCTGGGCGGGGCCCTGGCGCCCATAGGCGGCCGCCATCCTGTCGAGATTGGCGACGATGTTCTCGTAGCAGCTTGCCAGTGAGCGCGGCATTTCCTCCTTCAGAATCAGGAGATCAGCGACAAGCCACGGCTTGACGCTTTCGCGATAGACCCAATGATATGACGTCAGCGCGGAAACCGACCGCAGGATCGCGGCCCACTGAAAATAATCGAGCGGTCCGCCGACATGCTCGGCTTCCGGCAGCAGCAGATGATATTTGACGTCGAGAATGCGCGCGGTATTGTCCGCGCGTTCGAGATGGACGCCGAGCCTCGTAAACCAGTAGGCGTCGGTGCGCAGCATCGTGCGATAGGCCGAGCCGTCGAAACGCAGGGACGATTCCTGCACCCAGCGTAGGAATCGGGAAAATTCCTCGCGCGATGTCGGGCCATTGCCGTAACGCCTGAGCTCGAGCCACGTGCCGTTGATGGCGTCCCACATCTCCACGGTGAGCGCGGTGCGGACCGCCCGCGCATTGGTGCGCGCCACCTCGAAGCAGGACCGGATCGACGAGGGGTTGCGCGTCGAGAAGGCGAGGAAATCGGTCACCGTTTCCTCGTTGGCCTCGTCATAGGCCTCGTAAAAGGCGTTCGCGCAGCCCGCGCTTGCCACCGCCGATTCCCATTCGTTGGTGGTGCCGGCATTGGGAATGGGAACGGAGGTGAGGCGTTGCGTGGCCTCGAGGATGCGCGCGAGATACTCGGCACGCTCCACGTAGCGCGCGAGCCAGTAAAGATTATCGGCGGTGCGTGACAGCATTCAGTGATCGAGCACCCAGGTATCCTTCGTGCCGCCTCCTTGGCTCGAGTTGACGACCAGCGAGCCTCGCTTCATGGCCACGCGCGTCAGGCCGCCCGGTACGATCCGCACCGAACCGCGCCCGGTGAGGACAAAGGGGCGGAGATCGACATGCCGCGGGGCGAGGCCGCTGTCCACGCAGGTCGGGCAGGTCGAAAGCGCGAGTGTCGGCTGGGCGATGAAATTCGCCGGCGCCGCTTTCAGCTTGGCGCGGAACGCGGCGATCGAGGCCCTGTCGGCGGCGGGACCGACCAGCATGCCGTAGCCACCCGAGCCGTGAACCTCCTTGACCACGAGCTCATCGAGATGGTCGAGCACATAGGCCAAGTGATCGGGTTCGCGACAGCGCCACGTCGGCACGTTCTTCAGAATCGGCTCTTCGCCGAGGAAGAATTTCACGATGTCGGGCACATAGCTGTAAACCGCCTTGTCGTCGGCGATACCGGTGCCGACCGCGTTGGCGAGGGTGACGTTGCCGGCCTGATAGGCTGACATCAGGCCCGGCACGCCGAGCGCGGAATCGGGACGGAAGGCGAGGGGATCGATGAAATCGTCGTCGAGCCGCCGGTAGATGACGTCGACGCGCTTGGGTCCCTGCGTCGTGCGCATGTGCACGATCTGATCCTTGACGAACAGGTCGCGTCCCTCGACCAGTTCGATGCCGAGCTTGTCGGCGAGGAAAGAATGCTCGTAATAGGCGGAATTATAGACGCCGGGCGTGAGCAGCACGACGGTCGGCTCGGCCGGGGCGGAGTCGGGCGCGACCGATTTGAGCGTCGCCAGCAATTCGTCCGGATAATTGTCTACCGGCGCGATGCGATGACGTGAAAACAGTTCTGGGAAAAGCCGCAGCATGATCTCGCGGTTCTCCAGCATGTAGGAGACGCCGGAAGGCGTGCGCGCATTGTCCTCGAGCACGTAGAATGTATCCGCATCGACCCGCACGATATCGACGCCGGCGATATGCACGTAAATGTCGTGCGGAACCTTCTGCCCGTTCATTTCCGGGCGGAACACCGGATTTTGGAAAACGAGAGACTCAGGAACCACGCCGGCACGCAAAATTTCGCGCGCGCCATAGACGTCCTTGACGTAGAGGTTGAGCGCGCGCACCCGCTGTTCCAGGCCGCGCTTGAGCAACAGCCATTCGGGGAGGGCAAGGATGCGCGGAATGACGTCGAAGGGAATGAGCCGCTCGGTGGCATCGGCCTCGCCGTAAACCGCGAATGTGATGCCGATGCGCCGGAACAGCACCTCCGCCTCGCGGCGGCGATAATCCAGGATGTCGGGCGGGATCTCGGACAGCCAGCGCGACAGCTCCGCATAGGCCGGGCGAACCGCCCCGTCCGTTCCCGTCATCTCGTCGAATGCCGGCATGCTTCAACGCCTCGCAAGTCCTCGACGCCGGATTTGCAAGCATTGCGCCAGCGCCGGTCCGCGCCAAGCGCCGTTTTGAGGCGGGGGAGCCCGGGTTATGCCTAACGAATGGGCGGAAAATCCGTTTCGCCGGCCGGCGACGGCTATGGCTTGAGCAGCCAGCCCCGCCGCGCTAGACGAGGCGGACACCGAGACGGGATGATGCCATGACGGAAAATGCCGCGCCGCGCGAGATTGTGACCGCGGCCCTGCTGGTCATCGGCGACGAAATCCTTTCCGGCCGGACCAAGGACAAAAATATCGGCTATGTCGCCGAATACCTCACCGGGATCGGGATCGACCTGCGGGAGGTGCGGATCGTGCCCGATGTCGAGGCGGAGATTGTCGAGGCGCTGAATGCGCTTCGCCGGCGCTACAGCTATGTCTTCACCACCGGTGGGATCGGCCCGACCCATGACGACATCACCGCCGATTGCGTGGCCAAGGCATTCGGCGTGCCCATCGATCACGACCCGCGCGCAGTGGCGATCCTGAAAGAGCATTTTGCAGCGCGGAATATCGAACCGAACGAGGCGCGCATGCGCATGGCCCGCATTCCAAAGGGGGCGGAGCTTGTGGAGAACGCGGTGTCGAAGGCGCCGGGCTTCTGGATCGGCAATGTGATCGTGATGGCGGGCGTTCCCTCGATCATGCAGGCGATGCTCGATGCCGCTGCCCCCAGGCTCCGGACCGGCGCGAAAATCCTATCAGAGACGATTCGCGGCGACGTGCGCGAGGGCGATATCGGCAGCGAGCTTGGCGCCATCGCCGCAGCGCATCCCGACGTAACGATCGGCAGCTATCCGTTTTTCGATGACAGGACGGGGCCGAATACCAATGTCGTTCTTCGCTCCCGCGACCCGGTAAAGCTCGCGGCGGCGAAGAGGGCCGTTGAGGAGATGCTTGCGCGAACGCGCGCGAAGCTTGCCGCGGCAGGCTGAGCGGCGGCGCGGGCGGGGATAGTGAGATGGCCGAATTGCAGCCGCTACCGGAGAAGGCTTTTCCGGTGTCCTGGGATCAGTTTCACCGGGACGCGCGCGCGCTCGCCTGGCGGCTCGCGTCGTCCGGGCCGTTTCATTCGATCGTCTGCATCACGCGCGGTGGGCTCGTGCCCGCGGCGATCGTCGCGCGCGAACTCGACGTACGGCTGATCGAGACGGTTTGCGTGACGAGCTATGAGGCGATCGGCCGCCAGGGCGCGCTGAAAATCCTGAAAGGGATCGCGCCGGACGTCGCCGCCAACAAGGGGGAAGGCGTGCTGATCGTGGATGATCTCGTCGATACCGGCAAAACCGCGCGCATCGTGCGCGAGATCATTCCGCGGGCGCATTTCGCGACCGTCTATGCCAAGCCGATGGGGCGCCCACAGGTCGACACCTTCATCACCGAAGTCTCGCAGGACACCTGGATTTTCTTTCCGTGGGATACCGGCCTGGCCTTCCAGCCGCCGATTCGCGGGCAGGGAACGTGAAGGCACGCCGCGCTTCCGAAGGTTGAGCAACAGGTGTTAGAACGGCGGCGCGTGGACGTGGCGGAATGGTAGACGCAAGGGACTTAAAATCCCTTGGGAGCAATCCCGTGTGGGTTCGAGTCCCACCGTCCGCACCAAAGGGTGTCGATTGACGATTTTTGCATTCGTATCGCGTCAGCGCATCGCGGCCGGGCTCGTTGCCGCGCTTTGCGCGATTCCGGCCGGCTGCTCGAACGTCGAGGATCTCTTCGTCCAGCCCGGAAAATACGAAATCTACAATTGCGAGCAGATCGCCATGCAGGGCAAGGCGGCCGCCGAGCGCGAACGCGAGTTGAAGGGGCTGATGGGCAAGGCCTCACAGGGAGCGGTCGGGGAGCTCGTCAATTCGATGGCCTATCGCAGCGAATATCTCGCGGCGGTCGGCGAGTTGAAGCAGCTCGAACAGATGGCAGTCGAGAAGAAGTGCGACACCCCCTGGCGCAGCATCAGCGAACGATCGATGTGGTAAGGCGCCCGCCTGTGGGAACTTTGCGCCCCGGCCGCCGTTGTGGCGGCGCATATTCGTTGCGGTTGATCCAAGGGAAGCAGGGGGATGGGTTCTTGTTCTTTATCTCGTCAACACGCTTCCGATCGACGGCCGCGCCAGGCAGATCGTGCGAGTGATCGTGATCGTCATCGCGGTTGTCTCGCTGCTCAAATACATCGCCGTTTTCTGATCACAGCCTCGCCTGGCGCAGCCTGAGCGCGTTGGCGACGACGCTGACGGACGACAGCGCCATCGCCGCCGCCGCGATGGCGGGCGAGAGCAGCCATCCGAAAACCGGGTAGAGCAGGCCGGCTGCGATCGGCACGCCGGCGGCGTTGTAGATGAACGCGAAAAAGAGATTCTGCCGGATATTGCGCATCGTCGCCCGCGACAGGCGGCGCGCGCGCACGATGCCGTTGAGGTCGCCTTTCAGCAGCGCGACGCCCGCGCTTTCGATGGCGATGTCGGTGCCGGTGCCCATGGCGATGCCGACATCAGCGCTGGCGAGGGCAGGCGCATCGTTGACCCCGTCGCCCGCCATGGCGACCACCCGGCCCTCCGCCCGTAATCTCCTGACGACCTCGTTCTTGCGCTCGGGCAGCACATCGGCCTCGATTTCGCCAATGCCGAGACTTGAGGCCACCGCCTGCGCGGTGAGGCGATTGTCGCCAGTCAGCATGACGAGCCGCACGCCGTCCGCGCGAAGCGCATTCAGCGCCGGCAACGTCGTCGGCTTGACCGGATCGGCGACGGCGATCAGCCCAGCGATCTTTCCATCCACCGCGACGTAGATCGCAGTGGCGCCGCCCAGGCGCAGGCGATCGGCGTCGGCCGAAAGGGCTCCGGTCGCGATATTCAGCTCGTCCATGAACGCGGCGTTGCCGATCACCACGCGCCGCCGCTCAACCATGCCGATCGCGCCCTTGCCGGGGGGAGCGTCGAAACCCCGCACCGTTTTGATCGCCACGCCGCGGTCCTGCGCCGCCCGCACGATCGCGGCGGCCAGCGGATGCTCGCTCGCGCGCTCCACGCTCGCTGCGAAGGAGAGGAGCGCGGCCTCGTCGAAGCCTTGCGCCGGCACGAGCGCGGTGACGGCTGGCTTTCCTTCGGTCAGCGTGCCGGTCTTGTCGATCACGACGGTGTCGACTTTTTCCATCCGCTCCAGCGCCTCGGCATTCTTGATCAGCACGCCCTCGCGCGCGCCGCGCCCGACGCCCACCATGATCGACATCGGCGTCGCGAGGCCGAGGGCGCAGGGGCAGGCGATGATCAGCACGCTCACCGCCGCGACCAGACCGAAGCCGAGGCGAGGCTCCGGGCCGAACGCCGCCCAGGCGGCGAAGGCGAGCGCAGCCACCGCGATAACCGAGGGCACGAACCATCCGGCCACCTGATCGGCGAGACGCTGGATCGGCGCGCGCGAACGCTGCGCCGCCGCCACCATCTGCACGATCTGCGAAAGCAGCGTGTCGCGCCCGATTTTGCGCGCGCGCATAACGAAAGCGCCGCTCTGGTTGATCGTGCCGGCGATCACCGCGGCGCCGGGCTCCTTGGTCACCGGCATCGATTCCCCGGTCACCATGGATTCATCGACAGACGAGCGGCCTTCGACGACGTCCCCGTCGACCGGAACCTTATCGCCGGGGCGCACGCGCAGCCGGTCGCCCACGGCGACGCGGTCGAGCGCGATCTCCTCGTCGCTGCCGTCGTCTCGCACGCGCAGCGCGGTCCTGGGCGCGAGCCCGAGCAGCGCCTTGATCGCACCCGAGGTTGCCGCGCGCGCACGCAATTCCAGGACCTGCCCGAGCAGCACCAGCACGGTGATGACGGCGGCCGCCTCGAAATAGACCGGAACTGCGCCGTCATGCCCGCGGAACGCGGCGGGGAAAATCGCGGGAGCGAGCACGGCGGCCACGCTGTAGCCATAGGCGATGCCGGTGCCCATGGCGATCAGCGTGAACATGTTGAGATTGTGCGTGACGAGTGACTGCCAGCCACGCAGAAAAAACGGCCAGCCCGCCCAGATCACCACTGGCGTTGCGAGCGCGAACTGAATCCGGTTCGAGACAATCTGCGAGACCGTGTGCGGGCCGAAAATATGCGCGCCCATCTCTAGTGCGAAGACCGGCAGGGTCAGGGCGAGGCCGATCCAGAAGCGGCGAGACATGTCGGCGAGTTCGGGATTGGGACCGTCATCGGCGCTCGCCACGTCCGGCTCGAGCGCCATGCCGCAGATCGGGCAGTTCCCGGGCCCGACTTGGCGGACCTGCGGGTGCATCGGGCAGGTATAGATCGTGCCTTCCGGCGCCGCGTCCTGCGCGCTCGTCCCGCCGAGATATTTCAATGGATCGGCGGCGAATTTCGCACGGCAGCCGGCCGAGCAGAAATAATAGGTCCGGCCTTGATGGTCGTGCCGGTGCTTGGCCGCATGCGGATCGACCGTCATGCCGCAAACCGGATCGATGACGCCCGGCTCGTCCTGTGCGTGGCATTCGTGCCGATGGTCGTGCAAATGCGTCATGGCTAGTCCGTTGCAGCGAATACCCCTAGGGGGTATATAGACGGCATGCGACAGGATGCCAAGTCTTCCGTTCTCAAGCGGCTGCAGCGGATCGAGGGCCAGGTGCGCGGTCTCGCGCGCATGGTCGAGGACGACCGCTATTGCATCGACGTGGTGACGCAGATTTCGGCGGTGCGTGCGGCGCTGCGCCGCGCCGAGGAGGAGGTGCTGCGCGATCATCTGGCCCATTGCGTCGAGCACGCCATCGCGTCCGGCGACAAGCGCGAGCAGCGCAAGAAGGTTGCCGAATTGATGGACGTGCTCAAGCGCGCGGAGCGTTAGCCGAATCTGCGGCGCGCCAAGGCCGCGCCCGCGCCGAGCGCCCTGAGCTTGGCATAGGCGATGTCGCGGCGCATCGGTGCCATGCCGCAATTCGTGCAGGCGAGAATGCGTTCCTTCGGCACGAATTTCATCGCCGCTTCCAGGACGGCGGCGACGTCCTCCGCCGTTTCAACCTGGTCGGTGGCGACGTCGATCGCGCCGACCAGAATGTCCTTGCCTTTCAGCAGCGCGAGCAGATCGAGCGGCACTTTCGAATTGCGGCACTCCACCGACACCTGGTTGATCCTGCTTGCGGCGATGGCCGGAAAAATCTTCTCGTATTGGCGCCACTCGCTGCCGAGGCTCTCCTTCCATTCGACATTCGCTTTGATGCCGTAGCCATAGCAGATGTGGACGGCGGTGGTGCAGGTGAGACCGGCCGCCGCCCGATGCAGCGCCTCGATGCCCCAGGCCGTGACCTCGTCCATGAACACGTTGAAGGCGGGCTCGTCGAACTGGATCACGTTGACCCCGTCGGCCTGCAAAGCGCGCGCCTCCTGATTCAGCAGATCGGCGAAGGCGAAGGCCATTTTGACGCGGTCGCCGTAGAAACGGTCGGCGATCGTGTCGGCGATGGTCATCGGGCCGGGCAGGGTGAATTTCAGCTTTTTCGCGGTATGGGCGCGCGCGGCCTTCGCTTCCATCTCGTGCACGCGGCCCTTCAGCCTCAATTCTCCGGTAACGGTCGGCACCATTGCCTTGTAGCGGTCCTTGCGGATTCCCATTTCGACTTTGTGCGCGAAATCGATGCCCTCGACGCGTTCGAGGAATCCGTGCACGAAATGTTGCCGCGCCTGTTCGCCGTCGCCGACGACATCGATGCCGGCGTCTTCCTGGATCTTGACCGCGAGAATGGTCGCATCCAGCTTGGCGCTTTCAAGCTCGGGCCCGTCGAGCCGCCACGGCGCCCAGAGCCGGTCCGGTTCGGCGAGCCACGAGGGTTTCGGCAGACTTCCGGCGATGGTCGCTTCGAACATGGCGCGCCCTGTCAGGCTGGAGTTAACCTGCGCACTTTATTCGCAACGCCAGTCATAAAGCCAGTCGTAACGCGCGCGCAGCCTTTCGCCGCCGAGCACCTTCATCGCCATATCGCGCATGAACGCCGCCGGGCCGTCCTTGTGATAGAGTTCGCCCGTTCGCAATGCAGCACGCTGCACCCGCCGGGTGCGGACGCGCCGCACGCCTTCATAGCGTCGCAGCGCCTCGGCGATGCGCTCGCCGGCGCCGCCGAGATAGAGCGCGAGCGTCGCGGCATCCTCGATCGCGGTCGATGCGCCTTGCGCGAGGAACGGCACCATCGGGTGCGCCGCGTCGCCGAGAAGCGTGAACGTGCCGGTGCCCCATCGCCGGTCGGGCGGGCGATCGTGCAGCGCCCATTTCAGCCAGCTCTCCGGCTTGGCCAGGAGGCTGCGCGCGGTGGGATGCCAGTCGGTGCTGTTGAAGCGGCGGAGAAGCTCGTCGCGCTCGCCGGGGGCGCTCCAGTTGTCGCTTTGCCAGCGATCCTGAACGATCGCAACGACGTTGACGGTCGTGCCGCCGCGTATCGGATAGTGCACGAGGTGCGCGTCGCGCCCAAGCCACAGATGCACGATCGGCGCGCGGAAACTGTCGCCGAGGCTCGATGCCGGCAGCGTAGTCCGCCAGGCTGTGCGCTCGCGAAAGCGCGGCGGGCTTGCGTGACCGAGGCGGCGGCGCAATGTCGACCACAGCCCGTCCGCCCCCACCATCGCGATTCCGCGCTGCTCGCTGCGTTCGCCGGCCTGGATCACCTGCGCCGTCGTGCCGTGTTCGTGGGTGGCGAAATCCTCGACCCTCGCGCCGAGGTTCAGGATGATGTCGGGATGTTCGCGCGCCGCGCCGAGCAGGGCGGCCTGGAGATCGGCGCGGTGAATGACCCAGTACGGCGCGCCATAGCGGAAGTCCGCCTCCTGGCCGAGCGGGATGCGCACGATCTCTTCTCCGCTCCGCGCCGAACGGACGGAAATCGCCTCCGGAGCCACGATCGATGGGCGCAATGCTTCCGCGAGGCCAAGCCCGATCAGGATTCGCGTCGCGTTCGGCGGCAACTGGATTCCGGCCCCGGTCTCGACGAGCTTTTGCGCTTGCTCGAAGACGACGACGCGGAAACCGCGCTCGGCGAGCGCGAGCGCGGCCGTCAATCCTCCGATTCCGGCGCCGGCGACGAGGATTGTCCGTGACACGTTAGGCGGCTGCGTCCACCAGCGCGCATTCGGCCGGGTTCGCCTCGTTCGGACCGAGGGACGGATTGTAGCGATAGAGGGTTGAGCAATAGGAGCAGATGATCTCGCTGTCGTCGCCCATATCGCAGAAGATGTGTGGGTGGTCGAAGGGCGGGCGCGCACCGACGCACATGAATTCCTTGGCGCCGATCTCGATGACAGGAACCCCGGGATCGTTGTGGAAATGCGGGACGGCGGTGTCTGCCATGATGCAACCTCAAAGTTTCGCCACTGCGGCGCGGGCACCATAGCGATCCGGTTTCCCGAATCAAAGTCCTTGCTGGGAGCGCGCAAAGGCTTCGGAATCCTAAAAGGAATGCACGTTTCCGACGGCTTTTGAGTGGCGACGGCGGCGGCAGCGCCCATATAGGCGGGCAATTGTCATGGCTGAGGCGCATAAACCGCAGAATTCGGGACGGGCGGCGATCGGGCTTTTGATCGCGGCGGGGACAATTTGCGCCTTCGCCTCGGCCGTGCTCCTGCCTCGCGCCATCGAAGCCGAATCGCTCCTGGCGATCCAGGACGACCCCTCCGCTCTTGCCGGCAAACGGCTGGACCAGGCCTTCGATGCGAATGCGGCGGCGCGAGAAATCGAGGCGGCACTCGCGGCCAAGGATACCGATCTCGCGCGCAGCTTCGTCGAACTCGCGCTGGATCGGCATGTCCCGCTTGATCCGGCACTTGTGAAAGGCGTCGAAGACGCCCGCGCTGCTGCCGATAGCAGCTCGGCCCGGGCCAAGGCCTTCGCGCGCGGCTTCATGACTGGAGAGCCGGACGACATGGTCAGTCTTGCCGGCACGGCGCTCGGCGACCTTTTTGTCTTCGGCGACATTCGCGACGCCGTGCGCGAAGGATCCCGCTGGGCTGCGGGCGAGGAAGCCGATAGTCTCGTCCTAGGTCTTTCGGCGGTCGGACTGGCGATTACCGCGGGGACCTATGCGTCCCTCGGCATCGGCGCGCCCGCGCGCGTGGGGCTTTCGATCGTCAAGGCCGCGCGCAAGACCGGAAGGCTTGGTGCGCGGCTCGGCGAATGGATCAGCCGCTCGATGCGCGACGCTGTCGAATGGTCGGCCCTCAGGACGGCGCTCGGCGCCGCCTCACTGACCGCGCCGGCCGTGGCGGTGCGAGGCGCGCGCGAGGCGGTGAAGGTAGAGAAGGCCGGCGGCCTGATAACGCTCGTCAAGGATGTCGGGCGCGTACAGGGCAAGGCGGGCACGCAGGCCGCGCTCGACGCGCTGCGGCTTTCCGAAACACCGAAGGAGCTTGGGCGCGTGGCGAAACTCGCCGAGAAGCAGGGCGGCAAGACGCGGGCGGTGCTGAAATTTCTCGGCCGCGGAGCGATCGTGCTCTCGGCCGCGGCTTTCGATCTGGCGCTCTGGATTTTCTGGGCGCTGGTGATGATCTTTGGCTTTGTCTGCTCGGCGAAGGGCGCGGTCGAGCGTCTGGCCATGCGCCGCATCGCGCGCGGGAAGGCGAGGCGGCTTGCCGCGCGCGAACGCGACCTTGCCGCGCGGGTGCAGGCTCTGGCCTTGCACGCAACGCGCGTTTAGATGTTATGTCCCGTCGCCCCGGGCGCTCGCGCCAGCGGGCGAATCCGGAATCCAGCCCAAAATATTTGAATCCCGGATTCGGCCTCAGGCCGTTCCGAAACGATCGATTGAGTGAAAGCGGATGCCCATGCCGAGTTTTCAACATGGCAATGTCGAAATCGCCTACCTCGACGAGGGGGAAGGCGAGCCCATCGTTCTTGTGCACGGCTTCGCCTCCAACAAGGAGGTGAACTGGGTGCAGCCCGGCTGGGTTTCGTTCCTGCAGCGCGCGGGACGGCGCGTGATCGCGCTCGACGATCGGGGACATGGCGCATCGACCAAGCTCTACGATCCCGCCGATTATCATTCCGCGATCATGGCCGAGGATGTGCGTGCGCTGATGGATCACCTGTCGATCGCGCGCGCCGACGTGATGGGCTATTCGATGGGCGCGCGCATCGCGGCGTTCCTCGCGCTGAAACACCCGGATCGCGTGCGTTCCGCCATTCTCGGCGGGCTTGGCGCGAAGCTCGTGGAGGGTGTCGGCCTGCCTGAGCGGATCGCCGATGCGCTCGAAGCGCCTTCGCTCGCCGATCTCACCGATCCGATCGAGCGCATGTTCCGTCTTTTCGCCGAACAGACCAAGTCTGATCTGAAGGCGCTCGCCGCATGCATGCGAGGGTCGCGGCAGACGCTGACGCCCGAGGAGGCGGCGAGCATCCGCGTGCCGGTGCTGATCGCGGTGGGGACCAGGGACGATATCGCCGGCTCGGGCCCGGGACTCGTCAAATTCATTCCCGGTTCCCGCTTGCTCGAAATTCCCGGACGCGACCACATGCTTGCCGTCGGCGATCGCGTCTATAAGGACGGCGTGCTCGCTTTTCTGCAGGAAGTCCGATGACGCGCCACGTTCCCGCCGCCACTGCGACGTTCACCGGCGCATCGGGCAACCGGCTGGTCGGCGATGTATTCGGACAGGGCGGCGAGCCGGTTCTGCTGCTGCACGGCGGGGGACAGACGCGGCACGCATGGGCGCGCACGGCCGGCGCCATTGTCGCGACCGGATACGTCGCCTATGCGCTGGACCAGCGCGGGCACGGCGAGTCCGAGTGGGTCGCCGACGGAGCGTATGCCTTCGCCGATTTTGCCGGCGATGCCGCCGTCATTGCGGAGGAATTGGCGCGCCGCCATGGCGTCAAGCCGGTTGCGATCGGCGCCTCGCTCGGGGGCATCGCCACGCTGCTGGCGGAAGGCAAGGCGGCGCGCGAGGCGAGGAGCCTTTTCGCCGCGCTCGTTCTCGTCGACATTACGCCGCGTGTCGATCCCGAAGGGGTTGCGAGGATCCACTCTTTCATGCGCGCCTACGCGAAGGAGGGTTTCGCGACCATCGACGAGGCCGCGCGCGCCGTCGCCGAATATCTGCCGCATCGTCCGCGCCCGAGGAGTCAGGAGGGGCTGAAGAAGAATCTGAGGTTGTCGTCCGACGGGCGGTGGCGCTGGCATTGGGATCCGCGCTTCCTCGACGGGCCGCGCACCGTCGCGGCGGAGCGCGAGGCGTTCGAAGACGCGCTCGCCGAAGCGTCACGGCATATCTCGATCCCGACCTTGCTCGTGCGCGGCGCGTCCTCGGAGCTGGTGAAGGATGAGCATGTGCGGGATTTTCTGCAATTGATGCCGCATGCGACTTATGTCGATGTCGGCGGGGCGCGGCACATGGTGGCGGGGGACGAAAACGACCGGTTTTCCAGCGCGGTAGTCGGCTTTCTCCGGCGGCTGGGGCAGCGCAGCGCGTAGAATGATTTTCTACGGAAAAGCGGGAATCCGCGGCTGGCATAGCTCGATTGCAGGTTTTATGTCATAGGACTGCCGCGAAGCCGCGGCGCCGCCGCGCGACCCGCGTGAGGCGGGTGGGATGGGCCCCCTCGAAAGGCCAGCCGGAGACATCGCATGGCACAGCAGCAACTGAAGCCTTCCCTCGGCACGGTCGATCCGGTCTGGGCGCGGCTGCGCGAGGAAGCCGAGGAGGTGGTGCGGCGCGAGCCCGAGCTTGCGACCTTCATCTACTCGACGATCCTGCACCACGACTCGCTCGAGGCGGCGGTGGTGCATCGCGCCTCCGAGCGCCTGCATCATGCCGACGTGTCGGGCGAGTTGATCCGCCAGGCCTATGCCGACGCGCTGGAGGCCGAGCCCGCGATCGGAGAGGCCTTCCGCGCCGACATCGTCGCCACCGTCGACCGCGACCCGGCCGCGCATCGCTTCATCGAGCCGGTGCTCTACTTCAAGGGCTTCCACGCCATCGTCACCCACCGCCTGGCGCATTGGCTGTGGAGCCGCCACCGCAAGGACCTCGCCCTCTACCTGCAGAGCCGGTCCTCGGCGGTATTCCAGACCGACATCCACCCGGCCGTGCCGATCGGCCGCGGCATTTTCCTCGATCACGCGACCGGCCTTGTGGTCGGCGAAACCGCGGTGATCGAGGACGACGTCTCGCTCCTGCAGGATGTGACGCTCGGCGGCACCGGCAAGGAAGACGGCGACCGTCACCCGAAGATCCGCCGCGGCGTGCTGATCGGCGCCGGCGCGAAAATCCTCGGCAATATCGAGGTCGGCCATTGCGCGCGGATCGCGGCGGGCTCGGTCGTGCTCAAATCGGTGCCGAACAACATGACGGTCGCGGGCGTGCCCGCGCGGGTCGTCGGCTCCGCCGGCTGCCCCGAGCCTGCGCGCAGCATGGACCAGATGCTCGCCGATCTCGGCGGCTGATCCCTTTTCGCGAAACCTTCCGGAGGCCCAGTGGACATTTCCGAAATCAAGAAGCTCGACCATTATCTGAAGAAGGTCTTCGACAATCCGAAAATCCGCGTGGTGCCGCGGCCGAAAAAGGACGACTCGGCGGAGGTCTATATCGGCGAGGAATTCATCGGCGTTCTGTTCGTGGACGACGAGGACGGCGACAAGTCCTACAACTTCTCGATGGCGATCCTGGACAGCGATCTCGACTAGCGGGCGTGCCGCTCCGCGCGCGATCTCGCCCGCGCAGCGAGCGGCGCCGCCGCTTTTTTGCCATCGAGCTGCCCAGGAGAAGAATTTTTCCCGGTCATGTTCGAAGAACATCGATTCCTCGGCCCGAGCGTCGCGATGCTCGGCCTGCTCGGACGCCGGACTTGGCCGTCTTCGCGCCGATGGTGAGAACTTCGAGATTGTGGCGGGCCGGGCGCGCGTCCCGCCGTGCGGTCCCCGCCCCGGGGAGGCGCGAACGCCTCACCCTTCCCCCATGCGCGGAGCGCGGCGGACGCATCACCATCCATCATCCCGAGGAGCGCCGCGGACACATCACCATCCCCTCATCCTGAGGAGCGCGGCGGAGCCGCGCGTCTCGAAGGATGAGGCCCGCGGCCACGCGGTCGCACGGGCCGGCCTCGTCGTTGGAGACGCATCGCTTCGCGATGCTTCTCAGGATGAGGCCGGATGAAAAGGAGCGTTCGTTGCAGCGGCACGGATGAGGCCGGGTAGAAAGCCCGGTTATTCGCGAGCGGCACAAATGAACCTTTGTAGAGATCGTGGTCGGGGATCAAATTTGTAAACGTGATCGCTGCCCCATTTTCCGGGGAATATGCATCCAAGCATGTAAGGTAGGTTTGCTCGGGCGAATAGCCCGTCCACAAATCGGGACGCGGTCTACTCATGAGCCGGTTGTCAGGCGGCAGCCATTGGCGATCGAAGGATCGGAAAGCGGCGTCAGCAAGAGTCGCGCCGCTCAATCACCGTCCCCGATGCTGGTGTATTGTCTCGTCGGTATGAATGGAAAAGACCAATTCGCCAAATACCAAGGCTGCCTGAAATTCCACGCGCCCGCTCATCCTCCCGTCGCGTGGAATTGGGCGATGAGCCGGTCGAGCTTCTGCTCCACGCCGCGCCAGTCGGAGAGCCAGTCGCGCGGGAAGCGCACCGTCACATCCGCATCGCCGATGCGGCGCTCGTAGAGGCAGATGCCGAGCGCGGGTCCCGGCCCGTTTTGCGAGCAGCGCGCGGCGAAGCGTCCGCCGGCGGGGTCTAAGATCAGTTCCTCGCCCTGATAGGGCGTGCCGGCGCGAAAGGGCTGCACGGCGAGTCCGCCGAAGCCCTCGGCCGCGCGGCTGTCGAGATAGCGCGGATAGATCGTCCTGATCCGCTCGGCCGGCGTCAGGCCGTCGGCCACGGCGACGGTGACGAAGACGCGGTCGAGCGCGCCGGGCGCGGTCACGGGCTCGGGCCGCGCCGCCGGGTCCGGCGGCTCGAGCGAGGGCCACAGATAGGCGAGGTCGATGCGCTCCTGCGTGCCGGGGCGCCGCTGCACCGGGCGGCGGATGGCGGCGGGCGGGACGTTGAAGGTCACGCTGCCGACCGTCACCGGGATCGAGGGCGCGTCGAGCGCCACGGGCTCCGCCGGCCAGCGCGGCCACAGCACATAGGCGATATAGCCGACGGCGAGCGCGACGCCGCCCGCGAGCAGCATCGCCGGCAGGGTGAGCAGGCCTTGCCGCGCGCGTGCCCGCGCCTGTCTGCCGGGGCGGGCCTGCGCCATCGCCATGAGAGCCTCCGCGAATCAGGAGCGGAGTATGCCACGGGCGGCGAGACGCCCGGCGCGTTCGCACGGGCCGGTTTCGTCCTTCGAGACGCCCGCTGCGCGGGCTCCTCAGGATGAGGCCGGGTAGAAAGCCCGCTCGCGCCCGGCACGCCGTTACCGGCGTTTACCATTCATTAACTTTATGCTGGCGGGGGACGGGGCGGCTTTGCCAATCTCCGCGCGGTTCGCGTGCGGAGTGTCGCCCCGTGTCGATTGCCTCGTTCCAGTCCCTCGTGCTGCTCGCACTCGGCTTCGCCTTCGGCGGGCTGGTCGCCAACGGCTACCAGATCGTGACGCGGAAGCCGCCGAGCTTCGACGATCTCGCCCATCGCGCCAAAACCAAGGCGCTGGCGAGCCTGCCGTTCCTGATCTTCGCGGCGCCCTTCATCATCATCCGCAACATCGTGCGCGACGAGGGCGCCGAGCGCAATTTCGGCTTCGTCACCATCGCCACCGTGATCGCCGGCTTCTGGAGCCTGATGTGCGGCACCGCCGTGGTCATGGCGCTGGAAGCGATCGGGGTGATCGGCGCCTGACCCTCACCCGAAAAAGGGTGCGCCCGGCTCTGGGGGAAGAGCCGGGCGCTCACTGTCCGGTCGGGGACGGGGAGGGGTGGGGACGTGACCGGACAGCGATCTCTTTCCTTTCAGCGCAACGCCATCAACGCGCCGACGCGGTGGACGTTGCAGGGCGCGGATCGCCGAGCGACACCCAGACATTCGGGTTGCCCTGCGACTGGCGCTTGACGAAGCGATAGCTCGTCTCCGACCAGAGCAGGATATCGGCCACCTGGTTGTCGAGCACGAACTCGCCCTTGTCCGTCTTCACCGTCAGCACCGCATGCCCGTCGCCGTTGCGTTCGCGCACGACCGTCATCAGCAGCGCCTCGCGCGGCCAGCCGGCCTGGATCAGCATCCGCCGTTTCAGAAGGGCGTAGTCCTCGCAATCGCCCTTGCCGTCGTCCGGATAATCCCATTGCTCCACGACGCCCCAATGCTCCATGTCGGTGACCGGCCTGATATGCTCGTTCACCCATTTGTTGACGCGCACCAGATCCTTCCAGGCCTGCCCGGTCAGCACGATGTCGCGCGGCGCGGCCGACCTTGCCTCGCATTCGCCGGCATAGCGCGCGCAGAAATCAATCCAGCCGATCGGCGCGCGCGTATTGTCGCCGAGCGACACGAATAGCGGACGTTCGCCGGCGGCGCTCGTGTCCGCGGCAACGATCGCGGCGAGCACGAAAAACGCCGCGCAGCCGCCTTTCAGCATTCCAAAACGCATTGGGTTGACCCCTCCCGTTATTGGGGCCTTTGTCCCATAAAGCGCTTGTGGTGCCGCTAATTCGGCGCATTCGATTTGACGCGAAGGCAATTCAAAGCATCGGCGAATTTGAATCGCCTTCGCCGCGCATTCGATTCAAATGCGGATCAAACGGATTTGATTAAAATTCGAGAGATTAACCGCGCGCGTGCAATATCGGCGCGCCTTTGCGGGGCCATTGGCGCCGCGCGTTAACCGCGATTGCGGCGGGCGGCGGACGGGGAAAGCGACGGCAAGAGCTAAATTAAAACGTTTTCGCGCGATCGAAAGCGAGCGGAGCCGTTTAGAATCCAGTGACGCTCTCCTCGACAAAGTCCGGATGCTGCAGCCGCAGAAACTCCACGGCGAAACCGTTGTCGAGGTGGCGCACGACGCGGCCCTGCACCTTGCCGAGCGTGACCAGCGCCCCGATCGGCGGACGCTGGTCGGTGGCGACGGCGGCGCCCGACAGCGACAGGTCGATCAGCCGGCAGCCGAGATTGACCCCGTTCGGCATGATCAGCATGGTCGAAGGGTTCTTCGGCACGAAGCGGCCGTGGCGGCGGTCTTCGGGAAGATTGAGGATGTGGCGGTTGGCAAGCCAGGTGAGCTGGGCGGCGAGGATGTCGCGCTTGCGCGCGGTCGCCGAGATGGTCATGGCGAAGCCGTTCTCGAATTGCCGCGCGATGACGCCTTCGAGCCGGCCGAGCTGGTCGATATAGGCGATCACGCGCTCGCCCGGCGTGCCGATCACCGGAGCCATCAGCGCCATGCCGCCGGGCGACATGTCGATCACTTGGCAGGGATAGTCGCGCCGGTCGGCGAGCATGTAGCGGCCGAGCAGGTTCACGCGCACGCGCTGAAAGCGGCGGCGCTCCTGCGCGTGCGGCAGGATCCGCGCGCGGGCGAGACTGGTCTGGTCGGCTCCAAGCATGAACGATCCGTCCGGGGTGAAGCGCAAAAGCCACACCCCGGCCAAGCTACGCGGCGCAGTCTTAACGGGCCGTTAGTATGCCAATGGCGCGCTGTGAAAAGCCGTTATGCCGCAGCGGGATCAGGGCCGCCGCCCGCCCTCGTGCACGATCAGGCGTGGTCGCGGCGCGGGGAGCGGGGCGGCGAGATCGGGCAGATGCGAATCCCCGATCGCCGGGCCCAGATGGCGGAACGCGCCGAGGCTCAGCGTCTCGACCGGAACGGCATTGAGCCAGAAGGGGACATTCAGGGGGGCGAGCGAGCCGATGAAGCGCGCGGGGCGGCCGTGATGATGCAGCGGCAGCAGCACGAGTTCGAGCATCACCTCGCGCCCGTCCGCGCCCGATCCGCGCACGCTCGCCGCCGTGCCGATCGCCTCCGCTCGGCAGGTCGCCATCAGGTCCGCGATCGCGGCGCGCGATTGCGGATGCCACAGGTCGAGAAAGCGCGCGCCCCGCAATTCGCGGCCGAACAGCGCACAGAGCCGCGTTCCGGCCAGGCGGAACGCATAGCTGCCATCGGCGTCGAGAATGAAGGTGTCGCCGAGGATGCGCGAAATCCGCCGCGGCTCGATATCGCTGCGTTCCGGCAACAGCCGGCCGCGCCGGCTCCCGTCCCAATATGCAAACAGTTCTCTGCTCGCGGCGTGTTTCATGCAGGGTCCTCTGTCCCGCTTCCGCGCAATCCCGCCGCGCGCCTGATCCGTTTTGGCACAATTCCGGCGGGGAAACGCGCATCTGCCGGGAGAGGGGCACGGTCCGTGCCGCCGCCGCCCGCGCGGAGGGGCCGCGTGCGTTATCGTTAAAATGCGCTTGATGTTGGCAAGCCTCGTCGCGCCTCGTAGGATTTGTCCATCCATACGCGACACCGCCTGGTGGCTCGGCGGCGAGAACTTGAAGGGGAGGGGGACGTGACCGGCGCAGTGTCTGCGCCCCATGTTCCGACAGGGTCGGGGAGGACCGCTCGGTCCTCCCCGTTTTTTTTGCATTGGCGAAACGCGCTCCGCCTGTCACAAGGGCGCATGGACGTTCCTCTGCGCCGCGAGCGCATCTTCAATGTGCCCGGCGTGATCGTGGCCCTGTTGTTCGCGATGGTCGCCATTCACGCGATCCGCGAATACCTGCTCTCGGAACAGTCCGACATCGTGGTGCTGTTCAGCTTCGGCTTCGTCCCGGCGCGCTACGAGCGGAGCCTTTTGATCAGCGGCACTTTTCCCGGCGGGATCGGCGCGGATTTCTGGTCCTTCGTCTCCTACGCCTTCCTGCACGGCGACTGGACGCATGTCGGCGTCAACGCCGCCTGGATGCTCGCCTTCGGTTCCCCGTTGGCGCGGCGCTTCGGCAGCGCGCGCACGCTCGGCTTTCTCGCCGTGGGGGCGATCGCCGGGGCGCTCGCACATCTTGCGACGCATGGCGGAGAGCAGGTGCCGATGGTTGGCGCCTCGGCCGCCATTTCCGGCGCGATGGCGGGGGCGATGCGTTTCGTCTTCCAGCCCGGAGGGCCGCTGCGGCGGATCGCCGGGCGGCCGGCCGATTACCACGCGCCCGCCATATCGCTGCGCGCGGCGCTGCTCGATTCACGCATCCTGATGTTTCTCGGCGTGTGGCTTGGCGTGAACGCGCTGTTCGGGCTCGGTGCGGCGCCGCTGATCGGGGAAAACCAGTCGGTCGCCTGGGAGGCGCATGTCGGGGGCTTCGCCGCCGGGCTGCTGCTGTTCGGCTGGTTCGATCCGCCGCCGCGGATGCCGCCGGCCGATACGCCGCCGATGGAGCGGATCGCCGCCTGAGGGCGCGCGCCGATTTGCCTCGCTTCCGCCGCGGTGGAGGGCTAGATTCACCGCAAACGATCCAAGGACGCTGGCTTCGACAGCGTGTTGGGGCCGGCGCCCGTCAGGGAGGCGACCCCATGAATGTGAATGCGATCCTGTCGAAGAAAGGCGCGAGCGTCGTCACCATCGAGCCGACAGCGACGCTGGGCGATGCGGCGCGGCGCCTTGCCGAGCACCGCATCGGCGCGCTGGTCGTGACCGGCGCCGAAGGGCGCGTGGTCGGCATCCTGTCCGAGCGCGACGTGGTGCGCGCCATCGCCGGCGGCGGCGCGGCGGCGATGCAGACACCGCTGACCGAGGCGATGACGCGCAAGGTCGTTACCTGCAAGGGCAGCGACACCATCACCTCGCTGATGGAGCAGATGACCGACGGCAAATTCCGCCACCTGCCGGTGGTTGACGGCGACAGGCTCGCCGGCATCATCTCGATCGGCGACGTGGTGAAATATCGGCTGTGGGAGCTCGAGCAGGAGCAGAACGCGCTGCGCGACTATATCCAGACCGCGTAATCCAGACTGCGGAGCAGGCGCGCCGTCAGCGCAGGGCGGCGAGTGCAGCCGTCACTTCTTCCATCGTGCGCTCGGCGGCGTGCGTGCCGATCGCGATCGCCTCCTTGGCGCGGTGGAAGTCGAACAGGCCGACAGCGCCGAGCCGCGGCGAAATCAGCACGTCCGGCGGATCGCCGGCAAGGCGCGAGCGCGTCACGCGGTCCTGCATGATGTTGAATGCGTCGATCATGACGCTCGAGATGTTCGGCCGGCCGGGCGTCGCGCCGAGGAAATGGCGCCGGATCAGCCGCTCGGGGCTGAACATGTCCCGCAGGCTGCGGCGCTCGCGCAGCGCCTGCGCCTCGCGCCGCGCTGCCTCGTCCGCCTCGTCGGAGCCGTGGCTGGCTATGGTCGAGCCGCGGCCGAGCAGGTCGGCATTGACGTTGACGGCGATGACGAGCCGCGCCCCGAGCGCGCGCGCGGCGGCGACCGGCACCGGGTTGACCAGCGCGCCGTCCACCAGCCAGCGCCCGCCGACATGGATCGGAGTGAAGATGCCCGGCAGCGCGTAGGAGGCGCGCAGCGCCTCCACCAGCCGCCCGTGCGTCAGCCAGATCTCGTGTCCGGTGCCAAGCTCGGTCGCGATCGCGGCGAAGCGGCCGGGCAGGTCCTCGATGCGGCGGTCGCCGATCGCCTGTTCGAGGCGCGTGGCGAGGCGGTCGCCGCCGATCAGGCCGGAGCCGCCGAGGCTGATATCGAGATAGCCGAGAACGCCGCGCTTGGTGAGACTGCGCCCCCATTGCTCGAAGGCGTCGAGCTGGCCCGCCGCGTAGCAGCCGCCGACCACCGCGCCGATCGAGGTGCCGACGATCACGTCCGGCTCGATGCCGTTGGCCATCAGCGTGCGGATCACCCCGACATGGGCGAAGCCGCGCGCCGCGCCGCCGCCGAGCGCAAGCCCGATGCACGGGCGCGGCGGCTTGGGCTTGGCCGCCGTGGTCGCTTCGGTGGCGCGGTCCCCGTTCCGGGTCAGGCCAAGGAGAGATTGCAGCACGCGCGTGTCCCTCGCGTCGCGATGATCGGCCCCCTTACGGGGTTCAACAAGGGCGTGTCGAGATTATGGTAAAGGCGCAAGCGTTCGACAACGCCGCGCGCGGCTTTTCGTTCATGCCCGCCGAATGGAGACAACGCAGCGGCGCTCCACCGTCGCGATCGCGCGCATCGCCGCGGCGTCAATCGGCGCGATAGCGTGTCACGATGTCGGCGAGCGCCGGGCGAGGGCGGTCTTCCGGCGGTTTCGCGGCCGTGCCGATGTGGATGAACCCTGCGATCTTTTCGTGCGCGCCAAGTCCGAACGCCGCGAGCGTGCGGCGGTCATAGGCGTACCATTCGGTGAGCCAGCTCGCCGCGAAACCCATCGCGTGCGCGGCGGTCACAAGGTTCATGGCGGCCGCTCCCGCCGACAGGATCTGCTCCCATTCCGGAATCTTGACGTGCGGGGCGGCGCGGCTGACCACCGCTATCACCAGCGGCGCGCGCGCGAGCCGCCCGCGCTCGAAGGCGAGCTGCTCGGCGGTCGCGTCCGGATGGTCGGCCTTGAACGCCGCCGCGATCCGCTCGCCGGCGGCGAGGCGCGCCTCGCCGGCGAACACGATGAAGCGCCAGGGCGCGAGCTTGCCGTGATCGGGAACGCGCGAGGCGATGCCGAGCAGGGTGTCGATCTGGCCGGCATCGGGTCCGGGTTCGATCAGTTCGATCGGCTTGACCGAGCGGCGGGATTTCAGCAGGGCGAGGGCGTCTTGCATCGGCAAAAGCGGCTAACACAGCGTCCCGGCGGAGACAAACGCCGGGCGGAGGCTTGAATTTGCCGCGATTCCAGCCGAGAAGCGCAGGCATGACGAGGGCGGGCAGGGTCTTGCGCGGGATTTCGGTCTGTACAGGCGCCACTTGCCTTGCCTTGGCCCTGCCGTCGGGCGGCCTCGCGCAAAGCTTCGGCGGCATGCAGCCGCTCGTTTCGACCCCCTCCGGCGGGGGGCCGTTGCCCTCCACAGGCGCGGGCTCGCCCGGGGCCAGTCTTGCCTCGCCGGGGCCTTCGCTGGCCTCGCCCGGCGCGGCTGCGCCGGTGGGGCCGCCGCCGGGACCGCCGGGGCTGCCGCAGCAGGTGGCTCCCGTGACCGGCCTGCCGGTGCCGCTCTATCTCAACGCGCGTTTCGGCAAGGACCAGCCGGCGATCAGCAGCGGGCTGATCTGGCGCATCTATAGCGATCAGCCCGACGCAAGCGGCCAGTACCGGCTGATCAAGGAGGAGCGTGTGCCCGCGCCCGCCTTCGTGCTGCCGCCGGGCGGCTATATCATCCACGTCGCGCTCGGCTATGCGAGCACGGCCAAGCTCGTGCAGCTTCGTTCCGAGACGGTGCGCGAGACGTTCGACATCCCTGCCGGCGGCATCCGTCTCGAAGGGCGCGTCGGCGACGTCAAGATTCCGCCCGCGCAGATCAGCTTCGACATTTTCAAGGGCAGCCAGTTCGAGCCCGGCGACAAGCGGCCGCTGGCGCAGGGCATTCAGACCGGCGAGGTGACCGTCGTGCCGGAGGGCATCTACACCATCGTGTCGAATTACGGCGACGGCAATGCGGTAGTGCGCTCGGACGTGCGCGTGCAGGCCAACCGCCTGACCGATGTGACCGTCACCCATCGCGCGGCGGTGATCACGCTCAAGCTCGTGGCGCAGAGCGGCGACGCGCTTGCCAACACCGCTTGGTCGGTGCTGACGCCGGGCGGCGACGTGATCAAGGAATCGATCGGCGCCTTTCCGCGCGTGGTGCTGGGCGAGGGCGAGTATCGCGCCATTGCGCGGAACGAGGGCAAGGTTTACGAGCGCGACTTCAAGGTCATCACCGGCGTCGATTCGGAGATCGCCGTCGTGGCCCGCTGAGAACCCGCATGAAAGCAACCGGACTTATTCTTCTTGCTTGGCTCGCCGGCGTGGGGCTCGCCGCGGCGGCCGACGCGCGCAACGGCGAGATCCTGGCGCATCGCTGGTGCGCTTCCTGTCACATCGTCGGCCCGGCCCAGAACGGCGGCAATGCCGACGTGCCGACCTTCGCCTCGATCGCCGCGCGGCCGGGCTTCAATCCGCAGACGATCGCCAATTTCCTGCGCGACCCGCACCCGAAAATGCCGAACATGGCGCTGTCGCGCGGCGAGACCGACGATCTCGCCGCCTATATCGCGTCCCTGCGCAAGTGATCAAGCCGACTTCGCCCGCCTGACGTCCGGCGGCGTCGCCTCGTCGGCGAGCGCGGCGAGCGCGACGTCGAGCGCGGCGACTTCCTGCTTCTCGCTGCCGAGGCGGCGGATCGAGACCTTGCGGTCCGCCGCTTCCTTCTTGCCGACGACGAGCAGCACCGGAACCTTGGCCAGCGAGTGCTCGCGCACCTTGTAGTTGATCTTCTCGTTGCGCAGATCGGCTTCGGCGCGAAGGCCAAGCTTGCGCGCCGCCGCCACGACCTCCTGCGCGTAGGGATCGGCGTCTTGCGTGATGGTCGCGACCACGGCCTGCACCGGCGAGAGCCACAGCGGCAGATGGCCGGCATAATGCTCGAGCACGACGCCGAGGAATCGCTCCATCGAGCCGCAGATCGCGCGATGGATCATGACCGGCGGGGTCTTCGATCCGTCGGCAGCGATGTAGAAGGCCTGAAACCGCTCGGGCAGGTTGAAGTCAACCTGCGTCGTGCCGCATTGCCAGTCGCGGCCGATGGCGTCGCGCAGCACGTATTCGAATTTCGGCCCGTAGAAGGCGCCTTCGCCCGGATTGATCGCGGTCTTGATGCGGCTGTTCTGCTGGGCGATGCGCTTCAGCACATCCTGCATCACCGCCTCGGCATGATCCCAAGCCGCGTCGGAGCCGACGCGCTTGTCCGGACGGGTTGACAATTTCACCGTGAGATCGCCCTGGAATCCGAAATCCTCGTACACGCTCAGGATCAGGTCGTTGATCTTGAGGCATTCCTCGGCCATCTGCTCCTCGGTGCAGAAGACGTGCGCGTCGTCCTGGGTGAAGCCGCGCACGCGCAGCAGGCCGTGCAGCGCGCCGGAGGGCTCGTAGCGGTGCACGATGCCGAACTCGGCGAGCCGCAGCGGCAGGTCGCGATACGATTTGAGTCCGTGCTTGAAAATCTGCACGTGGCCGGGGCAGTTCATCGGCTTGATCGCATAGACGCGCTCGTCCTCGGTGTTCTCGCCGGCGGAGGTCGCCTGGAACATGTTTTCGCGGAACCAGCCCCAGTGGCCCGATGTCTCCCACAGCGACTTGTCGAGAAGCTGCGGCGCGTTCACTTCCTTGTAGTCGCCCCTCAGGCGGCGGCGCATATAGGCGACCATTTCCTGAAACAGGGTCCAGCCATTGGCGTGCCAGAAGACGGTGCCGGGGCCTTCTTCCTGGAAATGAAACAGGTCCATCTCGCGTCCGAGGCGGCGATGGTCGCGCTTCTCGGCTTCCTCCATCTGCCTGAGATAGGCGTCGAGGTCCTCCTGCTTCGCGAAAGCCGTGCCGTAGATGCGCGAGAGCATCTCGCGGTTTGAATCGCCACGCCAATAGGCGCCGGCCACCTTCATCAGCTTGAAGGCGCCCCCGATCTTGCCGGTCGAGGTCATGTGCGGGCCGCGGCAAAGGTCGAACCAGTCGCCCTGCTTGTAAATCTTGATCTGCTGGTCGGCGGGAATGGCGTCCACCAGTTCGACCTTGAAATTCTCGCCCTTGTCGCCGAACACCTTCTTCGCCTGATCGCGCGACCAGACTTCCTTGGTGAAGGGTTTGTCGCGCGCGATGATCTCGCGCATCTTCTTCTCGATGACGGGCAGGTCGTCCGGCGTGAACGGCTGGTTGCGGAAAAAGTCGTAATAGAAGCCGTTCTCGATCACCGGGCCGATGGTCACCTGCGTGCCCGGCCACAATTCCTGCACCGCCTCGGCGAGCACGTGGGCGGCGTCGTGCCGGATCAGCTCCAGCGCGCGCGGGTCCTCGCGGGCGATAAACTCGATTGTCGCGTCCTTTTCGATCGGATCGGCGAGATCGGTCATGACGCCGTCGAGCGCCATCGCGACCGTGCGCTTGGCCAGCGAAGGCGAAATGCCTCTGGCGATGTCGAAACCGGTGGTGCCTTTGGGAAATTCGCGGCGTGCGCCGTCGGGAAAGGTCAGAACGACCTGGGCCATCATCGTCTCCTTTGCTCACTCCTGCGGACGAGCGCAGGTAAGCGTGACGG
>DASZTD010000005.1:0-91166 GCA_035548355.1 Pseudorhodoplanes sp.
GGCGTGACGGTCGGCGACAAAGCCGTGATCCGTTCCTTCTCTCATCTGGAGGGCGCGACGATCGGGGAGGGCGCGACGGTCGGGCCTTATGCGCGGCTTCGTCCGGGCACGACTCTCGGCAAGGGGGTAAAGATCGGCAACTTTGTCGAGACCAAAGCCGCCTCAATCGAGGCCGGCGCCAAGGTCAATCACCTGAGCTATGTCGGAGACGCGCACGTTGGCGAAAACGCCAACGTCGGTGCGGGCACGATCACCTGCAATTACGACGGGCAGAAGAAATACCAGACCGACATCGGCAAAGGCGCCTTCATCGGCTCGAACTCGGCGCTGGTTGCCCCTGTGAAAATCGGCGACGGCGCCTATGTGGGTTCCGGTTCGGTGATTACCCAGGATGTTCCGGCTGGCTCGCTTGCAGTCGCGCGCGGACGGCAAGCTATTAAGCAAGGTTGGGCATTAACCTTGCGAGGGCTGAAGGATAAGAGCGATAAATCCTGACTGTCACATGGCGAAACGGATTTTGATTTCCGCAACCAGCCCCGCGCCGCGTAAACGGCAACGGGGAAGCTTGGGCGGGGAGGCAGCGTTATGTGCGGGATAGTCGGCATTCTCGGCCGTGAGGCGGTTGCTCCCCATCTCGTCGAAGCATTGAAGCGGCTGGAATATCGCGGCTACGATTCCGCGGGCGTCGCGACGGTGGAAAACGGCCATCTCGGCCGCCGCCGCGCCGAGGGCAAGCTGAAAAATCTCGAAGCCAGGCTCGCGCGCGAGCCGCTTTCCGGTTCGAGCGGCATCGGTCATACCCGCTGGGCCACGCACGGCAAGCCGACCGAAAACAACGCCCATCCGCACGCGACCGACAGGCTCGCCGTGGTACATAACGGCATCATCGAGAATTTCCGCGAATTGCGCGAGGAGGCGGAAAAGGCCGGCGCCACGTTTGCCTCCGACACCGATACCGAGGTGGTCGCCCAGATCGTCACCGCGGAACTGAAAAGGGGCAAGTCGCCGGTGGAGGCGGTGGAGGCAACGCTGCCGCGGCTGCGCGGGGCTTTCGCGCTCGCCTTCGTGTTCGCGGGCGAGGACGACCTGATGATCGGCGCCCGCAAGGGTTCGCCGCTCGCGATCGGCCACGGCAAGGGCGAGATGTTCCTGGGGTCGGACGCGATCGCGCTCGCCCCGTTCACGGACCAGGTGACCTATCTCGAAGATGGCGACTGGGCTGTGGTCCGCCGCAACAGCCTGCAGATACGCGACGCGCAGAACCGCCTCGTCAATCGGCCGGTGATCAAGACGAGCGGCGCGAGCTTCGTCGCCGACAAGGGCAATCATCGCCATTTCATGGCGAAGGAAATCCACGAACAGCCGGAAGTCGTCGCGCACACGCTGTCGCATTATATCGACATGACCGCCGAGCGCGTCGCGCTTCCCGGCGATCTGCCGTTCGATTTCAGGAAGATCGGGCGCATCGCCATCTCCGCCTGCGGCACCGCCTATTATGCCGGGCTCGTGGCGAAATACTGGTTCGAGCGTTACGCGCGCATTCCCGTCGAGATCGACATCGCGTCGGAATTCCGCTACCGCGAGGCGCCGCTCGCCGAGGGGGATCTCTCGATCTTCGTGTCGCAATCGGGGGAGACGGCCGATACGCTCGCGTCGCTGCGTTATGCGAAGGAGCACGGCCAGCACGTGCTGTCGGTCGTCAACGTTCCATCCTCCACGATCGCGCGCGAGAGTGCGGCGATCATGCCCACCCATGCGGGACCGGAAATCGGGGTCGCCTCCACCAAGGCCTTCACCTGCCAGCTCGCCGTGCTCGCATGCCTTGCCATTGCCGCGGGCCGCGCGCGCGGCGCGCTAGACGAGGCGGAGGAACGCAAGCTCGTCCGCGCGCTGATCGAGGTGCCGCGCCACATGAACGAGGCGCTCGCGCTCGAGGGCAGGATCGAGGAGATTGCGCAGGGGATCGCCAGGAGCCGCGATGTTCTCTATCTCGGTCGCGGCACGAGCTTCCCGCTCGCGCTCGAAGGCGCGCTGAAGCTCAAGGAAATCTCCTACATCCACGCCGAAGGCTACGCCGCCGGGGAATTGAAGCATGGTCCGATCGCCCTGATCGACGAGGCGATGCCGGTGATCGTGATCGCGCCGTTCGACGCGGTATTCGAGAAAACCGCCTCCAACATGCAGGAGGTCGCCGCGCGCGGCGGCCGGATCATTCTTGTCACCGACCGCAAGGGCGCGAAGGAGGCGATGCTGCCGCAGGTGACGGCCATCGTCCTGCCGGACATGCCGAACTCGATCGCTCCCCTGGTCTATGCCATCCCGGTCCAGCTTCTCGCCTATCACGCGGCCGTCAGCCTTGGAACCGACGTGGACCAGCCTCGCAATCTTGCAAAGTCGGTCACGGTTGAGTAACCGCGGCAGCAGACAGGGCGGCCGGGCATAGGATCGCCGCGCCGGCCGCTCTATATTTCTATATTATTGCATATCGCGGCCAAACCGACTCGAACCTCGCGTAATCCTCGATGACGACCGAAACGCCTCCGCAGCAGCCTGCCGACATTCTCGAGGTCGATCAGCCGCCTTCGGGTTTCGGCGCCCGCATCCGCAACTATTTCCTGACCGGCCTCGTGGTGGCGGGGCCGCTCGCGGTGACCGCTTGGCTCGTGTGGTCCTTCGTCACCTGGGTGGACAACCTGGTGCGGCCGCTCATCCCCGACATCTACCGGCCGGAGACCTATCTGCCCTGGCAGATCCCGGGATCGGGGCTGGTGATCGCCTTCTTCGCACTGACCCTGCTTGGCTTCCTCACCGCCAATCTCGTCGGGCGCACGCTGCTCCAGCTCAGCGAAAGCGTGCTCGACCGCATGCCGATCGTGCGGCCGATCTACAAGACGGTGAAGCAGGTCTTCACCATGCTGTTCTCGAAATCGGGAACGAGCTTCCGCAAGGTCGGGCTGGTCGAGTTTCCGGCTCCGGGCATGTGGTCGCTCGTATTCCTGTCGCAGCCGCCGGGTCCGGATGTGGCGGCGCGGTTGCCGGAGGGCGACGACCAGATCTCGGTCTTTCTGCCATGCACGCCGAACCCGACGACCGGCTTCTTCTTTTTCCTTCCGCGCCGCATGATCATCGAGCTGGACATTCCGGTCGAGGCGGCGGCGACGCTGCTGATGTCGGCGGGGATGGTGCAGCCGGGCGGCGGCAACGCCGATCAGCAGAAGCTCGCCTCGCTCGCCGCAACCGCGCGCGCGGCGCAGAGCGCGCGGGCAAAGCCGCAGACCGAGCAGGTGCCGTGAGCTTGGCGGCGGGGGCGAGGGCAAATGAATTTCTTCGACGCGATCCGGTCCGTGCTGACGAATTACGTTACCTTTTCCGGCAGGGCCTGCCGCTCGGAATACTGGTATTGGGTCCTCTTTGCCGTCATCGCAAGCGCGGTGCTCAACGTTCTCGATGCCGCAATCTTCAACGCGGACAAGGGCCCGCTGCAGGCCGTGTTCGCAATCGTCACGCTTCTTCCCGCGCTGGCGGTGGCCGTCCGCAGGCTTCACGACATCGACCGCGCCGGCTGGTGGCTTCTGATCACCTTCACGATCGTCGGCGTCTTTCTGCTGCTCTACTGGGCTTGCCTGAAAGGCACGCAGGGGCCGAACCGGTTCGGCTCCGATCCGCTCGCCCGCGCGTGACCGTCAGCCGGCTCTGATAAGGCGCACGGCCTCGTCGCGCTCGAACAGGTAGAGCAGGTGCCGCAGCGCCTCCCCGCGCGCGCTGGAGAGGTGCGGATCGCGCGCCAGGATCAGCGCCGCGTCGTCGCGCGCCGCCGCCAGCATGTCCGCGTGCACGGCGAGCCGTGCGATACGGAAACCCGGGTCGCCGCTCTGGCGGGTGCCGAGCACGTCGCCTTCGCCGCGCAGCTTCAGATCCTCCTCGGCGATGCGGAAGCCGTCCTCGGTCTCGCGCATGATGGCGAGGCGCGCCTTCGCCGTCTCCCCGAGCGGGGGCTTGTAAAGCAGCAGGCAGGTGGACCGCGCTTCGCCGCGTCCGATGCGTCCGCGTAGCTGGTGAAGCTGCGCCAGCCCGAAACGCTCGGCATGTTCGATGACCATCACCGTCGCCTCGGGCACGTCGACGCCGACTTCGATCACGGTCGTCGCGACGAGCAGCCGGCTTTCGCCGCGCGCGAAGCGAGCCATCGCCGCATCCTTGTCGGCCCCGCGCATTCGGCCGTGCACGAGATCGACCCGCTCGCCGAACCGCCGCTGCAGCGACGCGAACCGCTCCTGCGCCGCGGCGAGATCGCCGGTTTCCGATTCCTCGACCAGCGGACACACCCAATACACGCGCTGGCCCTCGTCGATCGCGCGGCCCACCGCATCGACGGTTTCCGCGAGGCGGTCGAGCGGGATGGCGCGGGTGTCGATCGGCTTGCGCCCGGCCGGCTTTTCACGCAGTTCCGAGACGTCCATGTCGCCGAAATAGGTCAGCACCAGCGTGCGCGGGATCGGGGTTGCGGTCATCACCAGCACATCGACGGCCTCCCCCTTGCGCGCGAGCGCGAGGCGTTGATGCACGCCGAAGCGGTGTTGCTCGTCCACGACCGCGAGCCCGAGATCCTTGAACGCAACCTCGTCCTGGAACAGCGCGTGCGTGCCGACAATAAGATCGAGTTCTCCGCGCGCGAGCTTGCCGAGAATGTGCTCGCGCGCGGCGCCGCGTTCGCGGCCGGTCAGGATCGCGGCGCGGATTCCGGCAGCTTCGGCGAGCGGGGCGATGGTTTTCATGTGCTGACGGGCGAGAATTTCGGTGGGCGCCATGAGCGCGGCCTGTCGTCCCGCCTCGATGACGGCGGCGGCCGCGAGCAGGGCGACGACCGTCTTGCCCGAGCCGACATCGCCCTGAAGCATGCGCAGCATCCGCTGCGGTTTGGCGAGATCGGCCACGATCGCGTCGAGCGCGGCGCGCTGGGAAAGGGTCAGCGAATAGGGAAGGGCGGCGGCGATCGCCTTGCGCAGACGGCCGTCGCCGGCGCTACCGCGACCGGACTGACGCCGCAGGTGGGCGCGAACCAGCGCCAGCGCCACCTGGCCGGCGAGCAGTTCGTCGTAGGCAAGCCGCGCCCAGGCGGCACCGGCGGGTCCGATATCGCCGGGGGCCGCCGGCCGATGCAGCGCGGCGAGCGCTGCCCTGAAAGAAGGAAATCCTCTCTCGTTGAGCCACGCCGTGTCCTGCCATTCGGGCAGGTCAGGGACGGCGGCGAGCGCGGCCTCCGCCGCGCGCCGCACCTGGCTGGCGTGCAGGCCTTCGGTCAGCGGATAAACGGGCTCGATCAGTGGGAGGCCGGCGAGGCCGGCCGCGTCAACCACGCGATCGGGATGCACCATCTGCAACATCCCGTCATAGAGCTGCGCGGTGCCGGACACGTAGCGCGTCTCGCCGATCGGCAGCGCCTTTTCCAGCAATTCCTTGCGGCCGTGGAAATAGGTGAGGACGATATCGCCAGTGTCGTCGCTGGCGTAGACCAGATACGGCACGCGCCCGCGCCCGGGCGGCGGCGGCCGATGGCGGTCGATCGTCACCTCGACGGTGACCACGGTGCCCGGCACCACGTCGCGCAATTTCGGGCGCGCGCGGCGGTCGATCGCGCCAGTCGGCAGGTGGAACAGGATATCCACGACGCGCGCCTCGTCCTCGCGGCCGAACAGGCGGCGAAAGAGCTTCTCCACCTTCGGGCCGACGCCCGGCAGGGTGCGGATCGAGGCAAAAAAGGGCGAGAGGAGCGTGGGGCGCATCGGGCGTGACATTAGCGCGTTTCATTTCGTCCCGCTTCCGCGGGCGCCCCGGGCGAACGCGGATTTGCCCGCGGCGCTTCACCTTTGCTTCCGCGCTGACCGTAGAGCTGCCTTCCTAGGGGAAGGAAATGACTGACAAATCGCAACGACCGCTTATATAAAGCATCGCCCGGCCCGTCCGGGCTTTTGGCGTTGCGCAGCGAGGAAAAATGACTGGCTCCATGCGGTCGAGCGAAGGTTTGGACGAAAGGCGGCGGCGCCTGCTGTTCCGCTCCTGGCATCGCGGCATCCGGGAAACCGATCTGCTGCTCGGCCGATTCGCCGACGCGCATATCGCTTCGCTGAGCGAGGCCGAGCTTGCCATTTACGAGCGCCTGCTCGAGGTGCCCGATCACGATCTTTATTTGTGGGTGACGGGCGACGGCGGCGCCCCGCAGGAACATGACACCGCGCTGTTGCGCAGCCTGCGCGCCTTCCACCGCGGGATGAAGGTGAGCTGATGGCGCCTTCTCCGGCCGACAGTCTCAAGGCGGGGCGGCCGCTGACGCTCGCCGGCGTCGCCGACGGCGCGGAAGGGCTCGTGCTCGGCGATCTCGCGCGCGCGATTGCTGCGCGGCCGGATGCGCCCTCCGTCAGCCTCGTGGCGATCTGCCGCGACGCGCCGCGCATGGCGGCGCTGGCGCGGGGGCTTGCCTTCTTCGCTCCCGATGTCGCGACGATCGAATTTCCCGCCTGGGACTGCCTGCCTTACGACCGCGTGTCGCCGCATGGCGCCATACTCGCCCAGCGCATGACCACGCTGTCGCGGCTTGCGCATGTGCAGGGGCGCGACCGGCCCTCGATCCTCCTGACCACCGTCAACGCCATCGTGCAGCGCGTTCCGCCGAAAAGGACGTTGGCCGGACAGACGCTGTCCGCCGCGCCCGGCAATGTCCTCGGCATGGAGAATATCGTCGGCTGGCTCGAGCTGAACGGCTTCGTGCGCACATCGACGGTGCGCGAGCCCGGCGAATATGCCGTGCGCGGCGGCATTCTCGATCTTTTCCCCCCCGGCCTCGACGACCCGGTGCGGCTCGATTTTTTCGGCGACCAGCTCGAAACGATCCGCAGCTTCGACACCGACAGCCAGCGCACGATGGGGGAATTGCGCCATCTCGATCTCGTCCCGGCGGCGGAATTTCAGCTCACCACGGAAACGATCGGCCGCTTCCGCACCGGCTATGTCGCCGCGTTCGGCGCGCCCTCGCGCGACGATCTCCTGTACGAGGCGATCAGCGAGGGCCGCAAATATGCGGGCATGGAGCATTGGCTGCCGCTGTTCCACGAGCGTCTCGATACGCTGTTCGACTACGTGCCGGGCTCGCCGATCGCGATCGAGCCGCTGTCGGAGGACGCCGCACACGAACGTTTCGCCCAGATCGCCGACTATTATGAGGCGCGCCGCAATCCGCTCGATGCCGGATCGGGAGTGCCCTACCATCCGCTGCCGCCGGAGCGGCTTTATCTGACCGAGGACGAGTGGAAGCGCCGGCTCGGTGCGACGGCGGTTGCGCGCATCACCCAATTCCTCGTGCCCGACGCCGGCGACACGATCGAGATCGGTGCGCGGCAGGGCCGCAACTTTTCCGCCGAGCGCGCCGAACCGAACGCCAATGTCTTCGATGCCGTCGGCAAGCATGTCGCCGCGCTGCAGGAGCAGGGCAAGCGGGTAACGATCGCGCTGTGGAGCGAGGGCGCGCGCGAGCGCATGAGCCACGTGCTGCGCGACCACGGGCTTGCCAATCTCGCCAATGTCGGCTCTTGGCGCGAGGCGCTTTCGCGACCGAAGCCGGAAGTGTCGCTGGCGATCCTCGGCATCGAATCCGGATTCGAGACGGCGGATGCGGCGATCATCAGCGAACAGGACATCCTCGGTGACCGGCTCGTGCGCCGGCGCAAGTCGGCCAAGCGGGCGGAGAATTTCATCGCCGAGGCGACCGCGCTCTCAGCCGGCGATCTCGTGGTTCATGTCGATCACGGCATCGGGCGCTTCGCCGGCCTGAAAACGATCGAAGCGGCGGGGGCGCCGCACGATTGTCTTGAAATCCGCTACGCCGACGACAACAAGCTCTATCTGCCGGTCGAGAATATCGAGCTTCTCTCCCGCTACGGTTCGGAGGAGGCGGGCGCGCAGCTCGACCGGCTCGGCGGCGGGGCGTGGCAGGCGCGCAAGGCGCGCATGAAAAGCCGCATCCGCGAGATGGCGCATGAGCTGCTCAAGGTTGCCGCCGAACGGCAGCTTCGCGAGGCGCCGCGGCTCTCCGTGGAGCCCGGCCTATACGACGAATTCTGCGCCGGCTTCCCCTACGAGGAGACGGAAGACCAACAGGCGGCGATCGACGCCGTGCTCAAAGACCTCGACGCGGGGCGGCCGATGGACCGGCTGGTCTGCGGCGATGTCGGCTTCGGCAAGACGGAGGTCGCGCTGCGCGCGGCTTTCGTCGCGGCGATGGGCGGAAAGCAGGTCGCCGTGGTCGTGCCGACCACGCTGCTCGCGCGGCAGCACTTCAAAACCTTTAGCGAACGTTTCCGGCATTTCCCGGTTAAGGTCGCGCTCGCCTCGCGTCTGGTGTCCAATACCGAGATGGCGAAGACAAAGGCGGCGCTCGCCTCCGGAGAGCTCAACATCGTCGTCGGCACGCATGCGCTGCTGGGCCGCGGGGTGAGGTTCAAGGACCTCGGCCTGATCGTCATCGACGAGGAGCAGCATTTCGGCGTCGCGCACAAGGAAAAGCTGAAACAGTTGCGGGCGGAGGTGCACGTGCTGACGCTGACGGCGACGCCGATCCCGCGCACGCTCCAGCTCGCGCTGACCGGCGTGCGCGACCTGTCGATCATCGCTTCGCCTCCCGTGGACCGGCTCGCGGTGCGGACCTTCGTCTCGCCGTTCGATCCGCTCGTGGTGCGCGAGGCGCTGCTTCGCGAACGCTATCGCGGCGGGCAATCCTTCTATGTCTGTCCTCGCATCGAGGATCTCGCCGGCGTCAAGGATTTCCTCGACAAGAACGTGCCGGAGGTGAAGGTCGCGGTGGCGCACGGGCAGATGGCCGGGACCATGCTCGAGGACATCATGTCCGCCTTTTACGACGGCAAATACGACGTGCTGCTCTCGACGACGATCATCGAATCCGGCCTCGACATTCCGACTGCCAATACGCTGATCGTCCATCGCGCGGATCGTTTCGGCCTCGCCCAGCTCTACCAGCTTCGCGGCCGGGTGGGGCGCGCCAAGCTGCGCGCCTATGCGCTGTTCTCGCTGCCGGAGAAGAAGCGCATCACCGCGCAGGCCGAGCGGCGGCTGAAAGTACTGCAATCGCTCGATACGCTCGGCGCGGGCTTTCAGCTCGCCTCGCACGATCTCGATATCCGCGGCGCCGGCAACCTGCTCGGCGAAGAACAGTCCGGCCACATCAAGGAAGTCGGTTTCGAGCTTTACCAACAGATGCTGGAGGAAGCGGTGATGTCGCTGAAGGCCGGCATCAGGGAGCCGGTGGCGGACCGCTGGTCGCCGCAGATCACGATCGGCATGCCGGTGCTGATCCCCGACCATTATGTGGCCGATCTATCGGTCCGGCTTTCGCTCTATCGCCGGCTGGCCGAAATCGATGACGAGCGGGAGATCGAGCCGTTCGCCGCCGAGCTCGTCGATCGGTTCGGACGCATGCCCGAGGAAACCGAGCATCTGCTCAAGATCGTCGCCATCAAGGCGTTGTGCCGCAAGGCCAATGTCGAGAAGGTCGATACCGGCCCGAAGGGCGCGGTGCTGTCCTTCCGCGACAACACCTTCGCCAATCCGGAGGCGCTGCTGCGCTTCATTGCCGGGCATGACGACGCCAAGGTGCGGCCGGACATGAAGGTCGTCTTCTTCGAGGATTGGGAGAATCCGGAGCAGCGGCTCGCCGGCACCGCGGCGATCCTGCGCGAACTGGTCAAGCTCGTGCAGCCGGCGAAAGCCGCCTAGCGCCCCCGCGCGATGATGCACTGCTATTGCGCGGCCTGCGCAGCCTCGCGCCGCGTCGCCTCGCCCGCCGCCCGCTCGATGGCCCCGGCCAGATATTCGGGCGCCTGCGCGCCCGACACGGCGAGGATGCCGCCGAAGATGAAGCAGGGCACGCCGTCGATGCCGGCTTCCTTCGCCGCTTCTGCTTCCATCGTGACGCGCTCGATATCGGCATCGGTCGCAAGCCGCGCCTCGATCTCGGCGCGGTCGAGGCCGCAATCGGCCGCCGCCTGAACGAGAACGGCCTTGTCGGTCAGGTCGCCGCCCTCGGTGAAATACAGATCCATGAGGCGCTGCTTCATACGCGCGGCGTCGCGGCCCGCCCATGCGATCAGCCGATGGCAGTCGGTCGTGTTGGGCTGCCGCGCGATGCGGTCGGGATTGTACACGAGCCCTTCCTGCGCCGCGGCCGCGACGATGCGCTGGGCGATCTCCCGGTACCGTTCGGCCGAGCCGAATTTCCTGGTGAGGTATTCCACGCGGCTCATGCCTTCACGCGGAACCCAGTCGTTGAGAAAATAGGGGCGGTAGCGCACCTCGACCGCGATGTCAGGCTTCAGCGCCAGCGCCTTTTCCAGCCGCCGCTTGCCTATAAAGCACCACGGACAGACCACGTCGGACACGACATCGATCGCAAGCGTCATGGCGGAACCCTTTCTGTTCCGCCTAACCTATGTGTCCGGCCTTCAAGCCGCAATCTGGGGGGCGAGCACGCGCGTCAGCAGCGAGACGACGTTGTCGGAGGGCTTGCGCGCGGTGAGGGTAACCTGCGGGGCGAGGGCGGGATGCTGTCCGCCGCTCAGCATCGTCTGCTTGAGGATGCTCGCGAGCCTGCGCGCCACGACATGGGCGTGCTGCAGATCGGTTTCGGCGAAGGTCACGAGGATCGAGCCGTCATCCTGGCGGCAGCCGAAATCGCCGCCGCGCACCAGCCGGCTCAGCAGCCGTGCCGCGTCGAGATTGCCGCGTTCGTTCAAGTCGTCGGGGAACGAAAACCTCGCCACCGACAGGCCGACGCCACGCTCGTCGGCGGACTGGATCGCGCGCTCGAGTTCGCGGGTGAAATTCTCCGGCCGCAGCAGGCCGGTATCGGGGTCGATCATGCCTTCCTGTTCGAGCGACTGCAGCAGGCGCTTGAGCCGCGCCTCGAAGGCGTGCAGCCGCACATAGGGCAGGAGATGGGCGATCAGCAATTCCGGATCGGTGCCGACGACGATGTGCAGATCGTGCTCAAGCTCGATGCCGGGCTTGGCGAGAACGCCGATCGGCATGTCGCGGAAGCGGGTATCCTCGCCGAGCACCGTCAGAAGACTGTCGACCGCCGTCGCCGAAAATCCGTCGCCGATGACCAGTCCGTCGGCGTCGCGTCCCTTGAGATAGCGCGCGGCGGTTTCGATGGTCAGCGCGCCGATCAGCCCGGCCTTCTCTCCGACCGGAAGCGTCAGCGCCGGATAGGTGCGGCCGCGCCCGGCAACGATCACGATGGCGTCGCCCAGCGGGTCGTTCCTCGGCACCGCCGGAACGGCATGGCCTTCGTCTCTCGCGATCTGCGAGCGGCGCAGGATCGCCGCATGCAGCGTGCGCACCCGCACTGCTCTCGACACCGCGTAGCATGTGGCCGATATGAGCGTGTTGTCGTGAACGGGTAACGCCTCGCGATAGGCGGGATGGGCGGTCTCGCGCAGGCGCGCGATCACCGGGATGATCGGTGTCGCCGCAGTGACCGTTTCGGCAAGCGCCCGGGCAAGGGAAGCATCTTCGGATGCCGTGGAGTCTGCGAGCACGACGGCTTCCGGCCGGGCCGCTTCAATGGCGGCGATAGCATCGGAGGGCGCCGCCTCGATCACCGGGAAGGCGCCGGCCGCGGCCAGAGCGCCCACGAGCTTTTCGGAGGGTTTCTCGGCAACGACGACGAGCGAACCTTGAAGAGACATCGGACCTGCTGCGACTGGGATTTCAATCACGCAAGCATAGGCCGTGCCGACTTAATGACGGGTCAACGCGATCGCTGAGTTTTGGCGCGTTAACGATATATCAGGGCAAATCGCGCCGCATTCGTTCGCGGAACGCGCGCACGATGAGCGGATTGGCGCCGATCGCTTCGAGCGCGTCGCGCGTGGCGGCTCGGTCCGGGGAATGACCGGCGAGGCGATGGCCCATCGTCCGGTCGGGAAGCGCGGCGATGGTCGCCCCGGAATCTGCGCCGGCCACGAGATCCTGCAATTCGCGCCACGCGAAACGATAACCGCCGACACTGACCAGCCCGGAAGGCGGGCCGGTGACGATCAGCGAACCGGTTTCGCGGATGGCGCGGCACGGATAGCCGGTATTCACCATGCCGTCGGCGGCGACGCGCAGGAAGGCACGGCCCCTGCGCTCGGCATCCGGCGGGAAAGGGTAGCGCGGAACCATCGGCCCACCGGCGGCCAGCGTGCCGGCCGAGGTCCGGGCGAGATCGGCGACGCGTATTGCGCCGGGTTCTCCGCGCGGAACCATGACCGGGCCGAAGGGCAGCGGCAGCGGTCTTCCGTCCTCCTCCCGGCGTCCGGCAACAACGGCGGTTTCGCCGAGGGCGACGATGTCGGTCATGGCGATCGCGGGATGGCGCCAGCCGGCCGTTCCGATCAGCCGTTCCGCCGCTCGCCACACGGCGAGCAAGTTCGTCACGCGATGCCCAGGCGGCAGAAAATCGGTTCCGGCGAGATGCGCCGCGAGCGGTCCGGGTAGCACGACCGTATCGCATCCATGGCCGACGACCTGTGCGGCGAAAATGTCCAGCGAGAAGGCATGGTGGAGCACGAGGGTTCCGCCAGACAAAAGCCAAGGGAGCAGCCCCGCCGAGAGGCCTGCGAGGGAGGACGGCTCGACGGTGGAGAGGATCGCCGGATGTGGCGGCAGCCTGCTTTCGAGCAGGACGGCCGTTCCGGCGGCGGCGAGCTCGCGATGACTGCGCGCGACGGCGATCAGGCCATCGGCCGTCACGTCCCAGGTGATGGCGGCGACATGCGCGGCCGGCACCTCGTCATGCGCGCGGGCGGGCGGCGGGGGATCGAAGCTGACGCCCTCGTAAAGGTCGTCCAAGGGGATGATTCCGTCGGGAACCTGCGGACCGAAGCCGCAGACATGCCGGATCGAGAAAATCTCGGCGGCGGTCTGCATCGCGATCCGGAAATGCTCGGCGCCGCCATGCGCGCCGCGGGTGATCAGCGCCCGCGCGCCGGCAAGCGACAGCGCGGCGACGCAGTCCGCGCGCCTCCACAGGAGCGGCAGCGGCGCCGCGATCATGCCTGCGCGCAGTGTACCGAGAAAGGCGAGAACGTGGTCGATGGTGTTTGGCAATTGCAGCCCGATCACCGCGTCGGTCGAAAGCCCGAGGCGATGGAGGCGCGCGGCGATCGCCGACACGATCCGGTCGGCTTGCGCAAAGGAGAGACGGCGCGGCGCAGCATCCCGCGCGGGATCCGGCAAATCGACGAGGGCCGCCGCGTCGGGGTGTTCCTGCGCCGCGCGCCGCAGCATTTCGTCGAGCGTGACGCGATTGGCGGATCGTGCGTCCGATATGGCGTCGCCCGGGATCATGGCTTGTGCCACCAGGTTTCGGGCAGATAGCCGAACAGCGACGTCCTTGCCGGATGCTCGATAAAGGCGCGGCGGGCGACCCACTGGTCCGGCAGATGGAAGAGCGGCACGACGTAGAATCCGGATACCAGCACGCGGTCGAGCGCGCGCACGGCGGAGACGAATTCGGAACGCTCGCGCGCCTGCAGCAGCGCGGCGATCATCGCGTCGATCGCCGGATTTTTCGCGCCCATATAGTTGCGCGTGCCCTGTGCATCGGCGGCGGCGCTGCTCCAGTAGAAGCTCTGCTCGTTGCCGGGCGACAGCGACTGGTCCCACTTGTACTGGATCATGTCGTAGTCGTAGGTGAGCTTGCGGCGGTCAAACTGGACCGCATCGACCGCGCGCACATGCGCGGCTATTCCCGCGCGCTTGAGGTCGCGCGCGAAGGCGAGCGCCAGCCTCTCCTGGTCCTTGGTGACGACGAGAATCTCGAATTCGAACGGCGTCCCGTCGGCGCGCGAACGCAGCACCGTTCCGTCGAGGTCGAAACCCGCCTGCGAGAACAGCGCCAACGCTTTTTTCAGGTTGGCCCGGTCGCGGCCGGTGCCGTCATTGACCGGGGGATGCCATGAGCCGTCCATCACATCGGGGCGCACCGTGCCGGGAAAGGGGGCGAGCAGGGCGCGCTCACGCGGATCGGCGGGGTGGCCGGAAAAGGACAGCTCCGACCCCTCGAAATAGCTGACCGTGCGGCGATAGGCGTTGAAATAGAAATTCTTGTTCAACCACTCGAAATCGAACAGGAGGCCGATCGCCTCGCGCACGCGGATGTCGGCGAAAAGCGGACGGCGCGTGTTGAAGACGAAGGCGTCGAGCGGCTTGGGCAGCGCATAAGGAAAGCTCTCCTTGACCACGCGCCCGTCGCGCAGGGCGGGAAAATCGTATTGCGTGGCCCAGCGACCCGGATCGCTTTCTGCGCGCACGTCGTAAAGCCCTTTCTTGAACGCCTCGAAATAGGTGTTGGCGTCCCGATAATAGTCGAAGCGCAACTCGTCGAAGTTCCAGAAGCCGCGATTGATCGCAAGATCGCGTCCCCAGTAATTCGGATCGCGCGTGAAGGTAACGCTTTCGCCCGGCTTCACCGCGGTCACCCGGTAAGGCCCGCTGCCGATCGGCGGCTCAAAACTCGTCTCCTCGAAGGTATCGGCGTTGACCGCGTGCCTGGGCAGCACCGGCATCAATCCGAGGATCAGCGGCAATTCGCGATCGTTGGCGCCCGCGAGATCGAAGCGCACCGAGCGGCCGACGATCTGCGCCTTATTGACCTTGGCGTAATAGGTGCGGTGATTGGGGCGGCCCTTGTCGCGCAGCAATTGCCAGGAGAAGACCACGTCCTGCGGCGTGACCGGCTTGCCGTCGGAAAATCGCGCGCGCGGATCAAGCGTGAAGGTGACGAAGCTGCGTTCGTCGTCGGTCTCGACGCTTTGCGCGAGCAGGCCGTAGAGCGTGAACGGCTCGTCGTAACCGCGCGCGAGCAGGCTTTCGATCACGTAGCCGCGGATGCTTTGCGCCGGCAGGCCCTTCACAATCAACGGATTGAGGCTGTCGAATGTGCCGAGCACGCCCTGGACGAGGCGGCCGCCTTTCGGCGCCGCCGGGTTCGCGTAGGGAAGGTCGGAAAAGCCCGGCGGCCAGGCGGGCTTGCCGTGCATGGCGATTGCGTGAGCGGGCTCGGCGATGCCGGAGGTTGCCGTGACGGACAAAGCGCAGGCGAGCGCGAGGGCGGCGAAAAGCCCCGTCGGCGAAATCTTGCCGCGGGCAGGAACGGCGCGGAAATCCTTCAGCGGCATCGCGTTTTTCGGTTTGATTCTCGCCGGTCGGTGCTTCATACACGCAATCCACGCTCAGGCCTTTGCCAAGACAGGGTAATCACCATTATTCGCTCTGAGCGCTTTATTGGCGCCGGAAATTCAGGTATCAGGCGGACTCAAGGCGTCACGCTGTTGCCTTTATTTGCGTCAAGACACGCCCTTTCCGGGCGCCGGTCGGGGCGGCCCCAGCGCCTTCGGAACGCCAAAAACTAAAGAGGAACGAAGTCCAATGACTTATCGGATCGCGTCCGCGTTTGCGGCCGCCAGTATTTTGGCGATGGCAAGCGCGGGGGTCGCGGAGGCGCAAACGCAGCCGGCGAAACCCGCTCCGGCAAAACCCGCTGCCCCAGCCAAGCCGGCCGCACCCGCCCAGGCCCAGCCGAATGCGCCCGCGGCTCCGGCCGGCCAGCCGCAGCAGGGCGAAGTGCAGCTCATCTATTCCCCCTGGACCAAGTTCTGCCTCAAGGGCCAGGACTCGAGCGCCAAGCAGGTTTGCTTCACCGGCAAGGACGCGCGGCTCGAGTCCGGCATGCCGGTCGTCGCCGCCGTGCTGATCGAGCCGGAAGGCGAGCAGAAGAAGATCCTGCGCGTCACGCTGCCGCTCGGCATGCAGCTCGTGCACGGCACGCGCACGATTATCGACCAGGGCCAGCCGGCGCAGGCGCCCTACGTGATCTGCTTCACCAATGGCTGCATGGCCGATTACGAGGCCAATGCCGATCTGGTGCAGAGGCTCAAGAAGGGTCAGCAGCTCGCGGTGCAGGCGATCAACGGCAACGGCCAGCCGGTCAGCCTGCTGCTGCCGCTCGCCGACTTCGCCAAGGCCTATGACGGCCCGCCGACCGATCCGAAGGTTTTCGAGGAGCAGCAGAAGAAGCTGCAGGACGAGTTGCAGGCGCGCGCAGACAAGGCGCGCAAGGAACTCGAAGCCAAGAGCGGATCGGCTCCGGCTCAAGGCGCTCCGGCTCCCGCGCCGAAGCAGTAAGAGCGCGCTCATTGCGGAAAAAGGCGCGTCCGCCGGGCGCGCCTTTTTCTTTTGTTTTTTGTCCGGCCGGAGAAACGGGCCGGATCAGTTGACGAGAAAATCGCGCGGGCGGAAGCCGCCATGCGCATCCTCGATGAAGACCTCACGTACCTGCGGGTGACGGATCGGCTCGCCGGACGTGTCGGGCAGGAGGTTCTGCTCCGACACATAGGCGATGTATTCGTTCTCCGCGTTCTCGGCGAACAGGTGATAGAAGGGCTGGTCCTTGTGCGGCCGCACTTCCTCGGGGATCGACAGCCACCATTCCTCAGTGTTGTTGAATACCGGATCGATGTCGAAGACGACGCCGCGGAACGGAAAGACACGGTGGCGCACCACGTCGCCAATGCGATACTTGGCGACGCGCGGCTTGAACGCGGCGCGCTTCGGGTCGGCCTTCGGGGTATGGCTTTTGCTCATACGCGGCAACATAGGTGGCGATTGAGGCGGATAACAGGCCTCAAAATCCGTAGGCCTTCCCGAGATCGGGGTCCTTCCTGGCGACGAGGGCGGCAAGATCGAGCACAACCTTGGCTTGCTTCCAGGTTGCATCGTCCTGCATCTTTCCGTCGATCATGACCGCGCCGGTTCCGTCCGGCATCGCCTCGACGATCCGGCGGGCGAAGGCGACTTCCTTGGGATCGGGCGAGAAGACGCGCTTGGCGATGGCAATCTGCGAGGGATGAAGCGACCAGGCTCCCGCGCAGCCCATCAGGAAGGCGTTGCGGAACTGAACCTCGCAGCCCTGCGGATCGGAGAAGTCGCCAAAGGGACCGTAGAACGGCTTGATGCCGGCGGCGGCGCAGGCATCGACCATTTTCGCGATCGTGTAGTGCCACAGATCCTGCTGGAAGGCGGGCCGCGCCGCGTCGCCGGAGGCGTCGGCGAGCACCTTGTATTCGGGATGGCCGCCGCCGACGCGCGTCGTTTTCATGGCGCGCGAGGCGGCGAGATCGGCCGGCCCGAGGCTGATGCCGTGCATGCGCGGAGACGCGGCGGCGATCGCTCGCACATTGTTGACGCCCTCGGCGGTTTCGAGGATGGCGTGGATGAGGATCGGCTTGCCGACCCTGTGCTTCGCCTCGAGCTGCGCGAGCAGTTGATCGAGATAGTGAATGTCCCACGGACCATCGACCTTCGGCAGCATCACCACGTCGAGCTTGCCGCCGACCGCGCCCACGATCTGGGTGATGTCGTCGAGCATCCAAGGGGAATTCAGCGCGTTGATGCGCGTCCACAGGCCGGTCGCGCCGAAATCGAAGGCTTTCGCCATCTCGATGAAGCCCGCGCGCGCGGCCTCCTTGGCATCGGCGGGGACCGCGTCTTCCAGGTTGCCCAGCACCACATCAACCTGCCGGATCAGCTCGCCGGCTTTCGCCCGCAGCTTTTCGACATGCGGCGGAACGAAATGGATCATGCGCTCGAGCCGAACCGGCAACTCGCGCAAGGGTTCGGGCGCACCGATGGCGAGCGGCTTGAAAAACTGACGCGGCAATTTCATGCCTCACCTGCCTTGTATCGCGCCCGCACGCGCCGCGGGCCTTGCTGTGGGGGCCGGCGGCGGGAAGGCCGGACCTGCGGCGGGATTTGCATGTATTGCGGCGGGGAACGCAAGGTCCGCCCCGGCTCGGGGCCGGCTTTTCTTGACCGTTCGGGCGGGGGCCGTTACCCCCGAATGCCCGCCCGCCCACTTCCCATGACCGACGTCCTCAACCTGGCGCTGCCCTATTTCGGCCTGATCTTTCTCGGCTATGCCTGCGGGCGCTTCAGGCCGATGCCCGAGTCCGGGCTCGCGTGGATGAATTTCTTTCTCATCTACGTCGCTCTGCCCTGTCTCTTTTACCGGATCGTGGCGACGACGCCGTTCGAGGAACTGAACAACGTTTCCTTCATTCTCGGCACGACGCTCGCGACCGGGTCGGCCTATGCGCTCGCCTTCGCCGCCGGCATGGTCATGATGCGCGGGGAGAAGGCGCCGGCGGCGATGGCGGGACTCGCCGGGGCCTATGGCAATGTCGGCTATATGGGCCCCGGGCTCGCGCTCGCCGCGCTCGGGCCGCAGGCGACCGCGCCGGTCGCGCTGATCTTCTGCTTCGACAACATCCTCGTATTCTCGCTCGCGCCGTTTCTCATGGCGCTCGCCGGGACCGAGCACAAGACGTTCGGCGCGATCGCGCGCGACGTGACCATGCGCATTGCGCTGCATCCCTTCATCATCGCCACCGCCCTCGGCGTGCTCTCGGCGGCCGCGCATTTCCAGCCGCCGGTCGCGCTCGATCGACTCATGGCGTTCCTGCAGAACGGGGCGGCGCCTTGCGCGCTGTTCGTGATGGGTGTGACCGTGGCGTTGCGTCCGCTGCGATCGGTCCCGTGGGAGGTGCCGGTCGTTCTCCTCGTCAAGCTCGCCGTGCATCCGCTGATGGCGCTTGCGCTCCTCAGCCTGCTCGGGCCGTTCTCGCAAACCTGGATACACGCCGCCGTGCTGATGGCGGCATTGCCGCCGGCCCTCAACGCATTCATTATTGCGCGGCAATACGACACCTGGGTGGAGCAGGCTTCCGGTTCGGTATTGCTCGGCACGCTCGTGTCCGTGGTGTCGCTGACCGCGGTGATGTGGCTCGTCAAGACCGGCATGCTGCCGACGAAGCTTTTTTGAGTCCGATCATGCAGCCGCTTGCAGGCCTCCTTGTGGTCGATCTGACGACGCTGTTGCCCGGCCCGCTGGCTACGCTGATGCTGGCGGAGGCCGGGGCCGAGGTCATCAAAGTCGAAAAGCCGGGCGGGGAGGACATGCGCCGCTTCGAGCCGAGCCTGGGCTGCGACGGCGCCGCCTTTGCGCTGCTGAACCGGGGCAAGAGGACGATCGTCCTCGATCTCAAGGCCGACAGCGGGCGCGAACGACTTAAATCGTTACTTCAGCGAGCTGACATTCTGGTTGAGCAGTTCCGACCAGGCGTGATGGACCGTCTCGGCTTCGGCTTCGACGCGGCGAGAGCGATCAATCCCCGGCTGATCTATTGCTCGATTTCCGGTTACGGCCAGAGCGGACCGCGGGCGCAGGAGGCCGGGCACGACATCAATTACATTGGCAATACCGGGCTGCTCGGGCTGCAGGCGAGCCCGCCGGGGCAGCCCGTCGTGCCGCCGGCGCTGATCGCCGATATCGGCGGGGGCACCTTCCCGGCGGTGATCAACATCCTGCTCGCCCTGCGCGAGCGGGACCGGACCGGCGAGGGCTGCCATCTCGACATCGCCATGACCGACGCGATGTTTGTCTTCGCCTGGCATGCGCTGGCGCAAGGCGCGGCGACCGGGGCCTATCCGCGGAGCGGCGAGGGCTTACTGACCGGAGGATCGCCGCGCTACCAGCTCTATCCCGCGCGGGACGGGAAGCTGATCGCCTGCGGCGCGCTCGAGGATCATTTCTGGCGCCGCTTCACGCAGGTAATCGGCCTCGACGCCGCGCTCGCCGACGACGACGCCGATCCGAAAGCGACGCGGGCGGCGGTCGCCCGCATCATCGCGTCGAGGACAGCGGAGGAATGGAGACCGGTTTTCGCGCAGGCGGATTGCTGCGCCACGATCGTCGCCTCGCTTGAGGAGGCGATGCGCGACCCCCATTTCGCCGGGCGCGGCTTGTTCGCGCGCAAGGTTCATGTCGCCTCGGGCGAGACCATGCCGGCCTTGCCGGTTCCCGTCGCCCCGCGTTTCCGCGGCGATCCGGGCGAAGCAAGGGCGGCGCCACCGCTCGATTCCCGGCAATCAACGGTGCGCGACAATCAATAAGGAGCGAGCGCCTCGCCGCGCATCAGGCGGGGCTGCGACGACGACGGCGCGATGCCTTCGCGCATCACCGCGCGGCGCAGCGGGCCGACGGAATTCATCAGCAACATGCCGAGCCCGCGCACACCCTGGAACGGCAGGAAGCCGGAGAGCAGCGTGCGGTTGAGCAGATCGACCGCGAATGTGCGGCTCGCCACGTCCGCGCGGCGCCCGCGTTCGTAGCGCGCGAGCAGCTCCACAGCGCCGATGTCGCGGTTCTGACCTACCGCCTGCGCGGCCAACTCGGCGATCAGCGCCGCGTCGCGCAGCCCCAGATTGAGACCCTGCGCCCCGATCGGGGGAATCCGGTGCGCGGCTTCGCCGACAAGCGCGATCCGGCGGGCGGCGAAGCTTTCCGCCGTCTCGACAGCGAGCGGGAAATAGCCGACGCCCGCTTCCGCCTGCATGCGGCCGAGAATCGAATGCGAGCGCCGCTCCATCTCCGCCGCCAGCGCCTCGGCGTCGAGGCCGCGCAGCATCTCGCCCTCGGCCGGATCGACCACGCAGACGATGCTCGAGCGATTGCCGCGCAGCGGCACGAGGGTGAAGGGGCCGGTTTCGGTGTGGAACTCGGTGGAGATATCGTCGTGAGGGCGGGCGTGACGGACAGTCAGGGCGAGGGCGGCCTGCGGATAGCTCCATCCGCTGGTTTTGATGCCGGCGGCGGCGCGGCAGAGGGACTTGCGTCCGTCGGCGCCGACAACGAGCCGGGCGCGCAGGGCCTCGCCGTTGCAAGCGCGCACCGTCACCGCTTCGTCGTCGATCTCGACCGCGTCGGCCTCGTCATCAAGGCGGGTTAGCTTCGCAAGCGCCGCCGCGCGGCTTTCCAGGGCGGCGACCAGGTGGCGGTTCTCGATATTCTCGCCGAAGGAGTCGAGGCCGAGTTCGCCGGCTTCGAACCGCGCCTGCGGCGCGCGGATGAGACGCGCCGTGTCGTCGACGATCCGCAGGGTGCGAAGCGGCGCCGCCTGCGCGCGCGCCTGCTTCCAGACGCCGAGCGTTTCGAGCGCGGTGACCGATCCGCCGAGAAGGGCGGTCGTGCGATTGTCGTCGGGGGCGGGGCGGCCGACCAGGACCGTCTCGATGCCGGCGGACGCGAGCGCGATCGCGGCGGTGAGACCGGCGGGGCCGGCGCCGACGACGACCGATTGCGTCGGTTGCGGGGACGTTGTCATGGTTACGCTTCTAGCCCGCTGCGCCCGCTTTGGGGAGAGTGGAAACCATGGCAAAGGCTGGCGTTTCCGTTCCGCGGGCGCATGCGTTAGGAAGGCGTCAGGAGCCTCTCCCTTGACCGACGTCCGGACCGACTTTTCCCACCTGACGCCCGGTGCCGCCCGCCTCGGCGCGATCGCGGCCAAGCCGCGCGCCGCCGCCGTCCTGTGCGTGCTGGTCCTGACCGGGGCCGGCTGGCTCTATCTCGGGATCGTGGCCGGCGCGGCGCTCGCTCAGGGGGGCGGGGTCGCCGGATTGTTCCGCGCCCTTTGCGCGCCGCTCGGCGCAAGCTTTGGAATGCCGTCGGCCTCTGCCGGCGAGCTTTTGCGGCTGCTGCTGGTCTTTGCCATGTGGGTGGCGATGGCGCTGGCGATGATGCTTCCGAGCGCGGCGCCGATGATCATGACCTATGCCGAGATCGCCGATACCGCCGCGCGCCGGCGCCAGCCGGTGATCACGCCCCTGGCGCTCGCCGCCGGCTACGCGGCGGTGTGGATTGCTTTCGCGGGCGCCGCCGCGCTGCTGCAGATCGTGCTGACGCGGTTTGCGGTTCTCAACGTGGCGATGACGCCCGAAAGCCTGCTGGCGTCGGGATTGCTGTTCGTGCTGGCCGGCGCATACCAGTTTTCCTCGCTCAAGCAGTCTTGCCTGCGCGCCTGCCAGCGTCCGTTTCCGTTCTTCTTCGCCAACTGGAAGACGACCGCGCGCGGGGTGTTCGGGCTCGGCCTGCGGCAGGGGCTGCATTGTCTCGGCTGCTGCTGGGCGCTCATGCTGCTGATGCTCGCGGTCGGGGTGATGAATGCCGTGTGGATGGCGGGGCTCGCCGTCGTCATGACGCTGGAGAAGCTGTCGGCGACCTCGAGGCTCAGCCGGGCGATCGGAATTCTTCTTGTTGCAATTGGCGTGGCGTTGGCCGGCGCGGACCTCCTCGCGGCGGCCCGGAGTTGAGGAGTGTCTTTCGTGGAGCAATGGTCGATCAGGGGCGAGCTTGCCTTGTCCTGTTCGTGTGACGTCTTTTGTCCCTGCGTGCTTTCGCTCGGCAATCATCCGCCGACCGAGGGTCATTGCCAGACTTGGGCGGGCCTACGCATCGACGAGGGGCGGTTCGGCGAGACCGACCTTTCCGGCGTCAAGGCGGGACTGATGATCGAAATTCCCGGTCTAATGTCGCGCGGCAACTGGACCGCGGCGCTGTTCGTGGACGAAAAGGCGTCGGTCTATGCGGTCAAGGCGCTGACCCGCATCTTCATGGGTAAGGTGGGCGGCTCGACACATCTGCTGTCGATCCTCGTCGGTTCCTTTCTGGGCGTTCGGCAGGCGCCGATCGTGTACGACGTGCAGGACCAGACGCGCGTCATCAAGATCGACAAGATCGTCGATGGCGCGATCACGCCGATCCGCGGCAGAGAAAAGGGAAGCAACGTCGTGATCCGCAACAGCGAATACTGGATCGCCCCCGACGTGACCGTCGCGCGCGCCGACAAGTCGCGTTTCCGCGCATTCGGACGGAACTGGAATTTCGCCGGAAAATCCGCCGAGATCTGCCAGATCGACTGGGGTAACAGGAATGGCTAGGCAGCGGCGCGGTTCGGGGAAGGCGATTTCGCCCGCCCTTGCGATTGCGCCGGCCATGGCCGTCCATCTTTTCACCGCGCTCGGCGCCGCCTGCGCACTGCTCGCGCTGCTGGCCGCCGGCCGCGGCGATTTTGTCGCGATGTTCTGGTGGCTCGGGGCGGCGCTTTTCATCGACGGTGTCGATGGAACGCTCGCGCGTCGCGCCGGCGTCGCGCGCATCGCCCCGCGCTGGTCCGGCGACATTCTCGACTTCGTCGTCGATTTCACCACCTATGTGTTCGTTCCCGCCTACGCGCTGGCGGTGGGCGGGCTGCTGCCGGAGGAAGCCGCGCTGCCGCTTCCGCTCGCCATCGTCGTCACCGGCGCGCTCTATTTCGCCGACCGCGAGATGAAGACGCCGGACAACTATTTCAGGGGATTTCCGGCGCTGTGGAACGCGGTTGCGTTTCACCTGTTTCTGCTGAGGCCGCAACCGTGGCTCTGCGCGCTCGCGGTGCTGCTGCTGCTGGCGCTGACCTTCGCGCCGATCCGCTTCGTGCATCCAATGCGCGTTTCGCGGCTGCAGCCGCTGACGATCGGCGTTGTCGTGTTGTGGGCCGCGCTGTCGATGGCGGCGCTGCTCGCGCGGCTGAGCCCACCCTCGGCGGTGGCGTGGGCCGCCACGGCCTGCGCTCTTTATCTTGTCACGATCGGCGCGCTGGCGCCGAGACGGTGAGGCCGATGGCGTGCGGCGGCTTCGCGCTTCGTTGCGGCCCGGCAAGCCCGCCGGACGTCATGGCTCCCCGCCCTGCAATGCAGCGGCCCGGCTTGCGGCAGCCGGCCTTTTCCCAATGATGAGGAGCCGGGATCGGCCCGGGCCCGTAAGCATGAGGACGTCATGAATCCTGTTCTGCTCGTCACCGGCGGAAGCCGGGGCATCGGCGCGGCTATCGCAAGGCTCGCCGGCGCGCATGGCTACGATGTCGGCGTGAACTACAAGAGCGATGCCAAGGCCGCGCAGGCGGTCGTCGCGGATATCGAGAAGGCCGGCGGCAAGGCGGTGGCGCTGCAGGGCGACATGAGCGTGGAGGCGGATGTTGAACGGGTCTTCCGGGAAACCGATGCCAGGCTCGGCCGGCTGACCCATCTCGTTTACAACAGCGGCATCGTCGGCAAGCCCTCGCGCGTCGAGGCGGTCGAGACGAGAACGCTGCGCGAGGTGATCGACCTCAATCTGCTCGGCGCCTTCTTCTGCGCGCGCGCCGCCATTCCGAGAATTTCGAAAAAACATGGCGGGCGGGGCGGAGCGATGGTGCTGATCTCCTCGATCGGCGCGGTTCTCGGCGGTCCCGGGGAATATGTCTGGTACGCGGCGACCAAGGGCGGGATCGACACCATGACGGTCGGCCTGTCAAAGGAGCTTGCCGACGACGGCATCCGCGTCAACGCGGTGGCGCCGGGGCTGATCGACACGGAAATCCATGAGCCCGGGCGGCTCGAGCGCATCGCGCCGCTGATCCCGATGAAGCGCCCGGGCACGGCCGGGGAGATCGCCGATTCCGTGCTGTTCCTGATGTCGGAAGGCGCCAGCTATATCAGCGGGGCAGTCCTGCGCGTGACGGGCGGCCGCTAGCGTTCGCGGAAGCTTGCGCGGGTCCGGCGCGTCCCTATGATCGCGCACGCTCGCCTCGGGCGGGGCGTCGCAAATTGGAGCGAATGACGATGGTTGCTGCAGTTCGAGTTCACAAGACCGGCGGTCCGGACGTCCTGACCTTCGAGGACATCGACATCGGCGCGCCGGGACAGGGGCAAATCCGCATCCGGCAACACGCGTGCGGCATCAACTTTATCGACACGTATTTCCGCTCGGGCCTCTATCCGTCGCCGACCGGCCTGCCTTTCGTGGTCGGCAACGAGGGGGCGGGCGAGGTGACGGCGGTGGGCCCAGGCGTCACCGACATCAAGGCCGGTGACCGCGTCGCCTATGTGGTCGCGCTCGGCGGATACGCGGCCGAGCGACTGCTGCCCGCCGAGCGCGCGGTAAAGCTGCCGTCGTCGATCTCCTACGAGCAGGCGGCCGGCATGATGCTGAAAGGCATGACCACGCAGTATCTGCTGCGCCGGACCTTCAAGGTGGAAAAGGGGCACACCGTGCTGGTGCATGCCGCCGCCGGCGGCGTCGGCCAGATTCTCTGCCAGTGGGCGAATGCCCTCGGCGCGACCGTGATCGGCACCGTCGGTTCGAAAGACAAGGCGGACATCGCGAAGGCCAATGGCTGCCATCACGCGATCCTCTACCGCGACGAGGATTTCGTGGCGCGGGTGAAGGAGATCACCGGCGGCAAACTCTGCGACGTCGTCTATGACGGAGTGGGCAAAGCGACATTTCCCGCCTCGCTCGACTGCATCCGGCCGCTCGGCATGTTTGTTTCTTTCGGCTCGTCGTCCGGGCCGATCGAGGCGTTCAATATCGGATTGCTGCAGGCCAAGGGCTCGCTGTTCGCGACGCGTCCCACGCTCAACACCTATACCGCCAGGCGGGAGGATCTTGTCGCCACCGCGAACGACTTGTTCGATGTCGTGACCGGCGGCAAGGTGAAAATTCCGGTCAGCAAGACCTATGCGCTCAAGGATGCGAAGCAGGCGCATGTCGACCTCGAAGGTCGAAAGACCACCGGTTCGCTGATCCTGAAGCCGTGAGCGGCCAGTCCGCGCGGCGGATGGACGCGGGAAGGGAAGGCGCGGGCCGGCAGCCCGCGCCCTCGATTCAATCGCAAATCAGCCGGCCGAAGGCATCGTAGCCGCAGGGCGCGACGGGTTCGTCGGTCTCGGTGACATAGGTCGCCCCGGTGCCGTCGACCGCCTCGATCACGCGCCGCTCGATTCCCGGCCGCACGACGCGCCGCTCGTAGGTCACCGGCGGATAGGACAGCACGATCTCCCGTTCCTCGATGACGTAGCTGTCCGCGGGCGCGACATAGGCGGGCGGCGGGCCGTAACGCTCGACGTAAACCGTCTGTGCTGCCGCGCTGCCGGCGCCACCGAGCACCGCGGCGAGGGTTACCGCGCTCATCAAGCGATAGGTCATGTGGAACCTCCATGCTTGCCATTGCCGGAGGCCAATGAACGCGCGCGGCGAACGTTCCGGCCGCATATGCGGCGTTTTCGTCACGAAAAATCCGCACCGCGCGGGAAGTCAGAATCCGACCACCGTCCCGTGCAGGTCGTATTCGTCCGCGCGCTCGATTTTGACAGTGGCGATTTCGCCCACCTTGAGCGGACGACGGCTCGCCACGTGGACCACGCCGTCGATTTCCGGGGCGTCGGCTTTGCTGCGGCCCTTGGCACCGGAGGGGTCGATCTCGTCGACGATGACCTGCTGGCGCGTCCCGACCTTGCGCTTGAGCCTCCTCAGCGAAATCCTCTGCTGCCTTTCCATGAATCGCTGCCGGCGACGCTCCTTCACCTCTTCGGGCACCGGGGCGGCGAGCTCGTTGGCGGCGGCTCCGTTCACCGGTTCGTATTTGAAGCAGCCGACCCGGTCGAGCGCGGCCTCCTCGAGCCATTCGAGCAGAAACTCGAAATCCTCGTCGGTCTCGCCCGGAAAGCCGACGATGAAGGTCGAGCGGATCGCGAGATCGGGACAGATCTCGCGCCAGCGCCGGATGCGCTCCAGCGTCTTTTCCTGCGCCGCCGGACGGCGCATGCGCTTCAAGATTTCAGGCGCGGCATGCTGAAACGGGATGTCGAGATAGGGCAGAATCTTTCCTTCCGCCATCAGCGGTATGACGTCGTCGACATGCGGATAGGGATAGACGTAATGCAGCCGCACCCAGATGCCGAGTTCGCCCAGCGCGCGGACGATGTCGATAAATTTCGCGCGCAGCGGCGCGCCCTTCCAGTCGCTTTCGGCATAGCGAATATCGACGCCGTAGGCCGAGGTGTCCTGGGAAATCACCAGCAGTTCTCTGACGCCCGCCGCCGCCAGCCTTTCCGCCTCGCGCATCACGTCGGCGGCCGGACGCGACACGAGGTCGCCGCGCAGTTTCGGAATGATGCAGAAGCTGCACCGGTTGTTGCAGCCTTCGGAAATCTTCAGATAGGCGTAATGGCGCGGCGTGAGCTTGATCCCCTGCGGCGGCACGAGATCGAGAAAGGGATCGTGGCGCGGCGGCGCGGCGCGATGCACCGCGTCGAGAACGCTTTCAAATTGCTGCGGGCCGGTGATCGCCAGAACGTTGGGGAAGCGCCCGGCGATTTTCTCCGGCTCCGCGCCCATGCAGCCGGTGACGATCACCTTGCCGTTCTCCGCCAGCGCCTTGCCGATCGCGTCGAGCGATTCAGCCTGCGCGCTGTCGAGAAAGCCGCAGGTATTCACCACGACGAGATCGCTGCCCTTGTGCTCGCGCGCAAGCTCGTAGCCTTCCGCCCGCAACCTCGTGATGATGCGTTCAGAATCGACCAGCGCCTTGGGACAGCCGAGCGAGACGAAAGAAATGCGCGGCGCGGATGCGCTCATGGTGCGATGAAACCTCGTGTGGGCCTGCGGGGGTAGGCGAGAGCGCGGTCTGCGTCAACCGGGCGGGGCGGCAGCGGGCGGGCGGGTGAGATTCGCCGCGCGGCTCGAGCCCCGCCGCCCGAACGGTATTCCCTTCGGCCGAGCTCTCCATGAAAAGGCCCGGATTTCAAGGCTTTGAGAAGGGCTCGGGGCGGCTTTAGCAATTGTTAACCGTCGTGGCTGTCTCTTGGCGCTGCACCTGTTCCGCGTCGCAACCCGCCAACGCCCGGCGGCCTCCGCTCCCATCAGAATCCGGACTGCGTGACTCGGAATCTCAGCCTCGCCTTTCTCCTTCTCTGCAGCCTCGCCACGGCGGGATGCGGCACGATGAATTTCGTGGACACGATGACGACCGGCTCGATCGCGGCGGAGCCGCAGGCCGAGGGCAGGGGGCATGTCTATATCTTTCGCGGTGTCGGCGGAAAGCTGGCGACGATGGACCTCGACCGCCTCGCCGACAGGATCAATGCGCAGGGCGTCAGCGCCAAGGTCTATGACTTCATGGAATGGCGGATGCCGGCGCAGGAGGCGATCGCGCGCTACCGTTCGGAGGCGCGTCCAAGCCCGATCGTCCTGCTCGGGCATTCGGCCGGGGCCGATGTCGCGCTGAGCTTCGCCGAAAGGCTGAAGGAGGAGCGGATACCGGTCAGCCTCGTGATCACGCTCGACCCCACCCGGCTGCCGCACGACGTGCCGCCCAATGTCGACCGGTTCATCAACATCTACGCCTCGATGAATTTCTTCGGCGGCGGCAATGTCAGCTCGGGCGGAGACTATCGCGGGCATTTCGCTAGCATCGATCTGAAGAATTACTGGGAGGTGCCGCATGTGCGCATGCTGCGGATTGGCGGGCTGGACGACCGGCTGGTGGAGAAGATCGTGCGCGTAGCGACCGCGCAGCCGAACCTGGAGGGGATCACCGTTCCGATCCGCTACGTGATGCCGCGCGGCATGAAGGTGGAGCTGTGGGATTCCGGCGTCCCGGTCCGCGCCGAAGCCGGCGACACGGCGGGGCGGATCGCCGCCCGTTACGGAGTGCCGGCCTGGATAGTCGCGCAGCTCAACGATGTGGACGAAGCCTCGCCGCTCGAACCCGGCCGACGGATCGTGATACCGCGCGATCTCGACGCCGCGCCTCCGCCAGCCGTCGGTGGCCCGCTGACGAGCTACGTGCCGCCGGCGCGCTAGCGCGATTTGCGGAGGCGGCGGGCTGGATCGGGGCCGGGCCGCGCCGGGAAGCGGCCGCGCCCGCCCGTCCCGCGACGGATGTCGGCGCGACGGGGGCGGGGCTCGGCCGCGATTTCTCTTTCGCCCAAATTGAACCGTGCTAAATGTCGGCGCCCCAACCGCGGAAGGGTGGCCGAGTGGTTTAAGGCAGCGGTCTTGAAAACCGCCGTACCCGCAAGGGTACCGTGAGTTCGAATCTCACCCCTTCCGCCAGGCGTTCTGATATTCCCGATTTTGCAGATGGTTCGCCGAGCACGCGGGAGTAGCGCTCCGCGTGTTCATTTCGCGTCGGGGGCCGTGGCGGTCGGGCAGCCATATTTGATACACGCATCGGAGATTTGAGGGGGGGCGGCGGATGAAAGCGGCGGACCGGAAAGTGCCGGACAATCCGTCCGAGAAGCGGCGCGCGCCGTAACGCGCATGCATCAGGATAGTTTCGTCCTTTACTGCAAAACCTATGAAGGAGACGCACGGCGTCTGGCACGGCTCGCGGACAGCATCCGCCGGTTCAACGCGGATAATATCCGCTTCTATGTCAGCGTTCCGTCGAAGGATCGCCCGTTGTTTCGCGACATTCTGGGAAACGATTTCGACCTTCTAGACGACGAGGAGATCATCGCCGCCAATCCGCGCGCGGTCGTATCCCGATACGCCTCAATGGACGGCCGGATCACGCAACAGATCGTCAAAAGCGAATTCTGGCGCCTCGTTCCCTGCCGCGCCTATCTTTGCGTGGATTCGGACGGGAAGTTCCTGCGCCCGTTCCGTCGCGGCGACTTCATCGACAGCGACGGCATCGCCTTCACCGTCATTCACGAGAACAAGGAAGTTCTCGACATGGCGATACGCAAGGGCAGGCACAAGGTCGCGGAAGACTTTGCGCGTGACTCCGAACGCATGAAAGCGCGCTTCGGACGAAAGGGCCCGAACTACCTGTTCGGTCCGCCGCCCTTCCTGTGGTCGGCCGCCGTCTGGCGCGATCTCGACGAGAAATATCTGCAACCGCGCGGCATGACGTTCTGGGATGCGATTGACGAGGATGCGTGCGAGTGGCGCTGGTATGCCGAAGCGCAACTCGCCTTCAACAGCATCCCGATGAAGCCACGCGGTCCCTATTTTCGTTTCTATCATTACGACTGGCAGTGGCGGGAAATGCGCAAGCGCGGGGAAACCGAGGAGACGATCGCGCGCGACTATCTCGGCGTCGTGTATCAGTCGAACTGGGAATTCGAGATGGACGCCGGCTCCAAGGTCCGTCCGGCAGGTTCGCGCCTGATACGTCGCTTCAAGCGATGGATGAACGGTTTCATCTAGCCGATCCAACAACGTCCGATTGTCGATTATTTCCAAGAACTTGGATGTATTTTTCACACCCATCAGTTGCGTTCTGTATGTATTAACACTTACGCGGTAATCTGTGCCGGTCGTTATGGCGCGGCAGCCGGGGGGTATCTTGAACCCTGTCCGACCCGCCGGCGGGACTTGCGAGATGTACGCACAGACTTCGTTGATGGCCGAGCTTGAAGACGCGATGCGGCACGGATCGAGCGACAAGCGCATCGCCACGCTGCGACGCGTGACCAACCTTTTCCTGATGAAAAGCGAACGGCTGAACGAAGACCAGATCCAGGTCTTCGACGAAGTGCTTTGCCATCTGATGGCGAGGGTGGAGGCGAGGGTGCTGGCCGAGCTTGGGGAACGGCTCGCGCCGATTCACAACGCGCCGGTGGAGGCGATCCGTGCACTCGCGCGGCATGACGAGATTGCCGTGGCCGGTCCGGTGCTCGCGATTTCGGAGCGGCTCGCGCCGCAGGACCTCGTTGACATCGCACGGACCAAGGGGCGGCAACACCTGTTGGCGATCTGCAAGCGCAAGATGCTGAGCGAACCGGTCACCGACGCGCTGATCGAGCGCGGGGATGCCGAGGTCGTCAGCCGTCTCGTGGACAATGCCGGCGCGGCGTTTTCCGACAGCGGCTATACGCGGCTGGTCGAGAAGGCGCGTTCCGACGAGGCGTTGTGCGAAGGCGTCGGCCTTCGCGCCGACATTCCGCTCCACATCTTCCGCGATTTGCTCGAACACACGACCGACTCCGTCCGCAGCCGTTTGCTCTCGCTCGCCTCAGCGGAAAAGCGCGAGGAAATTCGCGCCATCCTGCGAGACATCCCGAACGGCGTTCCGGCTCACGATCGCGCGGCGCCCGATTTCGCCGAATCGGAGCAGCATGTGCGGCGGCTGAACGAGGCGGGCCAACTCAATCAGCTTGCACTGCTGGAATTCGTGCACACCGGCCGCTACGCCGAAAGCGTCGTGGCGCTGGCGCTGATGTGCGGGGCGCCGGTCGAGCTGATCGAACGCATTTTCAACGATGCGCGCAGCGAGTCGCTTTTGATCCCGTGCAAGGCCGCGGGCCTGTCGTGGATGACCCTGCGCGCGCTCATTCTTCTCCAGTCCGGCAAGCGAGGGATCAACGCGCAGGACCTCGGCAAGATCAAGAACGATTATGCGCGGTTGTCGCAGGCGACGGCGCAGCGGGTCTTGCGGTTCTGGGCTACCGAGCAGACGCTGCGGGATCCGGACAGCGGCTCCGGCGACAAGGCGAGCGCATGACCATCCGTCCGATCGGCCGGCAATCTCCCCGCGCCAATGTGCGGCAGTTCGTCCGCATGATCGACACCGCTGAAAACCTCGTCGGCCTCGGCTTCCTCGTCAACGTGTCGGCGGGCGGGGCGAAAATCGAGACCAAGTCGCCGGAAGACATCCCCGAGGTCTTCATGCTGCTGCTCTCGGTCGACGGCAAGGTGAGACGCGATTGCACGGTCGTGTGGCGCGGAGCGGGTTGCCTCGGCGTCAAATTCGCGGCCGGGGGGCCGGGCTCCTCCCTCGATTGACGGAGCGCCGCGCGGGCGCGGTACCTTCCGCCGCAGGGGAATGGGCGGCTCCTTGCTTGAATTCGGGGTGCATTTCCCTCAACGTCCGGTGCCCGCATCAATCGAACGGACGCCGTGGATCTCAATAGAACCGCTCTTCAAAAGAGGCAGGCGCTGCCTCGCTCGAACGATTTTTCCATCGTCGAATTGCAGCAGATGCCACCGTATTTCGGCTGGGTGGAATGCTGTCCTGCGCCCGGCGTCGCCTTCAGGATGCTGCTCGGAGGCGCCGACGACGGCGTGGCGTTGAGGTTTTTTTGGAACGGCGGATACGAGCGCAAGACGCTTGCGCTCTGGACGCAGTTCGCCGCGCGCGATGGATGGGTTATCGATGTCGGCGCCCATACGGGAGCCTATACGCTTGCGGCGCTGGCGGTGAAGAAGAAGCCGAGGGTGATTTCGTTCGAGCCTCATTTCATGAACTATGCGAGGCTCAACCTCAATCTGCGCGCAAACGGTTTCGTCACCGATCATGCCTTCATGCTCGCCGCCGGGGCGAGGAACGAGCAGCGGGTTTTCACGGTCAGGGCGACGCGCGATTATCTCTCGACCGGCGGCTCGCTCGATGCGCGTCCGGGGGACGAACGCTGGCAGCGAAGCTATGTGCAGGTCGCAAGTCTTGATTCATTCGTCGCCGCGCAGTCGGCGGAGATCGCGCTTCTCAAGCTCGACGTGGAGGGCCATGAAGCCGACTGCATCGAAGGGGCGCGCAACCTCATCGCCCGATCCGAGCCCGACATCTTCTTCGAGACGGTGACGCAGCCGGTGGCGACGCGCGTGCAAACGCTGCTCGGCGGGCTCGGCTACCGCTTTTTCGAGATCGACGACCTGGCCGGGACGGTGGCCGAGACGGATACCGTCACATCCTACCGGGACGCCTCCGGCCGGCCGGTCATGTCGCGGCTCAATTGCATCGCCTCCAGGCGGAACGTGGATCTCCTCGCCGCAGCCGCACCGTAGCGCGAAGGCAGGGGCGCGCGGCCGAAGGCCTGGCACCGCGGCGGCGCAACCGGCCGTTTACCACGTCCGGCGACCGGCCATTTCCGTGGCTTTCGGGCCACGGTATGGTGAATTTGGCGGACGGAGGGGAGAGCATCCGGAATCCGGCCTTTTTCCGCGCCGACTGAACGCCCAGGCGTTCCGGATGGGGACCATGATGAGTCGGGTTGAGGGGGACAGGACCGGGGGGCTGCCGCGCGCCGTCGCGGCGATCGGCCTTTGCCTCCTGGTCGCCAATTGCGCCTCCTCCAACAAGTTTGCCGCCAAGGTCGATCCCAAATACGGGGTCAGTTCGAGCCCCAGGGTCGTCGATGCGGGCCAGCCGGTCCCGAAAGGGGGCGGTACCTATCGCGTCGGCAAGCCCTATGTCGTGGCCGGGCGCACCTACATTCCCGAGGAGAATGCGAGCTACCGCGACGAGGGTCTGGCGTCCTGGTACGGCGACGATTTTCATGGCCGCCTGACGGCCAACGGCGAGGTCTTCGACAAGGACGCAATCTCGGCGGCGCATCCGACCCTGCCGCTGCCGTCCTATGTCCGCGTCACCAATCTCGCCAACCGCCGCTCGATCATCGTGCGGGTCAACGATCGCGGCCCCTATCACGGCAATCGCGTCATCGACGTGTCGCACAAGGCGGCGAGCCTGCTCGGTTTCCGCGAAAACGGCATCGCGCGGGTCAGCGTGGAATATGTCGGACGCGCCCCGCTCGAAGGCACCGACGACCGCATTCTGATGGCGACGCTGCGGCAGAACGGGCCGGCCCCCGCGCCCTCGCCGATGATGGTCGCCTCGGCCCAGGCATTCCCGCTGCCGCCGCAGGGCGGGCGGCGCGGCGCTTCGCTGCGCGATACCCCGCCTTTCCCGGTCGAGCGTCCCTATACGCTCGGAGAAGAACAGGCCGAGCAGAGCGTTCGCCTATCGCGCGCGACGTCGACGGACATGGCCGCGATGCCGCGCCGGACCGGATCGGATGACGGCCTCGGAGCGGCGCGACGGATGGCGGTTTCGACTTCCGCGCCCGCGCGCTATGATCCGGTCGCGGCCTATCTCAGCGGCCGCGGGCTTTATTAAGCGTGCCGCAAAACCGGCGCTTTCCGGCCCCCCGATCGAACAGGCTGTTTGGGACTTTCGCCTTGCGCGCCACGTTTGTCATTGGTTTTCTCGGTCTTGCGCTCTGCGGCGCCGCGCTGGCCGCCAACCCTCCGAGCGGGCCGAAGAAGGAGGACAATCAGACCAACGTTCCCTATGCGATCTTGATCGAGGCCAAGACCGGCACGATCCTGTACGAGAAGAACGCCGATCAGCTCATCCCGCCGGCAAGCCTTGCCAAGCTGATGACCACGGAGGTGGTCTTCAACGAGATCAAGGAAGGTAATCTCAGTCTCGATGACGAGTTCGTCGTCAGCGAGAATGCCTGGCGCCGCGGCGGCGCGCCGTCCGGCGGATCGACAATGTTCGCCGCGCTCCACAGCAAGATCAAGGTGAGGGACCTGCTGCACGGCGTGATCATCCAGTCGGCCAATGACGGCTGCATCATCCTGGCCGAGGGAATCGCCGGCAACGAGACGGACTTCGCGCGGCTGATGAACGGCCGGGCGCGCGAGATCGGGCTTACCCAGTCGAACTTCACCAATTCGACGGGGCTTCCCGACAAGGACATGCGCGTGACCGTTCGCGAGCTTGCGAGGCTCGCACAGCATCTGATCGCGACCTATCCGGAATTCTATTCGTGGTACGGCGAGCGCGAATTCACTTGGAACAAGATCCGCCAGCAGAATCGCAATCCGCTCCTGACCAACATGACCGGCGCGGACGGGCTCAAGACCGGCTACACCGCGGAGGCGGGCTATGCGCTGGTCGGCTCGGCCGTCCAGAACGGGATGCGTCTGATCGTCGTGCTGAGCGGGGCGAAATCGGACAAGGAGCGCGCCGACGAAGGCAAGAAGCTATTGGAATGGGGATTCCACAGCTTCGAGAGCCGCCCGCTTTTCGCCGACGGGCAGGCGATCGGAGATGCGCGAGTTTACGGCGGGACGCGCTCCAGCGTGCCGCTTGTCGCCAGCGGACCGGTCGATCTGCTCGTGCCGCGCAATCTGACGGAGAAAATCGTCGCGCGGATCGTCTATCGCGGACCCGTCATGGCGCCGGTCAGGAAGGGCCAGAAGATCGGGCTGCTGCGCGTCTGGCGCGGCGAGAATGTCGTTCTGGAAACGCAGCTCGAAGCGGGAGAGGATGTCGGGCCCGGCGGCATGGTCGGGCGGGCCTTCGACGCCGCGCGCGAGCTTGTGGCGGGCGCCGTCCGCGCCGGCGTGAAGAAACTCTAGCGCCATGAGGGCGATGCGCGGAAACTTCATCACGTTCGAAGGCGGCGAGGGCGCGGGAAAATCCACGCAAGCCGCGCTGCTGGCCGAGCGGCTGCGCAAGCTCGGCATCGGCGTCGAACTGACGCGCGAGCCGGGCGGCTCGCCCGGCGCGGAGATCATTCGCCACGTTCTCCTGTCCGGAGCCGCCAAGCCTCTCGGCCCGGAGGTCGAGACGCTTCTTTTCGCGGCGGCGCGCGAGGAGCACCTCAACGAGAAGATCCGGCCGGCGCTGGCGCGCGGCCGCTGGGTGATCTGCGACCGGTTCTCCGATTCCACGCGCGTCTATCAGGGCGTGCTGGGTAAGGTCGATCCGCGGGTGATCCGCGCGCTCGAGCGCCTGACGGTCGGGCGCACCAAGCCCTCGCTCACTTTCATTCTTGATCTGCCGCCCGAGCTTGGCCTCCTGCGCGCCAGGAAGCGGCGCGGCGGCGCGCGGCCGGACCGTTTCGAGCAGGAAGACATCGTCTTCCACCAGAAGCTGCGCGATGCCTACCGGCAGATCGCGCAGGAGGAGCCGCAGCGTTGCGTCGTGATCGACGCGACCGAGGAGCCTGATTTCATCGCCAACCAGATCTGGCGCGTGGTCGAAAACCGTCTCTCTCCGGCGACGGCCGATTTCTATCTCGAAGAAAGCACGCAGCGGTGACGGTGCAGGACGACCAGAACGACGACATCCCGCTGGCATGCGCGAACGCGTCGCTATTCGGCCATTCCGAGGCGGAGCGCGCGCTGCTCGAGGCCTATCGCGGCGGTCGCATGCCGCATGCCTGGCTGATCGGCGGCCCCCCGGGCATCGGCAAGGCGACGCTCGCATTCCGCATGGCGCGTTTCGTGCTGGCGCATCCCGACCCGGCCGATCGCGCCGTGCAGCAGGCCCGTTCGCTCGCAGTTTCCCCGGAGCACCCGGCGGCGCGCAAGATCGCGAACCTGTCGCATAGCGGGCTGCTCCTGCTCAGGCGCGAGATCAACGAGGAGACGGGCAAGCTCTACAAGGACATCCGCGTCGAGGACGTGCGGCGCGCGCTCGGATTCTTCGGCCGGACCGCAGGCGAGAGTGGATGGCGCGTGGCGATCATCGACTCGGTCGATGAGCTGAACGCGGCGGGAGAGAACACCATCCTGAAAATTCTGGAAGAGCCGCCGGCCAATTCGTTGCTGCTGCTGGTCAGCCACGCGCCCGGGCGGGTTCTGCCGACCATCCGCTCAAGGTGCCGCAGGCTGATTTTGCGCCCGCTCGCCGATGACGACATCGCGCTCGCGGTCGCGTCCGTCGCGGACCGCAAGCCGGACGACGAGGACGTTGTCGCAGCCTCGCAACTCGCCGAGGGCAGCGTCGCGCGCGCCGTGACGCTTCTCGATGAGGAGGCGCGGGAGATGCGCCGGCGCATCGGGGCGCTGCTGCAACGACTGCCCGCGCTCGACGCGCGCGCGCTGCACGCGCTCGGGGACGCGCTCGGCGGGGCGGACCCGCGCGCGTTCGAGGCGTTCATGGATTCGGTGAATGCGTGGCTGTCCGCGCAATTGCGCGCGCAACCGCAGGACCCGCGCCGCCTCGCGCGGCTGGCCGATGCCTGGGAGCGCGCCAATCGCGCCGCCGCCGAAGCGGAGGCCTTCAATTTGGATCGAAAGCCGCTGATTTTCAGCATGTTCGGTCAACTTGCCCAAGCGGCGAACGGTTGATACCTATCCCCGTCCTGGCCGGGCGAACGCGATGCTCATCGTCGCGATGAAGTCCCGGCCACATTTTTGAATTGATCCGTCGCATGGCCAAGAAAAAGAAATCGAAGGCGAAGCGCCCCGTTTCGGTCTCGCGCCGCAAGCGCCAGAGCAAGGCCGGCGCGAGCAGGACCAGGCGCAAGGCCGCCCGGAAGACCGCGCGCGCGGCCACGACCGTTCGCAGGAAGGCGCCGGTCGGAGCCAAGGGGTCGAAGGGCGGGGCGAAGCGGCGCAAGGCGCCCGGCGCGAAAGCCGCCGCGAAGCGGCCCACCGCCAAGCAGCCGGCCGCCACGAAGCAGCCGCCCACCCGGCAGCGCCGGCCCTATTACATCACTACGGCGATCAGCTATCCGAACGGCGCGCCGCATATCGGCCACGCCTATGAAGCGGTCGCCACCGATGCGATCGCACGCTTCCAGCGTCTCGACGGGTACGATGTCTTTTTCCAGACCGGCGTGGACGAGCACGGCCTGAAGATGACGCAGACCGCAGCGAAGGAGGGCCTGTCGCCGCGCGAATTGTCGGACCGGAACACGCCGCTGTTCAAGGAGATGTGCGACAAGCTCAACGTCTCCTACGACCGCTTCATCCGCACGACGGAGGAGGCGCATTACCGGTCCTCTCAGGCGATCTGGCAGAGGATGGCGGAGGCCGGCGACATTTATCTCGGCAATTACGAAGGCTGGTATTCGGTGCGGGACGAGGCCTTCTACGCGGAGTCCGAGACGATTGTCGGCGCCGACGGCGTCCGGCGCGGACCGCAGGGCACGCCGGTCGAATGGACGAAGGAGGAGACCTATTTTTTCCGCCTGTCCGCCTATCAGGACAAGCTGCTCGCCCATTACGAGGCCCATCCGGATTTCATCCTGCCGGAGACGCGCCGCAACGAGGTCGTGAGCTTCGTCAAAGGCGGATTGCAGGACCTGTCGGTGTCGCGCACCACGCTCAACTGGGGCGTGCCCGTGCCCGGCGCGCCGCGGCACGTGATGTATGTGTGGGTCGATGCGCTGACGAACTACATTACCGGCGTCGGCTATCCCGACACCGGATCGCTGGCCTTCAGGACATTCTGGCCCGCCGATCTGCACGTGATCGGCAAGGACATCGTGCGCTTCCACGCGGTTTACTGGCCGGCCTTTCTCATGTCGGCGGGCATCGCCTTGCCGCGGCGCGTGCACGGGCACGGATTTCTGTTTAATCGCGGCGAGAAGATGTCGAAATCGGTCGGCAACGTGGTCGATCCCTTCGCGCTCGCGGATGCCTACGGCGTCGATCAGTTCCGCTATTTTTTCCTGCGCGAGGTCCCCTTCGGCCAGGACGGCAATTACAGCCACGAGGCGATTGTCAATCGCATCAACGCCGACCTTGCCAACGACCTCGGAAATCTGGCGCAGCGGTCGCTGACCATGATCGCGCGGCAGATGGAGGGAAGGCTGCCGCAGCCCGGCGCTTTTTCCGAGAGCGACAAGGCCATGCTGGCGGCCGCCGACGGCATGCTCGCGGCGGCGCGCGAGGCGATGAAGACGCAGCAATTGCACCTGATGCTGAACGCGGTCTGGGCGGTGGTGGCGGAGGCCAATCGCTATTTCGCGGGCGAGGCGCCCTGGGCCCTGGCCAAGACGGACCCGGCCCGCCAGCGCACGGTGCTTTACGTCACCGCCGAGGTGCTCCGCCAGGTGGCGATCCTCGCCCAGCCGGCGATACCCTCATCGGCCGCGCGGCTTCTCGATATTCTCGGCATACCGGCGGACAGGCGCGATTTCGCCGCGCTCGCCGAGCGCATTGCGCCCGGCACGGTGCTGCCGCCGCCTGCTCCGATTTTCCCGCGATACATCGAGCGCGAGGCGGGCGCGCCCGCATAGCCATGCTGATCGACAGTCATTGCCACCTGGATTTTCCGGATTTCGCGCAGGAGCTCGACGCCGTGGTAGCGCGTGCGCGCGCGGCGGGCGTTGGCCGCATCGTGACAATTTCGACGCGCGTGCGCGAACTGCCGCAACTTCTCGCCATCGCCGACCGCTATGCGGATGTGTTCTGCTCGGTCGGTACGCATCCGCACCATGCGCACGAGGAGCCCGACGTCACCGCCGCCGACCTCGCCGCGCATGCGCGCCATCCGAAGGTGGTGGCGATCGGCGAAGCCGGCCTCGACTACCATTACGACAACTCGCCGCGCGAGGCGCAGGAACGCGGATTCCGCGCGCATATCGCCGCCGCCCGGGCGACCGGCCTGCCGCTCGTGATCCATGCGCGTGAGGCCGATGCCGACGTGGCGCGGATCCTTGAGGAGGAAACGGGGAAGGGGGTATTCCCCGCCGTGCTACATTGCTTTACCGGCGGGCGCGACCTAGCGATGCGCGCCATCGCGCTCGGGCATTTCATTTCGTTCACCGGCATCCTGACGTTCAGGAATTCCGGCGCCTTGCGCGAGATCGCGGCGGCTTTGCCGGCGGATCGAATTCTCGTGGAGACCGACGCGCCTTATCTCGCGCCGGCGTCCCGGCGCGGCAAGCGCAATGAGCCGGCCTATGTGGCGGAAACCGCGGCGGTGCTCGCGGATGCGCGCGGGGTCGCCGTCGAGGAGATGGCGCGGCAGACCACGGAAAACTTCTTCCGCCTGTTCGGTAAGGTGCCGCGCGACCTGCCCGCCGCCGCATGACGCTGACGTTTACCATTCTCGGATGCGGATCATCGGCCGGCGTGCCGCGTCCGGCTCTCGGCTGGGGCGCCTGCGATCCGGCCAATCCCAGGAACCGGCGCCGCCGCTGCTCGCTGCTGGTCGAACGCCGTTCGCCGTCCGGCGGCCGCACGCGCGTGCTGGTCGATACGTCGCCGGACCTGCGCGAGCAATTGATTGATGCCGGGGTCGAATGGCTGGACGGCGTGCTGTTCACGCACGAGCATGCCGATCATACCCACGGCATCGACGATCTGCGCTCGCTGTTCATTCACAGGCGCAGGCGCATCGACGTTTACCTCGACAGCAAGACGTCCGGCATGATGCACGCGCGCTTCAGCTATTGCTTCATCAGCGCGCCGGGCAGCGACTATCCGCCGATCCTGACCGAGAACCAGATCGCGCCGATGCAGCCCGTGACCGTCGACGGCGAAGGCGGCCCGATCACCGCGCTGCCGGTCCCGCTGCGGCACGGATCGATCTCCGCGCTCGGCTTTCGCTTCGGCAACGTTTTCTATTCGCCCGACATCAGCGGCATCCCGGACGAAAGCCTCGAGGCGCTGCTGGGCCTCGATGTCTGGATCGTGGATGCCTTGCGCTATGCGCCGCATCCGAGCCATTTCAGCTTCTCAGAAGCGGTTGAGGCGGTGCGGCGTCTGGGCGCGCGGCGGGCGATCCTGACGCATCTGCATGCCGATCTCGACTATGAGGCGATGCGCGCGAAGCTGCCGACGCATATCGAGCCAGCCTATGACGGGCTGACCTTCGACGCCGCCTGACGCGAAGATATCGACGATATTCCAGTTACTTGCCGGATAAAAATGAAGTGCTGCGGGACATTACCTGATCCGCGGATATTCCATAATATGTCTTATGCGAATCGCGTCGATTGGCACCGGCGGGCCGGAACCCGGGCGCGGTCCGAGCCGTTGGTGGGCCGTCCTGTCCCACCAGAGGTCCAAAGCCGTGAGCAAAGTCCGCAGCCTCGCGCCGCAGCGCGAACCCGATGCCCGTCTCGACACGCCAACCGATCTTTCGCCCGAGGCCGTCAGCGAGATTGCCGGGGCCCTGAACGCGATCCTGGCGGACGCGTTTGCCCTCTATCTCAAGACCAAGAATTTCCACTGGCACGTCAGCGGACCGAATTTCCGCGACTACCATTTGCTGCTGGATGAACAGGCCACGCAGATATTCGCAACGACCGACGCGCTCGCCGAGCGTGTGCGCAAGATCGGCGGCCTCACGCTTCGTTCGATCGGCGACATCGCGCGGCATCAGACGATTAGCGACAATGACGACAGCTTCGTGGCTCCGCTCGAGATGCTTCGCGAGCTGATGGCGGATAACAAGCACGTGGCGCAGGCACTGCGCGAGGCGCATGAGATCTGCGAGAAGTACGACGATGTGGCGAGCGCAAGTCTCATCGAAACCTGGATCGACGACGCCGAGCGCCGAACATGGTTCCTGTTCGAGGCGAGCCGCTCGGCCGACCGCTCCGGGCATTAACTCTTCGGCTTTACCGTTGTCTCCGGCACCAGCCGGGCGATTCTGCTTTCCTGTGGAGGACGGCAACCGAGGTCGCCGATCGCGCGCGCATTTGCTAGCGTCGCGCGATGAAGCCGTCCCGCGATATCGCCCGTCTGCTCGAGATCATGGCCGCTCTGCGCACGCCCGGCAGCGGCTGTCCGTGGGACCTGAAGCAGAATTTTGCGACGATCGCGCCCTACACCATCGAGGAAGCCTATGAGGTCGCCGACGCGGTCGCGCGCGGGAATTTCGACGACCTGCGGGAGGAACTGGGCGATCTTCTGCTGCAGGTGGTTTTCCATGCGCGGATGGCCGAGGAGCAGGAACGGTTCGACTTCGGCGGCGTAGTCGAGGCGATCACCGAAAAGCTGATCCGGCGCCACCCGCATGTCTTCGGCGGTGGGAGCGGATTGTCGCCGCAGGACGTCGAGTCGCTGTGGCAGCGGATCAAGGCGGAGGAAAAGGCGGCCCGGCCCGATCGCGGCAAAGGCGCCCTCGCCGGGATTGCGGCCGGCTTCCCCGCCTTGATGCGCGCGCTGAAGCTGCAGCAGAAAGCGTCCGAGGTCGGTTTCGATTGGAACGATCCGCGCGCGGTGCTCGACAAGATCCGCGAGGAAAGCGAGGAGATCCGCGCGGCGGTCGCGCGCGGCAGCCGCGACGAGATGGAGGACGAGATCGGCGACCTTCTTTTCGCCGTCGTCAATCTCGCGCGTCATCTCGCGATCGACCCGGAGAGCGCGCTGCGCCGGACCAATGCAAAATTCGAGCGCCGCTTCGCGCGCATCGAGCATCGGCTCGCGGCGCGGGGCAAGGCGCCGCAAGACGCCACGCTCGAGGAAATGGACGCCTTGTGGAACGAGGCCAAGACGGACGAGCGACGATGAGGCCGCGGCGGCGGCTCAGTGGGGGATGCCCGCGGGAAATCTGGCTCTGACCTGCGCGAGCTTGGAGGGATCGGCGCGCACTTTCATCGCGAGCCCGCCGTCTGGCTGCAGCGATTTTTCCAGCACCTCCGTGTTGCGATAGAGCCAGCTCGCGCCGGCGCCGTCGGCGGGGTCGATCACGATGTCGAGCTCGACGCGGTGCGCGGCGAGCCGCCGCTCGACGGCATCGAGGAGCGTCTCGATCCCCTCGCCGGTCAGCGCCGAAACCAGCACCGGCTTGCCCTCGGGCCGCTGGCGTTCGGCGAGATTGGAGAGCCGCGCGCGCGTGTCCGGTGGCAGGCGATCAATCTTGTTCCAGACCTCGATCAGCCGCGGATCGTTCTGCTCGATTCCGAGCGAGCGCAGCACGTCCTCGACGTCGTGACGCTGGGCGTCGGCATCCTCGTGCGACACATCGCGCACGTGCAGGATCACGTCCGCCTCGATCACCTCCTCGAGCGTTGCACGGAAGGCGGCGACCAGCATGGTCGGCAGGTCGGAGATGAAACCGACCGTGTCGGACAGGATCGCCGACGTCCCGTGCGGCAGCTTCACCGCCCGCAGCGTCGGATCGAGCGTGGCGAACAGCATGTCCGCCTCAAGCACGGCCGCCCGCGTCATCCGGTTGAAAAGCGTGGACTTGCCGGCATTGGTATAGCCGACGAGCGCCACGATCGGATAAGGCACGCGCCGCCGGCTCTGCCGGTGAAGCTTGCGGCGGTTCTTCACCTTCTCCAGCTCGGCCTCGATACGCGCGATTCGTTCCTGGATTTGCCGCCGGTCGGCCTCGATCTGGGTTTCGCCGGGGCCGCCGAGAAAGCCGAATCCGCCGCGCTGGCGCTCGAGATGCGTCCAGGACCGCACTAGCCGGCTTTTCTGATAGGTCAGATGCGCGAGCTCCACCTGCAGCACGCCTTCCCTCGTATGCGCGCGCCGCCCGAAAATTTCCAGGATCAGCCCGGTGCGGTCGAGCACCTTGGCGTTCCACGCCTTTTCGAGATTGCGCTGCTGCACCGGCGACAGCGGCGCATCGACAACGACAAGACCCGCCTCCTCGCTTTTCGCGAGGCCCGCGATCTCGTCCACCTTTCCCTTGCCGATATAGGTGGAGGGCCGGATTTCGCTCAACGGCACGAGGCCCGAGCCGACGACGTCAAGGTCGATGGCGCGCGCGAGCCCGACCGCCTCCTCAAGCCTCGCGGCGGGCTCCCGCTCCGCCTCGCGGCGCGGCGACCCCGGCGCGGCCGGGCCGCGCAGATAAGGGCGCAGAACGATCGCGCGTGCGGTGTGCGAGCTTTCGCCCGTCAGCCTGGCATGCGGATCACGCGGACGCTGCTCCAACTAGACCTTTTCCCCTGCCGGCGCGCCCTCCTCGGCTCCCTCGAACAGCTGAATCGGGTGCCCCGGCATGATTGTCGAGATCGCGTGCTTGTACACGAGCTGCGAATGCCCGTCGCGCCTGAGCAGCACGCAGAAATTATCGAACCAGGTGACAACGCCCTGCAGCTTCACCCCGTTCACGAGAAATATGGTGAGCGGAATTTTCGCCTTGCGGACATGGTTGAGAAAGGTGTCTTGGAGATTTTGAGCGCGCTCGGACGCCATTGCCATTGTTCCTTATTGCCGCGCCCCCTGTGATCCGCGGCCGCTTTTTGCCAAGTCTCATCGTCCCTCGTATTTCCCGCACGAGGACTTGGGGCAAAGCCATTAGATTGTACGAAAGGCGGGTGCGCAAGGCCTCTTTGCACCCCGTCCAGAGGCTTAAGAGCAGCAAAATCAGGAGAATTCGGCGTAACGGTGGAAATCCCGCCGCAATTGACCGGCCAGGAGCCCCGGTGCCCCGTTGCCGACGGGGTGGCCGTCGATCCGGACCACGGGCATCACGAGCTGGCTGGCCGAGGTCAAAAACGCCTCCCGGGCCTCGATGGCCTCAGCGACGGTAAAGGGCCGCTCCTCCAGCGTCAGGCCCTGGGCCCTGATCGCCTCGATCACGACCGTCCGGGTGATGCCTTTCAGGATGCCGTGGTCGGCGGGCCGGGTGACCACCCTGCCGTCGCGGGTGACAATCCAGGCATTCGACGACGAACCCTCGGTCACATATCCCGCCTTGTCCACAAACCAGGCTTCCCGCGCCCCCTGCTCGCGCGCCGCCTGCTTGGCGAGCACGTTCGGCAGCAGCGACACGGATTTGATATCAACCCGCTCCCAGCGGTTGTCCGGCACGGTGACCACGGCAACTCCCGCCGCGGCCACCGCCTCGGCTTTCTCGAAATCGAGATTGTTGGCGGTCACCACGACGCTCGGCCGCGTGCCGGGCGCGGGAAACGCGTGATCGCGCCGCGCCACCCCGCGCGTGATCTGCAGATAGACGATGCCGTCGCTGACGCGGTTGCGCCGAATCGTCTCGTGCAGGACGACGCTGAGCGCCGAACGCGGCATCGGCAGCGGGATGCGCAATTCGCCGAGAGAGCGCATCAGCCGATCGATGTGGCGTCGCTCGTCCACCAGGCGGCCGCCGCGCACCTCGCACACCTCATAAACGCCGTCGGCGAACTGGTATCCCCGGTCCTCCACATTCACGGCGGCCTCGCGGCGCGGCACGTAGCGGCCGTTCACATAGGCGATCCGCGACACTGCCATTCCCCCGCGTCAGCCGATTCCGAGCACCTTGAGCTTGCGGTGCAGGGCCGAACGCTCCATTCCCACAAACTCCGCCGTGCGCGAAATGTTGCCGCCGAAGCGGCTGATCTGCGCCTGTAGATATTCGCGCTCGAACATTTCGCGCGCCTCGCGCAGCGGCAATCCCATGAGCTGCTCGCCGCCATTGCCGTTCGGCATGTTCGGCACCATCGAGCCGACATCCTGCGGCAGCATGCTGGCATTGATCGTCGCCGACGGATCCCCGCCGGCGAGAATCATCAGGCGCTCCACATTGTTGCGCAGCTGGCGGACATTGCCGGGCCAATCATGCGACTGCAGCACCGCCATCGCATCGTCGCCGATGCTGCGCTTGGCGAGCCCGGTCGCCTGTGAAATCTGATCCATGAAAAAATCAATAAGCAGCGGAATGTCCTCGCGCCGCTCGGCGAGCGGAGGCACCCGGATCGGCACGACCGAGAGGCGATGATAGAGATCCTCGCGGAACTTGCCGGAGGCGATGTCGGCCTCGAGATTGCGCGCGGTGGAGGAAATGATCCGCACATCGACCGACACCCTGGCGCTTCCGCCCACACGCTCGAAGGTCTGCTCGGTGAGCACGCGCAGGATCTTGCTCTGCGTTTCGCGCGGCATGTCGGCGATCTCGTCGATGAACAGCGTGCCGCCGTGCGCCTCCTCGAGCGCGCCGACCTTGCGGCTGTCCGCGCCGTTGACCTGCTCGACGCCGAACAACTCGGTCTCCATGCGTTCCGGCGTCATTGCCGCGGCGTTGATGACCACGAACGGGCCGTTGGCGCGTGCCGACAGCGCGTGGATGGTGCGTGCCGTCAGTTCCTTGCCGGCGCCGGAAGGGCCGATGATCAGGATGCGGCTGTTAGTCGGGGCTACCTTCTCGACGGTTTGGCGGAGTTGATTGATGGCGCCGGACTTGCCGACGAGCCCGTTGGCGAGCGGACCGAGCTGCTTGAGCTCCTTGACCTCGCGCTTGAGCCGCGACGCCTCGAGCGCTCGGTCGGCAACGAGCAGTAGACGATCCGCCTTGAACGGCTTCTCGATGAAATCATAGGCCCCGCGCTTGATCGCGGCGACGGCGGTCTCGATGTTGCCGTGTCCGGAAATCATCACCACGGGCAGATCGGGGTGCTCGGCGCGCGCGGCATCGAGAAGCTGCAGGCCGTCGAGTTTGCTGCCCTGCAGCCAGATATCGAGAAAGAGAAGGTTCGGTCGCCGCGCCTTGATCGCGGCGAGCGCGGCATCGCTGTCGCGGGCGACGCGGGTCGAATATCCTTCATCCTGCAGAATGCCCGACACCAGTTCGCAGATATCGCTTTCGTCGTCGACAATGAGAATATCGGCCGCCATAGGTCGTTTTCCGCACTCTTGGGTTACGCAGCATCATCGCGGGTGGGAGTCGCCACGGGATCGACGGCGAAGCGAAGGCGCATCCAGGCACCCCGCTGCCCGTCCCGCTTCTCGGACGCGTCGTGAAGTTCGATCCCTCCGCCGTGATCTTCAAGAATCTTGCCGACGATGGCCAAACCAAGGCCTGTCCCCTTTTCGCGCGTCGTCACATAGGGCTCGAGCAGCCGGCTTCGATTTTCCTTCGGCAATCCAATGCCGTTGTCCACGACATCGATCATGACCTGGTCTCCCTCACGGGATACCGAAATGTCGATCCTCCCCTTGCCGGCGCCTTCGGGCAGCGCGGCGATCGCCTCGGCGGCATTCTTGATGATGTTCGTGAGCCCCTGCGAGATCAGGCGGCGGTCGAAATGCGCCATCAGCGGGTCTTCCTTGATGGAGACCTCGATATCGATATCGGGATGGGCCACGCGCATCAGGAATACGGCCTGGCGTACCGTGTCGGCCACGTCCTCGGCCGCCATGACCGGCTTCGGCATGCGCGCGAAGCGCGAGAACTCATCGACCATGCGCCGAATATCGTCAACCTGCCGGATGATCGTATCGGTGCATTGCTCGAACACCGCCCGATCGTCGGTGATGCTTTTCCCGTATTTACGGCGTAGCCGCTCGGCCGAAAGCTGGATAGGGGTCAGCGGATTCTTGATTTCATGCGCGATGCGCCGGGCTACGTCGGCCCAGGCCGAAGTGCGTTGCGCGGTCACGAGATCGGTGATGTCGTCGAGCGTCACCACGTAGCCGTGCTCCGCCGCCGACTGCTCCGTCGCGACGCGCACCGACACGTTGCGGTCGCGCCCCTTGCGGCTGATCGTCATCTGGCCCTGCACCAGGCGATGATTGCCCTCCTTGATGCCGGAAATGATTTCGTCCAGCTCCGGCACGACTTCGATCAGCGGCTTCCCGAGCGCCTCGGTTTCGCCGCAGCCGATCAGCTTTTCGGCGGACCGGTTGAGAATGCTGATGCGCCCCTGCGCGTCGACACCGATCACGCCCGCGCTGGCGCCAGCGAGTACCGCCTCGGTGAAGCGGCGGCGGCTGTCGATCAGGTCGCGGGCGTTGAGCAGGTCGTCGTGCTGGCTGCGCAGCTCCTGCGTCATCTTGTTGAACGTCTCGCCGAGTTGGGCGAGATCGCCTTCGGATTTTCGTACCGGCACCTGCACATGCAGGTTGCCGGTGGCCACGATATTGGCGGCGCCGATCAGCCGGCGGATCGGCGCGACGAGCTGATTGGCGAAATTCAGTCCGATCCATACCGCGGACAGGAGCACGATCAGCGCGATCACCGTGTACATCAGCGCGAAGGCGACCTGCACGCCGAGGCGGCGCGCTTCGAGCGCGGCATATTCCGACACGCTGGCGCGCGTGCGTTGCAATTGGCCGATGACCTGCGGATCGAGCGAGCGGGTCACGTAAAGATAGAGATTGTCGTAGTTGCGCAGCTTGACAATTGCGGCGACGTAATTCGATTCCGGAATCAGGGCAATCTGCGGCTCTTCTTCCGATACGAGGCTGAGGGCGGCCTTGGACGGCGCAACGAAATCCTGCGTCACCCGCAGATCGCTGCGCTCCACCACCTGCAGGTCGCCGTCCAGAATGACCGCCGCCGGCAGCCCGCGAATGGAGGCCTGCGCCGTCAGAAACTGGCGGAACCGCGGCCGATCCTGCTCGAACAATTGCTTGGCGCGCGTCACGTCGAACGACATGGCCAGGATGTCGCCGCGGATCGTCTGCACGTGTTCGCGCACATAGGACTCGGCGACGCCGAGCGAGCTTTCGATCACCGCGCGGGTACGGGTTGAAAACAGCCGGTCGAGGCCCCGGTCGAGCGTCACGCTCGCCACGATGGCGACGAGGATGGCGGGCGCCGCCGCCACGACCGAAAACAGGGCAACCACGCGCACATGCAGCCGCGCGCCCGCCCGCCCCCGCCGCCAGGCCTGCAGCATGAGCCAGACTTCCCGGCTGATAACCGCGACGAGCACCAGCACGGTCGCCGCGTTGATCATCAACAGCGTGACGACAACCTCGTGCGAGGGCGCGACCGGCGTAAGCCCGGCGAGGACCAGAAAGGTGGCGAGCGCCGACAGCAGCGCGACTGCTACCGCGACTGGCCCGGCGACCCTGAGCGCCGCCCGTGTCGGAAAACCGACATTCTCTAGCGTCGCAGTCTGGTCCGCGCTCGTCATCCCCCCGCCCGAGCTGTTGCAAAATTGAAAGATCAATCAACGCCTTGTAAGGCGTAATGTGATGTATTTCTACAACAATGTTGCGAAATTGAGACAAATCCGGGGCGGGGCAACAGCTTTAATTGCTGGTGCGGATCACCTGGATGTCGAGATCGCGGATTTTCTTGCGCAGCGTGTTGCGGTTGACCCCGAGAAGGTCAGCCGCGCGGATCTGGTTGCCCCGCGTTGCGGCGAGCGCGGCGGACAGGAGCGGATATTCGACCTCCCGCAGGATGCGATGGTAGAGGCCGGGCGGCGGCAGGCCGTCGCCGAAGCTCGCGAAATAGCGCGACAGGTTGCGCTCGACCGCGGCCGAAAGATTGTCATTGGCGGAGCCGTCGGGTTCGGCGGCGACCGGCGGCTGGGCCAGCTCGGCGTCGATCACCGCCGCCGAGATCACTTCCTGCGGATAGAGCGCGGCGAGCCGGCGCGCGAGATTTTCAAGTTCGCGCACATTGCCCGGCCACGGATAGCGTTTGAGGCGCTCGATCGCCGCCTGGTCGATCTGCTTGGCTGGCAGCCCTTCGCGCTCGACCATAGCGAAGAAATGGCGGATCAGGTCGGGGATATCCTCGGCGCGCTCGCGCAAGGGCGGCAGGCGCAGCGGCACGACGTTCAGGCGGAAGAACAGATCTTCGCGGAACAGCCCCTGCTGGATCAGCACGCGCAGGTCCTTGTTGGTCGCCGCGATAATGCGCACGTCGGTCTTGATCGGCGTGCGGCCGCCGACCGTCGTGTACTCGCCCTGCTGCAACACGCGCAGCAAGCGCGTCTGCGCCTCCATCGGCATGTCACCGATCTCGTCGAGAAACAGCGTGCCCCCTTCGGCCTGCTCGAAGCGGCCGCTCGAGCGCGTGTTGGCGCCGGTGAAGGCGCCTTTCTCGTGGCCGAACAATTCGCTTTCGATCAGGTCACGCGGAATGGCGGCCATGTTGATGGCAACGAAAGGTCCGTTGCGCCGCTTGCCGTAATCGTGCAGTGCGCGCGCCACCAGTTCCTTGCCGGTGCCGGACTCGCCAGAAATCATCACCGTCAGGTCGGTCTGCATCAGGCGGGCGAGCAGGCGGTAGATTTCCTGCATCGCCGGCGAGCGGCCGACGAGCGGAATGTTGTCGAACTCATCGGGCTTCTGCGCAGCCGGCCGCTGCCGGTCCTTCGGCTCGGACAGCGCGCGGCCGACGATCGCGGTCAACTCCTTCAGGTCGAAGGGCTTCGGCAGATATTCGTAGGCGCCGCGTTCCGACGCCCGGATCGCGGTCATGAAGGTGTTCTGCGCGCTCATGACGATGATCGGCAGATCCGGGCGCAGTTTCTTGATGCGCGGGATCAGCTCGAAGGCGTTCTCGTCCGGCATCACCACGTCGGTGATGACGAGATCTCCCTCCCCCTGGCTCACCCAGCGCCAGAGCGTCGCCGCGTTCCCGGTGGAACGCACCTCGTAACCCGCGCGCGACAACGCCTGATTGAGCACCGTGCGGATGGCGCTATCGTCGTCGGCGACCAGAATGCTTGCGGAGGGCATGCTAATTGTCCTTCCGTGCTCTCATCATTTGTTCGCCTTGCCGCCGTTTTTCGGCGCGCTCGGCGCCTCGATTTCATGCTGCGCATAGATCGGCATCAGCACCCGGAATATCGTCTGTCGAGGCTGGGACTCGCATTCGATGATGCCGCCGTGATCGCCGATGATCTTGGCAACCAATGCAAGACCCAGACCAGAACCGCTGGGCTTGGTCGTCACGAACGGGTCGAACAGATGCTGCGCAAGGTCGGGAGGTACTCCCGGACCGTTGTCCTTGATGCAGAATTCCAGCGGCAGCGACACGCGCGCCTTGCTGCCCGGCAATGATAGGCGCACGCCCGGCCGGAACGCGGTGGTGAGCTGGATTTCCCCGTCGATCGCATCGACGCCAATGGCTTCGGCCGCGTTCTTCACGAGATTGAGAAAGACCTGGACGAGCTGGTCGCGGTTGGCGAGCACCGGCGGCAGCGACGGGTCGTAGTCCTCGACGAACTTGATGTGGCGGGCGAATCCCGACTGGGCGAGCCGCTTCACATGATCGAGCACGACGTGAATGTTGACCGGCTCGCGCTCAACCGGCCGCTCGTCGGCGAACACTTCCATCCGGTCCACGAGCTTCACGATTCGGTCGGCCTCGTCGCAAATCAGGCGGGTCAAGGTCCGGTCCTCATCGGCGGCCGATTGCTCGAGCAATTGTGCCGCCCCGCGAATCCCGGAAAGCGGATTCTTGATTTCATGGGCGAGCATGGCGGCCAGCGCAACGACCGAGCGCGCCGCGCCGCGATGCGTCAATTGCCGGTCCATCTTGTCGGCGATGGTGCGCTCCTGCAACATCACGATGACGTCACCGGGCCGTTCGGGAAGCGGGGCGACGTGCAGATCCACGACGTGATCGCCGGGATTGCGCGGCGTGCCGAGATCGACGCGATACTCGTTCACCGCGGCTCCGCGCGTGCGAACCTGTTCGACCAGCGCGAGCAGCGGCGAGCCGAAGGGCACGAGATCGCGCAACTGGTTGCGGCGCAGAAGCGAGGCCGACATTTCGAAGAAGGCTTCAGCCGCGACATTGGCGTCCGCGATCCGCCCGTCGGCGCCGACGACGAGCACCGGCAGCGGAAGCGCGTTCACAACCGCATCCGCCACCTTCGGCCGTTCGACGATGCCCGAATCCATGCTCATGCCGCCGCCTGCATCCTTTCGCGATCGTCATGGCGGCCGGCCCCGCTTTCGGCAAAGGCTGAGTAGGCCGCGGCGAGATTGGCCTGCACTTGCCTCGGATCCTCGGCAGTGAGCACGCGATGGCGCCAAGCCTTGAGCTCCGCGGCGCCGGCGCCGCAGGTCGCCGCGGCGACGTCGAGCGCCGAAGCGACATGCTTGCGCGCATGCTTGCGCCCGATTTCGAGGCCGTGATGCGCCAGCATTTCCTCGTAAAGTGCGCTGATCCAGGCAAGCTGCGTCGCCAGATCGGGATCCGTTTCGCGTCGGCCGGTTTCGAGATAGCGCGCGATTTGGCCGGGCAACCAGGGGCGTCCCTGGGCTGCTCGCCCCACCATCACGAGATCGGCCCCGGACCGCGCCAGCGCCAGCTCCGCCTCCTCGATCGTGGCGATGTCGCCATTGGCGACAACCGGAATCGACACCGCGTTTTTGACGTCGCGGATCGCGGCCCAGTCGGCACGGCCCTTGTAGAACTGGCAGCGCGTGCGGCCATGCACGGTGACGAGCCTGATGCCCGCCTGCTCGGCGCGACGCGCGAGCTGGGCGGCATTGCGGCTTCGATCGTCCCAACCAAGGCGCATCTTCAGCGTGACCGGCACCGACACTGCCGCGACCGTGGCCTCGATCAGCGTCAGCGCATGATCGAGGTCGCGCATCAACGCCGAGCCCGATTGCCCGCCGACGACGTGCTTTGCCGGGCAACCCATATTGATGTCGATCACGTCCGCGCCCGACTGCTCGGCAATGCGGGCGGCCTCGCCCATCCATCGTGCGTCGCAGCCGGCGAGCTGCACGACATGCGTGCCGACCCCCTGTCCTTCGCTGCGCAGCCGCGCATCGCGCCGGCCCTCAATGAGCTTGTCGCTCGCCGTCATCTCCGACACGACGAGTGCGGCACCCAGCCGCGCCACCAACCGGCGAAACGGCAGATCGGTGACGCCCGACATCGGCGCGAGGATGACGCGATTGGCCAGCTCTATCGCGCCAATAGAGATGCTCAATTTAGTTGGCACAATTTTGGTCACATTTGCACACAAAACAGGCATATGGAGAGATTGCTTACAGTTTAGCCAAATCCTCCGACGTCAACAAGTGCTGCGGTGCAAAAATTCCATCGCTTCGTGAATTTGGTTTCCGGGGCGCGGCCCAGGCGCTAAAGCGTCGTGTTCCGGCGAACGAGGACTGTTTTTATGGCTCTTTCGGTTGCCGCCCTGATCGTCGCGGCGGGCCGCGGCATACGAAGCGGCGGCGGAATCCCCAAGCAATACCGGCAGGTCGCTGGCGACCCGGTGCTGCGGTTATCGGCGGGCCATTTTTTGAGGCACCCGCAAATTGGGCAGGTGCAGGCTGTCATCCATCCTGACGACCGCGAGCTTTACGATCGCGCCACCGCGGGACTCGGGCTCCTCCCACCGGTTGCGGGCGGGGCGACGCGGCAGCTTTCCGTCAAGGCCGGTCTCGAAGCCCTCGCGCAGAGCAGGCCCGATCTGGTCCTCGTGCACGACGCGGCGCGTCCCTTTCTGACCGCCGCGCTGGTGTCGCGCGCTATCGACGCGGCGCAAGCATCCGGCGCGGCAATTCCCGCCCTGCCGGTGACCGATACGATGAAACGCGTCGATGCCGGCGGCAGGATCCTCGAAACGCTCGACCGCGCGACCTTGCGCAGCGTACAGACCCCTCAAGCCTTCAGCTTCGAGGCACTGCTGTCGGCACATCGGCGGGCGGCGGCGGCGGGACGCGACGACTTCACCGACGACGCCTCGCTAGCGGAATGGGCGGGGCTCGCAGTCACGACATTCGAAGGCGAAGCAGACAACGTGAAACTGACCACCTCCGACGATTTTCTTCGTGCCGAGGCGCTGCGCGGCGGGACCATGCTGGAAAGCCGCACCGGCTTCGGATTCGATGTCCATGCCTTCGCCGACGGCGACCACGTCACGCTCGGCGGCGTTCGCATTCCCCACTCGCAGGCGCTTGCCGGGCATTCCGATGCCGATGTCGGATTGCACGCCCTCGTCGATGCCATTCTGGGCGCGCTCGCCGAGGGCGATATCGGCGATCATTTCCCGCCCTCCGATCCGCAATGGCGGGGCGCAACTTCCGACCGGTTTCTTCGTTTTGCCGTGGATCGCGTCAGGGCGCGCAATGGCCGCATCGTGCATCTCGACCTCACATTCGTCGCCGAGGCGCCGAAGATCGGGCCGCACCGCGACGCCATACGCGCGCGTATCGCGGAGATCGCCGGCATTGCTGCCGGGCGTGTCGGCGTGAAGGCGACCACCAACGAAAAGATGGGATTCATCGGCAGGCGCGAAGGCATGGCGGCCTATGCGACGGCGACGATCGCCCTGCCACGGACGGACAACGATGCTGGATGACGATATCGTCGAAGCGGCGAAACGCCTGCTCGATATTTGCAGACGGAAAAATCTGCTCGTCGCCACCGCCGAGTCCTGCACCGCCGGTCTCGTCGCCGGCACCCTGACCGAAGTCCCCGGGACCTCGAGCATTCTAGACCGTGGCTACATCACTTATTCGAACGACGCCAAGCACGAGATGCTAGGCGTTTCGCGCGACACCCTGAAGACATACGGCGCGGTCAGCGGCGAAACTGCCGAAGCGATGGCCCGCGGCGTGCTCGGCCGCGCCCCGGTCGATCTGGCCGTCGCGGTGACCGGGATCGCCGGCCCGGACGGAGGCACCGACGAGAAACCGGTCGGCCTTGTGCATTTCGCCGTGGCGACGCGCGCGGGCGTGCTCGTGCGGGTGGAACGCCGTTTCGGCAATATCGGGCGCGCCGACATCCGAAAGAAATCGGTGCTGCAGGCCTTCCGCATGCTGCACGACGTCGCCGAGAAAGAGCATGCAAGGCCGCCGCGCGCGGAACGCGGCTAGGCGTTCCCGGCTCCGTAGATCTGATCGGCCCGTTGCTCGAAGGCCTGCGCGAAGCGGCGGAACGCCGCCTCGAATACCGTGCCCATCAGCATGGCGAGCGTGCGGCTCCTGAACTCGTAGGCGATGAAGAAACGTACGTCGCAGGATTTCTCGCCCGCCGGCTGAAACTCCCAGCGATTCTCCATCTTTCTGAACGGGCCTTCGAGATATTCGACGAGAATGCGGAGATTGGGCCGATCCAGCGTGACACGGCTGCGGAAGGTCTCGCGCAGAAGCTTGTAGCTCACCGTCATGTCGGCGACGACGACCTCGGTGCCCCGCGGCCCCGGATTGCGCTGCCGGACGACGAGCGACTGGCACAGCGGCACGAATTGGGGATAACGCTCGACATCGGCGACGAGGTCGAACATGTGGGACGCCGCATGGCGCACGCGCCGGGTCGTGGCAAATTCGGGCATAGATCAGCGGGTCGATGCGGCCCGCGCGGCGCGCAGCTTCTCAAAGTCTTCCCCGGCGTGGTGCGAGGAGCGCGTCAGCGGCGAGGCGGACACCATGAGGAAGCCCTTGGCATAGGCGATCGACTCATAGGCCTTGAACTCGTCCGGCGTCACGAACCGCACGACCGGATGATGCTTGCGGGTCGGCTGGAGATACTGGCCGATCGTCAGGAAATCGACATTGGCGGCGCGAAGATCGTCCATGAGCTGCAGCACCTCGTTGCGCTCCTCGCCGAGGCCCACCATGATGCCCGACTTGGTGAACATCGTCGGGTCGATCTCCTTCACCCGCTGCAGCAGCCGGATGGAATGGAAATAGCGCGCGCCGGGGCGCACGGTCAGGTATTTCGACGGCACCGTTTCGAGATTGTGGTTGAACACGTCCGGCTTCGCGCGCGCGACGGTTTCGATCGCCCCCTCCTTGCGCAGGAAATCCGGCGTCAGCACCTCGATCGTGGTGCCGGGACAGCGGTCCCGGATCGCGGCGATGGTGTCAGCGAAATGGCGCGCCCCGCCGTCGGAAAGATCGTCGCGGTCAACCGAGGTGACAACCACATGCCGCAGACCGAGCTTCGCGGTCGCTTCGGCGACATGGGCGGGCTCCTGCGGATCGAGCGGCCCCGGCAGGCCGGTCTTGACGTTGCAGAAGGCGCAGGCCCGCGTGCAGGTGTCACCCATGATCATGAAGGTGGCGTGCTTCTTGTCCCAGCACTCGCCGATATTCGGGCAGCCGGCCTCCTCGCACACGGTCACGAGCTGGTTCTCGCGCACGATCCGCTGGGTATTGGCGTAGCCGGCCGAGGTCGGCGCCTTGACACGAATCCAGCCTGGCTTGCGCTGGATCGGCGTATCCGCGCGATGCGCCTTTTCCGGGTGGCGCGGCCGGTTCACGGTGTCGAGAAGAACGACCAAGGGAATGCCCTCCGGCGGGTGATCCGCCAGAAGACTCATACTTACGAAGCACGAGCTTCAATCGCAAGCGCGTGCCCAGGGCGGGCCGGAGAGACCCGCCCTGGCTTTCACGGGGCTGCTATGCCGATTAGTTGCCGCCCGTACCGCCGTCGCAGGTCGCGCGACGGCCATAGCCGTCATCGGTCCAGCACTGGGTCGGCGAGTTGACGAAGCTCGGATCGGCAAAGCCTTCCGAACCGTAACGGTACTGCGCGCCATAGGCGTCGTACCCGCGACGGAGTTGATTCTGACCGCCATACGCATAGGCGCCTGTGCCGGTCGAACCTTCCATATAGACCTGCGGCCCGACGCCCCGCACCCCGCGTGCGAGCGAAGGCGTGATGAAGGCAAGACCCGTCGCCGCGGCGAGGGTCAACGCGATCGTTCGTTTGGTGATCGTGTTCATGTCGTTCTCTGCTAATGAACCCGCGATGCGGGCGCTATGTTGAGGAAGTCGGCGGATCGGCGGGAGCATTGTGCTTTCTGTGCCGAAGCCAGCCGAGACGAACCTCCCCTGCGCTTCCCTACAGCACGAACATCTCAGGGCGCACGGCGTTCCCTCCCGCGAGCGCAGCACGCGCCGTGCTTCATTCACATCGATGTGATGTCGTGAAGCGCGGCGACGCGGATGGGCAAAGCCTTGGTGAAGAGAACGCGACGCAAATGCGGCGAATTTGTCAAATATTCAGGGCGCGGCCGAACGCGTCGAGCACGGCTTCCTTCATTGTCTCCGACAGGGTCGGATGCGGGAAGATCGTGTGCATCAGCTCCTCTTCCGTCGTCTCCAGATTCATCGCGACGACGAATCCCTGGATCAGTTCCGTCACCTCGGGCCCGGCGAGATGCGCGCCGAGCAACTGCCCGGTCTTCTTGTCGAAAATGACCTTCGCGAGCCCCTGATCCTCCCCGAGCGCTACCGCCTTGCCGTTGCCGACAAAGGGAAAGCGCCCGACGCGTACCTCCTTGCCCGCCTCCTTCGCCTTGGCCTCGGTGAGGCCGACGGACGCGATCTGCGGATTGCAATAGGTGCAGCCGGGTATCATCAGCTTGTTCATCGGATGCGGCTGCAATCCCTTGATCGCCTCGACGCAGATCACGCCTTCGTGCTCGGCCTTGTGCGCCAGCATCGGCGGGCCGGCGACGTCGCCGATCGCGTAGATGCCCGGCACGTTGGTCCTGCACAGGCCGTCGATCGCGATGGTGCCGCGGTCGATCTTGACGCCGAGCTTCTCGAGCCCGATCCCCTCGACATTGCCGACCACGCCGACGGCGGAGATGACGCGATCGACCGTCACGGTCTGCGTGCCGCCCTTGCCGTCCTCGAACGTCGCCACCACACTGTCGCTCTTCTTGTCGAGCTTCGTCACCTTCGCCCCGGTGAAAATCTTCATGCCCTGCTTCTCGAAAGCCTTGCGCGCGAAGGCGGCGATCTCGGCGTCCTCGACCGGCAGGATCTGCGGCAGCACCTCGACGACGGTGACGTCCGCGCCCATGGTCCGATAGAAACTGGCGAATTCGATGCCGATCGCGCCCGAGCCGACGACCAGCAGCGATTTCGGCATCCGGTCCGGGTTCATCGCCTCGAAATAGGTCCAGACCAGTTTCTTGTCGGGCTCCAATCCGGGCAACGCGCGCGGGCGCGCGCCGGTGGCCACAATGATGTGCCTAGCCTGGTAGGAGCCCGGCCCGAGCGCGTCCTTAGGCGCCTGGACCTGTGACGCCTTGACCGTGATCCGGCCGGGAGCGTCGATGACCGCATCGCCCCAGATCACCGAGATTTTGTTCTTCTTCATCAGGAAGGAGACGCCGCTGTTCATGCGGCCGGCGACACCGCGCGAGCGCCTGATCACCTGGGCCGCGTCGAAGGTCACGTTGTCGGCCGAGAGCCCGTAATCCTTCGCGTGCTGCATGTAGTGGTAGATTTCCGCCGAGCGCAGCAGCGCCTTGGTCGGGATGCAACCCCAGTTTGAGCAGATGCCACCGAGGAAGGCGCGCTCGACGATCGCCGTCCTGAACCCGAGCTGTGCCGCCCGGATCGCGGTGACGTATCCGCCCGGTCCCGATCCGATGATGATGATGTCAAAGGTCGTGTCTGCCACGCGCATCTCCACTGGCTAAAAGCCGGTCCGGTTTCTCACGCGCGGACCCGTCAATCAAGCGGCTCCTCGCGCTCCGCCGCGCGCCGCGCCATCAGAAGGCGGCGCAGGGTCCACTCCGCCAGGCCGAGCGCGAGCAGCGCGCCGGCCACGATCAGCACGATCGGGCCCAGGAGGCTGCGGGACAATTGTTCGCCGGAAAACAGCCCGACCCGGATGAAATCGAGCCCGACCGGATTGAACGCGACCAGAAGGGCGATCGCCATCGTGATCCACGGCCATCGCTGCAGGGCCAAGGTACGCTTGTGCATCGGCCGACGCTTGCGCGGCACCGCGCCAAAAGTCAAATTGCGGCATGACCGGGGCCGCTCATCTTCCGCCCTCCGCCGACGAATCAATCCGCCGGGCGGCGGCCGCCTTTTCGCGCGGCGCGCTGCTGGAGGCCGAGCAGCTCGCGCGCGAGGCGCTCGCCCGCGATCCGCGCCATCCGGTCGCCCTGCACATGGTCGGCGTCGCGCTGCTCGTGCAGGGCCGGCCCGCGGACGCGATAGCGCCCTTGCGCGCGGCGCTCGGGTTGCAAAGCGATCCGGCGGTGGCGACGCAACTGGCGACGGCGCTAAGGCTCACGGGCAATCTCGCCGAAGCGGAAAAACTGCTGCGGCCGATCATCGGGCAGACGCCGCCCTATCCCGCCGCCTTCCATGAACTCGCCGCCCTCCTGCACGCGGACCGCCGTTTCCGGGAAGCGGACGAAGTGGCCGCGCGCGGCCTTGCGATCGCGCCGGGCCTGCCGGATTTGTGGATCGTGTCCGGCATGAGCAAGCTCGATGTCGGGGATCGCGCCGCCGCGCGCGCGCAGCTTGCCAACGCGCTGTCGCTTGCGCCCGAGCACCCGCGCGCCCTGCTCGGCATGGGCGTTGCGTGGCTCGAGGACGGACAATTTTCCGAGGCGGCCGATTTTCTGCAAAGGGCGATACGAACCGGCCAGGCGCCGGCGCAGGCATTCCTCAGCCTCGCCGCGAGCCTGCTCGAACTTCGACGCGGCGAAGAGGCGCTCGACTGCCTGCGGCGCGCCGTCGCCGCCGATCCCGGCCTTTATCCGAAGGCGCTGAAGACTCTCGTCACCGCCGGCCGCGGTCAATTCGCGCTGAAGCCATCGGACATGGAAAGACTGCTGAAGCCGCGAATCTGATCTATCGCTTGGCGGCCCGAAACTGGCGGCGATAGGTGCCGGGCACATGCGTGATTGCCTCGGACACCTCTTTCAGGCGCGGAACGCGTTCGCCGGAAAACACATCGAATTGCGCCACCCACGCATCGCGCTTGATCGGGATGCACTGGGCGACAGGCGTGCCCTGCGGCAAGGTTCCCCGGAAACCCTCGTCGCGCCACAACGCGGGAAAGTTGACGAAATTGTCGATATAGAGGTCGGCATCGACCAGGCCCGTCAACGTCAGGAAAGGCAGGTCGATGCGGTTGACCGGATGGGTGACCAGCAGCGAATAGCCTGGCGGAAGCTCGATTGCCCACAGATTGTTGAACTTCAGGGCGAAGCGATCCTCGGCGAAGAACGGCGTGCCCACGAGCTGGCTGTTGTGATGGAAATCAATCGGCGAGCGCGAATAGTTGACGATCGCGCCCCCCGGCCATTGCTGCTCCCAGGCGAAGCGGCCGTCCTCGACGTGAAGATCGGTCATCAGCGGCATGAGAAAGCCCGCCGTCATCGCGTCGATGAAAGGCGGGCATTTCTTGACCGTGAAATTGTCCGTGCCGGTCAGCGCGCTGAATGCTTTTTGCGGCATCGCCTTGAACCAGTCGGGCAACCCGGCGAAGGCGGGGATAGGCCGCGGCAAAACGCTTTCAAGTTCGGGCGGGCAGCGGAAGGTGATGATCGGACCGTCAGCTCGCTCGGACATCGAAACTCCGATCACGCCACCATCATAACCGGGCTCTCGATCAGCGTCTTGAATGCGCGGATCAGTTCCGCGCCGAGCGCGCCATCAACCGCGCGGTGATCGCAGGACAGCGTCACGCTCATGATTTGCGCGACCTCGATCTTGCCGTTAATCACGACCGCCCGCTCCTCGCCGGCGCCGACCGCGAGAATGGTCGCGTGCGGCGGATTGATTACGGCGGTGAAATCCTTGATGCCGTACATCCCGAGATTGGATACGGCGGTCGTGCCGCCCTGGTATTCGTGCGGCTTGAGCTTGCGGGCGCGCGCCCGCGCGGCCAAATCCTTCATCTCGTTTGAAATCACCGAAAGCGACTTTGCTTCGGCATTGCGGATGATCGGCGTGATCAGGCCGCCCGGCAGCGCCACCGCCACGCCCACATCCGCATGCTTGTGCTTGAGCATTCCGCCTTCGGTCCAGCTCACATTCGCATCAGGCACGCGCTGCAAGGCAAGCGCCAGTGCCTTAATGACGAAATCGTTCACCGACAGCTTGTAGGCGGGCTTGCCTTCCTGGTCCTTGGGCGCGGCGGCATTGATCTCCTCACGCGCGGCAAGGAGTCTGCCGATGTTGCAATCGAGCGTGAGATAGAAATGCGGAACGGTCTGCACCGAAGCGGTGAGGCGCTGGGCGATCGTGCGGCGCATGTTGTCGTGCGGCACGATCTCGTAGCTGCCGTCTTCGTAGAGGGCGCGGATCTGCTGATCCGACATCGACGGTGCGATCATCGGGGCTCCGGCCGCGGGCGCGTTCAGCGCGCCGCCGGCGCGCGCGCTCTCAATGTCGCGCGCGATGACACGGCCGTGCGGGCCGGTGCCCTGGATGCGAGAAAGGTCGATGCCAAAATCCTTGGCGAGGCGCCGCGCCAGAGGGGACGAGAAAACACGCGCGCCGCCCGGCGCAGTCTCGGGAGCGGGCTGCTGCGCGGGCGCGCGCGAAACCGCGGCGGGGGCGGCCTGCGGAGCGGGAGCAGCCGCAATCTCGGTCCTTGCAGGCTGCGCCTGTGAGCGCGCCGCCGGCGATGGCGATGGCGCACTCGTCGCGCCAGCGGCGGCCGATTTGACGTCCTCGCCCTCCCCGGCCAGCACCGCGATGACCTTGTTCACCGGCACATCGGCCGAGCCTTCCGGCACGACGATCTTGGCGAGTGTCCCTTCGTCGGCCGCTTCCACTTCCATGGTCGCCTTGTCGGTTTCGATCTCAGCGATCACATCCCCGGACTTGATCTTGTCGCCCTCCTTCTTCAGCCACTTGGCGAGGTTTCCCTTCTCCATCGTGGGCGACAGGGCCGGCATGAGGATGTTGATCGGCATGGCGTCAGGAATTCCGTTCGACCGGGGCGATGACCGCCTGGTTTGAAGGCGAGTCGATCTCCGTCGAGAAGGCGGTGCGGATGTCGTTGATCACGTCGGCTTCGATCGAGCCCTGCTGACCGTAGACGCGCGCGACCTGATGCGCGACGTCGGCGAGCAGCACGCCCCAGGCGCGCGGATCCTCGAAGGCCCTGCGTAAGGTCACGTGCAGGCCCCCCTCGATCACCGCGGCGCGCAGCACCTCGATGCCGTCCTTGCCCGCAGCCCCGGGAGGAATTTGCAACGCGTTGTAGCCCATGATGGCAAGCCTCCTAGCGGTAACAGACGGCCTTGGCCGCTTCCACGACTTCCTCGACCGACGGCAAGGCGAGCTTCTCCAGGTTGGCCGCGTAAGGCATCGGCGCGTCCTTGCCGGTCACGCGCGTCACCGGCGCATCGAGATAGTCGAACGCCTCGCTCATCACGCGCGCGGCGATTTCGGCGCCGACACCGGATTGCGGCCAGCCTTCCTCCACCGTTACGAGGCGGCCGGTCTTCTTTACCGATTCGACGATCGTCTCGATATCCATCGGGCGGATGGTGCGAAGGTCGATGACCTCCGCCATGATGTGCTTCTTGGCAAGCTCCTCCGCGCCTTTGAGCGCGTAGGTCATGCCGATCGACCACGAGACGATGGTGACGTGGTTGCCCGGCCGCACGACCTTCGCCTTGCCGATCGGCACGAGATAATCGTCAAGCTTGGGCACCGGGAAGCTGTGCCCGTACAGGATTTCGTTTTCCAGGAACACGACCGGATTTGGATTGCGGATGGCCGACTTCAGCAATCCTTTCGCGTCGGCCGCCGTATAAGGCGACACGACGATCAGTCCGGGAACGTGCGAATACCAGGACGTGTAATCCTGACTGTGCTGCGCGGCGACCCGCGCGGCCGCCCCGTTCGGTCCGCGGAAGACGATCGGCACGCTGACCTGGCCGCCGGACATGTAGCGCGTCTTCGCCGCCGAGTTGATGATCTGGTCGATCGCCTGCATGGCGAAGTTGAAGGTCATGAATTCCACGATCGGCTTGAGGCCGCCAAGCGCGGCGCCAACCCCAAGCCCGGCGAATCCGTGCTCGGTAATCGGGGTATCGACCACGCGGCGCGCCCCGAATTCCTGCAGCAAGCCCTGCGTGACCTTGTAGGCGCCCTGATATTCCGCGACCTCCTCGCCCATCACGAAGACGTCCTGGTCGCGGCGCATTTCTTCGGCCATAGCATCGCGCAACGCCTCGCGCACCGTCATCATCACCATCTCGGTACCGGCCGGCACGTCGATCTCGGGCGCAGCGTCCGCCCGCGGCGGCTGCGGCACGGCGCCGACCGCCGGTTTCGGCTGATCGGGCGCGGCGGGAGCCTTCTCCTCCTGGGCCTTGGCCTGCTGCGCGGGCGAGCCGCGGCCATTGCCCGTTTCCCTGATCGCCGACGCATCCTCGCCGGAAGCAAGAATCATGGCGATCGGCGTGTTGACGGCGACATCCACCGTTCCTTCCGGGACCAGGATCTTGCCAAGCGTGCCCTCGTCGATGGCCTCGACCTCCATCGTCGCCTTGTCCGTCTCGATCTCGGCGATCACGTCGCCGGATTTCACCGTGTCGCCCTCCTTCTTGAGCCACTTGGCAAGATTGCCCTTTTCCATCGTGGGCGAGAGTGCTGGCATCAATACGGGTGTCGGCATGATCGGCTTTTCAAGAACATCAGTTCGCGGTTGGCGCCGCACTCATTGAAGGATGTCGGTGTAGAGCTCGGACGAATCCGGCTCCGGATCGTTGGTGGCGAATTCTGCCGCCTCGTTGACGATATTGCGAACCTGCGAGTCGATCTTCTTCAGCTCGTCCTCGCTCGCCCACTTTTTCTGCAGGATCCGACTCCGCACCTGCTCGATCGGGTCGTGCTCGTTGCGAACCTTCTCGACCTCTTCGCGCGTACGGTATTTCGCGGGGTCGGACATCGAATGTCCGCGATAGCGGTAGGTCATCATTTCAAGAATATAGGGACCGTTGCCCTCGCGGCACCAGGTGATTGCCTTGCGGCCGGCCGCATACACCGCGCGGACGTCCATGCCGTCCACCTGTTCGCCGGGGATGTTGAACGACACGCCGCGCTTGGAAAAATCCGTCTGCGCCGACGAGCGGTTCACCGAAGTGCCCATCGCGTAACGATTGTTCTCGATGACATACACAACGGGCAGCTTCCACAGCTCCGCCATGTTGAAGCTCTCGTAAACCTGTCCCTGGTTGGCCGCGCCGTCGCCGAAATAGGTCAGCGTGACCAGATCGTTGCCGCGATACTTGTTGGTGAAGGCAAGGCCGGTGCCGAGCGACACTTGTGCCCCGACGATGCCGTGGCCGCCGTAGAAATTCTTCTCGACGGAGAACATGTGCATCGAGCCGCCCTTGCCCTTGGAATATCCGCCGCGGCGTCCGGTCAGTTCCGCCATCACCCCTTTCGGATCCATGCCGCAGGCCAGCATGTGGCCGTGATCGCGATAGCCGGTGATGACCTGGTCGCCCGGCTTCAGCGCCATCTGCATGCCGACGACGACTGCTTCTTGTCCGATATAGAGATGGCAGAACCCGCCGATCAGCCCCATGCCGTACATCTGCCCGGCCTTTTCCTCGAACCGGCGGATATGCAGCATGTCCCGATACGCGGCGAGCTCCTGCTCCTTCGTGAATTCGGCAATTCCTGCCTTGTCGGACGCTGCTTGCGTCTTCTTGGCCAGAGCCATTCGTTTCCTCGGGGCTTTAGGGTGGGCCTTTGGCCTATCCCATAGCGGAATTCTGCCCGGCGCGAAAGCTCAAGGCGCGCCGCGGGTTAAGATGGGGCTCTTGTGGAAATCTCTGAAATCGCAACCGAATCGCCGCCGCCGGGAGGCCGGCGGTCAGCGCGCCTTGCGCATCAGGATGACGTCCCGCGGATCGGCATAATCGAGCAAGGCCCGCGCCCGCTCGTCGAGCATGTCGGGATCGATGCTGTCGGAGCGCAAGAGTGCCACGCGGCGCTGCCACTGGGCGCGCTCGGCCTTCAGCCGCGCGATTTCGGCGGTCAGTTCCTCGGCCTGCTGCTCGATCGCCTCGCGCGCCTTGAGGCCGCGATTGCCGGTGAAGGCGTTCACGCCGAAATAGCCGATCATCAATGCGGCTAGCGCATAGAGGGCCAGCGCCGTCAGGACCGATTTCAGCCGCTTGCGCGATACCATGAGGCGACGATGCCGCCCCGGGCGTTAAGACGAGCCTAACGGCGGTTGCGGAACTCGTTCAGCAGGAAATTGCCCAGACGCTTGCCGCGGTTGCGCAAGATGCGCAGCGCCCCGTGATCGACGAAATAGGTCAGCAGGATCGAATCGCGCGTCCGGACCTCCGGTCCGACCGGATCGGCCGAGTGCCAGGTGTCATCGCCGACGGCGAAGGCATAACCGCTGTTGGGAACGAACGGCATCTGCACGACCTTCGGCATCGAACGATCGGCCTTCTTCTCGTGAAAAATCGTGCCGATGTTCGAGTTGGATTTGTCGCGAGGCAGATAGAACTGGATCGTCATGCCTTTCCAGTGCGTGTCGGTATGCGGCGGAATTCGGTAGCCGGGTATGTCGCGCGTCAGGATCGGAATGGGATACATGCCGATGTCGGCGTGCGCGGCGCCGAAGCGCTTCCGCAGGCCCGGCGAGAGGCGGCGCATGAACGCCTTCTTCACCGGTTCGGACGTGAGCGCGCGGCCGACCACGTCCCACAGCGAACGCTTCTCCGCCGGAAGGTGGCGGATGTATTCGGGAAAGAGATCGATCTTCACTCGGGTACGCGTGCCATCGCTGAGATCGTGGCCTTTGCTGCGGCCATGCATCGGCCGGTAGTCGGACGATTCCGGCATCAGCTCGACCATGCGCGCATACATGTCGTCGGGGAATACGTGGTCGAACTCCAGATGAAAGAAAGGATTCGCGCTCTCGCGCGCCTTCTCGATCGACGACACGATGTGTTGCGTCAGGCTCTCAACGGCGTCGCGGCGCTCGCGCGATGTCCAGGCGATTTGCTGATCCATGGTACACTCGTCGGTCGATAGGAAACTCGTAATGTCTTGCCAAATCGCCGCCGATGCAAGCAGGCATTGACGGCGGGGAACCGGAACCGCTCTAGATCGCCCGCTTCAGCGCCGCGCGGCCTGCATATTGCGCCTGCGCGCCGAGATCCTGCTCGATGCGCAGCAACTGGTTGTATTTCGCCGTGCGGTCCGAGCGCGCGAGCGAACCGGTCTTGATCTGCCCGCAATTGGTCGCGACCGCGAGATCGGAGATGGTCGCATCCTCCGTCTCGCCGGAGCGGTGCGACATCACCGCAGTGTAACCGGCCTTGTGCGCCATCTCCACCGCCGCGAGCGTTTCGGTCAGCGTGCCGATCTGATTGACCTTGACCAGGATGGAATTGGCATAGCCCTTGTCGATGCCGTCCTTGAGGCGCCGGACATTGGTGACGAACAGATCGTCGCCGACGAGCTGGCACTTGTTTCCGATCTTGCGGGTGAGAAGCGTCCAGCCCTCGATGTCGTCCTCGGCCATGCCGTCCTCGATGGAGACGATCGGATAGGCGGACACGAGCTTTGCCAGATACTCGACCTGCTCGCCGATCGACCGCCTCTTCTTCTCGCCGTCATAGACATAGACGCCGTCCTTGAAGAACTCGGTCGAGGCGCAATCGAGCGCGATCCGCACATCATCGCCGGCCTTGTAGCCGGCCTTCTCGATCGCCTGCATGACGAAATCGAGCGCGGCTTCGGCCGACGGCAGGTTGGGCGCGAAACCGCCTTCGTCTCCGACATTCGTATTGTGACCGGCCGACTTCAGCGCCGACCGCAGGGTATGGAAGATTTCCGATCCCATGCGCAGCGCCTCGGCGAAGGAAGGTGCTCCGACCGGCATGATCATGAATTCCTGAAAGTCGATCGGGTTGTCGGCATGGGCGCCGCCATTGACGATGTTCATCATCGGTACGGGAAGCAGGCGTGCGGACGTTCCGCCGACATAACGGTAGAGCGGCAGGTTGTTGGCCTGCGCCGCCGCCTTGGCGACGGCGAGCGACACGCCGAGGATCGCATTGGCGCCGAGCCGCCCCTTGTTGGGCGTGCCGTCGAGGGCGATCATCGTCTCGTCGATCTTGACCTGGGCCTCGGCATCCATGCCGCCGATCGCGTCGAAAATCTCCCCTTCGACCGCGCCGACCGCCTTGCGCACGCCCTTGCCGAGATAGCGGGCCTTGTCGCCGTCGCGAAGCTCGATCGCCTCGTGCGCCCCGGTCGAGGCGCCCGACGGCACCCCGGCCCGGCCGCGCGAGCCGTCTTCAAGCAGAACTTCAACTTCAACGGTCGGATTGCCGCGGCTGTCGAGAATTTCGCGGCCAACGATGTCCACAATGGCGGTCATGGGGCACTTTCGGTTGGGATTCTTGGCCTTCCTACAGGATGAACGTTGCCCTTGTCATGCCCCGCCGCGCCGGGGCATGGATGTGCCCGATGGCCAAGGAAAAACTTCAGCTCGGGCGGCCGGCGCCCATTCCTGCCTCGCCCGACAGGGCGGTGCTCGACCGCGTCGCCAATCCGCACCCGGACACGAACTATCTCGCCCGCTTCACCATGCCGGAATTCACCGCGCTTTGTCCGATTACCGGCCAGCCGGATTTCGCGCATCTCGTCATCGACTATGTTCCGGACAAGTTTCTAATCGAGTCGAAGTCCTTAAAGCTCTATCTCAACAGCTTCCGCAATCACGGCGCCTTCCACGAGGACTGCACGGTCGGGATCGGCAAGACGCTGGTCCGCCTGTTGCGGCCGCGCTGGCTGCGCATCGGCGGCTATTGGTATCCGCGCGGCGGCATGCCGATCGACGTGTTCTGGCAATCCGGAAAGCCCCCGGCCAATCTCTGGATACCGGACCAGGGGGTCGCGCCCTATCGGGGACGCGGCTGAGGTCAGACCTTCGGATGGCGCAGCATCCGTCCGAGAAACAATCCGAGCCCGACCATCAGCACGGCGGCGATCGCGATCGTCGCCGTCACGCCCGCCTTGCCGATGGCAAATCCGTAAAGCACCGGCCCGCTTCCCTGGCCGAGAAAGAAGAACATCGCATGGAGCGCGACCGCGGAGGCGCGCGCTCCGGGCGCAAGCTCGGTGGCGAAAACCTGGATGCCGGTGTGGATCATGTAGAAGCCGAAGCCGAGAACCACGAACGCGGCCAGTTCGAACGGCCACCACCACGCCCACGCGAACAGCAGCAGGGCGCAGGCCACCAGTGCGCCGCCGAGACGCATCAGGCCGCGCTGCCCGAATGCGGCGAGCAACGCCGGCATGACGACCGACAGGATTACGCCGCCGACCGGAAAACCCGCCACCACGAGGCCCGCTATGGTGGCGCGCTCCTCGCCCGACCCGTGCAGGATCACGGCGACGAACGGCAAAAGCCCGAACACGCACGCGCCCTCGACCAGCACGCCGCCGTAGCAGAAGCGCGCGAGCGGGTTGGCGAAAATCCTGCGATAGCCGTCGAGCGCCGATGAAATGTCGAAGCGCGCCGACGGCGCCGCCCGCGGGAACCCGGCCACCGCCCCGGCAAGCGCGAGCGCGCTGCATCCGCTCAGCACGAGCAGGATGCCGCGCCAGCCGAAGACATCACCGACCAGCCCGCCGACTGTCGCCCCCAGCACCGATCCCGACAGCGCGCAGGCCAAAAGCCGCCCCAGCGCGACCTGGCGCTGCTCGACCGGCACCAGATCGCCGGTGACGGCGATGGAAGTCGGAAAGATTCCGCCGGCGGCTACGCCCGCGGCGATGCGAGTCACGAGCAGGGTCTGGAAATCCGGCGCGACGGCGCCGGCGAGCGAGGCCGCAAGCAGCACCACGACGCACGCCCTGATGACCCGTGTCTTCCCGATCGCGTCGGCGATCGGCCCGAGGACCGGCTGGCCAAGGGCATAAGGCAGGGCAAAGGCGGTCGATAGCAGCGCCGCGCGCTCTGGCGCCATCGAGAAATCGAGCGCGATCAGCGCGACGCTTGGATCGATGGCGCGAAACGACAGGGACGTCGCGAACGCGACGAAGCCGACGACGATCAGACTGCGGTTCATGGAAGATGGAAGCGTCAACGCTTGGCGACGCGGTCTATGTCGATGAGGTGTTGCAAGAGGGGTTCGAGCGATTTGAGCGGCACCATGTTGGGCCCGTCGGACGGAGCCCGGTCCGGGTCCTGATGCGTCTCGATAAAGACTCCGGCAACACCGACCGCGACCGCGGCGCGGGCGAGCACCGCGACGAATTCGCGCTCTCCGCCGGAGGCCTGGCCCAGTGCGCCCGGCTGCTGCACAGAATGGGTGGCGTCGAAAATCACGGGCGCGCCCGTCTCCCGCGCCATGATCGGCAGCGCGCGCATGTCGGAGACGAGCGTGTTGTAGCCGAACGAAACGCCTCGCTCGGTCACGAGCACGTTGCAATTTCCCGCATCCGTGACCTTGGCGACGACATTCGTCATGTCGCGCGGAGCGAGGAATTGCCCTTTCTTGATATTGATCGCGCGGCCGGTGCGGGCGGCGGCGACGAGGAGATCGGTCTGGCGGCAGAGGAAGGCAGGGATCTGCAAAATATCGACCGTCTCGGCGACCGGGGCGCATTGCGAGGCTTCGTGAACATCCGTGAGCACCGGCAGGCCGAACCGTTCGCGAATTTCGGCAAAGACGGGCAACGCGGCCGCAAGCCCGATCCCCCTCGCGCTCGCCGCGCTGGTCCGGTTGGCCTTGTCGAAGGACGTCTTGTAGACGAGCCCGATTCGAAGGCGCGCGCAGATCTCCTTCAGCGCCGCCGCCATTTCGATCGCGTGATCGCGGCTTTCCATTTGGCATGGGCCGGCAATCAGCGCGAGCGGCAGGGTGTTGCCAAACCGCACCGGTCCGGCCGCGACAATGGCATTCGCCTTTGCTCTCGTTTGCAGCATGTCGATCCCCGGCGCGACCATAAGCCCGGGCGGGGCAAGGTCAACTCGACTCGAAAACGATCGCGGCGCCCATCGCGGTTTCCGGCGGAACGATCAGGCAATTCATATGGCTGACGAAGCCGATGGCATTCCGCCGCAGCGTCTGTTCCGCCGCGCTCATGTCGCGGGTCGCAAAACGCAGCGCGCAGAATCTCGCGCCCCCGGCAAGCGCCGGCGCCTCGATCGCGAAATGCGCGCGATAGGAAGCCGGCTCCATCACCTGAATGCTGCCCCGCGGCGTCGGCACCGTGAGCCCGCTCGAAGTCGATTGCAGCTCGCGCACGCCGGTGAACGCCGACAGGAAAATCTGGTGATCGGTCGGACTGTCCGACACGAAGACGGCGCCGGCAATCGCGGTCACGCCGTTCTCGTGACTCTGGAATTTGGGATTCCAGAAATTCTCCGGGTAATGCTGCTGGCAGGCGAAGAAGCCGGTCTCCGGGGCAAGCGGATCGCGCGCGAAAGCCAGGGAGAAGCCGAGCCTGACCGGCGTGCCGTCCGGCCGCCTGCCCTCGCGGTCGAAACGCAGCGCGGGCGAAATGCCGATATGCGCCTCGCGGAATTGCGCTGCGTCGTTCGCGGCGTCGGCGCTTTCCAGGACCAGGAAGGCGAGCCCCTCTCGCCTTTCCAGAAATGTTTCCGTGTGCCTGCCGAAAAGCTCCGACAGCGCGTCGTCGCCGAGCTTGTCCGGTTCCCCGACCGTCAGAAGCTCGACGAAGAATCCGGGAAGCTGCACGATGCAATTATGCGTGCCCCAGGCGTGCCGGTTTCGGGCGCCGACGGTGAACCCCATCCGCCGGTAGAGCGCGGCGGCCGCGTCGAGATCGCGGACCGCGTGCGCGACGTGATCGAGTCCGCGCGGCATCTATCAGACGAGGCGGCTGCGCTCGACCGCCGCCTCGACGAACGAGGCAAAGAGCGGGTGCGGCTCGAACGGGCGCGATTTCAGCTCCGGGTGGAATTGCACGCCGATGAACCAGGGATGGTCCTCGTATTCGATGATCTCGGGCAAAATTCCATCCGGCGACATGCCCGAGAAACGCATGCCGCGCTGCTCGAGCCGTCCCTTGTAGCTCGTGTTAACTTCGTAGCGATGCCGGTGCCGTTCCGAAATCTCGGTGGCGCCATAGATACGCGCGACGCGACTTCCGCGTGTCAGGATCGCCGGATAAGCGCCGAGCCGCATCGTGCCGCCGAGATCGCCGCTGGCGCTACGCTTCTGCAGCTCGTTGCCCTTCAACCATTCCGTCATCAGGCCGACGACCGGCTCCCGCGTGGGCCCGAATTCAGTCGAATTGGCATCGCTGATGCCGCACAGGTTGCGCGCCGCTTCCACGACGGCCATCTGCATTCCGAAGCAGATGCCGAAATAGGGCACGTTGCGCTCGCGCGCGAATTGCGCGGCCCTGATCTTTCCTTCGGCGCCGCGCTGGCCGAAGCCGCCGGGCACAAGGATGCCGTTGACGTGCTCGAGGAAGGGCGCGGGATCTTCGTGCTCAAATACCTCGGATTCGATCCAGTCGAGATTGACCTTCACCTTGTTGGCGATGCCGCCATGCGACAGCGACTCGATAAGGGACTTATAGGCATCCTTCATGCCGGTATATTTCCCGACGATCGCGATCGTCACCTGCCCTTCCGGATTGCGGATGCGCTCGTTGATGACGCGCCAGCGTTCCATGTCCGGCTCGCCCTTCGGCTCCAGGCCGAAGGCGTTCAGCACTTCCTTGTCGAGCCCCTCGGCCGAATAGGCTTCCGGCACGGCATAGATATTGTCTACATCGCGCGCCTCGATCACCGCGCTTTCGCGCACGTTGCAGAACAGGGAAAGCTTGCGCCGCTCCTCCTTGGGGATCGGGCGATCAGTGCGGCAAAGCAGGATGTCGGGCTGAATGCCGATCGACAGCAATTCCTTCACCGAATGCTGCGTCGGCTTCGTCTTCAGTTCTCCGGCGCTGGGGATATAGGGCATCAGCGTCAGATGCACGTAAACGGCATGCTGGCGCGGCAATTCGTTGCCGAACTGACGGATCGCTTCGAGGAACGGCAGGCTCTCGATGTCGCCGACGGTGCCGCCGATCTCCACGAGCACGAAATCGACGTCCTCGTTGCCCTCGCGGATGAAATCCTTGATCGCGTTGGTGACGTGCGGAACGACCTGAATGGTCGCGCCGAGATAATCGCCGCGCCGCTCCTTGGCGAGAATGTCCTGATAGATGCGGCCGGTCGTGATGTTGTCCTGCCGGCTGGCCGGACGGCCGGTAAATCGCTCGTAATGGCCGAGATCGAGATCGGTCTCCGCGCCGTCATCGGTCACGAAGACCTCGCCGTGCTGATACGGCGACATCGTGCCCGGATCGACGTTGAGATAGGGATCGAGCTTGCGCAGCCGCACCCGATAGCCGCGCGCCTGCAACAGCGCACCGAGCGCCGCCGAAGCGAGACCCTTGCCGAGGGAGGAAACCACGCCGCCGGTTATGAAGACGTACCGCGCCATGGGGTTTAACCTTTAGCCTGGCTTCTCGATTCGCGCAGAGATTTAATTGCCCGTCTCAGGATGCCTATCCCCACAAATTCGAAGGGCCGGTTTCCCCGGCCCTTTCGGTTACTGCGAACGCGGAACCTGCGGCCCCGAAGGCGCGGCGGGCTGCTGCTCCTGCCCGCGCAGCTGATCGAGAAGGCCGCCGCCAGAAGGCGCCGGAGGTTGCGGAGCACCGGCGGGCGCGCTCGGGCCGCTGTTGATCAGCGTGGCCGGCCGCCGGTCCATGCCGGCCAAAATCGACAGCACCAGGCTGGTCGCAAAGAACGAGGCGGCCAGGATCGCCGTGGTACGCGACAGCGCGTTGGTCGAACCGCGCGTGGTCATGAAGCCGCCGCCCCCGCCCATGCCGAGCCCGCCGCCCTCCGAACGCTGCAGCAGAACGAGCCCGATCAAGGCCAGCACGATCATCAGGTGAATGACGATAACGACGGTTTGCATGGCTCAATTCCGTGGTGCCGGCCCGAAGGCCGGTCCTCGCCCCGCGGTATATAGGTGAGTTCGTGCGCGTCTCTACCCGATCCGCCGGGCTTTTTCCAGCCTCGCGGCCTAGCCATAGGCGGCGACGATGCCGAAGAAGTCGGCGGCCTTCAGGCTCGCCCCGCCGACCAGCGCGCCGTTGACGTCGGGGACGGCCATCAGCTCGCCGGCGTTCGACGGCTTGACGGAACCGCCATAGAGAATGCGCACGCCCTCGCCCGCCGCCCCGGCACGGGCGATCAGGTCCTTGCGGATATGTGCGTGCACCTCAGCGACGTCGCGCGGCGTCGGGGTCAATCCGGTGCCGATCGCCCATACGGGCTCGTAGGCAATGACGAGCCGCGCCGGGTCGATCCGGTCGGGGAGCGAACCGGCAAGCTGGCGCTGGATGCGCGCCAGCGTCGCGCCCGCCTCGCGTTCATCCCTTGTTTCCCCGATGCAGAGAATTGCCGTGAGCCCGGCGCGCGCGGCGGCATTGGCCTTTGCTTTCACCTCGCCATCGCCTTCGCGATGCATCGTGCGCCGCTCCGAATGTCCGACAATCACCGCGCTGGCGCCGGCATCGGCGATCATTTCGGCGGAGATATCGCCCGTGAAGGCGCCCGAAGGTTCGGCGTGGCAATCCTGCGCCCCGACTGCGAGGGGGCTGCCCTTGGCCAGTTCGACGAACCGCGCCAGCAGCGTGGCCGGCGGACAGATCATCAGGTCGCAGCCGTCATGCCTCTTCGCCTGCGCCACGATCCGCCCGAATTCCTGCTCGGAGCCGCGAAGACCGTTCATTTTCCAGTTGCCGGCGACCAGGGGACGCAGTGTCATGTCTCACCTCGATTGAGCCGTGGCGTTAGCAAACTCGTCCGGGCTGCGCCAGAGAGGCCCGCCCGAGTTGCGGCATCACGCCCCGGTCCCTATGATGCCGCCGCTTTCGGGACCCCGATCCCCCTTTCCACCACATCGACGGCCTTACTGCCCATGCTTCGCGGAATTCATACTGTGTCCCAAAACTGGCTCGGCCGCATCGTCACGGCGGCCGTGCTGTTTCTGATCGCGGGCAGCTTCGCGATCTGGGGCATCGGCGACATTTTCCGCGGCTTCGGCCGCTCGACGCTGGCCAAGATCGGCGGGACGGAGATCGGCATCGAGCAGTTCCGGCAGACCTTCAACGAGCGCGTGCAGCAATTGTCCCGCCAGCTCGGCCGGCCGCTCCTGCCCGACCAGGCGCGCGCGCTCGGCCTCGACCGCCAACTCCTCGCCCAGATGCTCGCGGAGGCCGCCCTCGACGAAGACATCCGCAGCCTCGGCCTCGGATTGTCGGACGCCGACGTCGTCAAACGCATTACCGGCGATCCGGTCTTCCGCGGGCCGTCCGGACAATTCGACCGCGCGCGCTTCGAGCAGATCATCCGGCAGGCCGGCTACACCGAGGGGCGATATATCGCCGAGCAGCGCCGGGTGACGCTGCGCCGCCAGGTCGGGGACACCATCACCGGAGGGCTTCGTGTTCCGCAGGCTGCCTCCGACGTCGTGTTCCGCTTCGACAACGAAGAACGGTCGATCGACTACGTGACGCTCGAGCCCGCGCAAGCCGGCCCGGTCGCCAATCCGCCCGACGACGTGCTCGCCAAGTTCTACAACGACAACAAGGTGCTGTTTCGCGCGCCCGAATATCGAAAGATCGCGCTCATCGCCGTGACGCCCGCCGACGTCGCGCGCTCGATCAAAATATCCGACGACGAGGCGCGGAAGATCTACGACAGCAACACGGCCCGCTACACGACGCCCGAGCGCCGCGAGGTGCAGCAGATCGTTTATCCCAACGCGGATGAAGCCCAGGCCGCCGCGGCCAAGCTCGCCGCCGGCACGACCTTCGCTCAGCTCGCCGCCGAGCGCGGCCTGAAGGAATCCGATGTGAGCCTCGGGCTCGTGTCCAAATCGGCGATCGTCGATCCGGCCGTCGCCGACGCGGCATTTTCCCTCAAGCCGGACAGCGTCAGTGCCCCGATCAAGGGCCGCTTCGGATCCGTACTGGTCCGCGTCGGTAAGGTCGAGCCGCAAAAGATTCGCGCTTATGAAGAAGTCACCGCCGACATCAAACGCGACCGCGCGGCGGAACTGGCGCGGGCCAAATTGTCGGAAATCACCGACAAGATCGAAGACGAGCGCGGCGCCGGCCAACCGCTCGCGCAAATCGCCGAAAAGACGGCGACGCCGCTGCAGACGATCGAGGCGGTGGATCGCTCCGGACGCGACCCGGACGGCAATCCCGTATCCGGGATTCCGCAAGGGGTTGACCTCGTCAACGCCGCCTTCGGGTCCGATGTCGGCGTCGAGAACGACGCGCTGCGTGTGCCCGGCGGAGGCAATGTCTGGTACGAAGTCCTGTCTGTCACCCCCTCGCGCGAACGCCCGCTGGAGGAGGTCAAGGATCGCGTGATCGAACGCTGGCGCAACGATCAGATCGCCGCGAAGCTCAAGACGATCGCGCAGGAGATCACGCAGAAGGCCCAGACCGCCCCCCTCTCCGAGGCCGCGGCTCCCTTCGGCGTCAAGCCGCAGAACGCCGCCGGGTTGAAGCGCGGCAAGCCAGCGCCCGGTCTTCCCGCACGGGCGGTCGATCAGGTCTTTCGTGTCGGCAAGGGCGAGATCGGCGACAGCGAGGGCGATCGGCCAACCCAGCGCATCGTGTTCAAGGTGAACGACATCACCGTGCCGAAATTCGATCCGTCCTCGGCGGAGGCGAAGCGAATGATCGAAACGCTGCGCACGAGCTACAATGAAGAGCTGATTGCCCAGTATGTCACGCAGATCGAAGTCGATCTCGGGACATCGGTCAACGAGGCCGCGCTCGCGCAGGCGATCGGCGGCAGCAGCCAGAACTGAAACATCATGAAAGTCGAGCCTGCTTCGCGGGATTTCGCTGCGCGCTACGAGCGCGGCGAGGCGCAGGTCGTTTGGACCACGCTCGTCGCCGATCTTGAAACGCCGGTGTCGGCCTTTCTGAAGATCGCCGGCAATAAACCGATGACCTTTCTGCTCGAGTCGGTCGAGGGCGGCGCCGTGCGCGGCCGCTATTCGATCATCGGGCTTGAGCCAGACGTGATCTGGCGTTCGACCGGAACGCGCGCCGAAATCAACCGCAATGCGCGCCATTCGCCGGAGGCCTTCGTCCCTTCCGTTAATCCGCCGCTCGCCGATTTGCGCGCTCTCGTCGCGGAAAGCCGCATGTCCCTGCCTGACACATTGCCGCCGATGGCCGCCGGGCTGTTCGGCTTTCTCGGCTACGACATGGTGCGGCTGATGGAAGAACTGCCGGCGCCCAATCGCGATCCGATCGGGCTGCCGGACGCCATCATGATCCGCCCGACCATTGTCGTCGTGTTCGACGCGGTGAAGGACTCCATCACCGTCGTCACGCCGGTGCGGCCGGAGAAAGGCGTTGCGGCCGCGGCCGCGCTGGCGCGCGCGGGCGAGCGTCTCTCCGCCGTGGTCGACGCGCTCGACAAGCCTCTCGACAAATCCGCCACCGAGTTCGATCCCGGGCCGCTGACGGTCGAACCCACCTCGAATACGACGCCCGACGAATACAAGGCAATGGTTCTGCGGGCGAAGGAATACATCACTGCCGGTGATATTTTTCAGGTTGTGCTGTCGCAGCGTTTCGAGGCGCCGTTCAAGCTTCCGCCCTTCTCGCTCTATCGCGCGCTGCGCCGCGTGAATCCCGCGCCCTATCTCTATTTTCTGAACTACGGGGCGTTCGCGGTGGCCGGATCGAGCCCGGAAATTCTGGTCGAGGCCCGGCAAGGCAAGGTCACGGTGCGCCCGATCGCGGGCACGCGCCCGCGCGGAGCCACGCCGCACGAGGACCTTGCGCTCGAGCAGGAATTGCTGTCCGACCCGAAGGAGCGCGCGGAACATCTGATGCTGCTCGATCTGGGCCGCAACGATGTCGGCCGCGTTGCGAAGATCGGCACGGTGCGCGTGACGGACCAGTTTTTCATCGAACGCTACAGCCACGTCATGCACATCGTCTCCAACGTCGAGGGCGATCTTGCCGATAACCGCGATGCGCTGGACGCGCTTGCGGCGGGCTTTCCCGCCGGCACCGTCTCCGGCGCGCCGAAGGTGCGGGCCATGGAAATCATCGACGAGCTGGAAAAGGAAAAGCGCGGCCTCTACGCGGGCGCGGTCGGCTATTTCTCCGCCGGCGGCGACATGGACACCTGCATCGTGCTGCGCACGGCGCTGGTGAAGGACGGCGTGATGTATGTCCAGGCCGGCGCCGGGATCGTGGCCGACTCCAACCCGCAGGCCGAGCAGCAGGAATGCGTCAACAAGGCCAAGGCCCTGTTCCGCGCGGCGGAAGAAGCGCGGCGCTTTGCGAGCAGCGCCGAACGCGGCCAATAGCGCCGGACAAGCTTGCGCAGCGTGTTCTTGACCCCCCGTCGGCTGCCGTCTAAGACCCCGTATCGGCACGGAAATCGGCGCGCGATGATCGTCCTGATCGACAATTATGACAGCTTTACCTTCAATCTCGTCCATTACCTTGGCGGGCTTGGGGCCGAGATCGTCGTGCATCGCAACGACAAGGTCACCGTCAGCGAGGTGATCGCCGAAAATCCCGCCGCAATCGTTCTGTCCCCCGGCCCCTGCACACCAAAGGACGCAGGCATTTGCCTCGACCTGATCAAGGCCACCTCGCCTACGACCCCGATCCTCGGCGTCTGCCTCGGCCACCAGGCGATCGGCGAGGCCTTCGGCGGCCATGTCGTGCGCGCGCCGGTGCCGGTGCACGGAAAGCTGTCCGAGATCAGGCATCAGGGCCAGGGCGTCTTTCGCGGGATCAACGCGCCGTTCAAGGCGACGCGCTATCACTCGCTGGTGGTCGAGCGATCGAGCATGCCGGCCGACCTGACGGTGACGGCGGAAACGGACGACCATCTCGTCATGGGCCTTTCGCACCGCACGCTGCCGATCCACGGCGTGCAATTTCACCCCGAGAGCATTGCGTCGGAAAACGGATTCATGATCCTGAAGAATTTTCTCGATCTCGCCGACGAATGGAACGGCAAACGTGGCGCGCAGCCGCAACGGAGGCGCGCGTGATTGATCAATTCAAGGCGCTGATCGCCAAGGTCGCGACCGGCGCCACGCTGACGCGCGATGAATCGGCGAGCGTCTTCGAACGCATGATGTCCGGCGAGGCAACGCCCTCGCAGATGGGCGCGATCCTCATGGCGCTGCGGGTCCGGGGCGAGACCGTGGACGAGATCACTGGCGCGGTGCAAACGATGCGCTCGAAGATGCTCAAGGTGGACGCCCCGGATGACGCCGTGGACGTGGTCGGCACCGGCGGCGACGCGTCGGGCTCCTACAACATTTCGACCTGCGCCGCCTTTATCGTGGCAGGCGCGGGCGTTCCGGTCGCAAAGCACGGCAATCGCGCCCTGTCCTCGAAGTCCGGCGCGGCCGACGTGCTCGCCGCCCTCGGGGTGAATATCGAGCAGACACCCGAAGGCGTCGGCCGCTGCGTGCGCGAGGCCGGCATCGGTTTCATGTTCGCGCCGGCCCATCATCCGGCCATGAAGAATGTCGGCCCGACGCGCGTCGAACTCGGCACGCGCACGATCTTCAACCTGCTCGGCCCGTTGTCCAACCCGGCCGGGGTGAAGCGCCAGCTTGTCGGCGTGTTCTCCCGCCACTGGATCGAGCCGCTCGCGCAGGTACTCAAAAATCTCGGGGCCGAGCGGGTCTGGGTCGTACACGGCTCCGACGGGCTCGACGAAATCACCACGTCCGGGCCGACTGCCGTCGCCGCGCTCGAGAACGGCAAGGTGCACATGTTCGAGATCACGCCGGAGAGCGTAGGCCTCAAGCGCGTGAAGCCGGACGTGCTGAAGGGCGCGGACGCAAAGGCGAACGCGGCGGCGCTCAAGGCCGTTCTCGACGGCAAGGATGGTCCCTATCGCGAGGTCGCCGTGATGAATGCCGGCGCCGCCCTCGTCATCGCCGGCGCCGCCAAGGATCTCAAGGAAGGAGTCGCGCTCGCCCAATCCTCAATCGATTCTGGCAAAGCCAACGAGCGGCTGGAAAAGCTGATCCGGGTTTCGGCCGGGTGAACGGACATGGCCGACATCCTAAAAAAGATCGAGGCCTATAAGCGCGAAGAGATTGCGGCGGCCAAGCGTGCGCGCCCCTTCGCCCAGATCGAGGCGGAAGCGAGATCGGCGGCGGCACCGCGCGGCTTCCTCGCCGCGATCGAGCGCAAGCACGCGATGGGCCAATATGCGCTGATCGCCGAGATCAAGAAGGCAAGTCCCTCGCGCGGGCTCATCCGCGCCGATTTCGATCCGGTCGCGCTCGCGCAATCCTATGAAGCCGGCGGCGCGGCCTGCCTCTCGGTGCTGACCGACGAGCCGTCCTTTCAGGGCAAGCCGGACTACCTTTCGGCCGCGCGGGCGGCGACCGCGTTGCCCGCCCTGCGCAAGGACTTCATGTATGACATCTACCAGGTGGCCGAGGCACGGGCCTGGGGCGCCGATTGCATCCTCATCATCATGGCCGGGGTCGAAGACCCGATCGCGCGCGACCTGGAGGATGCGGCATTCAGCTTCGGCATGGACGTGCTTCTTGAGGTTCACGACGAGCACGAACTCGAACGCGCGCTGAAGCTGCGCTCGCGGCTGATTGGAATCAACAATCGCGACCTGCGGACATTCGAAACCACGCTTGCGGTCAGCGCGCGGCTGGCGCCGAAAGTGCCGCGCGGCAAGGTCATCGTCGGAGAAAGCGGCATATTTGCCGCGGGCGATCTCGATCATCTCTCCCGTTTCGGGATTTCGACCTTCCTCGTCGGCGAAAGCCTCATGCGCGCGAGCGACGTAGCCGCGGCAACGCGCGCGCTGCTGTCGTCCCGCCCGGCGGCGCAAAGCGCGGCGGGATAGAATGACCGGCGGCAGAAAGCTTTCGCATCTCGGCGCCTCGGGCGAAGCGCGCATGGTTGACGTCTCGGGCAAGCGCGAAACCTCGCGCGTCGCGGTCGCGCGGGGCCGCGTCAGCATGTCGAAGGAGACGCTCGCCCTCGTCCTGTCCGGCGATGCCAAGAAAGGCGACGTGCTTGGAACGGCGCGCATCGCCGGTATCATGGCGGCGAAGCGCACGCACGACCTGATCCCGCTCTGCCATCCCCTGCCGCTGGCGCAGGTGACGATCGAACTTGCGCCCGACCGTAAACAGCCGGGCATTACGGTCGAGGCCACCGTGAGGGTCACGGGCCGGACCGGGGTGGAGATGGAGGCGCTGACCGCGGTATCGGTCGCTTGCCTCACGATCTACGACATGGTGAAAGCGGCGCAGCGCGACATGCGCATCGAGGATATCCGCCTCGTGGAAAAGCACGGCGGAAAGTCCGGCTCCTATCGCGCGAAGGACTGACCCATGGCGCTTCTGTCTGTCGCCGACGCGCTGGCCAGGGTGCTCGCGCATGCGGCGCCGCTGCCTGTCGAACAGGTCGCCATCGACGTGGCACATGGCCGGGTGCTGGCTGAGGACCTCACGGCGCTTCGCACGCAGCCGCCCGGCGACGTTTCGGCCATGGACGGCTATGCCGTGCGCGCCGCCGATCTTCACACCCTTCCGGCGCGATTGAAGGTGATCGGCGAGGTAGCGGCGGGTCATCCCTTCGACGAGGAGATCGGCTCGGGCGAGGCCGCGCGCATTTTCACGGGCGGCTTGTTGCCGCCGGGAGCGGACATGGTCGTGATCCAAGAAGACGTCGCCCGCGAGGGAGACTGGATCATCGTCCGGCAGGCGGGCGGGGTCGGCAAGCATGTACGCCACGCTGGAATCGATTTTCGCGACGGCGACCGGTTGCTGGCGAAAGGCCGCCGCCTCTCTGGCCGGGACGTGACGCTGGCCGCGGCCATGAACCGCGGGACCCTTGCGGTCCATCGCCCGCCCAAGGTCGCCCTTCTGGCGACCGGAGACGAACTGATCTGGCCGGGTCGGGAGCCAAAACGGGGAGAGATCGTCTATTCCAACGGTTACGCTATCGCGGCGCTGGCGCGCGCCGAAGGAGCCGAAACCGTCAATCTCGGCATCGCGCCGGACCGGCTCGAGGAGATCGTCGCGGCGATGCGCCGCGCCCGCGCGCTCGGCGTGGATCTGCTGGTCACGACCGGAGGCGCCTCAGTCGGCGAGCGGGACCTGATGCACAGGGCGCTGGCGGCGGAAGGCGCCGACCTGTCCTTCTGGAAGGTCGCGCTGCGTCCCGGACGTCCGCTCATGCACGGACGGCTCGGCGAGATGCACGTGCTCGGTCTGCCGGGCAACCCGGTATCGGCCTTCGTCTGCTCCCTGATCTTCATGGTGCCGCTGCTGCGAAAAATGTCCGGACGCGGCGATGTGCAAACCGAATCCGAATCGGCGCGACTGGCCGTGCCGCTCAAGGCCAATGACGGTCGCGAGGACTATCTGCGAGCCTCGCTGGCACCGGCATCCGATGGAGGGCCGCCCCTCGCCACGCCTTTTCCTTCCCAGGACTCTTCCCTGATGCGGCCGCTCGCCCAGGCTAACTGCCTGATTATCCGGCCGCCTTTCGCGCCGGTCGCGGAGGCGGGCGATCCATGCCGGATCCTCAGGCTGCCGTTCTAAGGCACCGCCGCTTTCTTCACCCCAAATTAATCGGTTGCGGAACATGTATGGAACATATAGTGTTTGTTCTTGATTTGTTTCGGACGGGCATCGGTCCCGCCAAGCATCCCGGGGGAAAAGAAAGATGCTCACTCGCAAGCAGGCCGAGCTCCTGCGCTTCATTCACGAGCGCCTGAAGGAATCCGGCGTCCCGCCGTCCTTCGACGAAATGAAGGAGGCGCTGGATCTGCGGTCCAAATCCGGCATCCACCGGCTGATCACGGCACTTGAGGAACGGGGTTTCATTCGCCGGTTGCCGAACCGCGCGCGGGCCATCGAAGTGATCAAGCTGCCGGAGTCCTCGAGTCTCAGTCTTGCCGGACGGCGCGGTTTCACGCCGAGTGTCATCGAGGGCAATCTTGGGCGCGGGCGCCCGGCTGTGGCCTCTTCCGATGAGGACGGCAGCCGGCCGATCGCGGTGCCGGTGATGGGCCGGATCGCGGCGGGCACGCCGATCGAGGCGATCCAGACCCGCAGCCACACCATCAGCATGCCCGCCGACATGCTCACGTCCGGCGAGCATTTCGCGCTGGAGGTGCGAGGCGATTCGATGATCGAGGCAGGCATTCTCGAGGGCGACATGGCGCTCATCCGCAAGAGCGAGACGGCGGACACGGGCGACATCGTCGTCGCGCTGATCGACGACGAGGAAGCAACGCTCAAGCGCTTCCGCCGGCGCGGTGCCTCGATTGCGCTGGAGCCCGCCAACCCGTCCTACGAGGTTCGGATTCTTCCTCCCACGCGGGTTCGCATCCAGGGCAAGCTCGTCGGAATTTTCCGCCGTTATTAGACCTCGCTAATCGTCAGGTCCGAGATCTTCGGGGCGCGGCGTGGCATTCTGCGCCGGAGATCGCGTGATCGCGGCCGGGGCCGGGATCGTGGCGACCATTCCCGTCCATGGCCGGCTGTATCCGCGCGGGCGAGACTCGACCGCGTCGAAGCCCGCGCCGTTGCGATAGAGCGCGACGGAGCCCCCCGCCTGCGAGGGGCCGCGCTCGATCACGACGGCGCCGCAGCCGAAAGGCGGCGTATGCGACGTCACTAGCACACCCGCGCGCAGGCAATCCTCCTCGAGCGACGATACGTCCTTCGACAGCGCAACGAGCGTGCCGTCAAAGAGCGTCGCGATGCATCCGGCCCGATCGCAAACGATGCCGGCGCCGAGGGATGCGTCCGAAGCATTTCGTCGGTCGGCATCCGCCGCGAGCCATTCCTTGACGATGAAATCGTCGTTTCGCGCTTTCGCGACCGATAATTCGCCGTCGCGGTTTCGAATGGCGGCGATCTGGCCATCCCCGGATATGTAAATGGCAGGCTGCGCCGTCATCGCCGCCCAGAGAGCGGCCGCGGCCGCAAGGCCCGCCCCGCTCCATCGCAACGGACTGCGCAACAGGCAAACCGCGAGCAGGCCGCCCGATCCCAGCACCAGCGGCCCGATCCCGAAAGCGCAGACCCGCCCGACCGCTCCCGGCAACGAGGAGACCCAGAGCGCCACCGCGATCATCCAGTCGATCCCCGATGCCATGATGTTCCAGAACAGCCCGTCGAAGCCGAACGGCATCGCGAACACGGCCAGCATCCCGGCCGGCATGACCCAGGCCGACACGACCGGCATGGCGAGAAGATTGGCCAGCACGCCGTACGGCGCGAGCCGATGGAAATGGAACGCGGCATAGGGCGTCGTCGCCAGCCCCGCCAGCAGCGACGCCACGACAAGGCCCGCCACTTCGCGTCCGCCCCAGAGGGCCATGCGTGCGCCGAGCGACGTATCCGGCACATTGGAAAACCATGGCAAGCCGCGCTCATATCCTGCGACGAGCGCCAGCGTCGCCGCGAACGACATCTGGAAGCTCGGATGCACGACCGCTTCGGGGTGAAAAAGCAGGACGGCGAGCGCGGCGACCGAAATGGTGCGCAGTGTGAGCGCCGGGCGATCGAAAATCACGCCGGCGAGCACCACGGCCGTCATGATGTAGGACCGCTGCGTCGCGACTTCGGCGCCCGACAGCAGCAAGTAGAAAGTGGCTGCGCAAAGTGCGCCGAGCGCCGCCCATTTCTTGATCGGCTGGCGGTTCGCCAATTGTGGAATAAGCGCGAGGCCCGCTCGAAGGACGAAAAACACGACCCCGGCAACCACGGCCATATGATAACCGGAAATCGACAGCACATGCGCGAGGCTCGATATATACATCGCGTCGTTCACCGGAGCCGAGATGGCATCGCGCTTGCCGGTGATCACCGCCGAAGCGATGGAGCCCCGGTCCCCGGAAATGGCCGAGCGGATCCGCTCGTCGATCCCATCGCGGATGCCGCCGATCGCGGCGGCGTAGCGTAGCCAGAAGCCCGGCGGCGGGGACGAGTCTTCGAGCTTGATGTGGCCAAGGACAAAGCCGGTCGCTCCGATGCCCTGGAAATAGAGGTCGCGGGCAAAGTCGTAGCCGCCGGGGCGAAGCGGCTGAAGGGGCGGATTGAGCCGCGCCTTGAGCGAGACGCGCGATCCGACCGCAGGCGCGGTGCCTTTTCGCACGGACAGGCGGACACGATCGGGCCTGACACGAAGCCGCGCCGCTTCCATTTTCTCCACGCGAACGACGATGCGATCGCTTCTCTCGCGGTCCTCCCGCACCTCGACATAGCCCGAGATGGCGACGCTCGGCGCGGTATAGGCGAGCACAGAATGACCGACGATTACGCCGCGCAGCGTGCCGGTGGCAAAGCCGCACCCGATCGCCGTCAGCCCAAGCAGAACTGGAAAGGCGACCGGTCGCGCACGGACAGCAAAAGTCGCGCCGGCGCCGACAGACGACACCGCGACACCGGCCCACCAGGCCGGCTCCTGCCCGGCGGTGAAATAGAGGACGATCCCGGCGCCGTAGGCGACCGCGAGCCACGGCACTAAACGCCCGGGCGCCGTGTCGGTCTGCGCCCAGGAGCGTAAGCGCCTACCGGTCTGCTCGATCAGTCGAGCGGCGGCGCCACTCCAGGCCGTCGCGGGCCGCGCGGCCGTGACTTCGGGCCACGTTCGCGTGCGACCCCTGCCCCCGTCGACCATGCGCGCCACCCCTCGCGCCTGCGCTCGATATGCGAGAACGCATTTTACATGTTGCGCCGTGGCCTGCCATCTCGCCTGCGCGGCAGCAACGGGTTATCCGCCGGCCGCTGACAGCTTGGCCCAGGTGTCGCGCAGGCCCACGGTCCGGTTGAACACAAGCTTTCCGGGCTCCGAATCCGGGTCCTGACAAAAATAGCCAAGCCGCTCGAACTGGATCGCGCCGCCGGAATTCGCGCCGGTCAGGGCCGGCTCGACCCGCCCGTGCAGCACCTCAAGCGAATTTGGATTGAGGTCGGCGGCGAAATTGGCGGCGTCCGGATCGGGGCTGTTGAACAGCGGATTGTAGAGCCGGAATTCCGCCGGCACCGAATCGGGCGCCGACACCCAGTGCATCGTCGCCTTCACCTTACGGCCGTCGGGCGCGTTGCCGCCCTTGGTCGCGGGGTCATAGGTGCAGCGCAGCTCGACGATCTCGCCAGCGGCGTTCTTGATCGCCTCCCGGCACTTTATGAAATAGGCATAGCGCAGACGCACCTCCGCCCCCGGCGACAGGCGGAAGAATTTCTTCGGCGGATTTTCCATGAAATCGTCCGCCTCGATATAAAGCTCGCGCCCGAACCTGATTTTACGCGTCCCCGCGGCAGCGTCGTCCGGATGGTTGGCGGCCTCCAGCTCCTCGCTGCGGCCTTCCGGATAATTCTCGAGCACGACCTTCAGCGGCCGCAGCACCGCCATCCGGCGATGCGCCGTCCTGTTCAGGACCTCGCGCACCGAGAAGTCGAGTTGCGCGCTGTCGACCACGCTGTTCGCCTTGGCGACGCCAACCCGCTTGATGAAGTCGCGGATCGCCTCCGGCGGCACGCCGCGGCGGCGCAGGCCGGCGATCGTCGGCATGCGCGGATCGTCCCATCCCTTCACATAGCCGCCGTTCACGAGCGCGTTCAGCACACGCTTCGACAGCAGCGTGTGCGTGATGTTCAGCCGCGCGAATTCATATTGGTGCGGGCGGGACGGCACCGGCAAATTCTCTAGAAACCAGTCGTAGAGCGGACGATGGTCCTCGAATTCGAGGGTACAGATCGAATGCGTCACGCGCTCGATCGCATCCGATTGCCCGTGGGCGAAATCGTAGCTCGGATAGATCGACCATTTGGTGCCCGTGCGCGGGTGGCTTGCGTGCAGGATGCGGTAGAGGACCGGGTCGCGCAGATTGATGTTACCCGAGGCCATGTCGATCTTGGCCCGCAGCACCCGCGCGCCGTTCGGAAATTCGCCCGCCCGCATGCGCCGGAACAGGTCGAGATTTTCCTCGACCGGCCGGTCGCGCCAGGGACTGTTCTTGCCCGGCTCGGTGAGAGTGCCGCGGTTCGCCCGCATTTGCTCGTGCGTCTGATCGTCCACATAGGCCTTGCCCGCGCGGATCAGATACTCGGCCCACTCGTAGAGCTGCTCGAAATAATCGGACGCGTGATGCAGATGCTCGCCCCAGTCGAAGCCGAGCCAGCGCACGTCGCGCTTGATCGCGTCGATATATTCCTGCTCTTCCTTTGTGGGATTGGTGTCGTCGAAACGCAGGTGGCAGCGCCCGCCGAATTCCTGCGCGATGCCGAAATTGAGGCAGATCGACTTGGCGTGGCCGATATGCAGATAGCCGTTCGGCTCCGGCGGAAAGCGGGTTACCACCGTGCGGTGCCTGCCGCTTGCGAGGTCGGCCGCCACGATCTCGCGGATGAAGTTGCGTCCGGTATCGGTCATTGTGGCGTCTGACATGGTGACTGCAGGCTCCCATGCGCCGGGGCCCGACCCGGCGCCGGGCCTATGTGCCAAATCCCTCCCCCGTCGCCAAGCCAATTTGCCGCGAGACGGGCCTTCTTCGGTTGCCGTTGGCACTGGCTGTGCTAGGACGCTCGGCGCCATGACTGTGGTCACGCGCTTCGCGCCGTCGCCGACCGGCTTCCTCCATATCGGAGGAGCCCGTACGGCCTTGTTCAACTGGCTCTATGCCCGCGGCCGCGGCGGCAAGATGCTGCTGCGGATCGAGGACACCGATCGCGAACGCTCGACACAGGCGGCGATCGACGCGATCCTCGACGGCCTTTCCTGGCTTGGGCTTCAGTGGGACGGCGAAGTCGTTTACCAGTTTTCCCGCGCCGCGCGACATCGCGAGGTGGCCGAGCAACTCCTCGCCGCCGGCCGCGCCTATCGCTGTTATGCCTCGCCCGAGGAACTTGCGCAGATGCGCGAGGAGGCGCGCGCCGCCGGCCGCGCCAAGCTCTATGACGGACGCTGGCGCGACCGCGATCCGGCCGACGCCCCGCCGGGCGTCAAACCGGTGATCCGCCTGAAGGCCCCTTTGACCGGCGAAACCGTGATCGAGGACGCCGTCCAGGGACGGGTGGTCTGGAAGAACGAGGATCTCGACGACATCGTGCTCCTGCGTTCGGACGGAACGCCCACCTACATGCACGCCGTAGTGGTCGACGATCATGACATGGGCGTCACGCACATCATTCGCGGCGACGATCATCTCACGAACGCCGCCCGCCAGAAGCAGATATACGATGCGCTCGGCTGGCCGGTGCCGGTCATGGCGCATATCCCGCTGATCCACGGGCCGGACGGTTCCAAGCTTTCCAAGCGGCATGGCGCGCTCGGCGTCGATGCCTACCGGTCGATGGGATATCTGCCGGCGGCGCTGCGCAACTATCTCGTGCGGCTCGGCTGGAGCCACGGCGACCAGGAAATTTTCTCGACCGAAGAGATGGTCGCCGCCTTCGATCTTGCCCAGATCGGCCGCTCGCCCGCCCGGTTCGACTTCGCCAAGCTGGAGAACATCAACGGCCACTACATCCGCGCGAGCGCCGACAAGGACCTTCTCGCCGAGCTGGAGCGAGCCCTTCCCTATCTTCGCAATGGCGCGACGCTCGCCGCGCGGCTGACGCCGGACCTGCGGGCCAAGTTCCTCGCCGCGATGCCTGGCCTCAAGGAGCGCGCCAAGACTCTGAACGATCTCGTCGAGGGCTCCCGCTTCCTCTGGACGACAAGGCCCATCGACATCGACGACAAGGCCAAGGCACTGCTCACCGACGACGCGCGGCAGACGATCAGGGAACTGGTCAAGGATCTCGCCGCCATCGACACCTGGACGGCCGCCACCATCGAAGCCGCGCTGCGCGCTTTCGCCGAGCGAACGCAGGCGAAGCTCGGGCAGGTCGCCCAGCCGGTGCGCGCCGCGCTGACCGGGCGCACCACCTCGCCCGGGATTTTCGACGTGCTCGCGGTCCTCGGCCGCGAGGAGAGCCTCGCCCGTCTGAACGACCAGGTCTGAGACCGCAGCGCCCGTTCCCGGCCTGTTGGCATTATCTTATCTATTCGGATAAGGCGGGTCTCCGGCCCGCGCCGCGCATCTTGCGGTGCAAGATCGGATGGGATACCCACCAAACAGGGCCTTCGCCCGAGCCCGCCGGGTTTGGCGCGGCATGAGCGTCCTGCCGCGACAGGCTGGCCCGCAGTGACGAGAAGGATTTCGGCCATGGATGCAAGCAGCGGCAAATCTTCGACCGCGCGGGTCACGATCGGCAACGAGAATTGGGACTTCCCCGTTCGGAAGGGCACGATCGGTCCGGACGTCATCGATATTTCCAAGCTTTACGCCCAGGCAGGCCGCTTCACCTACGATCCGGGCTTCACCTCGACCGCGAGCTGCGAGTCCAAGATCACTTATATCGACGGCGACGAAGGCGTCCTGCTCTATCGGGGCTATCCGATCGAGCAGCTCGCCGAACACGGCGACTTTCTCGAAACCTGCTACCTGCTCCTTTACGGCGAATTGCCGACCGCCGCGCAGAAGGCCGACTTCGACAATCGCGTCGTGCACCACACCATGGTGCACGAGCAGATGATGCGCTTCTTCCAGGGCTTTCGCCGCGACGCGCACCCCATGGCGGTCATGGTCGGCTGCGTCGGCGCACTGTCCGCCTTCTACCACGACTCCACCGACATCTCCGACCCGCATCAGCGCATGGTCGCCTCGATCCGCATGATCGCCAAAATGCCGACGCTCGCGGCCATGGCGTACAAGTATTCGGTGGGGCAGCCCTTCGTCTATCCGAAGAACGATCTCGACTATTCGACCAACTTCCTGCGCATGTGCTTCGCCGTGCCGTGCGAGGAATACAAGCCGAATCCCGTCCTCGCGCGCGCGATGGACCGCATCTTCATCCTGCACGCCGACCACGAGCAGAACGCCTCCACCTCCACCGTCCGCAGCGCCGGGTCCTCGGGCGCCAATCCCTTCGCCTGCATCGCGGCCGGCATCGCTTGCTTGTGGGGCCCCGCGCATGGCGGCGCCAACGAGGCGGCGCTGAAGATGCTGGCCGAAATCGGCACCGTCGATCGCATCCCCGAATACATCAGGCGCGCCAAGGACAAGAACGATCCCTTCCGCCTCATGGGTTTCGGGCATCGGGTCTATAAGCACTATGATCCGCGCGCCAAGATCATGCAGAAGACCTGCCACGAGGTCCTGAGCGAGACCGGCCACAAGGACGATCCGCTGCTCGAGGTGGCGATGGAGCTCGAGCGCATCGCGCTGTCGGACGAATATTTCATCGAGAAGAAGCTGTACCCGAATGTCGATTTCTATTCGGGCATCACGCTCAAGGCGATGGGCTTCCCCACCACGATGTTCACCGTCCTGTTCGCGCTCGCGCGCACGGTCGGCTGGATCGCGCAGTGGAAGGAGATGATCGAGGATCCGAGCCAGAAGATCAGCCGCCCGCGCCAGCTCTATACCGGGGCGGCCCGGCGCGACTACGTGCCGATTTCCACGCGCAAGGCTTGATCCGCCATCCACGGAACGCGACATGGCCGGCATCCCCGCCGGCCATTGCCGTTCAAGGACGCGTCCGGCTCCCCGCGTGGCGAAGGACGATGCCGGCCGCCCGCCGCGCGGGGCTCGCCTTGCCGATCTCCATGATCGCGTCGAGCCGGGCGAAGGCCTCGCACTGCCGCCGCCGCTGCGGCGTATCGGACAGAAGCGGCACCAGCGCCTCCGCGAGCTTCGGCCCGGTGCAGTCCTCTTGCAGGAATTCGGGCACGACATTCTCGCCGAGCACGAGATTGGCCAGAATGACCGAGGGCACGCGCAGCACCCGCCGCGCGATCGCCGCCTCGATCGCTGCAGTCCTGTAGGCGGCGACCATCGGCACGCCGGACAGGGCGAGTTCCAGCGTCACGGTGCCGGATTTGGCGAGCGCCGCGCGGGCGGCGCGAAAGGCGGCATGGCGGTCGCGCGCCTCCACCACAATACGCGGGCGTACGGACCAGGCCCGGGTCTGCCGCTCCACCCGTTCCGCGAGAAAGGGCGTGGTCGGCATGACGAGATCGAAGGCGCCGATCCGCTCCCGCAGCAGGGCGACGGCTTCGGCGAACGGACCCATCAGGCGCCGGATTTCCCCGGCGCGGCTGCCGGCGAGCACCGCCAGCACCGGCGGATCGGCCAGCCGTCGCCCCGCCTCCTCGGGACCCGGGCGCAATTCGGAAATCTGCTCGATCAGCGGATGGCCGACATAGCTGCAGGGCGGCCCGCCGAGATGGCGGTGCACCGCAGGCTCGAACGGCAGCAGCGCCAGCACATGATCGACATAGCCGCGCATCGCGCGCGCGCGGCCTGGCCGCCAAGCCCAGACCGAGGGCGAGACGTAATCGACGATCGGGATCGAGGGATCGCGCCGGCGCACGCGCCGTGCGACGCGATGCGTGAAATCCGGGCTGTCGATGATGACGAGCACATCCGGTCTCGCCGCGATCGCCGCGCGCACGGTCTCGCCGATCCGCCTGAGGATCAGGGGGAGCTTGCCCGGGATCGCGGCGAGGCCGATGAGCGCGAGATCGTCGATCGGAAAGAGGCTTTGCAGGCCTTGCGCCTGCATGTCGCGCCCACCCACGCCGGCGAAGCGCACGCCCGGCCGTTCCGCCTTCAGCGCCCGCATCAGCGCGCCGCCCAGCCGGTCGCCGGATTCCTCCGCCGCGACGAGGAAAACGAGCGGCTCCGCGCTCACGGCTCGAATTCCTTGCCGACCCCCGCGACGAACAGCCCGGCGCGGTCGGCCGCGCGCGCCACCGCCTGCGGCTCGGCGACGATCGTGCTGCCGGCCGCGACCGCGACGCCCCGCAGCCCTGCCCGCGCCGCCGCCTCGACCGTCTCCGGACCGATCGAGGGAAGGTCGATCCTGCGGTCCTGGCCGGGTTTCGGAGCCTTGACCAGGACGCCGCCCGCCGCGCCGATGCGGCCCGCCTTCTTCAGCGCGGCGACGCGCGCGAGCATCAGGTCCGTCCCCTCGGCCGCCTCGACCGCGAGCACATGGCGCCCGGCGACGACCGCGGCCTGGCCGATGTCGAAGGGGCCGGTGGCGCGCAGCACCTGCATCGCGAGCGCGATGTCGGCAAGGTCCTCCGCCGCCGGCGCGACGGCGCCGAGCGGGCCTTCCCCCATCAGGATCTCCGGGGCGACCTCGTGCGCGCCGACAAGGTGGAAGCCCGCATCCTCGAAAATCCGGCCGATGCCGGTCAGCAGGTGATTGTCGCCGCCGCGAAAGGCCGCGACGATGCGCGGCAGGACGCGCAGCGTGGCGAGGTCTAACCTGATCTGCGAGAAGGCCGGCCGCACCAGGCTGCCGATGAACACAACGTCCCGGCACCCCGCCTCGCGCGCGAAGCGGCGGAAGCGCCCGAACTGGCCGATCGCGCCCCAGCGGTGCGGATAGGCCCGCACGCGCGCGGGATCGGCCCAGCCATTCAACGCATAGATGAAAACCTCGCGGCCCCGGCGCGAGACCGCCTCCGCCACGGTGAAAGGCAGCGTCCCTCCGCCGCAGATGATCGCCAGCGGCCCCTCGGCATGGCCGGAGACCGGTCCCTTCATGCCTCCCCGCCGAGATCGGCGCGGCGCAAAGCCGTCGTCAGCGGCCGCGTGCCGGCGCGGATGAAGGCGACGATCGCCTGCACGCGCGGGTCCTGCGCGTAATCGGCCGCCACCGTCTCGATCCGGTCGCGGAACACGCCCTCGCCGAAGAACAGCGTGTTGACGGCGCGGCGCAGGGCGAGAAGATCGGCCTTGCTCACGCCCCGGCGCCGCAGCCCGACGACGTTCAGGCCGACGAGATAGGCGACCGGTCCCTGCACCAGCCCGAAGGGGATGACGTCGCCGCGCACCCCGCTCACCCCGGCGACCATCGCCCCCTCGCCGACGCGGCAGAACTGGCGCACCGCCGCCTGCCCACCGAACACCACGTGATCGCCGACGACGACATGGCCCCCCAGCACCGCGTTGTTGGCGAAGGTGACGTTGTGGCCCACCTTGCAATCGTGCGCCACGTGCGAATTGACCATGAAGAAGCATCCGTTGCCGACCTCGGTCAGCCCGCCGCCCTCCTCTGTGCCGGTATTCATCGTGACATTCTCGCGAATGTCGCAATCCGAGCCGATCACCAGCCGCGTCGGCCCGCCGCGATATTTCACCGATTGCGGCGGCGTGCCGAGCGAGGCGAACGGATAGATGACGCTGCGCGCGCCGACCGTGGTGTGCCCGGCGATGCTGACATGTGAGACGAGCCGCACGCCCTCCTCGAGGATGACGTCCGGGCCGATCACGCAATAGGGGCCGATGCTGACATTGCGGCCAAGCTTCGCGCCTTCGGCGATCCGCGCACTCGGATCGATCTGCGTCATCGCGCCCATTGGCTACTCGACCAGCATCGCGCCGACTTCGGCTTCGGCCACGGTCTCGCCGCGCACCCGGGCGACGCCCTTGTACCACCACATG
>DASZTD010000006.1:0-166568 GCA_035548355.1 Pseudorhodoplanes sp.
GCCGTATCTGGAGAATTCCAAGAAGGGCATGTTCAAGAACACCTTCGCCGACATCGAGTACATCCTCACCACCTGCCGCGAGAACAACACGCGCTTCGAGATCGAGTGCTACGACATCGGCCACCTCTACACGCTCAAGCATTTCCTCGACCGCGGGCTGGTCAAGCCGCCGCTGTTCATCCAGTCGGTGTTCGGCATCCTCGGCGGCATCGGCCCGCACCCTGAGGACATCATGCAGATGAAGCGCACCGCCGACCGGCTGTTCGGCGACCTCTATCGATGGTCGGTGCTCGGCGCCGGCGCCAACCAGATGCGGGTCGCGGCGATGGCGGCCTCGATGGGCGGCAATGTCCGCGTCGGCCTCGAGGATTCTCTCTGGGTCGGGCCTGGCAAGCTTGCCGAGTCGAACGCCCAGCAAGTGCGGCTCGCGCGCCAGATCATCGAAGGGCTTGGGCTTTCGATCGCCACGCCGGACGAAGCGCGTGAGATCCTCCAGCTCAAGGGCGGAGACCGCGACAACATTCACTGACGTCTCGCGCGGCAAACAATTCCCGCATCGGCGCCGATGACGTGGCTGGCCGGGTCCGCCGGCCGGCGGGCCCGCGCGCGCCGGCCGTGACGGCGGGCATTGTCCACCGCCTCCGTCTGATCGCCCGTTTGGTCTGATATTTCGGATTGACAAATAATATTCCGCTCCTACGCTAAACAGCATGAGATGCCCGCAAGAGGCGTCCGTGGAGGAAGCGTCGTTGTCCGACAGTCCCGCATTGGGCGTTGCCGCTGTTTTTGTGCCGAAGGCGTCCGACGTCCTCGCCGAGCGGCTACGCGAATTCATCCTGTCGAACGGGCTCGCCGAAGGGACGCCGCTGCCGACTGAGCGCGAGCTGGTGGCGCAATCGGGATTGAGCCGCGCCTCCGTGCGCGAGGCCCTGCGCGTTCTCGAAACCGAAGGTCTCGTCGTCACCAAGGCCGGCCGCAACGGCGGCTCTCACGTGCGCCGTCCCGGGCGGGAATCGATCGCGCGTTCGCTGGCGCTGTTCGTGCGCAGCCACGGGGTGCGTTTCGAGGCGCTGCTTGAGGCGCGCGAGGCGATCGAGCCGGCGGCGGCGCGACTCGCCGCGCTGCATCGTTCCGATGAGGATCTGGCCGAGCTGAAGCGGCTGCATCACAAGCTGGTGCGCCTCTCCGACGACATTCCCGAGCACGTGCGGATCAACCTGGCATGGCACCGCACGATTGTACGCGCGAGCCGCAACGAGCTGCTGATCGCGTTCTTCGACGCGATCGCGCAGTCGGTGCAGGCTGCCACGGAATATCGTGGACTGAATTCGCGGGACCTGCGGCGCGAAGTGGCGCGCGTGCACGAACGTATTATGGAGGCAATCGCCGCTCGCGACGGCGACGCCGCCTTCCGCCGCATGCAGCGGCACGTCAACGCCTATAGCGCGACTGTCACACGGCTCGCGGTCGCTGCCGACCGCGCCAAGCGGGCGCGCTCGAAAAAGCCAGCGACGAGGAGCAGGACCTGATGGCGGGCAGCGTCGGTATCGATGTGGGTGGCACTTACACCGATCTCTATTTTTCCGGCGACGACGGGCGCGTCGAGCGCGTGGTCAAGGTGCCGTCCACCCCGCAAGATCCGTCGATCGGGCTGATCAACGCGCTGCGCGCCGCCGAAATTCGCCAGGACGATCTCGATCAGATCCTGCACGGCACGACGATCGCCACCAACGCGGTGATCGAGCGGCGCGGGGCGCGCTGTGCGCTGATTACCACGCGCGGCTTTCGCGACGTGCTCGAGCTGGGCCGCCGCGACCGGCCGCACATGTACGGGCTGACCGGCATCCAGCGTCCGCTGATTCCGCGCGACCGCCGCTGGGAAGTGGACGAACGCATGGATTACCAGGGCAACGTGCTCGTACCGCTGAAGCCGCAGCAGGTGCGCGAGCTTGCCGCCGTGCTGAAAGGCGAGAAGCTCGACGCCATCGTCGTTTCGCTGCTGCACTCCTACGCCAATCCCGCGCATGAGGAGACAATCCGCGACATCCTGCTCGAAATCGAGCCGGCCTGGGAGGTCGTGATCTCGAGCGGGGTGATCCGCGAATATTACGAATTCGAGCGCACCAGCACCGCCGTCGTGCAGGGCTATCTGCAGCCGCTCGTCTCGCGCTATGCGAAGTCGCTGCTCGACAAGCTGAAGAATTGGGGCTTCGACCGGCAGACGCTGATCATGCAGTCGAACGGCGGCGTCGTGCCGGTGAAGGAGCTTGGCAGCCGCGCTGCCTTCATCGTGCGCTCCGGCCCCGCCGCCGGCGTCACCGCCGCGGCCGAGCTTGCCGCCGAGGCCGGGTTCAGCCGCATCATCACCGGTGACATGGGCGGCACGAGCTTCGACGTGGCGGTGGTGATCGACGGCAAGCCGGCGATCGCCGAAAACACGCTGCTCGATTTCCGCGTGCCGCTGCGCCTGCCGATGATCGACGTGCACACGATCGGCGCCGGCGGCGGCAGCATCGCCCATCTCGACCGCGCCGGAATCCTGCAGGTTGGGCCGGAGAGCGCGGGCGCCTATCCCGGCCCGATCTGCTGGGGCCGCGGGGGCACCGAGCCGACCGTGACCGACGCCAACGTGGTACTCGGGCGCATCGACCCAGCCAATCCGATCGGCATCGACCGTGACCGGCTCGATATCGACGCGGCGCGCGCCGCCATCGGCAAGCTCGGCGAGAAGCTCGGGCTCGGCGTCGAGCAAACGGCGGAAGCGATCCTCGCGGTCGTCAATCAACGCATGGCCGGCCGCATTCGCCTGCTATCGATCGAGCGCGGGCACGATCCGCGCGACTTTGCGCTCGTGGCCTTCGGCGGCGCGGGCCCGGTGCACGGCGCGGCGCTGATGCAGGAGGTCGGCATCGGCGCGATGCTGGTGCCGCCCTTCCCCGGCGTGCTCTGCGCCATGGGCTGCGCGGCCGCCAATGTGCGCTACGATTTCTCACGCACGATCGAGCGCGTGATCGGCGACATCGAGCCGAAGGCGCTGCGGGCGATCATGGCCGAGCAGCGCGCGGAGGGCGAGGCGCAAATCCGGCAGAACGAAGCGGTCGGTGGTGGCGTACGCGTCAGCCACGCCATCGACATGGCCTATCTCGGCCAGATCCACTCCATGCGCGTGCCGGTCGAGGCCGACTGGTCGCGCGAGCAGATGGCCGACGCCTTTCAAAAGGTCTATCGCGCCGAATTCGGCAACGTGCTGGCCGGCATTCCGGTGATCGTCACCAATGTGCGCACGACCGTCGAGGGCATGCGCCCGCGCATGCGGCGCAAGGAAAACGGCGCGGCGTCGGCGGCCGCGCCCCGGCCGCAAAGGCGGCGGGACGTGTATTTCGGCGGGCGGCACGACACCCCGGTTTACCGACGCGAGGAGCTCCTGCCCGGCATGGCGTTCGATGGCCCGGCGATCATCGAGCAATCGGACACCACCACCGTGGTCGAGCCGCGCATGAAGGTGCGCGTCGACCGCTTTCACAACCTGATCGTGGAGGCCGCATGACCGATCCCGTCACACTCGCGGTGGTACGCGGCGCGCTCGAGCAGATCGCCGACGAGATGGACCTGCATCTCATCCATGCGGCGATCTCGCCGATCATTTCCGAGACTAACGACTGCGCGCACGGCATCTTTCATCCGACCTCGGGCGAGACGATCGCGCAGGGTCGCTACGGTCTGCCGGTGTTCCTCGCCAACATGCAATTCACGGTGACCAACCTTATCGAAATCGTGCGCAAGGAGGGCGGATTCAAGCCGGGCGATCTCTGGATCGTCAACGATCCGTATATCAGCGGCACGCATCTGCAGGACATCGTGCTGATCGCGCCCTATTTCGCCAACGGCGAATTGTTCGCGTTGCTCGCCAGCACCGGGCACTGGATGGATATCGGCGGCGGTGTGCCCGGCGGCTGGGCGCCGAAGGCGCAGGAAATCCACCAGGAAGGCCTGATCATCCCGCCGATGAAGCTCTACGACGGCGGCAAGCTGAACGAGCCACTGGTCAGGATGTTCACGAGTAACGTGCGGCTGCCCGACCAGATCGCGGGCGACCTGTCGGCGATGTGCAATGTCTTTAACGTGGGCCGGCGTGGTCTCGACACCCTCGTCGCGCGCTACGGCAGCGGCAAACTCAAGGATTGCATCCGCGAGATGATGGACCGCTCGGAGTCGCAGATGCGCTCCCACATCGCCGAGATTCCCGACGGCACTTATCATTTCGAGGATTTCTTCGACAATGACGGCATCGTCGACGAGCCGGTGAAGATCGCGCTCACCATCAGGAAAGCGGGCGCCGATCTCGATTTCGATTTCACCGGCACCGACAAGGTTACACGCGGGCCCATCAATCTCGCGCTGACCACGACGCTGTCGAGCTGCTACGTGGCGATCAAGCACATTTTCCCGGAAGTGCCGGTGAATGGCGGCGCCTTCCGCCCGATGAAATTCAACGTGCCGGACGGCTCGCTGCTTGCGGCGCGATATCCGACGCCCGTCGGCGGCTATCTCGAAGTGGTTGGACGCGTGCTCGACGTGGTGTTCGGCGCGCTGGCGCAGGCGATCCCGCAGCGCACGCCGGCGGCCTCCTTCGGCACGACCGGGGTGACCACAGTCGGCGGCCGCCATCCCCTCACCGGCCGCTACTACGTCGCAGTCTTTCCGTATCCCGGCGGTTACGGCGCCTATCAGGGCGGCGACGGCCTCGTGCACGGCGTCACCCCACAGAGCATGGCGAATTTTATGTCGATCGAGATGTCGGAGCACCGCTATCCGCTGCGCTTCCACTCCTTCGCCCTGCGCGAGAATTCCGGCGGCGCCGGCAAGTTCCGCGGCGGATGCGGCACGAGCTTCAGCTTCGAGCCCTGGGCGGATTGCGTGGTCTCTGCGCTCGGCGACCGTGTCGATCACCGCCCCTTCGGCATCGCCGGCGGCAAGCCCGCCGCGCCGAACGAGATCAAGCTCCGCCTCGGCAACGAGGAGGTCGTCCCGCCGCTGCGCAGCAAGTACGAGAAGCAGACGGTCAGGGCCGGCGACATCGTGTTCGCCGCCTCGCCCGGGGGCGGCGGATTTGGCGACCCGCTCGAGCGGCCGCTCGAAGCGGTCGAGCAGGATCTCAACCTCGGTTACATCTCGCGCGAGACCGCCGAGCGCGACTACGGTGTGGTCATCGCCGAGGCAAAACCGGTCGGCGAGCATATGCGCTACCGCCTCGATGCGGCGGCGAGCCAGACCAAACGCGACAACACAAGAAATGCCAAGGCGGCCGCCCGGCCGACCTTGCGCGCGCAGGGAGTTCGATCGTGAATGTCATGAATAGCGACGGCGCATGGGAATTGCCGCAGGAGTTCCGCGCCATCCAGCAGACCGCGCGGCGCTTCATGCGCGAGGAAGTCGTCCCAGCCGAGGAGCCGCTGGCGCACGACGCGAGCAGGCTTCCAGAGGAAGTGCTCAAGCCGCTGCAGGCCAAGGCGCGCGGCCTCGGGCTGTGGCAGGTGGAATCGCCGGCAGAATGGGGCGGTGCCGGGCTCAATCTGCTCGGCCAGGCCGTGGTCGCCGAGGAAGCCTCGCAATGCAAGATGGGCGCCTATATCCCCGCCTGCCACGCTTTCGGGTGGGATCCGCCGAACGCCATTTTTCTCGGCCGCCGCGATCAGATCGAGAAATACGCCGTTCCGACGCTTGAATCCGGCGACAAGACTTTCGTCGCCATCTCCGAGGCAAGCGGCGGCTCCGATCCCGGCCGTGCCATCCAGACGCGGGCGGAAAAGAAGGGCGACCGCTACGTCCTGAACGGAACCAAGATCTGGATCTCCGGCGTCGGCGAATCGAAATGGGGTCTCGTCTTCGCGCGCACCGGTCCCGGCAAGGGACGCGAGGGCATCACTGCCTTCATCGTGGAGAAGGCGTTCAAGGGGTTTAGCTACAAGCCGATCCCGGTGATCCGCTCGTACTTCCCCTACGAGATCAACCTTGTCGATTGCGAAGTGCCGGAGGAGAACCGACTTGGCAAGGAGGGCGAAGGCTTCAAGCTCGCCGAGACCTGGCTGGTCCACGCGCGCATTCCCTATGCGGCGGCGGTGATCGGCATCGCGCAGGCGGCGCTGGCGCTGGCGATCGATTGGGTGAAGCAGCGTCACACCTTCGGCTCCGCACTCGCCGACAAGCAAGCGATCCAGTGGATGATCGCCGATTCGGAGATCGAGCTGCGCGCCGCGCGCCTGCTCGTTTACCAAGCGGCGTGGAAAGGCGATCTCGGACAGGACGTGAAGGTCGATGCCTCGATCGCCAAGGTCTATGCGACCGAAATCGCCGGCAAGGTGGTCGATCGCTGCATCCAGATGTTCGGCGGGCTCGGCGTCGCGCGGGAAATGCCGCTCGAGCGCTGGTATCGCGAGCTGCGCATCAAGCGCATCGGCGAAGGCCCGTCGGAAGTGCATCGCATGGTGGTCGCCCGCGACCTGCTCGGCGGGCAGCGCAGGAGGGCGTAGACGCCATGTCGATTGATGTGGATGTCACCGGCGGCATCGCCACTGTCACGATCAACCGCCCCGAGCGGATGAACGCGATGGATGCCGATCACTATCGCGCGCTTTCGCAGGCTTGGCAGCAGGTGCGCGACGATCCGGGCATCCGCGTCGCCATCATCACCGGCGCCGGCGAGCGCGCCTTCAGCACCGGCGCCGACATCAAGAGCTTCCTCACCGCGCCGCCGGAACTCTCGGAGATGTGGCTGACGCAGCGCGACCAGCTCCTCAACCGCGGCCTCGAGGTGTGGAAGCCGGTGATCGCCGCCGTCAACGGCTATTGCCTCGGCGGCGGTATGACATTGCTGCTCGCCACCGACATCCGCATCGCTGCCGAGCATGCGAGCTTCAGCCTCGCCGAGGTCAAGCGCGGCGTCATCGCCGGCAACGGCGGCACGCAGCGCATTCTCGACCAGCTCCCCTACGCCATCGGCATGGAGATGCTGCTCACCGGCGAGGGCATCGACTCGAGGACGGCGGCGCATTTCGGGCTCGTCAACAAGGTGGTCCCGAAGGAGGCGCTGATGGCGACCGCCCGCGACTATGCAAGCCGGATCGCCGCCAATGCGCCGCTCGCGGTACAGGCGGCCAAGGAACTCGCCGTGCGCTCGCGCGAACTTGACCGGGTCAGCGGCCTGCGCTTCGAGGCGCTGATCAATCGCCTGCTGCAATTCACGGAGGACGCGAAGGAGGGCCCCGCCGCCTTCGCCGCCAAACGTCCACCACAATTCAAGGGGCGCTGACGTGACAGAGCATTCCCCCTATCCGCTGGCCGGCATTACGGTCGTCGATCTGAGCCAGATCTATAACGGGCCGTATGCCACCTTCCTGCTCGCGCAGGCCGGCGCCGAGGTGATCAAGGTCGAACCGAAGGGCGGAGAGCACCTGCGCCGGCGCGGCGTCGTCGGCGGCGCGGCTCTGCCCTTCGCCATGCTTAACGGCAACAAGCGGTCGGTGTCACTTGATCTAAAGACGCCGCGCGGCCGCGCGCTCCTGATCGACATGATCAAACGCGCCGACGTGTTGGTAGAGAATTTCGCGCCCGGGGTGATGGACCGGCTCGGTCTCGGCGTCGCGGCGATGCATGCGGTCAATCCCCGCCTCGTCTATGCCTCCAGCTCCGGCTATGGCCAATCGGGACCCTATCGCGACTATCCTGCGATGGACCTCACCGTGCAGGCGATGTCGGGCGTGATGAGCATCACCGGGTTCGCCGATCGCCCGCCGGTGAAGGCGGGTCCGGCCCTGTGCGATTTTTTCGCCGGCGTGCATCTCTATGGCGGCATCGTCACCGCCCTGCTCGACCGCGAGCGCACTGGCCGCGGCCGCAGCGTGGAAGTCGCGATGCTCGACGCGGTTTATGCCTCGCTCAGCTCCAATCTCGGCCTTTGCTACGGCCTCGGCTGGAAAGAGCCGCCGCGCACCGGCAATCGTCACGGCGGCCTCGCGGAATCTCCCTACAACGTCTATCCGACGCGCGACGGCTACATCGCCATCATCTGCGTCGGCGAGCTGCATTGGAAGAATCTGATCGGCGCGATGCGGCGGCCCGATCTCGCTGACGACCCGCGCTTCGAAAGCCTCAAGACGCGCGTCGCCCACATGGACGTCGTCGATGAGATCGTCGGCGAATTCACCAAGCAGTTCGACCGCGAGGCGCTGTTCAAGCTGTTGCTCGAACATCGCGTCCCCTGCGCGCCGGTCCGCACGCTCGACGAAGTGGTGAACGATCCCCACCTGCACCAGCGCGGCATGCTGCAATGGATCGACCATCCGCAGCTCGGCCGCATCGTCGTGCAATCGAGCCCGATGCGCTACGACGGAGCGCCGCCGATGCCGCATTTGCCGAGCGCGCCGCTCGGGGCAAACAACGAGGACGTGCTCGGCAAATGGCTCGGCCTGTCGGCCGAGGAGATCAAGACGCTGGCAGCGGAGGGCGTGATCTGATGCGCGGCAAATACGTGATCGCCGGCATCGGCCATACGGCGTTCGGGCGATTGCCTGGGCGCGGCACGATCTCGCTGAATGTCGAGGCCTGCCGCAACGCGCTCGCCGATGCCGGCATCGAAAAGTCGGCGGTCGATGCGCTGTTCGTGAAGGTGCCGACGTCCCGCTACGAGGCGATGTATGGCCAGAAGCTCGCCGAGGCGATGCGGCTGCAGCCGAAAGTCGGCGGCGTCTGGGACCAGGGCGGCGCCACCAATATCAGCATGATCTCCTTCGCCTGCATGTCGATCGATGCTGGGCTGTGTGACGTGGCGATCGTTTGCCTCGCCGACGATCCCAAGACCGGCACGCGCCAGGCCTACGAGAAGGCCTGGGGCGACGATGCGGCCTATGGCTGGTTCAGCGTCGCCGCCGGCTACGGCATGATCATGCGCCGGCACATGGCCGAATACGGCACGCGGCCCGAGCAATTCGGCGAGATCGCACTCGCCTGCCGCAATCACGGCGCCAACAATCCGCACGCGCAATTGCGCCTGCCGCTCACGCTCGAGAAATATATGGCCTCGCCTTACATCATCGAGCCGCTGCGGCGCGACGATATCTGTCTCGTCTCCGACGGCGCGGCGGCCGTGGTGGTGATGAGCGAGAAGCGCGCGCGCGAACTTGGCGTCAGGGCACCGGTGAGGATTCTTGGATTCGGCCAGGGGCAGACGTCATGGGACGTGTCGCTGCGACCCGTGCTCACATCCACCGCCGCCAGAGAATCCGCCGCCACTGCCTTCCGCATGGCCGGCCTTTCGCCGAAGGATATCGACGTCGCCCAGATCTACGATTGCTACACCATCGCGGTGCTGATGACGCTCGAGGATTACGGCTTCTGCAAGAAGGGCGAAGGCGGCCGCTTCGTCGAGGGCGGGCGCCTCGCCAGGGACGGCGAGCTTCCGATCAACACTAGCGGCGGACTGCTGTCGGAAACCGGCATGCCAGGCCTGCAGCTCGTGATGGAAGGCGTACGGCAGATGCGCGGCACCTCGGTGAACCAAGTGAAGGATGCAGGCACCTGTATCGTCAGCAACCAGGGTGGCGTGATGACGACGCATTCAACCTTGATCCTGGGGCATTGAGCATGAGCTATCCGCTGCCGCAGCCGACGCCGCTTTCGCAACCCTATTGGGACGCGCTGAAGCAAGGCCGCCTGACGTTTCAGCGTTGCCAACGCTGCGGCCATGCGTGGCTGCCGCCGCGCGCCGAATGCCCCGAATGCCTCGCCGCCGACTGGGCGTGGACCGAGGCCTGCGGCCGCGGGCGGATCGTTTCCTGGGTGGTCTATCACCACGCCTATCACGACGCCTTCAAGGACCGCCTGCCCTACAATGTCGCGCTGGTGGAGCTTGAGGAAGGCCCGCGTCTGATCACCAATATCGTCAATCCCGGCCACGGCGGCGGCATCGCCATCGAGCGGCCGGTCGCCTTACGGATCGAGACGGAGCAGGATTTCGCGCTCGCGCGCTTCGCACTGACATGAATCAAGAAGTTCCAAAGGAACGGAAGACAAGGGAGGAATGCGATGAGAACTGTTCTGGAGCGATGGCTCTTCACAGCCTTCGCCATCACTTTGAGCGTCCCCGCACTCGCGCAGAGCGGACCGATCCGCATCGGCGCCATCAACCCCTATTCGGGACCGATGGCGCTCTACGGCGACGAAGTCTCGCGCGGTTATCAGCTCGCGATCGATGAGGCCAACGCCAAGGGCGGCGTGCTCGGGCGCAAGATCGAGCTGATCCGCGGAGACGCCGGCAATCCACAGCAGGGGATCACCGCGGCGGAGAAGCTCGCGACGCAGGATAATGTCGACATCTTCGTCGGCACCTATGTCAGCGCGGTCTCCAATGCCGCGAGCGACACCGCCCTGCGTTATAGCAAGCTCTACTGGGACACCAACGCGCTGGCCGCCGACCTCACCGAGCGCGGCCTGCCGAATTTCGTCCGCAGCGGCCCCTATGCCAGGAGCTTTGCGGATATCTCGGTCAACGGCACCAAGGAGTTGCTTGCGCCGGCGCTCGGCAAGAGCGTGAAGGACCTGAAGGTGTGGATCGAGCACGAGGACTCGATCTACGGCACCTCGATCGCGCAGCGCCAGAAGGCGCTTCTGGAAAAGGATGGCGCCAAGGTCGTGGGTGTCGGCGCGCATAATTTCCGCGCCATCGACCTCACCGACTCGATCCTGCGCGCCAAGGGCGCGGCGCCCGACGTGTGGATCAACACCGGCTATGTGCCGGACGGCAACCTGCTGTTGCGCACCATGCGCGACCAGGGCTTCAAGCCGCCGGCGGTCATGCTGGTGGGCACCGGCGACACCCCGGAGACGCTCGACGCGCTCGGCGCCGACTATCTCAACGGCATCACCGTCGTCGGCTACCCACGTCCCGATCAGACCGAGACGTTCGGCCCGGGCGCGGCCGCCTATCTCGCCGCCTACAAGAAAAAATACGATCGCGATCCGATCGCGCCGCAAGGCATGACGGCCTATGTCGGAATGCAGATCCTGCTCGAGGCGGTCGCCGCCGCCGGCAGCACGGACATGGAGAAGGTCCGCGCCGCCGCCGCCAAGATGGATAAGCCGGCGAAAAGCTATGCCACAGGCTTCGGCGTGAAATTCGACCAGCAATTCCAGAATGAGCGCGCGTTCCCGACCGTCGTGCAATGGCAATCGGGCAAGGTCGTCACCGTCTATCCGAAGGAGGCGGCTCAACCCGGGGTGAAGCTCATCAGCCTGCAGCGACAATAAATCGGTTCGGTCGCAGCCGGGCCGGCGCGAGCCGGCCCGGCCGTCCGACAGCGGGGTCGCATGGAAACGTTTCTCAATATCCTGGTGTCCGGGATCTTGCTTGGCGGGATTTACAGTCTCGTCAGCATCGGCCTCAACCTGATCTTCGGCGTCGTGCGCATCGTCAATTTCGCGCAGGGCGAGTTCGTGATGCTCGCCATGTACGCGACGTTCTTTTTATCGACGCTCGGGATCGGACCCTATTATGCGGTCTTTGTCGTCGCGCCGCTGATGTTCGTATTCGGGTTGGCGGTGCAGCGCCTGGTGCTGCAGCCGCTGCAGAACGAGCCGATGATGCAGATTTTCGCAACTTTCGGCCTCCTGATCCTACTCGAGAACGCCGTCCTCGCGCTGACGCGCGGCGAGGGCCTGAGCCTCGCCGGCCCCTATTCGCGCGTCGTCATCGACCTGTTTGGGCTGAAGGCGAGCGGTGTGCGCGTGATCGTGTTCGTCGCCGCGACGGCTATCGCGATCGCGCTGATGCTGTTCCTGCATCGGACCATGGCCGGAAAGGCCATTCGCGCGGTGATCCAGGACCGGCAGGGCGCGCGGCTGATGGGCATTAATGTCGAGCGGACCTATCTGCTCACCTTCGCGCTCGGCTCCGCGCTCGCCGGCGTCGCCGGCGCGCTGCTGGCGCCGATCTATACGCTGTCGCCCTATATCGGCGGCAACTTCATCCTCGCCGCTTTCGCCGTCGTTGTGCTGGGCGGACTCGGCAGCGTGCCGGGCGCCTATATCGGCGGGCTTGCGGTCGGGCTGATGGAAAGCTTCGCCGGCTATTACGTCGATCCGGCGCTGAAGCAGGCGATCTGGTTTATCATCTTTGTCGCCGTGCTGATCGTGCGGCCCTCCGGACTGCTCGGCCGAGCCGGTGCCGAGGAGGTCGGATTGCGGGCGGAAGCGCCATGAAGCCTCCGACGCTCCCCTACGCCCTCGAGGCGCCACCGCCCGCCTTCGCCCGGGCGCTCGCCGCCCATGCCGGCCTGCTGCTCCTGAGCGCGGTTCCGCTCGCGCTGCTGTGGAGCAACCCATACTGGGTCAACGTGCTCGCCTATACTTATCTGTTCGCCGCGCTCGCCGCGGCGTGGAACATCATCGGCGGCTTCGGCGGCCAGTTCTCGCTCGGCCACGGCGTCTTCTTCGCCTTCGGCGCCTACGCGGTGGCGCGGCTTCATCTCGATCTCGGCGTGACGCCGCTGCTCGCGCTGATCCCAGCCGGCGCGCTCGCTGCGATTGTGGCGCTCATGATTTCCTGGCCAACCTTCCGCCTGCGCGGCCCGTTCTTCGCCATCGCGACGATGGCCATCAACGAGGCGTGCTTCGCCCTTGCCAATTATGCCGACAGCCTGACCGGCGGCCCGCGCGGAATTCTCATTCCCTTCCGCGCCGGCATCGCCAACTTGATCTTCATCGAGCGCTGGAAATACGCGCTGCTTATGTTCTGCTTCATGGTGATCGTGGTCCTGATCGTGGTCGCGCTGCGCCGCTCCCGCCTCGGGCATTATCTCCTCGCCGTGCGCGCCGACGAGGACGCCGCCCGCGCAGCCGGGATCAACACCCTCGCCGTCAAGCTCAAGGGTATGGCGCTGTCGGCCGCGCTCACCGGCGTCGGCGGCGGCTTGTTCGCGATGTATGTGCGCGTGCTCGACCCGCCGACGTTGTTCGCCCTGCCCGATATCGGCGTGAAGTTCGCGCTCATTTCGCTGATCGGAGGGATCGGAACGATCATGGGACCGGTCGTCGGCGCATTGCTGATCGTGCCGCTCGAGAGCTATCTGCGCGGCACGCTCGGCGGCGCGATCCCTGGCGGCCACCTGATCGTGCTCGGCGTGATCCTCGTCGCCGCCTCGCTTTTCCTCAAGCGCGGCATCGTCGGCGGGGCTTCATCGGCCTGGAATTGGGCGCGGAGGCGGACATGACGGCGCCGTTCCTGGCGATCGACAACGCGACCCGACGCTTCGCCGGCTTAGTCGCCGTCGACTCGGTCTCTTTTACGATGGAGGAGGGAGAAATCCTCAGCCTGATCGGGCCGAACGGCGCCGGGAAAACGACGCTGTTCAACCTCATCACCGGGCAATTGAAGCCGACCTCCGGCGCGATCGTCTTCCGCGGCGAAAGGATCGAGCACCTGGCGCCGCACCGGCGCGCCCAGTGCGGCATGGGGCGGACGTTCCAGATCGCCAAGCCCCTCGTCGCGATGACCACGCGCGAGAACGTGATGGTCGGCGCCTTCCTGCGCCACCGGCGCTACGCCGATGCCTACGAGCGCGCGAGCCTTGTTCTCGCCGAAGTCGGCCTCGATCGCCGCGCCGAGATTCCGGCGGGCGAACTGACGCTGAGCGAGCGCAGGCGGCTTGAGGTCGCGCGCGCGCTCGCGCTCGAACCCTCCCTCATCCTGCTCGACGAGGTGATGGCCGGCCTCAACGCGACCGAGGTGGTGCAGGTGATCGACCTGATCCATCGCCTGAACGCGCGCGGCATGACCTTCCTCGTCATCGAGCACAATCTGAAGGTGGTCCGCACCTTTTCCCGCCGCGTGATTGTGCTCGATCACGGCGCCAAGATCGCGGAGGGAAATGCACAGGACGTGCTCAGCGATCCGAAGGTCGTGACCGCCTATCTCGGCAAGAGGCACGCATGAGCGCGCTGCTGCAAGTCGACGGGATCAGTTCGGGCTACGGCGACGTGCCGGTATTGAGCGACGTCAGCCTCGAGGTCGGCAGCAACGAAATCGTCTCCGTGGTCGGCGCCAACGGCGCCGGCAAAACCACGCTGATGCGCACCATCGCCGGCCTCCTGCCCTGCAAAAGCGGCGCGATCCGCTTCGACGGCGCGGCGATCGACCGCATGCCGGCGCACGAGGTGGTCACCAGACGCCTCGTCATGGTGCCGGAGGGCGGCTGCCTCTTTCCCTTCATGACGGTACTGGAAAATCTTGAGCTTGGCGCCTTCAACGCCACGGCGCGGCCCGCGCTCAAGAGTTCGCTGGAGGAGGTCCTGTCCCTGTTTCCGATCCTGGCCGAGCGCCGCCACCAATTGGCGGGCAGCCTTTCCGGCGGCGAGCGGCAGATGTGCGCGATCGCGCGCGCGGTAATGAGCCGGCCAAAGCTGCTGATGCTCGACGAGCCCTCGCTCGGCCTGTCGCCGCTGATGGTCGAGCGCGTCTTCGAGCTGACGGTGTCGCTCGTGCGCGCCAAGTCCTTTGCCGTGCTCCTCGTCGAGCAGAATATCGGCGACGCGCTTTCCATGGCGAGCCGCGCCTATGTCATCGAACGAGGCCGCGTGGTGAAATCGGGAACCGGCCAGAGCCTGCTCGCCGACGAGGATGTCCAGCGCGCCTATCTGGGCCTCTAGCGCGGGCCCCCGGCCGGGAAATCGTCCCCACGCGCGAGATCAAAGCGACGGAGAAAGACGAATGCGCCAAGTGGTGATCGTGACCGGAGCGAGCCGCGGCATCGGCGCGGCCGCCGCGCGCCTGATCGGACGCGGCGGCGCGGCCGTCGTCGTCAATTATCGCAGCGACCGCGCGCAAGCCGACGCGGTGGTGCGTGACATCCTGGCGGCGGGCGGCGAGGCGCTGGCGGTGCAAGGAGACGTCGGCAACGAGCAAGACGTGCTGCGGCTGTTCGCCGAATCCGATCGCGCCTTCGGCCCGCTTTCCGGCCTCGTCAACAATGCCGGCGTGATCGGCGGCCGCAAGCGCCGCATCGAAGGGCTCGATCTCGCCACGATCATGGAAGTGATGCGGGTCAATGTCGCCGGCGCGCTCCTGTGCGCGCGCGAGGCGGTGAAGCGGATGTCGACCAGGAGCGGCGGCCGCGGCGGCGCGATCGTCAACGTGTCCTCGCTCGGCGCGATCACCGGCTCGCCCAAAGCGTTCATCGACTATGCCGCCTCCAAGGGCGCCGTCGATACCATGACCATCGGCCTTGCCGCCGAAGTCGCCGATTGCGGCATCCGCGTTAACGGCGTGCGACCCGGGCTGATCGACACCGACATCCATGCCAGCGCCGGCCTGCCCGACCGAGTGCAGCGTTTCGGATCGCAAATGCCGGTCGGCCGCGCCGGCCGCGCCGAGGAAGTGGCCGAGGCGATCGCATGGCTCCTCTCGGACAAGGCGTCCTACGTGACCGGCGAGATTCTCGGCGTGACCGGCGGCGCGCGCTAGCTTGGGCTCAGCGTAGGCCGGCGGCAGGCTTGATGGTGGCGAGGATGATGCCGCGCTCCTCCATCTGTAGCGCGCGTGCGGCCCCGAGCGACAGGTCGATCTGCCGGCCGGTCCACAGCGCCGGTCCTCGATCATTGATGGTGACAACGACACTGCGGCCGGTGGCCGCGTCGGTGACCTCGACCCGCGTGCCGATCGGCAGCGTGCGATGCGCCGCCGTCAGGCCGTTCGGATCGTACTGGCCACCGAGCGCCAGCAATTGCGGCTCGTCATAGAACGAGGCTACCACCAGCTCCGGCACCGGCAGCACGGCCTGCGGCGGCTCCGCGATCACCGGATCGGGCGGGCGCGTGCTGTACCACAGCGGCAGACACAGCGTCGCCACCGTCACGAGTCGTTCGAACATTCACCCTTCCGCGTCTGTCCCACGCACTTGTCCCACGTAATCCTCTCCACAATCGCGAACGGCTTTCCGGCGTTCCCCGGAAACGTCCGACCGGCGATGGAGGAGAATCCCGCAAGGCGGGAGGCGCGATTCGCGCGTGCGTTCTTTGAGCGTCGAAATGTGACGAAAGCCTGTCGCCGATTGTGACGATTTTGTGCGCGCCGCGCGGGGACGCGGTTAACGGACCCGCATGGCGCGGCGGAGAGCGCGCCCGGCCGCCGCGGCGGTTCCAAGAATTCCAAGATTCGGCCCCGATCCCGACACCGCCGCATCAATCTCGCGTCACGGCGGCGCGCCGGAATCACCGCGCCATCAGGGAGGGAGATCATGAAGTTCCGCGTACTCCTGCTCGGTTCGATGTCCGCCGTCGCGATTTCCGGTTCCGCGCTCGCGGCCGGCTCCTCTTGCGGCGACGACCGCTATGCCTGCGAGCCGACCGTCACCGCCGAGGCATCCGAACCGCTCGCGCTTCAGCCGTCGCGCCATCAGGCGACGCCGCGCAAAATCCGCCGCGCGAGGTCTCATGCCCGCCGGGCGCCGCGATTGGCGGGGTCGCGTCCGCGCATCGTCGAGATGGAAAAGGCGCCGCCGGAAAAGCCGCGCGAGCTGGAGAAGGCGCCGCCTGAAAACATCCTGCCGAAAGCCACGCTGAACTGGGCGCCGATCGACGTTCCCTCGAACGCGGTCGCCCCCTTCGAGGCCCTCGACGCCTCCGCCCCGCCCGCCCCGTCGCCGAACGACGTGCGCGTCGTTTCCGCCGATCAGGTCAACGAAATCGACCTCGCGGCCCCGTCGCAGCCGGTCAAGGTCATTCCCGTGCGGATCGACGCGCAGACGATGCCCGGGACGGGCGAGGTGATGTCCGCCGACCGGCCCGTGGCTCCGGCCGATCCCGCCTTGCTCGAGCGCGTGCTCGTCACCTTCGGCGGCGCCTTCGGCGCGGCTTCGGCGATGCGGCTCTTTCTCGGCTGATCAGCGCGTCAGGCGCTCGAGTTCGGGAAAGGGCTGATAGGTCGCGCCGGCGCATTGATCGCGCCGCGCCTCGGTCATGCCGTCGAGACGCCCGGACAGAAAAAAGACGATGCGCTCGCGCACGCCTTCGTATTCGCCGTTGCTCTTGCGCGCGTTGAAGCGAAGGCACACGCCGTACCGCTCCTCCTGCCCGGTGGAGCGCAGGGCCGGCTCCGAGATCGAGGCCGAGCGAATATTCGTCGGGTCGTTCAGATAGGTGCGGAGAAAGGCGAGAATCTCGGCGCGATAATTCGTCGGGATGACGTTCGGATCGCTGACCACGGTGCCTTGCATATCGGCGGACGAGCAGCCTGCGAGCGCGGCGGCGACGAGCGCGCCGGCGCCGGCCAGCAATCGAAGCCGCAACGATCGGTCGGCGAGATAACCCGGCATGGCCCCCCGGCCCCTTCCCTATTTTGCTTTGGCCTTTGCGGCGCGCGGCTGCTCGCGCTTGCCGGGGGTTTTCGCCGGCGGCCTCGCCGTCGCAGGCTTGGGATCGCGCGGCGGTCCCATCAATGCCGGCTGGAAAAGAACCGCCGCCGACATCGTGCAGACCAGCGCGAGCGCGAGCAGCTTGCCCATGCTGGACGTGCCGGGATGGCTGGAAAACCAGAGACTGCCGAAGGCGGTCGCGGTCGTCAGCGAGCTGAACACGACGGCACGCGTCAGGCTCGTCTGCAACAGGTTGGTCTGGCCGGCGCGCCAGGCCATCACGTAATAGATCTTGAAGGCGACGCCAACGCCGAGAAGCAGCGGCAAGGCGATGATGTTGGCGAAGTTCAGCTTCAGGCCGATCAGCACGCAAATTTCGAGCGTCAGCGCGCCCGCGAGCAGAAGCGGAACGATGGTCAGCAGCACGTCGCCGAAACGGCGCAGCACGATCCAGAGCAGGACTGAGATCGACAGCAGCGCCCAGAAGCCCGCCTGGATGAAGGCGGTGACCACCGTGTCTCCCGATTCGAGAATGCCGATGGCCTCGCCCGTCGCCGAAGGCTCGGCGGCCAGCACGGCGCGCGCGAAGGCGCGGATATTGTCGTTGTCGTTCGGATCGCCTTTCGGGGAGACATCGACGCGCGCGCGGCCGTCCTTGGCCAGCCATATGGTTGTGATCTCGGGTGGCAGCGTTTCAAGCGTCACCTGCCGCGCCTGCATGAAATCGCGAAGCTGCTCGAGATCGACCTGCAGCGGGGTGATGAAAGCCGCCTCCGCCCTGAGCCGCGTCGCCTCGTCGGCATTGGCGAGCCGGGTCAGCCCCTCTGCCAAGCGCTTGGCGGCGGCCGCGCCCGGACCGGGATCGGAGCCCGCGACGCGCAGCAGATTCGCCGCCGTCGCATTCAGCACGTTGACGCGATCGGAATCGCTCGGCGCCGGCTTGAGCGGGGCGCGTAGCGCGGGGGTGAGGACCTTGTTCGCGTCGCCGATCAGCCTGAGCTTTTCGGCCTGATCGTCCGGCACGAAGCTGTCGACGGTGACGGCGCGCGATACTTCCGGCAGCTCCGCGAGCTTCTTTGCGGTCGCGCGCGCCTGCTCGATATTGGGCGCGAGCACTTGCACGGTGTGCGCGTTGGTGGCCGGGTCGCGGCGCAATTCGAGATACGTGGCGATCGATTCCGCGTGCGGATTGCGCAGGTTGAGGGGATTGAAATCGAAACGCAGGAAATAGAGCAGCGGCAGCCCGCCGATGACGACGAGGCCGGTCAGCGCCACGACCGCGATCCGGTGGCGCTCGAAGAAGCGGTCGAGCGGAGCCATCGCGGCATAGCCGAGCGGCTCGCTCTCGCCCGCCGGATGCAGCAGCTTGAGCAGGGCGGGCAGCAGCGTCACGCTGGTCAGGAAGGCGATCAGCATGCCGGACCCGGCGATCAGTCCGAGTTCGGACAGGCCGCTATAGCTCGTCGGCAGAAACGACCAGAAGCCCGCCGCGGTCGCGACAGCGGCAAGCGTGAGCGGCGCGCCGGCCTTGCGGCCCGCGCTGATCAGGGCTTCGTTCAGATCGTTCAGCTTGAAGCGTTCGGAGCGGTAGCGGACGCTGTACTGGATTCCGAAATCGACGCCGAGGCCAACGAACAGCACCGCGAAGGCGACCGAGATCGGATTGAGCGCCTTGACCAGGAACAGCCCGAGCGCGGCGGTGACGGCAAGTCCTGCCGCGAGGGTGAGGAACACGGCGAGGATGATGCGCGCCGATTTCAGCGCGAGCCACAGGATCAGCAGCACGAGGCCGATGGTGACGGAGGTGTTGAGAAGCGCGTTTTCCTTCAGCGTGCCGAATTCCTCGTCGGAGATCGGCACCGGCCCGGTCAGCCGAACGCTCGCACCATATTTGGATTCGAGCTGCAGGTCCCTGGCTGCCTCGCGCACCGCCGCGATCGGCTTCTGTCCGGGCTCGAGCGCGGAGAAATCGAGGATCGGCCAGATGTCGATGAAGCGGCGCAGGTCTCCGGATTCGGGCGGCTTGCCCTTCATCAGGCTTTGCCAGGAGAAATTCGCCGGACGTCCGGTCAGCACGTCCTCGATCGTGTCGGAGGCGGCGTTGAGCGTGCGGCTCATGTCGTTGAGCGTGAGCTGGTTGCGCTGAATGCCGATGAAGCTGACCGACAGCGCCTGGCCGAGGCCGCGCAGGTTCGGATCGGAGGCAAGCGTGCCGATCAGCGGCGTCGCCTGGGTGAGCTTCTGCAGCGTCGGGGCAAGCTCGTCCTTCGGCAGGAACAGGAGGCCCTGCTTGCGGAAGAATTCTCCGCCGCCGGCTTCCTGCACGGAGCGGAACAGCGCCTTGTCGGCGGCGAGCCTGGCGGCGAGGTCCTGCGTCGCCCTGGCGGCGAGTTCCGGCGTCGGTGCCTGCACCACCGCCAGGATGCGCTCGTAGGTTTGCGGGAAGACGCGCTCGAAGGCGATCTCGCGCTGCCGCCACGGCAGCTCCGGCGAGATCAGCTTAGCGATGTCGGTGTTGATGGCGAAATGCCGTGCCGCATAGCTGCCCGACAGCGCGCTCGCGACCACCGACAGCGCGATCACTCCCCATGCGAAACGCGTGCAGAACGCGACGATTCGGCCGATTGCGTTATTTAACATGATTTATCTGTATTTCCGTCGGGGGCAGGTCAATGGCTTCGAAAATGCAACGAATGACCGGCAGAGGCGTTCTTCAGCTCGAAAGAGCCGGCCGCCGCATCGGTCACCGGAAAGAGCGGGTGTTCAGGCGGGCGCACGGGCGTGCCCGCCGGTCCACATGCCTCACTAAAGATGTTCGTATCATGGCCCTCTGTGGCATGATTCGCGCCTCTTTCGGCCCCGCCATGCCGCCCCCTCGGGCGCGCCCCGGGCGTTGCGATAGCGGGGGTTTGGCGCCCGAACAACCAAAAACTGGCCCCGGCGGGGCGGCGGGGCCATGCGATAAAAAGGCGCGAGATGCCTTGGTGATGTCGAAGTTTCGGTGCTATCAGGGCACCTTGGATTTGCTATCCCCCAGAAGGCTGCTGCCAGCGCATCGTCCGGGCTCGTCCCCGCAAGCCAGCCAAGCCAGACAATAAGGGACTTTCATCGTGCCTATTCCGTTTTTCAAGGAAATGCGCATCGGCGCGTATCTGCTCAAGCAGAAGCTGCTTGGCCGCAAGCGCTTTCCGCTCGTCCTGATGCTCGAACCGCTGTTCAAGTGCAACCTCGCCTGCGCCGGCTGCGGCAAGATCGACTATCCGGACCCGATCCTCGCCAAGCGTCTTACCGTGCAGGAATGCATGGACGCGATCGATGAATGCGGCGCGCCGATGGTAGCGATCCCCGGTGGCGAGCCGCTGATCCACAAGGAAATCGGCGAGATCGTCAAGGGCTTCGTCAAGCGCAAGAAGTTCGTCTCGCTGTGCACCAACGCGCTGCTTCTGGAGAAGAAGCTGCACCTGTTCGAGCCCTCCCCCTATCTTTTCTTCTCGGTGCATCTCGACGGGTTGAAGGACCATCACGACAAATCAGTTTGCCAGCCCGGCGTGTTCGACCGCGCGGTGAAGGCGATCAAGGCGGCGAAGGACAAGGGCTTCACCGTCAACGTCAACGCGACGATCTTCGACGGCCATGCACCCGAGGACATCGCCGCCTTCCTCGATTTCACCAACGAGCTTGGCGTCGGCGTCTCGATCTCGCCCGGCTATGCCTATGAGCGCGCGCCGGATCAGGAGCACTTCCTCAACCGCCGCAAGACCAAGGAGCTGTTCCGCAAGGTCTTCTCCTACGGAGACGGCGGCAGGAGGTGGAATTTCATCCATTCCGGACTGTTCCTCGACTTCCTCGCCGGCAACCAGGACTATTTCTGCACGCCCTGGGGTATGCCGACGCGCAACGTCTTCGGTTGGCAGAAGCCCTGCTATCTGCTCGGCGAAGGCTATGCCAGGACCTACAAGGAGCTGATGGAAACGACCGACTGGGACGCCTACGGCACCGGCCGGTATGAAAAGTGCGCCAATTGCATGGCCCATTGCGGCTACGAGCCGACCGCGGCGACCGCCGCCCTCTCGCACCCGATCCAGGCGCTCAAGGTGGCGCTCAAGGGCGTGCGCACCGAGGGCGAATTCGCGCCGGAAATCTCGCTCTCCAACCAGCGTCCGGCGGAGTTCGGCTTCCACAAGCGTCACGTGGAGCTGCAGCTCGCCGAGATCCGCCAGCGGGAAGAACTCGCCAAGGAGCCGCAGATCGCCGCCGAATAGCGCGCACTCCTGCACGCGCATTGCGAAACGGGGGCCGCGCGGCCCCCGTTTTCGTTTGCGTTTGCGTTCGCGCCGCGGCGGAAAAGGATCAGGCCGGCAGCGTTCCGGCCACCGGCAGGCTCTCCGGCTGCGGCCCGGCTGCGGCCTGGGGCATGACCCCGAAGCTCGGTCCGACCATTGCGCGCGCCCGCTCCAGATGCGCGCGCGCCGCCGCCGCATCGAAAGCCGCGCGCATCACGCCAGGCAGCGTGCCCGGACGCGCGGCGAGCCCGCGCAGCACCGCAAGCCCGTCGGTCGAGCCGTCCTCGCGCATTCCCGCCAACGCCGCGCTCGGCAGCGCCCGATGTGCCGGATCGCAGACCACGCGCAGCGCCGCGAACGGAATGCCGTGCCTCGCCGCGAGCCGAGCGGCGAGATGCGATTCCATGTCGACGATCGCCGCTCCGGTTTTTCGGTGCAGCAGCCGCTTCACCGCCGGATGCGCCACCGGTCCCTGCGATCCGGCGATCGGCGCATGGATCGCCCCCGGCAGCGATTGCAGCAGCCGCGCCGACCAGGCCGGGCAGGTCGGCCAGCGTTCTCCCGAGATGTCGATGACCGACGAGGCGACGATGAACGCACCGGGCCGCAGGTCCTGCATCAGGCCGCCGGCAATGCCGAAGCTGACGATGCCGCGGCAGCCCTTCTCGATCGCCTTCTCGACCGATGCGGCAAGCCCCCCGCGCCCGAGCACGGTCACGCCGGGTCCGGCTGCAATGCGCGCCTCGAAGGCAAGGCCGACCGCCGCAACTACGAATTGTGCGTCCTGCACCCCATCAGCCCCCTGAGCCCCGGCGTCACAATCCGTGACCAACGGAGCGGCTGTTGCCGCTTTTGAGGGCACGATAGCGCGCCATGGCCCAGAGAGGAAAGAACTTCGAATAGCCGTGATAGCGAAGATAGAAGACGCGTGGGAATCCGGTCGCAGTGTACCGCTCTTCCTTCCAAAGCCCATCGTCCCCCTGCGCCCCCGCGAGATAGATCACGCCCCGTTCGACCGCCGGATGGTCGACCGCCCCAGCCGCCATCAGACCAAGCAAGGCCCATGCCGTTTGTGACGCAGTCGAGGGCGCGGGCTCTATTCCCCTATAGTCCAGCTTGTAACTGGAGCCGTCCTCACCCCAGCCGCCGTCCTGATTCTGCGCCGAGATCAGCCAATCGCGGGCCTTCGCCACCATCGGGTCGTCGCGATCGACGCCGACGGCGTTGAGCCCGCACAGCGCCGACCAGGTGCCGTAGATGTAATTCATGCCCCAGCGCCCGTACCACGAGCCGTCGGCGAGCTGGTCGTTGCGCAGATAGTCGATGCCGCGCGCCACCGCCGGATTGTCCGCGCGCTCGCCGAGCTGGCCGAGCAGCGACAGGCATCGCCCGGTCAGGTCCGGCGAAGGCGGATCGAGCAGCGCGCCGTGATCGGCGAAGGGAATGTTATTCAGATACTCGTACATGTTGTCGGCATCGAAGGCGCCCCAGCCGCCGTTGCGGCTTTGCAGCCCCTCGATCCATTCGCGCGCGCGGCTGATGCACGTTCGGTAGCGCGCGCCGTCGCCCTTGCGCGCGCGGTCCATCGCCAGCACCACCACTGCGGTGTCGTCGAGATCGGGATAATGAGGATTGGCGTACTGGAAGGCCCAGCCGCCCGGCCGTACGTCGGGACGGCGATAGGCCCAGTCGCCCTTGACGTCGAGCACCTGCAGGGGCTCGAGCCATTTCAGCGCCCTGTCGACCGCCTGCGCCGCCTCCTCGTCGCCGGTTTCGAGCAGCGCGTGGCACATCAGACCAGTATCCCAGACGGGAGACAGACAGGGCTGCACATAAGCCTCGTGCTCGTGCACGGTGACGAGCTTTTCCACCGACTTGCGGGCGATGGCGCGGTCGGGATGGTCCTTCATGCCGAGCACGTCGAACATCATCACCGCATTGGCCATCGCCGGATAGATCGCGCCGAGCCCGTCCTCTCCGTTGAGGCGCTCGCGCACGAAGGCGACGGCAGCGTCGATGGCGCGCTTGCGGCTCGGCAGCCGCGCGAGCAGCGGCTCGGCCGCGCGCAGGACGGCGTCGATCGCGGCGAAGAACAGGAACCACGACCATTTCTGATGCGGCGCCTTGTGCGGCGCGCCGATCGAGCGCGGATCCTGCAGAAACAATTCGTCGATTCCGATCCCGCGCGGATTTTTCGCCAGCGGCTTTTGCGCCTGCAGCACCAGCAGCGGCACGATCACCGTGCGCGCCCAGTAGGAAATCTTCATCAGGTGGAACGGGAACCAGCCGGGCAGCAGCATGATCTCCACCGGCATCACGGGCACGCTGCGCCAGGTCATGACGCCGTAGAGCGAGAGCAGCACGCGGGTAAAAACGTTGGAATGGATCGCCCCGCCGCGCGCCAGGATCGCCTCGCGCGCGCGCTTCATGTGCGGCGCGTCGATGTCGTCGCCGATCATCTTCAGCGCGAAATAGGCTTTCACGCTCGCGCTCATGTCGAAATCGCCGTCATGGAACAGCGGCCATCCGCCATGCGCGCCCTGTATGCGGCGCAGATAGACGCCGATCTTGCGCTCGAGTTCGAGATCGGGCGTTTCGCCGAAATAGTGGACGAACAGGACGTATTCGGCGGGAATGGTGGCGTCGGCCTCCAGCTCGAACACCCAGTGGCCGTCCGGCCGTTGCATCTCCAGAAGCGATTTCGTCGCCTTGCCGATGCGGCGCTCGAGAGCGCCCGCGGTCAGCGGATTGGCGGTCGACATCATGGTGGCGGCGTCGGTCATCTCTCTTGTCAGTCCTGAAGGGATTGTGCGGCCCTGAAACCCGACCGGATCGAGCCCTCGATCGTCGCGGGCAGGCCGGTATCGGTCCAGTCGCCGGCCAGAACGAGGTTGCTCCAGCGGGTTTTCGGGCCCGGGCGCCTCGCGTCTTCGCCCGGAATCGAGGCGAAAGTGGCGCGCCGTTCCCGCACGATCTGCCATGCGGGCAAGGGCTCGGCAATCCCAGTGGCGGCCCTGATCTCGGCCCAGATCTCCTGGGCGAGGCGCTCGCGCGGGCCGGAGACCAGCCGATCGGCATTGCTGATGGTCACCGAAATGCGGTCGGGGAAGGCGAAAATCCATTCCGTCGTCGCGTTCACGAGCCCCATGATCGGCGGGATGCCGGCGGCGGGGGCGAAGCGGAAATGGCCGTTGACGATAGCCCGCGTCTGCGTCGGCGCCACGATCTGCGGCAGCAGCGCGGAGGCGATCCAGAACGGCACGGCGAGGACGACGCGATCGTCGGGGCCGAGCGCGACGTCGCCATCGGCGAATTGCAGTGTCCGCGCGCTGTCCTCGGCGAAAGCGATCGCGTGCAATTGATGTTCGAGGCGAATCTCGGCGCCCTTGCCGCGCAGGAAGGCGAGCGCGGGATCGATGAAGGCCGGCGTCAGCCCCTCGCGCGCGATCAGCGGGCGGCACGCCTGCCCTCCCTGGAACAGCGTCTCGCGCACCACCGCACCGGCGAGCCGCGCCGATCCCTCCTCCGCTCCGACATTCAGCGCGGCGACGAGAAGCGGCCGGATCAGCTTTTCGAAAAGCGGGCCCTGGCAGGCGATGGTGTCGCCGACCGTCCTGTCCTTGCCGGCCCACAGAAGCGGCGCCACCTTCAGATAATCGAGCGGGCGCGTCCCGGGCACGCGGCGGCTCTCGTCGAAAATCCAGAACGGAATGCGGCCGTTGCCGATACGCAGCGTCCAGCGCGTCCCGGTCCCGCAATCGAAAAACGGAAAATCGGCCGTGTCCGGCCCGACGAGATGATGCCGCGCGCCAACGGTGTCGAGAAACGACAGCGCAGCACGATTGCCCGACAGCAGCAGGTGGTTGCCGTTGTCGATGGTCATTTGCAGCGTGTGATCGAAGAAGGAGCGGCACCGTCCGCCGGCCTGCGCATTCGCCTCATGCACGACGACGCGTTTGCCCTGCTCCGCAAGCCGGATGGCTGCCGCGAGACCGGCAAGGCCCGCGCCGATGATGTGGATGGTTCCGGTCATCAGATGATCGCGTTCCGCGCGAGGACCCAGAGCAAGTAAAGCTTGCTAAGCTTCACCTTTTCGCGCGGAGGGCTGAAGCCGCGCGCCTCAAGCGCATCGAGGATCGACGCATAGGCCTCGCCCATGATCCGCGGTGCCTTCACCACCGCACGCGGCCAGCGTTTCATGATAATATCGGCCTGCCGGAAATGCTCGCGCGCCCGCGCCACGATGGTCGCGCACGCTTTGCCGATGGCCGGATGCGCGATCACCGCGGCCGGATCGGTGTCGGCGATGCCCGCCCCGGCCAGCACCTCGCGCGAAAGATAAAGCCGCCCGATCGCGGCGTCCTCGTCGAGATCACGCAGGATATTACTGAGCTGAAGCGCGCGGCCGAGATGATGCGCGAGTGCGAAACCGTCCTGCTCGTTCATGCCGAACACCTTGACCGACAGCCGCCCCACCGCACTCGCCACGCGGTCGCAATAAAGATCGAGCGTGCGGTCGTCCGGCGCACGGATATCGGCGGCGACATCCATCTCCATGCCGTCGACCACCGCGAGGAAATCCTCCTGCCGCATGCCGAACTGCCGAACCGCCGCGGCGAGGTCGCGCAAATGCGGCGGCGGACTGCCCGCATAGAGCGCGGCGATGTCGTTTCGCCATTGCCGCAGGCGCTCGCGGCGCCCCTCGCGCGGGCCCGGATCATCGGCGATGTCGTCCACCGCGCGGCAGAACGAATAGATTTCGAACATCGCCTGGCGCTGTGCGCGCGGCAGGATGCGCATCGCGGCATAGAACGAGGAGCCGGAGGCGCGCGTGGCCGCGTCGGAAGCCTGCTGTTCGGCGAGCGCCATGATCAGGATTCCATGCCGGCAAACCGGCGCGAGAGGCGGCGCGAGACGCCCTTGACGAGGCCGATCATGCCGATGCCGGCGAAGGCGGCCTTGCCGAAATGCACGCTCTCGCTGAGCGGGTCGCGATGCTGAAGGACGGTGACGAGGCGCTGCGCTAGCTCCTGCACTACGCTGACCCACAGCGAGGCGCGCGTGTTCCTGATCAGGTCCGGCAGCGGATCGCCTTCGCGCAGGTAAAGCTCGGTGCGCGCAGCAAGTCCGCGCAGGCACTCGCGCAATTGCGGCGAGGCCCTCGATTCGTCGAGCGCAGCGACGCTCGTGCCGGCGGCGTCGAGCGCATCCTGCGGAATATAGACGCGGTCGAGGCTGCGATAGTCCTTCTGGCAGTCCTGAATGTGATTGATGATCTGCAGCACGGCGCAGATCGCATCCGAGGCCTTCCAGGTCTCGCGGCTCTCGCCATGGACGTCGAGGACGTAACGGCCGACCGGCATCGCCGAATACTTGCAGTAATTGACGAGGTCGTCCCAGTCGCGATAGCGGCGCTTGGTCACGTCCATGCGGAAAGCGGTGAGCAGATCCTGCGCGTGGCGCGTCGGCAGGCCGCGCTCGGCGAGAACGTGGCGTAGCGACACGCCCTCGGCGTCGGCGTCGCTGCGACCGACGAGGCTTTTCTCCAGCCGGTCGAGCGCGTGCAGCTTGTCCGCCTCGCCGAGCGTCGGATGGTCGGCGATGTCGTCGGCGGTGCGGACGAATTCGTAGAAGCAAACGATCGGGGCGCGATGCTGCGGTGCGAACAGGAGCGAGGCGACGGGAAAATTCTCATCGCGGTGAGTCTTGCCCGAGCGATAGTCGGATGCCCGCGCCATGTCAGACCTTCGAAGCATTCGCCTGCACCCGGCCTTTCCAGACCCCGCCGCGTCCGCGGGCGTGCTGATAGGCAGAGTCGAGCGTGAACAGCATGTAAACGAAAGCGATCAGGGGCAAGGCGAAGCCCCAGAGCGGACTTTGGCGATAGAGGCGCAGCACCGGCTGGAAGGCGAGCGCCATCCCGAGCCAGACCGAGAGCCCTATCGCGCGCGCCGCGGTGTGCGCGAACAGCGCCAGCAGCGGCGCGGAGAGATAAGTCAGCACCATGCCGATCACAGTGCCGGCGAGGAGCAGCGGTGAATAGCGAAGCTGCGAATAGGCCGAGCGCACAACCATTTTGCGGATGTCGCTGAAATCGGGATAAGGCCGGATCGAATGAACACGCTCTGTAAGGCCGAGCCAGATCGGGCCCTGCTCCTTCATTTTCGCGCCGAGCGCGCAATCGTCGATCAGCGCGCCGCGGATCGCTTCGATGCCGCCAGCCTTACGCAGCGCGTCCGGGCGCACGAGCATGCAGCCGCCGGCCGCCGCCGCCACCGGATGGTCGCGGCGATTCACCCATGCGAATGGATAGAGCATCTGAAAGAAGAAGATGAAGGCGGGGATCAGCATGCGCTCGGCGAGACTCTCGCAGCGCAACCGCACCATCAGCGAGGTGAGGACGAGGCCGCCCGCCTCCGCGCGCGCGACGAGGCGGGCGAGCGCGTGCGCGTCGGCATAGACGATGTCGGCATCGGTGAGCAGGAGGTAAGTGGGCGCGATGTTCCCGCCCGTGGCTTCGTCGATGCCCTGCTTCACCGCCCACAATTTTCCAGTCCAGCCGCCGGGCAGCGGACGCCCGCGCAGCACGGTCAGGCGGTCGGAGGCGCCCGCCTCGGCGGCGGCGCGCCGGGCGAGGTCGGCCGTGCCGTCGTCGCTGTCGTCGTCGACGACGATCACGCGAAGGCGGCCCGAATAACGCTGACGAAGAAGCGAGCTTACGGCTTCTACGATGCTTTCCGCCTCGTTGCGGGCCGGGATGACGGCGACGACGTCCGGCAGCCGCGCGGGAATGCCCTGCCCCCGGCCGACCTCTTCCCCCCGGTCGTCCCTCTCCAGGGACAGCCAGAATCCGCCGCGCGCGGCCAGCAAATAAACCCAGATCGCGAGCGCGAGCAGGGCTGAAACTGTCTGCAAATCAAGGCTCAAACCGAAAATCCTTCCGCCTGGACGCGAAGGCCCGGCCCCTGTTCAGTGGCCGCAAATGTGGCGATTTATGGCGGCCGCGGCGGGGCGGACGCCGGCGAACCGCCGCCGGCCCTTGGAAATACTGAAATACCCCGATATTGCAACGTCCTGTCTCCTGCCATCGCGGAAGGTCATGAGCAAATCCGACCAAGTCCTTGTCACCGGCGCCTCCGGCTTCGTCGGCTCGGCCGTCGCCCGAAAGCTCGCCGCAGCAGGCTATGCGGTGCGCGCGCTCGTGCGCCCGACCAGCCCGCGCGCGCATCTTCAGGGCCTTCCGCTCGAATTCGCCGAAGGCGATCTGCGCGACGCGCCGTCGCTGGCGCGCGCCATGAAAGGGGTCCGCTACCTATTCCACGTGGCGGCCGATTACCGGCTTTGGGCCCGCGACCCGAATGAAATCCTGCAGAACAACCTACTCGGCACCCGTGCGATCATGGAAGAAGCGCTGCGCGCGGGCGTGGAGCGCGTCGTCTACACGAGCAGTGTGGCGACGCTCGCCCTGACTAAGGAGGGCGAGCCGGTCGACGAAAGCGCGCCGCTGCTGGAGCAGAACGCCATCGGTGCCTACAAGCGCAGCAAGGTGATTGCCGAACGGCTGGTCGAGAAAATGATCACGGACAGCAGTCTGCCCGCGGTGATCGTCAATCCATCGACGCCGATCGGGCCCTCCGACGTGAAGCCGACGCCGACCGGCCGCATCATCGTCGAGGCCGCGCGTGGGCGCATTCCCGGCTTTGTCGATACCGGGCTGAACCTCGTGCATGTCGACGACGTCGCCGAGGGGCACCTCGCCGCCCTGGAGAAAGGAAGGCTCGGAGAACGTTACATCCTCGGCGGCGAGAACGTGCTATTCTCCACGATGCTCGGCGAGATCGCGCGTTTGGTTGGGAGAAGGTCGCCCCGCCTCAGGATTCCGCGCGCCCCGCTCATTCCCCTCGCCTATGGCGCCGAGGCGATCGCGCGGATCACCGGCAAGGAACCGTTCGTCACGCTCGACGGGCTGCGCATGTCGCAATACCGGATGTTCTTCCGCACCGACAAGGCCGAGCGCGAACTCGGCATCAAGGCGCGGCCCTATGTGCAGGGCCTGGAAGACGCTATTCGCTGGTTCCGCGATTTCGGCTATCTGTCGCGCTGATCCGTCACCCGATGACCCGCCATTTTCCCGGACCCGACATGAACTCCGACGCGCAATTTCAAACCGAGCTGACCAACGTCGCCGACGATACCGAGCGGCTGCTCGGACGGCTGCTCGACGCGACGCCGCTCGATCTCGAGCGTGCGCGTCCTAGCCGCCTTCTCGAGGCGATGCGCTATGGCAGCATGGGCGGTGGCAAGCGCTTCCGACCCTTTCTGGTGGTGGCGAGCGCCAATCTTTTCGGCGTGCCGCGCGAGCGCGCGCTGATGGCGGGCGCCGCCCTCGAATGCATCCATTGCTACTCGCTCGTGCATGACGACCTGCCGGCGATGGATAACGACGATCTTCGCCGCGGACGCCCGACCACCCACAGGAAGTTCGACGACGCGACCGCGATACTCGCCGGGGACGGCCTCCTGACCCTCGCCTTCGACATCCTTTCGCGCACCGACACCCATCCGAGCGCCGAAGTCCGCATCAGGCTCGTGACGGCGCTGTCACGCATGAGCGGCCTCGGCGGCATGGTTGGCGGACAAATGCTCGATCTCGCCGCCGAAGGCCGTTTCGACGGCGGCAAGGCCAAGCAGCTCGGCGAACAGGATGTGCTGACGCTACAATCGATGAAAACCGGCGCGCTGATCCGCTTCGGCGCCGTCGCCGGAGCCATTCTCGGACAGGCGGATGACGGCCAATACGCGGCGCTCGACAATTACGGGCAGATCGTCGGCAAGGCTTTCCAGATCGCCGACGACCTTCTCGACATCGAGGGCGATGCGGCGACGCTCGGCAAGGCGGCGCAGAAGGACGCCGCCGCCGGCAAGGCGACGATCGCCTCCATTCTCGGCGTCGCCAAGGCGCGCGAGCGCCTTGCCCAGCTCGTCAACGACGCGGCCGCGACATTGCGGCCCTTCGGCGCAAAGGCCGACATGCTCAAGACTGCGGCGCGCTTCGTCGCTGAGCGAAAGGCCTGATCCCTGCTATCACCCGGAGCCCCGGCGCCGGGTGATAGGCGTTCGTCAGCGCTGGCCGCCGCCGGGATACTGGAGCTGATCCTGCGCACGCATGGCCCTGGCTGGGCTCGGCGTCGCGCAAGCACCTGGATAACCGAAGCCCCAATCCTTGTTGGTTTCCTTCCAGCAGCTCTCGTCGCTGGCATAGGAACCCGCCGCGGGCGCGACCATCATCGCGTTCTGGGCGGTCGCAGTCGCGGTATTGCTGCGCATCTGCCTTGCATGACGGGCAGTCGCGGCCTCCGCGATCCCCGCACCAGCAACCGCGAACGCAAGCATAGCTACGGAAAATGTCCACGTTCTCATGGCGCTCTCCTCTCCTGACGCCCAGGCCCCCGACAGTCGTCGCGGACCCGGGCGTTCGGATAAGCCTGGTTCGCCGCCATTGTTCCAGTGCCGACGAAGCTTGGCGCGCGATCGGCAAAACTCCCGGCGAATTTTGGGCAAAATGCGCGCGCCGGGGCTGGCCCCAGCCCCGCCGCAAAATCGAGCATCGACGGCCGGGCCAGGACGGCAGATCAACCCCGAACGGTTACGAGAGCCAGGTCACCTTGCCGGTCGCGACGTCGTGCATCGCCGCCGCGATCCTGACCTGTCTGGCATCCACCAGCGCCTTGATGATCGGGCTCCGCCTAGTCAGGCTTTTGGCCGTCAGCCGCACATTCGCCTCCGCGACCTTTTGCACCAGCGCGTAATTGTGCGAGTCGCGGTGTCCGTCCTGCTTTTTCAGCGTGGCGAGAGCGGGCTGAAAATTCCTGAGCAGCGCGGTGATGTTGCCGAGCCGGACATTATCGACCGCGCTCTTGATCGCGCCGCATGAGTTGTGGCCCAGGATCACGATCGCCCTGGCGCCGGCGACCCTCGTCGAATATTCGAGGCTGCCGATGATGTCGGTGTTGACGATGTTTCCGGCGACGCGGGCGCAGAATATGTCGCCGATGCGCTGGTCGAACACCAGCTCGGGAGGAACGCGGGAATCGATACAGCCGACAATCGCGGCGAAGGGCGACTGATTGTCGGCGGTCTGCCTGACCTGCGCCATGAGATCGCAATTGACCGACTTCCCCGCCGTGAACCGTTCGTTTCCGGCCTTCAGCAACGCGATCGCCTCGTCGGGCGAGGTGGATTTTTGGCGGCTCGGAGTGAACACGGCGCATTCGAGCGATTGGGCCCGGGCACCCGCCGCCGCCACGGACAACCCTGCCGCCATGCATCCGCAGAACAGCCTGCGCGAGATCATCGTCTGCTCCAAAGCAAAAAGAGGCGCCGGCCCAAAGCCTGCCGGCCATCGACGCTGCGAGCTACTGGGCCGCGACCTTGCGCTCGCGCAGGAAGTGGAAAAACTCCACCCCCTCACGCAACCTGCGTTTCATCATCTCGGGGCTTCTTACCATTTCCGAGACGATGGAGGCGATCTTCGGGGCGCGAAAATAGAATTTTCGATAGAAATCCTCCAGCGAGTGAAAGATTTCCGAATGACTGAGATGCGGGTAGTGCAAGGGCGCCATCTGCACTCCGTGCTCATCCACAAGCTCGGCATGAGTCTCGTCGAGCCAGCCGTTTTCCAGCGCCTGCTTGTACAGAAATGTGCCGGGATAGGGCGCGGCAAGCGATACCTGAATGGTGTGAGGATTGATCTCGGTCGCGAACCTGATCGTTTCCTCGATCGTTTCCTTCGTTTCGCCCGGCAAGCCGAGAATGAAGGTGCCGTGAATGGTGATGCCGAGGTCGTGGCAATCCCTGGTGAAGCGCCGCGCGACATCCACCAGCATGCCCTTCTTGATGTTGTGCAGAATTTGCTGATTGCCGCTCTCGTAGCCGACGAGCAGCAGGCGCAATCCGTTGTCGCGCATGATTTTCAGGGTTTCGCGCTTGACGTTGGCCTTGGCGTTGCATGACCAAGTGACACCGAGCTTGCCAAGCTCGCGCGCGATCGCCTCGGTCCTCGGCGCGTCGTCGGTGAAGGTATCGTCGTCGAAGAAGAATTCCTTCACCTGCGGAAAGGCTTTCTGCGCCCAGGCGATTTCCTCGACGACATGTCCGACGCTGCGGGTGCGATAGCGATGCCCGCCGACCGTCTGCGGCCACAGGCAGAAGGTGCAGCGCGATTTGCAGCCGCGTCCGGTATAGAGCGAGATATAGGGATGCTTGAGATAGCCGATGAAGTAATTCTCGACTTTCAGATCGCGCTTGTAGACCGGCGTCACGAAGGGAAGCTGATCCATGTTTTCGAGGATCGCGCGCGGCGGGTTATGCACGATCCTGCCGTTCCTGTCGCGGTAGGACAGACCCTGGATCGCGCCAAACTCCTTGCCCTCGGCGATTTCCTTGATCGTGAAATCGTATTCGTTGCCGGCGACAAAATCGATCAGCGGCGAAGCCGCGAGACTCGATTCCGGTTCGACCGCGACCTTAGCGCCGACAAATCCGATCTTGAGGTTCGGGTTTGCCTCCTTCAGCTTGGCGACGGTCTTGACGTCGGAGGAGAAGGACGGAGTCGAGGTATGCAGGACGACAAGGTCGAAATCCTTCGCCTGCGCAAGAATGTCCGGGAGCTGGATGCGGTGCGGAATGGCGTCGATCAGCTTGCTGTCGGGCACGACCGCTGCCACCTGGGCGAGCCATGTCGGATACCAGAAGGACCTGATCTCCCGCCGCGCCTGGTAGCGCGAGCCGGCGCCGCCGTCGAAACCGTCGAATGACGGCGCCTGCAAACACAGGGTACGCATCATGATTGCACCGTCGGGCTTTCCTGAATGAGGCGGCCGTTGGAAAGGACGCGGTAGCGATAGCCGCGCCAGTTCACGCCGCTTCCGAAGAAACTCGCAAGATAAACGAGGAATGCGAGGATGTCGCGCACGGGGATGAGCCAGTAGGAATGCCGCGACAAGCCGAATACCCGCTCGACGCAGCGGCAAAGCGCGGCGCGGCAGGTTAGCGCGATCAGCGCCATCAAAAGCCCGTCCATGCTGCCGAGCGCAAGACCGATCAGCGCGAGCGGCAGCGGATGCGTGATGACCGAGCCGAGATGGCCGACCGGGTCGATGTTGCGGATGGTGCGCGCGCAGCGCAGATCGTCGAGCACCACATCCGCCAGCGTGCGCTGCCGGCAGGCATGGCCGACCGAGAAAGACGGCATCGCGATCCTCTGGCCGCCGGCTCGGATCGCGTCGCCGATCGCGTGATCGTCGGCAAGGCAATCCGCGAAGGCCTGGAAGCCGCCGATCCGATTGAGCGTCTCAAGCCGCAGGGCCATCGTCGATCCGAAGCAGGGATCGGCGAGGCCGAGGCGGATAGCGGTGACCGCGTTCGGCAGGAAATGCGTATCGACGCCGATCCGCTCGAGCTGCGACCAGGCGGTCCCCTCCGCCGTGCCGTGATAAAGGCAGGTCACGAGCCCGACGCCCGGCCGCTGCAATTCCCCGATTACGGCCCTGAGATAATGCGGCCCGACCTCGATGTCGCTGTCCGACAGCACGATGATCGAATGGCGCGCAAGCGTCACCATGTTGACCACGTTGGAAATCTTGCGATTGCTGCCATGCGCGCGTTCGTCGATCTTCAGATCGATCATCGCGTCCGGCAGCGCAGCCTGCAGCCGCCTGACCGTCTCGATCGCGGGATCGTCGTGATCCTGCACGCCGAACACGACCTGGACCGGCGCGCCGTAATCCTGCGTGCAGAAGGATTTGAGCCGGTCGAACAGGCCGGGCTCGTCGCCGTAAAGCGGCTTCAGGATTGTCACCGGCTGCGGCGCTACCACCGCTTCCGCCTCCCGCCCGCGCCCGTGCCAGAGAATGACGATGGCGCCGATCAACAGATAGAGGCAGCCCAAACCGGCGGCGGCGACGAAAAAGCCGCCGGCGAGAACGAGCATCGAATCTTCAAACAGGAATTCCATCGACCCAGCCGCATGTCAGCAAACGGCAGCCGCGAGCCGCCCCCGGCAGCCCGCTCCCGCGGACCGGTATTTTGCGCGGGATTGGCAGGCAAAATAAAGGGTTGCCCCCGGTGGAAAGGAACGTTTTGCCGGGCCTTGAGGATTTTCGGCATCAGCCCGAGCGCCTGGATGGCTGGTCGTAGATGGTTTCCAGCACAACCTTGATCGACAGGGCGACCGGGACCGCCAGAATCACCCCAACAAATCCGAACAAAATACCCCCCGCGGCGAAGCAGAAGATCACCAGCGTCGGATGCACATTCCCCGCCCTTCCCAGAACGATCGGGGCGAGGAACTGGTCGATCGAGACTCGCAGCATCGTCGCGTAGATCGCATAGGCGAGGATGTTCCAGACGCTGGTCGCCTGTTTCAGCGCGACGAGCCCCGCCACGACCGCCGCCGTGATCGGGCCGACAAACGGGATGATCTCGAGGATGCCGGTCATCAGCGCCAGGAACAGCGCGTGCCGGATCCCGAGGACGAGGCCCAATCCGATATAGGCCGCACAAACGGCGTAGAGCACGACGATGGCGAGCCCCACGAAATAGCGTTTGAGGGCCGGATCAAGCCGCGACCACAGATAGAGCACGAAGGCGCGCTGCTTGGGCGGGATCAGCCAGAACAATCCGTCGGCGATGCGCGGGCCGCTGACCAGAAAATAGAACAGCACGACGGTGGTCAGAATGGCGCCGAAGAAAACGCCGGCGCCCGTCGTCGCGAGGGTCATCACGTTCTCGCTCTGCGACAGCCATTCGCGCAGCGCCTGGACGGCGCGCGCGGCGATTTCCGGCGCGCTGAAGGCCTGGCCGAACACCTCGAACGGCCTGTCGCCGATAATCTCCTGAACCGATCGTTGAATCGCGCCCTGCATGTCGCCGACGAACAGCATCGCCGAGCGCATCAACGGCGAAAGGCCCATGCGCATCATCGCCGCCGCCGCCCCGACGATCGCGAGAAAGACGATCACCGCCGACATCGCCCGCGGCAGTCCTCCGCGCCGCGTCATCCATTCGATCAGCGGAGTTGCCGCATAGGCGGCGACGCCGGCAATGACAAAAGGAATGAGAATGGTCTGGATTTCGTGCAGGACGACGCCGATCAGGATCAGCGCGAAGACGGCCGCGCGCCCGGAAATGCTTTCGACATGCTCGGCGAGGAGGCTGCGCTTCAGCTCCGCATCGTCCCGCTCGCCCCCCTCCCCACGCTTGACTTGATGCATCGGCTTCGGCCCGCTCAACCCGTGAAAGGGGCCTAACACCGCCGCGGCCACAAGCACAAGGGCCGCCCCGGCCGTGCCGGGCGGCATTCCCTCTTGCAGCGCGCCGGAACTCGACTACAAATCGCGGCCAATTAACCGACGAGTGAATCATCAGCATGAAGCACGACATGATCGGACAGGGCGCCATCGTCACCGGCGGGGCGCGTGGGATCGGGCGCGGCATCGCCGACCGCCTGATCGCCGAGGGATGCAAGGTCGCTGTTTGGGACCAGGACCTCTCGCCGCTGAAGACGGGTCAGCCGCAGCCGGCCTTTGCCCGGCAGGTCGACCTGACGGACCTCAAGGCGGTCGAAGCCTCGTTTGCGGAAACGCTCTCGGCCATCGGGCCGGTCAGCATCTTCGTCAACAATGCGGGCATCAACGGACCGGTGATGGATTCCACCGAGTATCCGCCGGACGCATGGAACCGGGTCATCGCCGTCAACCTCACGGCCGTCTTCTATTGCTGTCGCACCGTCGTGCCGCACATGAAGGAGCGCGGGTACGGCCGAATTGTCACCGTTGCCTCGATCGCCGGCAAGGAAGGCATGGCGAGGATCGCGGCCTATTCGGCCTCCAAGCACGGCGTGATCGGCTATTGCAAGAGCCTCGCCCGTGAATTGATCGGAACCGGCGTGCTGGTGAATTGCGTCGCGCCGGTGATCACCGAAACGGATTTGTTCAAGGAGATGACGCGGGAGCACATCGACGGCGCGCGCGCCAAGATACCGATGGGGCGATTCCTGAAGATCGAGGAGATCGCCGCGATGGTGGCCTGGATCGCAAGCCCGGAATGCTCCTTCACCACGGGCTTCACCTTCGATCTGTCCGGCGGGCGCGCCGACTACTGAGGAATCGATCATGGCCGACCTGAAGCGATTGTCCTTCAATCAGGTGACCGCGTTGCCGCAATGGTCGCTCAAGCAGGCGATCGAAGGGCTTGCGCGGCACGACGTCCGTGGCATCAGCGTCTGGCGCGAGAAAATGCACGAGGCCGGCGTCAAGGAGGCGGCGCGCATGCTCGAGGGCGAAGGCATGCGCGTGTCCGGGCTGTGCTTTGCCGGGCTGATCTCCTCTCCCGACGAGTCGGAAGCAAAGGTCGCCATCGACGACGTCCGCCGGGCAATCGAAGAAGCCGCGGCGATCAAGGCCGATTGTCTCGTCTTTGTCGCGGGCGGCATCGACCCGAGAGACAAGAACATCGCGCGGACGCGGGCGCGCGTCCTGGAGCGGCTGCCGCGCCTGATCGACGATGCGCGCAAGGCGCGTGTGAAGATCGCGCTCGAGCCGCTGCATCCGATGACCTGTGCGACGCGGTCGGTCATCTCCAATGTCAAAATTGCCAACGACTGGTGCGACGCGCTCAAGGCGGAGGACGTGTTCGGCATTGCCGTCGATTCCTATGTCGTGTGGTGGGATCCCGATATCGAGCGGGAGATCGCGCGCGCGGGAAAACGGATTGCGGCCTTCCATGTCAACGACTGGCTCGTGGATACCCAAGACATCCGCCTCGATCGCGGCATGATGGGCGACGGCGTGATCGATCTGCCCTGGCTGCGCGGGCTGATCGACAGGACCGGTTATGACGGCTTGATCGAGGTTGAGATCTTCTCGGCGAAGAATTGGTGGAAGAAGCCCGCCGACGAGGTCGTCCGCGTGGTCAAGGAACGGTTCGTCAGCGCGGTGTGATCAGCCGGCAAAGGCCGGCTCCGGCAATCCGCAGCAACCGACGTCGAGCGCCAGCACGCGGCCGGCATAGGGATCACTTTCGCCCGCCGCCGTGATCGTCGGATCGCCCGCCGAAGTCACGTAAAGCGTGTCGAGGCTTTCGCCGCCAAAGCAGCAGCTCGTCGGATGGCTGACCGGCAGCTCGACCACGCGGTCCAGCCGCCCGTCGGGGGCGAACCGCGCCAGCCTGCCGCCCGCATAGACGCAATTCCACAGATAGCCCTGCGCATCGACGCAGGATCCGTCCGGCCTCGCCTCCCCGTCCCTGAATTCCGCGAAGACGGCGCGATTGCCGATCGTTCCCTCGGCGATATCGAAATCGAATCTCCAGATGATGTAGCGGCGCGTGTCAGCGAAGTAGAGCCGGGTGTCGTCGGGGCTGAACATCACCGAATTCGGAATGATGACGCCGCCGAACAAACGGTCCGCGGCCAGATCCCGCCCGACACGATAGAAGGCTCCCTCCGGCACGAACGCGGCGTCGTTCATCGAGCCTACCCAGAAGCGCCCGCGCCGGTCACAGCGTCCGTCATTCAGCCGGTGACGGGGCTTGTCCGGCTCCGGGTGAACCAGAAACGCCGTCGCCCCCGTATCCGGGTCGAAGCCGTACAGCCCTTCATCGGTCGCCAGCACAAAGCCGCCCCGCGACCGCCACGCCACCGCCCCCACCCTGCGAAAGCGCGTGGGAAAGCTTTGCTGGCGGCCGGAGCGCGGATCGTAGCTGTGCAGGATGGCGCGCGTGACATCCACCCACCACAGGCGCCGGTCGCGCGGGCACCAGAGCGGCACCTCCCCGAGCAAATCCCGCGTCCGGCCGACAATGCCGATATCCATCGCGCCGACCGCTATTTGATCGCTTCGATAATCTTGATCTTGCCGTCGACGCTTTCGCCGAGGAAGCTCGCGCGATAGACGTCGCCTTTCCCGTCCCAGCGCGAATCCAGCAGGATTCCCGGCTCGTCCGATGCCTTCACCGTTGCGCCGTGCAGCGCGTCGGCCAGCATCTGCCGGTCGATCCTGCCGTTCTTCTCGGTGATATGCTTGACCGCGTAAAGCGCCATGTAGCTCGACAGCGCATTGTGGTCGGGCGTGTGCCTGAACCGCTCCTCGAACCGCTTCCGGAAAGCGGCAACCTTCTCGTCCGGCGCGTCGGCGGTGAGACTGAGATGGCACCGCGCTCCGTCCAGGTCCTTGCCGACAAGATCGATCACGTTCTGCTGCAGCAGCGTCGTTTCCCCCATCATCGGGGTGGAGACGCCCTGCTTTCGCATTTCCCGCACGAACCGCGCCGTGTCCTCCGCCGTCATATAGGGGAACACCACGTCAACCCCGGCGTTTTTCACCTTCAGCACATCTGCCGCGAAATCCATCTGGCCGAAGTCGACCGGAATATCGGCCACCACCTTGATGCCGACGCGATCGAGCTCCTTTTTCAGGGTATCGCGGCCGCCCTTGCCGAAATCATTGTTCACCCAGACGAGCGCGATCGTCTTCGAGCCCTTGGCGGTCAGATAGTCCGCCATCTTTTGCATGCCGACCGCCTGCGAAATATTCGCGCGGAAAAGGAAATTATTGCCCGCCTGCGTGAGCTCGGCGGCTTGGGCGCCGACGAATTGCGGCACGCCGGCCTGCTGGGCGAGCGACATGTTCGCCTTGACCGAACCAGAATAGATCGGCCCCATGATGACGTAGGGATTTTCGTCAAGTGCCTTCTGCACCATCGCACGAGACACGCCGGGATTGGTTTGCGTGTCGAAATGCTTCAGTTCGATTTTCCGTCCGAGAATCCCGCCTTTTGCGTTGATCTCATCCGCCGCCAGTTCGAGCGCCTCCTTCCAGTTGGCGCCGTTGCTCGCCCCACCGCCGGACAGCTCGACGACGTTGGCGATCATCACGGTGTTCTGCGCCTGCGCCGGCAGACAGAACAGCGCAAGACCGGCAAAGACTGCAATTGCCGCTTTCATAGCCAAACCTCCCCTGATCCGATCGACCCGGTCCCGATGACCGGCGATCGCGTTAATGAACTCAACAGTGAGTTAACCTCTGCCCAGCAGCGCATGCTCGGTGGCTCCTTTTCCCATGCTCCGTCAGGCCACCGCCTCGAGGCCGCCGCCCAGAAAGAGCTGGCCGATGCGCTTGTCGCTAAGGATATTGGGCGCCGTATCGGCGATGCGGGTGCGGCCGAGTTCGAGCACCAAGCCATAGTCGGAATTTTCCAGCGCCCGCTTCGCGTTCTGCTCGATCATCAGGATCGTGATGCCCCGGTCGCGCAGCTCCTTCAATATCTGAAACAGCTCCGACACCAGGAGCGGAGACAAGCCGATCGACGGCTCATCGATCAGCATCAATTTCGGCTCCAGGATCAGGCCGCGGGCGATCTCAAGCATTTTCTGCTCGCCGCCCGATAACGTGGAGGCTTGGTGGTTTGCCTTGCGCCGCAGCACCGGAAAACGGTCCATCGCCGCTTCCATCCGACTTTCGAGATCGAAGCCCTTGGGCGCGACGACCCCGCCGAATTCGAGATTGTGCTTCACCGACAGCTCCGGAAAGATGTTCCGGCCCTGCGGCACATAGGAAAGACCGCGCGCGATCAGTTCCCGCGGCGTGAGATTGGTAATGTCGTCGCCGTTGAAATGAATGCGGCCCGACTGCGTCCGCAGCATCCCGAAAATCGTCTTGAACGCCGTGGACTTGCCGGCGCCGTTCGGCCCAATCACGGTGGTGATGGCGTTTCGCTTCACCTCGAAGGTCGTGCCGTGCAGGATCGTCATCTTGCCGTAACCGGCGACGACGTCGGTGAGCTTGAGAATTGCGTCAGTGGCCAAGATACGCCTCGATCACTTTGGGGTCCTTGCGCACGGTCGCCGGATCGCCTTCGGCGATCAGCCTTCCCTCCGCAAGCACCAGGATGCGCGTGCAGAGCGCCATCACGAATTCCATGTTGTGCTCGATCACGACGAAGGTAGCGCCCTGCTCGGTGTTCATCGCCTTCAGCCGCTCGCGCAGACTTTGCAGCATCGTGAGATTGACGCCGCCGGCGGGCTCATCGAGCAGCACGAGCCGCGGTCCGGCCATGAAAGCCATGGCGGCGTCGAGAAGCTTCTGCTGCCCGTATGACAGGCCGCTCGCCTTCTCCTCGGCCAGGTGCCCCAGCCGGAAAAACTCGATCATCCGGTCGGCATCACCGGAAAGCCCGGCATCACGCGGCCCAAACAGTCGGCTGAGCATTGTCCCCTTGTGCTCCTGCCCCGCCAGGATCAGGTTCTCGCGAACCGTGAGCTGCGGAAAGACCTGCAGAAGTTGGAACGTGCGGCTCACTCCGAGCCGGTTGAGATCGCAGGGACGGATCCCGGTGACCTTCCTGCCTTCGAGATGCACTTCACCCGAGGTCGGCTGCAACTGCCCGAGAATGCAGTTGAACAGCGTGGACTTGCCGCTGCCGTTCGGGCCGATGATGCCGAGAATTTCGCCTTCCCGCACGTCGAAGGATACGTCGTCCACGGCAACGATGCCGCCGAACTGCTTGCGGATGTTGCGGACCTCCATCACCGTCTTCATTGCGCTGCCTCCGCCGCGGTCTTGGCAGGCGAAGCGACTTCGCCGCTCGGCTTCTTTCTGCTGGCGAAGATGCGATCGATCAGCCCAAGCAGGCCCGTGGGGCAGTAAACCATCAGCGCGATCACGAAAACGGCATACGCCATCAGATAATAGCCCTGCGCGAATCGCAGCCATTCAGGCAGCAGTACGGCGACGACCGCGCCGAGGAAGGGACCGAAGAAATAGCCCGAGCCGCCGACCACAACCATCAGCAGGAGACTAAGCGAGCCGGTAGGCGTCGCGCCGAGCGCGAACGGCGTCGGGTCGATGAACTGCACGAGCACCGCGTAAAGCGACCCGGAAAGACCGCCGATGCCCGCACCGATGGCGAACGCCATCAGCGTGTAACGCCGCGTATCCACTCCGAGCGAGAGCGCGCGGATGGGATTCTCGCGCACGGCGATGAACGCGCGCCCCCACGGCGACTGGATCAGGAGCCAGGTCGCGATCGAGATCAGGACCATGTGTGCCAGCAGAAAATAATAGAGATTGTGCGGATGCCCCATCGACCAGCCGAGCACGCTCGGCCGCGGAATATTGGAAATGCCGTAAATGCCGTTGGTCAGCCATTCCTCGTTCCGGAACACAAGATAGAGGAGCGTGTTGAAAGCCAGCGTCACGAAGGCAAGGTAATGGTGCTGCACGCGCAAAGCCGGATATCCGAGCACCCAGCCGACCGCGAAACAAACGACGAAGGCGAGCACGTAGGTGGTCCAGAACGGCCAGCCATGCGTGGTCATCCAGGCGGTGATGTAGGCGCCGATGCCGACAAAGGCGGCCTGCGCCAGCGATACCTGCCCGGCATAGCCGAGCGTCAGATTGAGCCCGATCGCGGCGACGCTCATCACCGCCCATATGCTCAGGATAAAGACGCCGTAGGGCTTGAAGAGCTGCGGGGCGACCAGCAGGAACGCCGTGCAGGCCACCAGCGCGAGGATGGCGGCAGGCTTGCGATAGGCCCTCATACCGTGCGCTCCTCGACCCGGCCCAGCAGCCCCTGCGGACGGAAAAGAATGATCACGATCAGGAAGAACAGCGGGACGACGAGACGATATTGCGTCGAGATATAGGCCGCGGTGAAATTATCGACCACGCCAAGCAGCAGCCCGCCGACAATCGCGCCCCGCATCTGATTGAAGCCGCCGATGATCGCGGCGATGAAGGCGTAGAGCCCGAGCAATTCGCCGTTGGTGAATTTCGCCAGATAGATGGGCGTAATCAGAAGCGACGCGATCATCACCAGCGCCGCATTAATCATGAACGTATAAAGAATCATCCTCTCGACCGGGATGCCGAGGAGACGCGCCACATTGGCATTCTGCGCCGTCGCCTGCATCGCGCGACCGGTGCGCGTGCCGTTGAGAAAGAGCTGCAAGACGATCACCGCGCCGATCGAGACCGCGAGCACGACGAGACTCTGCACCGCGAGCGCCGCGCCGAAAATCGTTATGTTGGTCGCCGCGGCCAGCGGCGGGAACGGCCAAGCGTCGGCGCCGTAGAATTCGCGCACCCCCTCTTTCATGAGGATGGCAAGGCCGATCGTCGCGATCACGATCGGCAGCACGCCGTGCGTGATCATCGGATCGATCACAAGCCTCTTGAAGATGACGCCGAGCGTGATCACCGTCACGATCATCGCGGCGACGACGGCGAGCCAGAACGGCATACCGAAATAACCCATCCCGATCAGGACGAAGAAGGCCGGCAGCATTACGAATTCGCCTTGCGCGAAATTGATCGTCTGCGAGGTCTGCCAAAGGAGCGTGAAGCCGACCGCGGTTAGGGCGTAGATGCCCCCGGTCGCCAGCCCGGAAACGAACAACTGGATAAAGTCTGTCATGCCTCCTGCCCCTCCCAGGGAAATCCGACTGGCGCAACGCCGCGCCAGCCGCCGTCATGTCAGTTCAGCCGGGTCCCGCGATCAGCTCTTGCCGCCGCCGAGCTTCGGCAGAATCTTGGTGATCGTCTGCTTGCCCTTCACGACTTCCGCCAGGAAGCTGATGCGGTCGATCTCGCCGCGATCGTCCCATGACGTTTCGATCAGGATGTTGGGCTCGTCGTTCGGCGTGATGGTCAAGCCGTGCATCGCGTTGGCGAACGCCTTGCGGTCGAGTTTGCCGCCCAGTTTCTTCTCGACGATGTACTTGATGGCATAGACGCCGGTATAGCCCTTGATGCCATTGTGGTCGGAGACGTAGTTGAAGCGTTTCTGGAAACGATCCTTGTAGTCCTGGACCGCCTTGATCGGGGCGTCGGAGGTCAGGCCGACATGACCCTGAACGCCTTCGGCCGCGTCAGCCGCGAGTTCGATCGTCTTCTGGCTAAGCAGCGTGGTGTCGCCGACATAAGGACCCTTGACGCCCTGCTTCTTGATCTCGCGCATGATGCGGGCGCATTCCTCCTCGTTCGAATAGACGAACTGCACATCGGCATTCGCCGCCTTCAGCTTGACGACGTCGGCGGCAAAGTCCATCTGCCCCGGCTCGGTCGAGATGTCCGCGGCGAGCTTGAGGCCCGCGGCATCGAGCGCCTTCTTGAGCTGGTCACGGCCGGCCTTGCCGAAATCGTTGTTCACCCAGATCAGGCCGACGGTCTTGGCCTTCAGGTTGTCTCGCATATGCGCGACGATTTTCGGCATGCCGACCTGCTGCCCGAACGAGGTGCGGAACAGATACTTGTCGCCGAGAGTGACGAGATCGGCCGCCTCGCCGCCGATCAGGTGCGGCACCTCGGCCTGCTGAAGCATCTGCATCGTGACCTTCACGTTGCCGGACAGCACCGGGCCGAGCACGGCGAAGACGTCGCCGTCGAGCGCCTTCTGCATTTGCGCGCGCGCGACGCTCGGGTTGCTCTGGGTGTCGTAAAGCTGCAGGTCGATTTTCTTGCCGGCGATACCGCCCTTGGCGTTGATTTCCTCAACCGCCATGATGACGCCGTCGCGGAAATTGCCGCCCGACACCGCGAGCTGGCCGGAAATCTCGCCGACATAAGCGAGCTTCACGTCTTCGGCCGCCGCCGCACCCGATACAAGCATCATCGCGGACAACAGCAGTCCAAATCTCAACTGTCGCATTGAATTCCTCCCTCGTGGTGCGCGCCGGCAAGCGGCGTCGCGTTTGTTGGTTATTGTCGTGGAGCGGCTGCCCGGTCGCGCCGGGCAGCCATCCAGGCCATCATGGACTTGACGGCCTTACATGCCAAGCTCCGGCAGGATCTTGGTAATCTTCTGTTGCCCATTCTGGACCTCGGCCAGGAAGCTGATCCGGTCGATGTCGCCGTTCTTGTCCCATTTCACGTCCATCAGGATGTTGGGCTCATCCTTGGTCGTGATCTTCAGTCCATGCAGCGTATCGGCGAGACCCTTGCGGTCGAACTTGCCCATTTTCTCGGTCGCGACCTTGATCGCGTAGATGCCGGTATAGGCCTTCAGCGCGTTGTGATCGGGAATGTTCTTGTACTTGGCCTCGTAGCGCTTGCGGAACTCCTGGACCGCCGGAATGGGCGCGTCCGCGGAAAGCCCGACATGCCCCGCCACGCCGTTCGCGGCGTCGCCGGCAAGCTCGATCACCTTCTGGTTGAGCAGCGTGGTCTCGCCGATCAGCGCGGCCTTCAGGCCCTGCTTGCGGATCTCGCGCAGAAGCCGCGCATTCTCCTCCTCGTGCAGATAGATGAACAGCGCATCGGGGTTGGCCTGCTTCGCCTTCACCACGTCGGCCGCGAAATCGACCTGGTTGTTCTCCGACGACAGGTCGGCGACGATCTCGATGCCGCGCTTCTTGGCCTCGGCGATGAACGTGTCGCGCCCGCCCTTGCCGAAATCGTCGTTGCACCAGAGCACGGCGACCTTCTTGTAGCCGGCGGACTGCATATAGGCGGCAATCTTAGGCATGCTCGCCTGCTGGCCGAACGAGGTACGGAAGAAATAGGGATTGTTCTGCTGCGTCAGGTTCGCCGCTTCGCCGCCGGTGAATTCGGCAATCTCGTATTGCTTGGCGAGCGTTTGCGTCACGATCGCGGAACCGGAATAGACCGGCCCGAAGATCACGTACGGGTCGCTGTCCATCGCCTTCTGCACCTGCGCGCGGGCGACGCCCGGATTTGTTTGCGTGTCGTAATTCGTCAGCTCGATCTGGCGCCCGAGAATGCCGCCCTTGGCGTTGATTTCCGCGACCGCCATCTCCGCCGCGTTCTTCCAGTGCATGCCGACGACGGCACCGCCGCCGGACAACTCAGCGATATTGGCGATTTTCACCACCTCCGCGGCGCGGGGCGCGCCGATGCCGAACCCCGTCATCGCTGCGACGGACGCGGCGAGCAACAATCTACGAGACACAGTCTTCATGCATTCCTCCTTTGAAAGCCTTTTTTAATTCGTTGAATCGGCGGACCGATCTTTCAGCGATGCCTCCTCCTCCGAATAAAGCTCGCTGCCTTTCGTGATATGCGCATCGAGAACCGCGACCAGCTTTTCAGCGTCCCGCGCCAGCGCCGCGTCGAGAATGTCGCGATGCTCGCGCCGCGATTGCGCGCGCGGAAAATTCTTCACCCGGAACGCAAGCATCCGGTAGCGGAGACTTTGATCGTACATCAATCCGTGGAAGTGCAGCAGCCAGCGCGAACGGCATCCGGAGATCAGTGTCGCATGAAACTCCCGGTTGTAGCGTTCGAGCGCGGAGGCATAGGTCGCGGAATCGGACTCGATCCGTTCTTCGATGGTGGAAAGCTTGTGATAGGCGGCGACGAGACGTGACTCCCATTCGAGATCGGCGTTTTGCAGCGATATGCGCGCCGCCTCGCACTCGAGCAAGCGTCGCGTCTGCGTGATGTCGATGAGATCGGACAGCGACACCGCGACGACGGTGAAGCCCCGCTGTCCTTCGGCCTCGACCAGGCCGTCCGAAACCAGCCGCGACAATGTTTCGCGCAGCGTGTTGACGCTCACCTCGTAGCGCTCGTGCAAGGCGTCGAGCTTGAGCTTCATGCCCGGCGCGAGCACACCGGTGAGGATGTCGGTACGGATTCGCGCGTAAATGGCTTCCGTGATGGTCGCCGCGCGGGGCTCCGACTCCTCGAAAGTGATCCCGAGATCACGCGAAGGGACCACGCGTTCACGCGTCTCAAACTGCATCAACTCCACCCTCGGACGGACGACAGATTACAAGGTCCGATGTTCCTGGCAATATAGGAGATTGCCACGTTGACCCTATTTCCCGAAATTTGTGTTGTGCAGCGCAACTTGATCAGACGATCCGTTCGCCGCACCTCGTCCTTGACGATGCGGCGATCCGTCTCCAAACCGTGCTGCCACAGATAAAGCTGTCCCCGGAGACCTTGATGCCCGCCCTGCCGTTTCGTCCGACGCCCGCCCAGACCCTCCCCGACGACTGGGAGGATGCCGCGCTGGCCGGCCGCATCTGGCGTCCGGACGCGCAGGGACCGTCAGTGATCAAGATCGAAGGCGGGCAGGTCGTCGATATCAGCCGCGCCTTCCCCACCATGCGCGATCTCTGCGAACAGGCCGATCCCGCCGCGGCGCTGCGCCAGGCCAAGGGCGAAACGCTCGGAACCTTCGCGGCGATCCTCGCCAACACGCCTCCGGAACATCGCGATCGCTCCCATCCCTGGCTGCTGGCGCCGACCGACCTGCAGGCCGTGAAAGCGGCTGGGGTGACCTTCGCCATCTCCACCCTCGAGCGAGTGATCGAGGAGCGCGCGCGCGGCGATCTCAACCGCGCGGCCGCCGTCCGCGCCGAGATCGTCAAGCTCGTCGGAGACGATTTCGCCAAGCTGAAGCCCGGATCGCCCCAGGCGATGAAGCTGAAGGAGATGCTGATCGCGCAGGGATCCTGGAGCCAGTATCTCGAAGTGGGCATCGGCCCGGATGCCGAAATCTTCACCAAGGCGCAGCCGATGTCCGCTGTCGGCACGGCCATGGACGCAGGCATCCATCCGATGTCCAACTGGAACAACCCGGAGCCGGAAGTCGTGCTGGTGGTCAATTCGAGCGAGAAGATCGTCGGCGCCACGCTGGGCAACGACGTGAACCTGCGCGACGTCGAGGGCCGTTCGGCGCTTCTGCTCTCCAAGGCGAAAGATAACAACGCAAGCTGCGCGATCGGGCCGCTGATCCGCCTGTTCGATTCAAAATTCACGCTCGATCACGTCCGCCGCATGACCGTGACCTTGAAAGTGGAAGGCGAAGACGGATTCGTGCTCGACGGCGCCTCCAACATCGAGAAGATCAGCCGCGACCCCGCCGACCTGGTCGAGCAGATGACCGGCATCCATCATCACTATCCGGACGGGGCGGTGCTGTTCCTCGGCACGCTGTTCGCCCCGGTCGAGGACCGGGACGCGCCAGGAAAGGGCTTCACGCACAAGCTCGGCGATATCGTCACCATCGCCGCCCCGCAGCTCGGCCGTCTCGTCAACAGGATTCGGCACACCGACAAGTGCGAGCCTTGGAATTTCGGCACCGGCCAATTGATGCACAACCTAGCGAGGCGGGGATTGCTGTAATCCCCACCTCCCGTCCCGCGCGGCTTGGGCGCGGCCGTCAGCCGGCCTTTTCCACCACCTTGGCCTGGGCGAGCCTGTCGATCTCGGCGTCGCTGTAGCCGATCTCCCGCAGGACTTCGGCTGTTTGCGCGCCGAGCTTCTGGGGCGGAAGGGTAACGTCGCGTCCCTTACCGTCGAAGCGCACCGGATGGCGCACCAGCGTGATGTCGGACCCGGTGGCGCTCTTGAGCGTCATGAACGCCTCGTTGTGGCGGACCTGCGGATCCTTCAGCACGTCCTCGTAGTCATTGACCGGTGCGTACCAGACCTCGCTCTTCTCGAAAAGCTCGAACCACTCCGCCCTGGTCCTGGTCCCGACCTTTTGCTGCACGAGCGTCGCGATCTCCTCGCGCCGTTCGAACCACGCATTCGCGTCCATCGCCGCCAGCTCGGGAATCTCCAGGACTTTCGACAGCAGCGGCAGCGGCGTCAGCGAAATGACGAGTTCTCCGTCGCGCGCCTTGTAAATCCCGTAAGGCGAACCGTAATACCAGCCACCGACATGGGCCGGCTGGCGTATCGATTTCGGTTTCGGTCCGTTCAGATAGGTCGTGAAGGATTCCATCTGCAGGTCGATCGCCGCCTGCAGCAGCGACACATCGACATGGCCGCCCTGTCCTGTCCTTTGCTTGCGCACGATCGCGGCAAGGATACCCATCGCCAGCAGTGCGGCGCCGTGATGATCGACGGCCGACACCCCGACCGTCCGCGCCCCCGCCTCCGTGCCGGTGATGGCTGCGATGCCCGACATGGCCTGGATCAGAAGATCCTGGCCCGGCCGATCGACATACGGACCCGTCTGGCCGTATCCGGACGCCGACGCATAGATAATGTCGGGCTTGATCGCCTTTACCGATTCGTAATCGAGCCCGAACGCCTTCATCACGCCCGGCCGGTAATTCTCGCTGACCACATCGGCCGTGCGGATGAGCTTTTTGGCGATATCAAGCCCTTCCGGGGATTTCAGATTGATCGAAAGACTGCGTTTGTTGCGGTTGGCCGCGAGGAACAGGACGCTCTCCCCGTCAACCTTGCGGTTGCCGCCTCCCCACTTGCGCTGCCAAGCCCCGCCGACCGGTTCGAGCGCGATCACATCGGCGCCGAGATCGGCGAGATGCTGGATGCCGAACGGCCCCATGAGGAAGTGATTGAAGCTGACGATGCGAATGCCGTCGAGCATGAAGTCTCCGTCTCTACAATGGTGAAAGGGTGTCGATGAATTTTCCCGGCATCAGCAGCTTGCAGAGGGCCTCGACGAAGAAATAGTCGCCGAACATCACGGCACTGTCGACGCCGTCGCGGTGCGGCCACGAATAGCAGCCGTGCTTGAGAAGGCCGCGGTGACTGTCCTCGCGCGCCAGCGCCCCGCCCATCAGCGCATCGAGCAGCCGAAGCGCCCTTTCGCGCCAGGTCTTGCGCGCGTCGGCGGCCGGGTGCAATGCCGCGATGTCGAGGAAGGCCGATGCCATGATCGCGGACGCAGCCGTATCGAGCGGCCGTGCCGGATCGGGATCGTCGAAATCGTAGGGAGGGATCGGCGCCACGCCGAGCCGATCGAGCCAAGTCCTTCCGAGCGTTTCCGCCAGATCGAGATATTTGCGCTCCCCGGTCGCGGCGGCCGTGGCCGCATAGCCGTACACCGCCCAGCATTGTCCGCGCGACCAGAGCGATTCATCCCGGTAACCCTGGAAAGTGTATCCGCGCCGGCGCTCGCCGCTGACCGGATCGTACTCGACTGCGTGGTAGGTCGAATGATCGGGACGGATGAAATTGCGGGTCATCTCGGCATGGGCAATGGCTGCGAGCCTGAAGCTCGCGTCCCCGCAGGCCGCCGCCGCCCAGTAGAGCAGCGGGATATTGGCCATGGTGTCGATGGCCGACGCGGCTCGGCCGCGCGGATCGGAGAGCGGCCCCCACGACGCCAGATAGGAGCCGCGCGGGGTTACCACGAGCCGTTTCCGGAGCTGATCGGCCGCCTTCAATGCGATGTCGCGCCAGGCGGGGTTGTGCGTAATACGATAAAGCGGGATCGCACTCGACCAGAAGATGAATCCGATGTCGTGCGTATTACCGTCCTCGGCCCGTTGCGCGACGAGGCGCATGCGCTCCTCGGCGAGCGTCAGATAGCGATCCTCGCGCGTCCACAGATGCGACGCGAGCAGCAGTCCCACCCAGAACCCGCAGAACCAGTTGCCGTGGGTCCAGCTTCCATCGGGCCGGTAACCGGCCGAAAGCGAGGCAGGCATCGTCCGCCACGCGCCGGAAGGATCGGTGACATAGGGAAACTCGATCCCGATCCGCCTTTCATCGTCGAGCATCTTCCGCGCCAGCAGGTCGAGCGCCTCGCCCAGACGCTCTGCCGCCAAATCCTTATCCTCCACCACGCATTCCGCTCCCACATGCCGCCCCTGCACGGCGCTTTTCTTGGTGGATTTAGCTTAGACAATTTGTCGGGCAAAGGGTTAGTGTCCCCGCCGCATTCCTGCCTTTCGAGGAGCGACATGGCCGACTTCTACGTAAAACCCGGCGACAGCGTCACCTTCGCCAAGACCGTGGGCGAGTCCGACATCTACGGCTTCGCCGGGATCAGCGGCGATTTCTCGGTGAACCACGTCAACGAACAATACATGGCGAAATCCAAATACAAGCACCGTATCGCCCACGGCGCGCTGATGATCGCGTTCATGTCGACATGTTCGACGATGATGATCGACAAGTGCGACGGAACGGCCGGCGACGAGACCCCGGTATCGCTCGGCTACGACCGCATCCGATTCCTCGCGCCGGTTTTCATCGGCGACACGGTGACGCTCACCTATACAATCAAGGACATCGACCCGGTCCGGCGGCGCTCACTCGGCGAGATCAACGTCGTCAACCAGCGCGGCGAACAGGTCGCCATCGGCACGCACATCCTGAAGTGGGTGAAAAACTCCTGACGGCGGCATCCAGGGACGCGGAGCCTGCGGTCATCGCGTCCCGGCCGCGTGCGGCAGCACGAATGGGACTCCCCGCGGCGGGGTACGGCCGACTGCCGCGCGAACGCCGAATACGCGTTCAACCAGCGCATCGGTGATCGTCGCGCTCGCCGGTCCGTCGGCGACGATCCGGCCGCGCTCCAGCATGACGATCCGGCTCGCGAGAAAGCTTGCGAGATTGAGATCGTGCAACACCGCGATCACCGCGAAGCCCCTGGCGGCGCAGTCGCGCGCAAGGTTGAGCAAGTCGAGCTGATGGCGCAAATCGAGGCTCGCCGTCGGCTCGTCGAGCAGAATGGCTCCGGGGCCGTGTTTGCCTTCTCCGCAGCGCGTCTGCACGAGCAGCCGCGCGAAATGCGCCCGCTGCTGTTCGCCGCCCGACAGCGTCGTGATCACCCGATGCTGCAAATCCGACAATTCGACCGCTGCGATCGCCTCATCCACAAGGCGGGCAACGGCCGATGCGGGCCGCTCCCCCGCTCCCATTTGCACCACCTCGCGTACCGTGAACGGAAACGAGACGGTCACGCTCTGCGTCATCACGGCGCGGTGCGCCGCAAGCTCGCGCGGGTGAAAGCTTGCCAGCCTCCGCCCCTTGAGCACCGCCTCTCCGGAATGCGGATGCAGCTCCCCGGATAAAACGCGCACAAGCGTTGATTTCCCCGCCCCGTTCGCACCCACCAAGGCGACGGTCTCACCCGCGCCAACAGCCACGGAGACGTCATCGAGCAGGGCGCGGCCATCCGCCCTGACCGATACGCCCCGCGCCTCGATCATCGTGCTCACAGCGCCACCAGCGAACGCTGCCGCAAAAGAAGCACAAGGAAGAACGGCGCGCCGATCGCCGCGGTGACGACGCCGATCGGCAGTTCGGCGGGAGCGGCCAATGTGCGCGCGATCGCATCGGCGGCGAGCGTCATTGCCGCGCCAAGCAGGGCCGATCCGGGGAGCAATGCGCGATGGCCGGGCCCGACGATCATCCGGAGAAGGTGCGGGACGACGATTCCGACAAATCCGATGATGCCGGACACGGATACGGCGGCGCCGACGGCAAGCGCGACGGCGGCGATCGAGATGCGCTTCAGCCGCTCGACGGCCACGCCCATGTGAAACGCCTCGGCTTCCCCGAGTATGAGCGGATCGAGGCCGCGCGCCATCGCCGGGAACAGGGCCAGGATCCCGGCGAAAAACGGCAGGACCGCAAGAACCTTGACCCAGGTGGCGCCGGCGAAGGAACCGAGCATCCAGAATGTCAGGTCGCGCAATTGCCGGTCGTCGGAAACAAACACCAGCAGGCCGATGCAGGCATTGACGAGCGCGGCAATGGCAATGCCGCCGAGCAGGAAAATGGCGATCGAGGTGCGGCCGTGAGCGGTCGCGAGCCGATAGAGCGCAATGGTCGCGGCGAGCGCGCCGGCGAAGGCGGCGACGGGCAAAATCTCCACCCGCACCGACACAATGCCGGCGGTCAGGAACCGGTCGCCGGCCACGATGGTCAGGGCCGCCGCCAGAGCCGCGCCGCTCGACACGCCGACAAGCGCGGGATCGGCGAGAGGATTGCGGAATACGCCCTGCATCACCACGCCGGCGGCGGCGAGCATCGCCCCGATCATGGCGCCGAGCGCGATGCGCGGAAGCCTGATCGACCAGAGAACAAGTTCGTCGCGCGCGAGCGCGACGGCATCCCCTGCCGTCCCCAGGCCGAGCGCCGCGGCAAGGCGCGGCAGCGGGATGCCGGCGGCGCCGATCATCGTGGAAACGAGCGACGCGCCGAAAAGCAGGCCGAGGAGACTGCAGAAAACGAGCCACAATGGCGGCCGCGTGACGGATCCTCGCGCGATCATCCGGCGCAGGCCCTCGCATCGGTCTCGGAAGGAAGCCGCCCGGCAATATCGGGATCGAGAGCATGCACGAGGTCGCGCGCCGCGCGCGCGGTGCGCGGACCGAAGCCGAGCAGGTATTGTCCCTCCATCGAGATGAACGCCTTTCGCGCGGCGGCCGGCGTGAGATTGAATCCCGGTCCGGCGAGAACCTCGTCTGCGCCGAGCTTCAACCCATCCCGCTCCATCGCGAGCACGACATCGGGGCTTGCCGCGGCGATCGCTTCCTCGTTGACGAGCTTGTAGCCCTCGAATTCGGAAATTGCGTTTTGCGCGCCGGCAAGACGGATGATCCCGTCCGCGGCGGTATTGCGGCCGGCAATCATGGCGCGCCCTCCGGCGAGCGAGAGAACGAACATCACCTTGACCGGCGCCCTGATGCGGGCGCGCAGGGTTTCGAGCGCGGCGAGATCGGCCGCAATGCGGGCAGCAAGACAATCGCCGCGCTCCATCGCGCCGGTCGCCACGGCAATCAGGCGAACCTTCTCCACGATGCCCTCGCCTGTGAAACGGTCCGGCACGCGCACGTAGGGAACCGATGCCGTTTCAAGCACGGCTATCGCCTCCTTCGGGCCGGCGCCCTCGGCGGCCAGCACCAGCGACGGGGCGAGGCCGAGCACGCCTTCGGGCGAGAGCTGGCGCAGGTATCCGACATTCGCTTTTGTCCTGAGCGCCTGCGGCGGAAAGAGGCTCGTGGCGTCCACCGCCACGATGCGATCATCGAGCCCAAGCGCGTAGAGAATTTCGGTCACCGCCCCGCCGATCGACACGATCCGGCTCGCATCGCGAATTGAAACGCTGCGTCCCGCTGCGTCGCGCACGGTGACATCCGCGGAACGCGCGGGCGCCGACGCGAGCGCGAGTGCAAATGCGGCTGCGCAGATCAATGGCTTGGCCAGCGAAGACATGCCGATCCCCCGCCTATTTCGTCAGGATGAGCTTGTTCTGCGCGGTGAGACGCAGCCGATAAGTCTCGCCGCGATGTGTGATGGCCAGTTCGCGCGTGCCGGCGAACAGGTCGCGACTGTCGATCCTGTGGTCGATCACCGCAACGTGGCGTCCTTTCCCAGCAACAGGGCTCGCCGCCGCCGCGTGATTACCGCCTTCTTCTTTGCCGCCGCCCGGATTCATCCTGGATTCCTCTCGGGTATTACCAAGTCATCGCCCTCACTATTACTTAGTTTAGAGCGAATATAAACTGATATACTTGTACATTAGAGTCATTTTAACAAGCAAAATCAGCAACTTGACTGCAGTAATACGTCCGAATATTAAACGCAATACTGACGCTGCGGCCCGAGCCGCGCGTCACAGCCAGCTAGCCGTTGCCTCAACGCATCAGCCCGCCAGCCGACGACAGAAATCAAAAGTCTGGGGGCTTCGATGCTTGGCTATTCACGCCGCACGCGCGCACTTTGCTGCGGCATTTCTCTTTTCGCCGTGTCGGCGGCCTGGGCCGCTCCGGCCCGCGCGCAATCGCAGACGCTCGACCCGATCACGATCGTGGCGACGAAAACGGAGGAAAGGACAACCGACACGCTGGCCGCAGTCAGCACGATCCGGCAGGAGGATATCGACCGTCTGATGCCCGCGCAGGCGCAGGGCATGTTCTTCGGCGTACCGGGTGTCAGTTTCCAGACCCGCGCCGACGATCCGGGCATCGCGATCAATATCCGGGGCCTGCAGGATTTCGGCCGTGTCGCCGTGGTCGTGGACGGTGCGCGGCAGAATTTCCAGCGCACCGGTCACAATGCCGACGGCCTTTTCTATCTCGACCCGGAAATGATCGGCGGCGCTGATGTCGTGCGGGGCCCGGTCGCCAACATTTACGGCTCGGGCGCGATCGGCGGCGTCGCCTCATTCCGCACCAAGGATGTCGAGGACGTGCTGCGCGCGGGCCAGCGCTGGGGCATCCTGACCCACGGCATGATCGGATCAAACAATTTCCAGGGCATGGGTTCGGCCTTCGCAGCCGCGCGCGGCGACAAGGCCGACGTGATCGTCGGCGGCGTCTATCGCGAGCGCGACGATTATCGCGACGGCAGCGGCAATCGGGTGGTCAACAGCGCCAACGACGATGCCTCCGGGCTGGCCAAGCTGACCTTCCGCCCCGCGGAGGGCCACGAGGTGAAGATCAGCGGCCTGACCTACGAGACAAATTTTAAAAACGGCACGCCCAACTCCGCCAACACCGCGACCGTGTACGATTCCGCCGTCCGCAACGACATCGTGACCGCGCGTTGGCGCTACGGCCGCCCCGAAGACCGCGTGTTCAACTTCGACGTCAATGTTTACTGGACCGATACGATCACCGATCAGACCAAGATCGCGGGCACGTCGAATCCGGCAAGCGGCAACCTCGGCGCGGCCCGCAACTTCAGGATCGACACCGCGGGGTTCGACGCCAACAATACTTCCCGCTTCGAATTCGGCTCGATCCGCAACGCGCTGACAATCGGCGGCGATAGCTTCCGCGACAAGGTCGAGGTGGTCGATCCGACCGGCACCGGCGACCTGTTCACGCCTAACGGCGAGCGCAGCGTCTCCGGCGCATTCGTGCAGTTCAAAACGGATTACACCGAATGGCTGCAAAGCATCGCGGCGCTGCGCTACGACAATTACAGCCTGTCGGGAGGATCGGCCTCGAGCAACGGCGACCGCATCTCCCCGAAATTCACGCTCGGCGTGACGCCGGTGCGCTGGTTCACAATTTACGGCACCTATGCCGAAGGATATCGCGCCCCCGCGATCACGGAAGCCTTCGTGCTCGGGACGCATCCGAATCTCGGGCCCGGCTCGAATTTCGACTTCCTCCAGAATCCACTGCTCAAGCCGGAAATCGGCAAGAACAAAGAGGCCGGCATCAATATTCGCGGCGACAATGTCTGGACCGCGGGCGACGCCGTGCGCATCAAGGCAAATCTGTTCCGCAACGATGTGGAGAATTTCATCGAGCAGGAAATCGTGCCTTTCATGTCACAGGGTGTGGGCGGGGTTACCTGCCTGTCCGCGGCCTTCTTCTGCATCCAGTATCAGAACGTGCCCCAGGCCCGCCTGGAGGGCGCCGAGTTCGAGGGCAAGTACGACGCGGGCTCGTGGTTCCTGAACGTGTCGGCCGCTCATGTGCGCGGGCGAAACCTGACCGCCGGCGTTCCGCTCTTGAAGATTCCCACTGACCAGGTGGCATCGACGCTGGGCTGGCGCTTCTACGACCGGCGCATCACGTTCGCCGTCAGCCATATCTGGTCGGATTCCAAGGAGGCGAGCGAAATACCGCCCGGATCCCAGCCCGGGACCCTCGCCTTGCCGCCGGTCGGTTCGTATGACGTCGTGAACCTGTATGCGAGTTACCAACAGAACGAGGACATTCTCTGGAGCATCGCCGTCGATAACCTCCTCGACCGCCAATATGCCCGCTATACCGACGTTACAACGATCAACAGCACGATCGTGCCTTCTCCGAGCCCCGGTTTGACGGTAAAGGGCGCGCTGAAGGTCCGCTTCGGGGATACCTTTTACAAGGGATGACACAGATGCCGCACAGGGGCGGCCGCGCCGCCGACACGAGGCAGGATCACGGGCCCGCCAATCTCCTCGGCACAGTCGTGCCCTCGCGCGCGAGACAGACGCCGCACGCGTCGCCCGATGCGGATCTCAGCAACGTCATTCCGATCGCCTCGCGCCGGAGATTCGGGCCGGACAGGCGCGCGCCCGAGATGCGCACCGCGCCGCAGGATCGGCCGGCGCCGCCCGCGACCGGGTTGGAGCGGCGGCGCGCGCTTGCGGCATTCGCGATCTGCTCTTTTGCCATCCATGCAAGCCTGTTTGCGGCATTCAACCGCCCGCCTCCCCCGCTCGCTAGTCTCGGGCAGATCGTCGTGTCGGCGGATCTCGTGATCGGCACGAACCAGGCAGCCGGGCGCAACAGCAGGCCAAGCGAATCCGAAATCGACAGCCCGGCCGCGCCGAGGACCGAGGAGGCCGTCGCCGAGCGGACCGAGATGCCCCGCAGAATGGAGGCGGCGCCCCGGCCGGACGCCGCGGCCCCCGCCAGCACGGTCAGGACCGAGGACGAGCACGAAGCCGCGCCGCTCGCGCCCGACGTGACCGCCGAATTGCCGCCGCCGCCCGATGACTCCGCGGAAACGAAAGTCGCGCCGCCGGAGGAGCATGCGGCCAAGAAGCCGGCGCGACAGAAGGAACCGGACCATCCGAAAAAAACCGCGCGCAAAAGCGAGGACGGAAAGAGCGATCGCAGGCGTGCGACCGCGCCATCCGCGCCGTCGGTTTCATCGAGCGGCATCGGCCGCGGCCGTTCCGACGCGGAGACGAATTATCGCGGCCTCGTCGCTGCGCACCTTGCCCGCTACAAGCAATTCCCGGCCGAGGCGCGCGCGCGCGGCGAGCAGGGATCGGCGACCGTGACCTTCAGGCTCGACGGCAGCGGACGCGTGACCGCTGTGCGACTCACCCATGGTTCGGGAATCGCCAGCATCGACCAAGAGGTCCAGTCGATGGTTCGCCGCGCCTCGCCCTTCCCGGCGCCGCCGGACGGACACGGGCAGAGCTTCACCGTGCCAGTCAGCTTCTATCTGCATTAGCAACCCCGCCCGCCAGCTGCCGCCAGCGAGCCACAGGAGAGACCTGTCATGTTCATCGCCATGAATCGCTTTCGCGTGAAAAAGGGATCGGAGACGGCATTCGAGAATGTCTGGGCGAGCCGCGAATCCTATCTCGACCGCATGAACGGCTTCGTCGAGTTTCATCTGCTCAAGGGGCCGGAAGCGGACGATCACACGCTCTATTCGTCCCACACCGTCTGGAAAAGCAGGGACGATTTCATCGCCTGGACCAATTCGGAAGAATTTCGTAAGGCGCATGCGCGCGCTGGCAACGAAAGCACAGGCTCGATGTATCTTGAGCATCCGCAATTCGAAGGCTTCGAGGTGCGCCAGACCATCACGCGCGCGGGAAAGGCCGCCTGATGCCGGCGCGCCAGGATCTCATCGAGACAATGGCCGCCGATCCCGGCGCGCTCGTCGAGCAGGTCGCGAAAGACTTGCGCGTCACGGCGCGCGAGGTTGTGCACGCCCTGCCCGACGCGATGCGTTGCTTCGCGCCGGGACAGGCCTTCGCCGAGGTGATGCACGCGATCGGCTCATGGGGCGAGGTCACCGTCATCGTGCATACCGACGACGGCATCATGGAATTCACCGGGCCGGTGCCCGCCGGCGAAATCGCGCGGGGCTACTACAACATTCCCGGGCGAACCGGCTTCCACGGGCATATTCGTCACGAACGCTGTGCGCAAATCGCGTTCGTCGAACGGCCCTTCATGGGGCGGCCCTCCGCGTCGATCCTGTTCCTGAACGCCGACGGCGGCATCATGTTCAAGGTGTTCGTCGGCCGGGACGACAGGCGCGAGCTGAAAGCCGACCAGCTCGAGAAATTCCGCTCCCTTGCAAGGAGACTGTCGGCCTAGCCGCCCAACGTCGCAAGGCGGCGCCGGGCCGCGCGGCCCGGCACCGCCTCGGCGGTTTCCACCCGCGGCCGGCGGCCGCAAACGCTACGCCCTGCCGGAATGCAGCACGCCGCGCTTGAGGAATATCTCCGTAATCTCGTCCACGACCTCGGTGAATTCCGGCAGCTTGCGCGCCTCGATTCCGCGCGGGCGCGGCATGCCGATGCGGATCTCACGTTCGACGCGGCCCGGGCGCGGCGCCATGACCAGCACGCGGTCGGCGAGCAGAACGGCCTCGTCGATTGAATGGGTGATGAACAGGACCGTTTTCTTGGTCTGCATCCAGATTTGCTCGAGATCGAGCCTCATCTGCTCCCGCGTCAAGGCATCGAGCGCGCCGAACGGCTCGTCCATTAACAAGAGCGGCGGATCGTGGATCAGCGCGCGGACGATGGCGGCGCGCTGGCGCATGCCGCCGGAAAGCTCGCGCGGCAGCCGGTCGGCGAATTCCAGCAAGCCGACCTTCCCCAGCAATTCCTCCGCGCGCGCGCGATAATGCTGCGGGTCGATGTCGCGCAATTCGAGCTGCAGCAGAACGTTGTCGATGACGTTGCGCCAATCGAGCAGGACTGGGCTCTGGAACACGATGCCAAGCTCGGTCTGCGCGCCGCGCACATTTTTGCCGTTCAGACGGACCGTGCCGGAGGAATAGGGCTGCAGCCCCGCCACGATCCGCAGAAACGTGCTCTTGCCGCAGCCAGACGGGCCGACAATCGCAACAAACTCCCCTTGTGGAATCGCAAGGTCAATCCGCTCGAGCGCACGGGTCGGCGATTTGCCGCGCGGAAAGAACGTATGGGTCAGCCCTTCGACCTCGATGCAAGGTCGCGACGAAGGAGGCGCGCCAGCGCACGCCTCCTGAAGTTCGGACATCTGCAACTCCGTTACTTCGGCAGAAACTCGTTCGTATGAAATGCCGTCCAATCCTTGTCGGTCTGAACGTCGCGATACTGCTTGAGCAGCGCGATGGTGGCCTCCCAGTCCTCCTTGGCGCCCCAGCCGATCTTGCCTTTCGAATATTTCGAGTCGAGAAGCTGGATATCGACCTTGAGCTGGTCGAGCGTCGACTGCTCATTCAAATCTGGCTTCACCTTCAGCGCCGACTTCACCGCTTCTTCCGGATGCTTTTTGGCCTCCTCCCACGATTTGACCGTGGCGCGGACGAACCGGCGGATCATGTCGGGGTTCTTCTTGATCGTCTCGTCCCTGGCGAGAATCGTCATGCCGACAATATTCGCGCCGTAATCGGCGTAACGCAGCGCCGCAGGCTCCTGACCTTTGTATTTGATGAGAAAGTATTGATCGTCAGCGCCGCCAAGCAATCCATCCGTGCGCTTCTCCAGCACCGAGACGACCTTGGCAGCCGGATCGACCTGCACGAACTTGATCTTGTTCATATCGAGCTTGTTGACCGCCGCGAGAGCACGGAACAACTGGCCGAGCGGGTCGCCCGGCGTCACTGCGAAGCTTTTCCCCTCGAGGTCCTTCGGCGTCTTGATCCCGGTCGACGCGAGCGAAATTACCGAATAGCCGGTCGAGTTCAGAAGCGACATGACCGATTTCACGTCTGCGCCCTTGACCGCGGTCGCGATCAGGCTTGAAGAATCGGCAAGCCCGAACGTATCGGAACCTGCGGCCACCACCTGCACGGTATTGGCCGATCCCCTGCCTTCGTTCAGCGTCAGATCGATGCCTTCGGCTTTGTAGAAGCCCTTGTCCTTGCCGTAATAGAATGGAACATGCAGCCCGCCGAGATACCAATTCATGCGAAAGGAAACGGCGTCATCGGCTCTCGCCGCCCCCGCCAGGGCGAAAGTCGCAGCCAACGCTGCGTAGATCAATTTGCGATTGGTCATTGGCGTTCCTCCGGTAAGTCTTGTTTTAGGTCACTGAGACGTCCGCGGGCTGCTGCGAAACGTGCCACGGAATGACAAAACGTTCGATGATTTCGACGATGTAGTAGACAATCACGCCGATTAGGCTTAGCAGCACAATGACGGCGAACACCATCGGCGTCTCGAGGTTGCCGTTATACTGCAGGAGCAGATAGCCGAGCCCGCGGTCAGACGCGACGAATTCGGCAACCACCGCCGCTGTCGCCGACAGCGCGGCCGCCACCTTCAACCCGGTGAAGATATCCGGCAAGGCCTGTGGCAGGCGAATCTTGGCAAACATCTTCCAGCCGCTAGCGCCCGTCGTGCGCGCAAAATCCATGATGTCGGGATCGACCGCCTTGAAGCCCGCGATGCTCGCCACGACGATCGGAAAGAAGCAAAGCAAAAAAACCAGCAACAGCTTCGGTGTGAATCCGAAACCAAACCAGATGATAAAAAGCGGCGCGATTGCAATCTTCGGGATGATCTGCAGGAAAACCACGGCCGGATAGACCGCCTCCTCCATGAAGCGCGAATAGGCGACGGTGAGCGCGAGCGGGACGGACACAACGATAGCCAGCAGATATCCCGCGATGATTTCGCGCGTCGTCACCCAGGCGCCGTCGATCACCACTTCGTAATGCTTCATGAATTCGCGCCAGACCATCGATGGTGGCGGCAGCAGATATTCCTTCACCCCGAAAAGCCAGACCGAACTTTCCCAGAGCGCAAAGAGAATCGCAAAGACGATGAGCGCGCCCGCCCGCTTGCGAAGCCACAAGCCGAGGGCCTGCATCCGCCCTGAATAGGGCCGCGATAGTTCGATCGAGGCCATCAAGGCTGCGCCGCGTCGATGGGGGCGTCGAGATCGGTCGTGGCAAAATCCGCCGGCATGTTGATCTCGATTAGCTCAAGATCGTCGGAGCGACCGACGACGTTATGCGGCACGCCGGCGGGCTGCGACAGGCAGCCGCCCTTGTTCACCGTCACATCCCCGTTCACACCCTTGAAGCGGAACTTGATCCAGCCGTTGAGCACGAAGATGAAGTGGCCTTGCATGTCGTGCCAATGCCAGCCGGTCGGCTTCTCGAACGGCTTGATCGCCCGAATATGCTTCGCGCCGATGCGCCCTCCGGTTGCCGCATTCAAGCCGAGATCGCGATATTCCACGTCGGCACGCGGTCCGTCGCGGGTAAAGCTGTCGGGCGTCAACTCGGACAGTTTCAGCCGCGACAGCGCGGTGTCGAGCGTCAGAGGCGCGGGATAGTGAAACCCGGCCGCAGGCGTGGTCATGGCGTTCCTCCTTGGGCTTCTTGAAGGCCCTTCTCTGAATGTTAATTGAGGACCGGCCGATGGGCCAGCGCCCGCATGTCACAGCCATACGCGGGACACAACGGCGGCACGGCCTATCGGAGGCTGCCGAGCTGCGGGCGGTGTTCCCAGCGGCCCGCTGAGGTTTTCACCAGAGCATCGGGGTAAAGGTAGGCCGTCGTGCAAGCATGCATCGGCATCAGCAGGACCCTGTCGCCGACCGCGAGGCGCGCCGATTCCACAACTGTGTGTTCCTCGTTCATCAGCACAATGCGGCCGTCCGCCCAGCGGAAACGCTCGGCCAAGGGCTTGTCCGGAGAGACCGCCTTCGCTCCGGCATCGAGGGTCACCGTCGCCTGATGGGTCGACATGACCGTCGACAGAACAAAGGCCGCCGGCACCCAGCCGAGATCGGCCAGCTCGATGTCGTGCTGCGCGCTGGAATAGGTCCAGCTCCCCGGCGACACGTAACGCGCCAGGTCGCGCGGCCAGAGATTGAAGGTGTAGCTGCCGCCGGCTACCGCGTCGGTCGCGATGCCGTCCTTTGCGAGCGCGGCCTGCAAGGCGCGCACTTTCTCGGCGATGGCATCAACTTGCGCCTGGCGTTCCGCGCGATTGCCTTTCACATGCCCGTCGTAGATATGCCATCCGGCGAGCCGGCCCATGCCGTGCAACCCGCGCGCGAGCCCGATCGCCGCATCGGTCATCGGCGCGCCGGTACGGTGCAAGCCGGGATCGAGGTCGACGCGCAGATCGACGTTCGGCGGTCCGTCGCGCAATTCATGCCGCCAGACTTCGAGGCCGCGCTCGCTGTCCACCAATCCGGTGAGCTTCGCATCCGAATATCTGCGCGCGGCTTCGACGAACCTGTGCACGTTGACGGGATTGACGGTCGGGTAGGACCAGGTGACTTTCTTCGCGCCGGCAGCGAGCACCATCTCGACCTCGGCATTGGTCGCGCATTTGAACGCGGTGACGCCCTGCGCGATGCAAAGCTCGGTGATCCAGGGCGAGCGATGCGTCTTCACGTGCGGCATCAGCCGCTCGATCCCTCCGCAAGCTTTCACCGTCTGCTGCAGGTTGTGACGCACGCCATCCTCGTAGATAACGAAACACGGCGTTGCGACCGGCTCGTTCGGCAATTGAGGGGATATTTGCATCGGCGCGATAACGGGACTGTCCACGGCCCTCTCCTGACATGTTGCGGCGACCCGTCCCCGGCCTGGAGATAGTCACAGGGGCGATAGCTGCGCGATTGATGACCGGCGGCCGCTGTCGCTAGATTGCGGGTCACACTATCGCAATTGCCGCCGCTGGTCATCGCTCGCAGCGCAACGGAAGGTCGGCCGATGCAGGAGCTTCTTCCGCTCGCGGAACAGATCGCAGGCGTTCTCGTCGTCAGAAAGCAGACGCTGGCGGTGGCCGAATCCTCCGCCGGAGGGCTGATTTCAGCGGCGCTTCTGGCCGTGCCCGGAGCATCCGCATATTTCCTGGGCGGCGCGATCGTGTACACGCGCCAGTCGCGGTCTCTTTTGCTCGGCATCACCGAAGCCGACATGGCAGCCATTCGCCCCGCGACCGAAGCCTATGCGCTGCTGCTGGCCCGGGCCGTGCAGGAACGCTTCCAGTCCACCTGGTCGTTGTCGGAGACCGGAGCGACGGGACCGGCCGGCAATCGTTATGGCGATGCGCCCGGCCATGCGTGCCTGGCCGTCGCGGGCGGCCGGGAGAGCGCGGTCACGCTCGAAACGGGCGGCGCCGACCGGCGGGCCAACATGCGGGCCTTCGCCCGCGCAGCTCTTTCCCTGTTGCTGAAGACCCTGTCCCCATGACGGGCGCTCGCCGAAAAGGATCCCTGCAATGACCTACGATCTTCTCTTGCGCGGCGGCCGCGTCGTCGATCCATCCCAGAAACTCGACGCCGTAACCGACATTGCATTTGCCGGCGGCAAGGTCGCCGCGGTCGGAGACAACCTGCCAGCGGCGGCGGCGACCGACGTGCGCGACGTGTCGGGCCGCATCGTCACGCCCGGCCTGATCGATCTGCATACGCATGTCTATTGGGGCGGCACATCGCTTGGCATCGATGCCGAGCAATTCTGCCGCACGTCCGGCGTCACCACGGCGGTGGATACCGGCAGCGCCGGGCCGGGCAACTTCGCCGGTTTTCGCAAGCACGTGATCGAGCAGAGCGCGGTGCGCATTCTGCCCTATCTGCATGTCTCGTTCGCGGGCATCTACGGCTTCTCCCGGCGCGTCATGGTCGGGGAAAGCGAGGAGCTGCGGCTCATGGCTCCGCTCGACGCGATCGACGTCGTCAACGCGAACCGCGATCTCATCGTCGGAATCAAGGTTCGTGTCGGGCGCAATTCCTCGGGCACGTCCGGCACCGCGCCGCTCGACATCGCCCTGCAGGTGGCCAACGAAGTGGGCCTGCCGCTGATGGCACATATCGATTTCCCGCCTCCGAGCTACGAGGAGGTGCTGGCGCGGCTGCGCCCCGGGGACGTGCTGACGCACGCCTTTCGCCCCTTCCCGAACACCCCCGTGTCCGGCGGCGGCAAGGTCAAGCCCGAGGTACGCGATGCCCGCAAGCGCGGCATCATTTTCGACATCGGTCACGGAATGGGCTCGTTCGCCTTCAGAACGGCGCGGGCGATGCTCGCCAATGATTTCATGCCGGACACGATTTCCTCCGATGTCCACGCCCTGTGCATCGACGGCCCGGCCTTCGACCTGACCACGACCATGTCGAAATTTCTGTGTCTCGGCATGGACTTCGGCGAGATCATCGCGGCGACGACGGTCAATCCGGCCGGCGCGCTGCGGCGCCCCGAACTGGGCAGCCTTAAACCGGGAAGTGTGGGAGACGCAACGCTGCTCTCAATACGGGAGGGCCGGTTCGACTACGTGGACGTCGTCGGCGAGCACCTCGAGGGCGACAGGAGAATCGTTTCCGAGGCGGTCGTGCTCGGGGGCCGCTGGTGGCACCCTGGGGAAAACACTTAGCGACGGGCGGAAATAAGCGCGACTTCAAGGGATTGGCATGATGTTTGCTCCGGATTAAGGCGCGACGTGTATCGCGATTGCATTCATTGCGCTTTCACGTAGCCTGATGCCGCTTGAGCACGGTGCGCTCCGCGGGAAGCCAGCAAATTGGAGGACACCTTGGATCGCAGATCATTCGTCAAGGGAATGGCGGGCGCGGGTGCTGCCGCCGCATTTGGCGGATTTCCGATGCCCGCGATCTCGCAAGGGGCAGCGGCGCGCACTCTGAAATTCGTGCCTCAGGCCAACCTTGCAAATTTCGACCCCATCTGGGGCACGCAATACGTCGTGCGCAATGCCGCGGCGCTCGTTTGGGACACCCTTTACGGGGTGAACGACAAGCTCGAGCCGCAACGCCAGATGATCGAGAGCGAGGAAGTTTCCTCGGACGGCTTGACCTGGACCTTCAGACTGCGGCCGGGATTGAAATTCCACGACGGCGAACGCGTGCTGGCGAAGGACTGCGTGGCGAGCCTCAAGCGTTGGGCCGCGCGCGATCCGATGGGCCTGATGATCGTTGCGCAACAGAACGAGCTCAGCGCGGTAGATGACCGCACTTTCAAATGGTCGCTGAAGAAGCCGTTCCCGAAAATGCTGTTCGCGCTCGGGAAGAACAACGCGCCCTGCTCGTTCGTGATGCCGGAGCGGATTGCCGCGACCGACCCGTTCAAGCAGATCGGCGAATATATCGGCTCGGGCCCGATGAAGTTCGTGCAGAAGGAATGGGTTCCGGGCGCGAAAGCGGTGTTCGAGAAATTTGCCGATTACAAGCCGCGCGACGAGAAGCCCTCGTGGCTGGCCGGCGGCAAGCATATGACGCTCGACCGCATCGAGTGGATCATCATGCCCGACCCGGCGACGGCGGCGGCTGCGCTGCAGAACGGCGAAGTCGACTGGTGGGAGTTGCCTCTTCCCGATCTCGTTCCGGTGCTGAAGCGCAACCCCAATATCCTTGTCGATATCGCCGACCCGCTCGGCAATATCGGCAGCTTCCGCATGAATCACCTCTATCCGCCCTTCAACAACGTGAAGGCGCGCCGCGCGATCCTGATGGCCATGAGCCAGGAGGACTACATGCGCGCGCTGGTCGGCGACGACAAGAATCTGTGGAAACCCCTGCCCGGCTTTTTCACACCGAATACTCCGCTCTACACCGAAGAGGGCGGCGAGATCCTGAAAGGCCGGCGCGATATCGAGGGCGCCAAGCGGCTTCTCGCCGAAGCGGGCTACAACAACGAACCGGTGACCTGCCTCGTGGCGCAGGACCAGACCGCGACCAAGGCGTTCGGCGATGTCACGGCCGACCTTCTCAAGAAGCTCGGCATGAATGTCGATTTCAACGCCATCGATTGGGGCACGGTCGGAGCGCGGCGCGCGCAAAAGACGCCACCGGGCCAGGGCGGCTGGAACATGTTCCACACCTGGCATTCGGGCGCCGATTGCATCAATCCCGCGCCCTACACCGCCATCCGCGCGAACGGCGACAAGGCATGGTTCGGCTGGCCCGATTCTGCGGACGTGGAGAAGGAAGTCGCCAACTGGTTCGAAGCCAAGGACCTCGCCGAGGAAAAGACCGTGATCGCCCGCCTCAACAAAGCCGCTCTTGACTTCGTCGTGTTCGCGCCGACGGGCTTCTTCCTGTCCTATACAGCCTGGCGCAAGAACGTCTCCGGCATCGTCAAGGGACCGTTGCCATTCTTCTGGGGTGTGTCCAAATCGGCATGACTCAGTATTAATACGGGATCATGCTCGCCTACGTCGCCAGACGCATCGTGGCGACCGTCCCGGTAATGGCGGTTGTGGCGCTGTTTGTCTTCAGCCTGCTCTACATCGCGCCCGGCGACCCAGCCGCGGTCATCGCCGGCGATCAGGCCACGCCGCAGGATGTCGAACGGATCCGCGAGACACTTGGCCTCGACCGGCCGTTTCTCGTGCGCTTCGGAGAGTGGGTCTGGAATCTCCTGCACGGCGATTTCGGAACGTCAATTTTCACCGGACTGCCGGTCACCAGCCTGATCGCGCAACGGATCGAGCCGACGCTCTCGCTGATGGCGGTGACGCTCGTCTTCGCCGTCATTGTTGCCGTTCCGGTCGGCGTCCTCGCCGCGTGGAAGGCGGGAACCTTCATCGACCGCCTGTTCATGGCCTTTGCGGTGTTTGGCTTTTCCGTGCCGGTTTTCGTCGTGGGATACGTGCTGGCCTACGTGTTTGCCCTGCAACTCGATCTTTTGCCGGTGCAGGGCTACACGCCGCTATCCGCCGGGCTGTGGCCCTGGCTTTCAAATCTGATCCTCCCGGCGGGCGCGCTTGGTTGCGTTTACATCGCGCTGATTGCGCGCATCACGCGCACAGCGATGCTCGAAGTGTTGCATCAGGACTACATCAAGACCGCGCGCTCCAAGGGATTGGGCGAGGGCCGCATCCTGTTTCTGCACGCCCTGAAGAACGCGGCCGTGCCGATCGTCACCGTGATCGGCATCGGCATCGCGCTTCTGATCGGCGGCGCCGTCGTGACCGAAAGCGTGTTCGCCATTCCCGGACTGGGGCGGCTGACGATCGACGCGATCCTGCGGCGGGATTACCCGGTCATTCAGGGTTTGGTGCTGTTGTTCAGCTTCATCTACGTCCTGATCAACCTGCTGGTCGACCTCGCCTATATCGCCCTCGATCCGAGGATCCGCTATTGACCCAAACGCCCGAAAGCATCGCGGTCGCCGCGCCTCTGCCCGATATTCTGCCACCGGTGCCCCGGCGCGGGCGCGTCGCGACGATGCTGATAAAGCACCCGACCGTGACAGCGGGAAGCATCATCCTGCTTCTGCTCGCGATCATGGCGATCGCGGCCCCGCTACTCTTCACTGTCGATCCCACCGCCCTTTCTCCAAGTCGGCGATTGCGGCCGCCATCGGCCGAGTACTGGTTCGGCACCGACATGCTCGGCCGCGATGTGTACTCGCGCATCGTTTACGGCGCCCGCGTGTCGCTCATCGTCGGCATCTCGGTTGCGGCCTTTTCCTCGATCGCCGGACTGTTCATCGGACTCGTGTCCGGATTCGTCCGCTGGGCGGACGGCATCATCATGCGGATCATGGACGGGCTGATGTCGATCCCTCCGATCCTGCTCGCGATCGCGCTGATGGCCCTGACCAAGGCGAGCGTCGGCAACGTCATCCTCGCCATCACCATCGCCGAGATCCCGCGCGTGTCGCGGCTGGTGCGCAGCGTCGTTCTCTCCCTGCGCGAACAGGCTTATGTCGACGCCGCGATCACGAGCGGCACGCCCACTCCGCTGATCATCTGGCGGCACATCCTGCCGAACACTTTTGCGCCGATGACCGTGCAGGCGACGTATATCTGCGCGAGCGCAATGATCATCGAGGCGATCCTCTCCTTCATCGGAGCTGGAACCCCACCGACCATCCCCTCATGGGGGAACATCATGGCCGAGGGCCGCGCCTTGTGGCAGGTCAAACCCTCGATCGTGTTTTTTCCCGCCGCGTTTCTGTCGTTGACTGTGCTCGCCGTCAATCTCGTGGGAGACGGCCTGCGGGACGCGCTCGATCCGCGCTTCGCCAAGAGGTTCTGATGATGGCGATGCTCGAGATCAGGAATCTGCAGACGCACTTTCGCACCGCGAGCGGCATCAACCGGGCGGTGGACGGCGTGTCGTTCGATGTGGCGAAGGGCGAGACGCTAGCAATCGTCGGCGAGAGCGGATGCGGCAAATCCGTGACCGCGAATTCCATCTTACGCCTCATTCCCGAGCCGCCCGGCAAGATCGCCGGCTCGATCAAATTCAATGGTCTCGACATTCTCGCGCTGCCGGAGCGCGCGATGCGCGGGATTCGCGGCAAGGATATCGGCATGATCTTCCAAGAGCCGATGACGAGCCTCAATCCGGTGCTCACGGTCGGACGGCAGATCATGGAAGCATTGCAACTGCACGAACGGCTCGACGAGACCGCAGCGAGAACCCGCGCGACCGAGCTGATGACGCTCGTCGGCATCCCCGAGCCGGAATGGCGCATGGACGACTATCCGCACCGACTCTCCGGCGGGATGCGCCAGCGTGTGATGATCGCCATGGCCCTCGCCTGCAATCCCAAGCTCCTGATCGCCGACGAGCCGACCACCGCTCTAGACGTAACGATCCAGGCGCAAATTCTCGACCTCATGCGCGATCTCAAGCGTCGGGTCGGCGCCGCCATCATCCTGATCACGCACGACCTCGGCGTCGTGGCCGAAATCGCTGAACGCGTGATGGTGATGTATGCCGGAAGGAAGGTCGAGGAGGCGCCGGTGGCCGCCCTCTTTCGCAATCCGCGCCATCCCTATACGCGCGGATTGCTTGGCGCGGTTCCCAGACTCGGCTCATCCCTGCGCGGGGAAACGACCAAGCTCGCCGAGATTCCCGGCCTCGTTCCGAACCTGCAGGACCGGATCACCGGCTGCATATTCGCCAACCGCTGCCCCGAGGCCACCGATCTTTGTCGCAGCGCCGCCCCCGCCCTGGAAGAAAAGGCGCGCGCGCACTTCGCGGCCTGCCATTTCGCGCGGAAGGACGCCGCCGCAGCATGAGCGTTCCGCTTCTCGATGTCGTCAATCTCAAGAAACATTTCGTCGTCTCCCGCGGCCTCGGCAGCAAGGCGACGATCCGCGCCGTGGACGGCGTTTCGCTGCAAATCGCGCGAGGGGAAACGCTCGCCCTGGTGGGCGAATCCGGTTGCGGCAAATCGACGGTAGGCCGGGCGATCCTGCGCCTGTTCGATATCACCGAAGGCTCGATCAGCATCGACGGACAACGCATCGATACGCTGTCGAATCGGAAATTGCGGCCCCTCCGCCGGCGGCTGCAGGTCGTTTTCCAGGACCCGTTCTCCAGTCTCAATCCGCGCATGCGCGTCGGCGACATCCTGTCCGAGCCGATCCGCAATTTTGGGATCGCCAAAACCGCGCAGGAGATCGAGCACCGCGTCGAGGCCTTGCTCGACAAGGTGCGCCTGCCGCGTTCGGCGCTGAATCGCTGGCCGCACGAATTTTCCGGCGGCCAGCGGCAGCGCATTGGCATCGCCCGCGCGCTTGCTTCCGAGCCGTCGCTGATCATCTGCGACGAGGCGGTGTCAGCGCTCGATGTTTCAGTCAAGGCGCAGATCGTCAATCTTCTCCAGGATCTGCAGCAGGAGCTCGGGCTCGCGCTTCTGTTCATCAGCCACGATCTTGCCATCGTCGAGCACCTCACGCATCGCGTGGCGGTCATGTATCTCGGAAAGATCGTCGAGGTCGGCGGAAAGCAGCAGATCTTTGCTGCGCCGGGACATCCCTACACCAAGGCCTTGCTCTCCTCGGTGCCGGTGCCCGAGCCGGGAGCAGCGCGCCACCGCGTCGTTCTCGGCGGCGACGTGCCGAGCGCGTCCAATCCGCCGCCAGGTTGCCGCTTTCACACGCGCTGCCCATTCACGCTCGACCGCTGCCGGACGGAGGAACCTCATCTTCGCGTTTTGGCGGACGGACAGTTCGCCGCGTGTCATCTTCACGACTTGCCGCCCGCGCAGAATCCTCTCGCTCCGGGAACGGTCTGACGCGCGGGCCGAGGCGCGAATTTTAGGAAGTTGTTTACCTTGTCGGTGTTTGCCGGTCCGGCGGCGAGCATCGGACTGCGAACGCGCCCGGACTCCCCTAAATCCATGATTTTCAAGGCATGTTTCGGCCGCAAGAGCGCCGGACCATAGCCCCTATTTTTACAGCATGAACGAAGCTTTTAGGTAAGCCATGCAAGATGCTCGGTATTCCAAACGTGTAACGAGTGTGGATGACAGTAAAAGCCAATGCGCCCCGACCGGTTTCAAGCGTCGAACTGCCGTCGGAAATCTATATCCCTCTGGTCGACTCCCTCTATAAGGACGGCCGGAGCCTTTTGCTCGGGACGTTCTTCGTCACCGCGTCCGTCATCGCCACCTACTGGAAGACCGGTGAGCCGCTGCTGTTCCTGGTCGCGGTTGCGGTCGCCTGTGTCGGTGCAGCGCGCCTGCTGGCGATGCGCAGCTACGTTCATGCACGCTCGACGGTCACGACGAATGAGATCGCAAGACGCTGGGAGCAACGCTATGTGACGGGCGCGGCGACGTCCGTCGGCCTTCTCGGCCTTTGGTGCTTCGTCGCCTTCGCACAGACCAAGGATGCGTTTGCCCATCTCGTCAGCTTTTCGATGACGATTGCCTATGTGATCGGCATTTTCGGCCGAAACTTCGGCAATACCCGCTCGGTCATCATGCAAATCCTCTGCGCCTGGCTGCCCATGACGGCCGCGCTGCTTCTTTACGGCGACACCTATCACTGGATTTTTGCCGGGCTGCTGATTCCCTTTTTTCTCGCGGTCAAGTTCATCGCCGAGCGGCTGCGATCGACCCTGCTCGACGCGGTCATCGCCACCCGCGACATGTCGCTGCTCGCGAGCCGCTTCGACACCGCGCTGACCAACATGCCGCATGGCCTCGCGATGTTCGACGCGAACGGCCGCATCGTCGTTGTCAACGGCAAGCTCGGCGAGCGGCTGTGCCTGCCATCCCGGATTCAGCTCAAGGGAATGACCGCGGCGCAGCTCGCGGCGACCTGCAGCGACAACGGCCTCGTTGCCGGTGTGCGCGCGCGCCACTTTACCGAAGATCTCGAGGCGCGCCTCGCGCAGAACGACAAGACGAGCTTCGTGCTCGAGACCGAAGGAGGCCTCGCGCTCGAATTCACCTTTCAGCCGATGGCCAATGGCGGAAAGGTGCTGCTGGTCGAGGACGTGACGGAACGCAAGCTGGCGGAGGCCAAGATCCGGCATCTCGCCCGTTTCGATGCGTTGACCGGACTGCCGAACCGCACCGTGCTTCGCGACCGGATGGAAGCTCTGGCCAATGACGGGCGCAATCTCCAATACGCCGTCCATTTCATCGACCTCGACCAGTTCAAGCAGGTCAATGACACGCTCGGTCACCATCGCGGCGACGTGCTGCTTCAGACCGTCGCCGACAGGCTGCGCGATACCGCGCGCAAGAGCGACATGATCGCCAGATTCGGCGGCGACGAGTTCGTGGTGCTGCAATCGCCGATCAAGTCCGCCGACGAGGCATCGACGCTCGCTAAGCGCATTCTGCACAGCCTTGCCTCGACCTATCGGATCGACGGGCACGAAGTCGTCATCAGCGGCAGCGTCGGCATCGCCTTCGCGCCGAAGGACGGCACGGACCCCGACCAATTGCTGCGCCACGCCGACATGGCCCTTTATCGGGTCAAGGCCGAGCGGCGCGGATCGTGGCGCTTTTTCCGCAGCGACATGGAGGCCGACGCACAGGCGAGGCGCAGCTTGGAGCTTGACCTGCGCAGCGCGCTCGAAAGCGATGCGTTCCAGCTTCACTACCAGCCGCAGATCGATCTCAGAACCAAGCGCGTCGTTGGCTGCGAGGCCCTGCTACGGTGGCCGCATGTCGATCGCGGCATGATCTCGCCGGCGGAATTCATCCCGGTCGCCGAGGAGATGGGACTGATCGTCGAAATGGGCAAGCAGGTTCTGCGCAAGGCCTGCGAGGAGTGCCGGCACTGGCCGCCGCAGACGCGCGTGGCCGTCAACCTGTCGCCGATTCAGTTCAGCCGCAGCAACATTCCGGCTCTTGTCCGCGACGTTCTCGACGAGACCGGGCTGCCGGCCAACCGACTCGAGCTCGAAATCACCGAAACAACCCTACTGCAGGATACGCGGCGCAGCCGCGCGGCCTTGCGTCAGTTGCAGGCGCTCGGCGTAAGCATTTCGCTCGACGATTTCGGCACCGGCTATTCGAGCTTGAGCTATCTGCACTCCTTCCGGCTCGACAAGGTCAAGATCGACCAGTCGTTCCTGCGTGACCTCGACGGCGACGGCCGCAAGCTCACGCTCCTGCGCGGGATCGTGCGGCTGAGTGCCGAGCTTGGCATGCGGGTCGCGGTGGAAGGCGTGGAGACGGAGGAGCAACTCGCCCTGGTCGCCGCCGAGCTTGGCGTGGACGAGGCGCAGGGCTTCCTGTTCAGCCGGCCACTGTCTGGCGCTGAAATTCGCAAGCTGCTGTTCATGTATCCGCCGCGGATCGAAAAGGTCGCCTAGCCGCGGCGACCGCGGCGAAAATCCAGATCGACTCGGTGAATTGGAATTCGTGACAACGGCGCGACGCGCGGCCTGACCCCGTCCTGATTCCTTTACCGATTTACCGCTCCGTTGCGCTCAGCGCACGCCGCCTCGCGCCGAGCTCTTGGCAGCGCCGGAGACGCCACTGACATTTGTGTGAAGCGGCGGCGACGCGAATATCCTGCGATTCTGGAATCGTGTTAGAAGTCAGCGCGATACGCGGATTAACCACAAAAACAAGCTGTCGAGTTAAGACATTGTTAAGCAAGTAACGACCTGTTAACCCTTGGCTGCCGAGGCCAACGGTGAGGTTCGTTATGAGTGCGGTAGCCTATGAGTCGGACTTCCGATCCACCGCTCGTATCCCATCGGCGGATCGTGCTCCTGCAAAACCCTATTCGGATATCGCGCAGCCGACCTTCAACGATCGGGTGACGCAGCTTCTCGATCGGATCGATTACCGCATCGCCGATTCCGACGAGGATCGGGAAGCGATTTTCAGGCTTCGCTACGAGGCCTACCTGGCCGAAGGAGCGATCGAGCCGAACACGTCGAAGATCTTCGCCGATCATTACGACGACATGGACAATGTCTGGATTTTCGGCCTGTATCTCGACGGAGAACTCGCCAGCTCGATCCGCATTCACGTTGCGAACAAGCACGAGCCGGATTTCCCGAGTCATTCGGTCTTCGCCGACCTTCTCGATCCCGAGCTGGAAGCGGGCAAGACGATCATCGACCCGACCCGCTTCGTCACGTCGAAAAAATTCTCAAGGCTTCATCCCGGCCTGCCGCACGTCACGTTGCGGCTGTGCTGGCTCGCCGCGGAATACTTCAACGCCGACCATTTCCTGGTCGCGATCCGCAAGGAGCATCAGGCCTTCTATAAGCGCACGTTCAACCACACGCTGATCTGTGACGAGCGTCCCTATCCGATGCTTTCCAAGCCGATCAGCCTGATGACGCTTTACTACCCAGATGTCGCCGACCGCGTGCACCGACGTTATCCGTTCTTCCGTTCAACCTATTTCGAGCGGCGGATGTTGTTCGAGCGATTCCTGCCGACGCCGGACGTCTCGATCCAGCCGGAAACGCCGAGGATCACGCAGACCTTGCCTTTCCTTCGCCGGCGCAACTGATCGGCAAGCGGGCGGCCGCCCGCCCCGGTCAGGCCGCCTGCTTCAGCAGATCGTCCACCCTGACCGGCCTGCCGGTTCGGGCGGACTCGTTGATGGCGACAGTCGTCGCGAGCGTCCTTACTCCCTCCTCGCCGCCCATCACCGCCTTTTCCCGCCCGGCGATCAGCGCCGCGAAGTGGCGCATCTGTTCGCAATAGGGATCGGCCGGCGCGACCGCGATGCGCCGCTCGGTCAGCGGCGCATGCCAGCTTTCGCGGCCCGGTTCGTGCCAGCGATGCCGCAGCGAGGGAACCGTCAGCGAGCCGGTCGTTCCGGCGACAAAGAAGCAATCCTCCCACGCATGAGGAAAATTTGGATTCTCGCGTGAGGTCCATTCCCAGCTCCACGGCGCCGAAGCGGCGTCGGATACCATCAGCGTGCCGAGCGCACCGTTCTTGAATATCAGCAATGCTGCGGCGGTGTCTTCGACCGCGAAGCCGCGAACCGCGTTCGCGCTCGTTGCCTGCACCGCCTCAACGTCGCCGCACATCATGCGCAGGCAATCGACATCGTGAATCGCGTTGATCAGAACCGGTCCCGCGCCCTTTTCCCGGCGCCACCCAATGCTGAAATAGTCGTCGGGCTTGTGACCGAGCCATAGCGCGTTGACGGCGACCACCTTGCCGATGCCGCCTTCATGTATCAGCTGCGCGGCCTTGCGCATGATAGGATTGTAACGGCGATGATGGCCAATCAGCAGCGGCACTTTCGCTTCCGAGGCCGCTGCGACGAGCCTGATCGCCGCCGCAAGCGTGTCGGCTACCGGCTTCTCCATGATCATCGGGATCTTGCGCTCGGCACAGGCGAGGCCGACCTCAAGATGAAGCTGGTTGGGCACCGCCACCACGACGCCGTCGGGCCTAGCCTGCTCCAGCATCCTTTCGTATCCGTCGAAATGCGGCACGCCGCGCTGGCGCGCCACCTCCGCAGCCATCGGCGCGGGATCCGCCACCGCGCACAACGTATAGTCCTGCGTGCCGGGCGAGAGTACGGCGATGTGCTTCAGGCCGATCGCACCGCCGCCGATAACGCCGATCCTTGCCGGAGCCATAAGCGGACTCCCCTATTCGGTGAAACAATGGGCCGGCATGATCTTCGGATCGCCGGAAACGACGGGCGCGAAGCGCATCCGCTCAATCACATCCCTGCGCGCGTCAACACCCGGTGCGATTTCGGCGAGCGCCACGCCCTCGCCGGTGAGTCGGAAAACCGCCCGCTCGGTTACATATAGCACTTCCTGCTGGCGCCTCAGCGCCTCCCGGCCCGAGAACGTGATCTGCTCGACGGCCTTGACCAGCTTGGGCACCTCGCCGTGGCGCCGGATGTGGAGTCGGCCGCCCCCGACGGCGATATCGCCGCCCTTCGTGTCAAAAGTGCCGCAAAACACCACCCGCCGGGCGTTCTGTGCGATGTCGATGAAGCCGCCCGGTCCGACGGCCATGCCGCCCAACTTCGACACGTTGACATTGCCGATCTCGTCAATCTCGCCGAAGCCGAGAAACGCGATATCGAGTCCGCCACCGGAGTAGAAATCGAACTGCGAAGGCCCGTCGATCATCGCCGTGGCGTTGCGCGAAAAGCCGAACAAATGCCCGTCCAGCAACATTCCGCCATAAGTTCCATGCTCGATCGTCTGATAGTAGCGGTCGAGATCGCCGCGAGCGGCCACGAGCTTGGCGATTCCGTCGGGAATGCCGAAGCCGTAATTCAACACCGCCCCATCGTGAAGCTCGTCCGCAGCACGGCGTGCGATCACCTGACGCACGTTCAATTCCGGCTTTGGCTCCGGCGGTATCGGTCCCTTGACCTCTCCGGACATCGTGGGATCGTAGGCAATGTCATAGGTCATCATTTGATTTGGATCGACGACCACGGCATCGACTATCGCGCCCGGCACGCGGACGGCGCGGGCCGGCAGCGCGCCCGGTTCGACCGCCGTCCGCACCTGCACGATCACCTTGCCGCCTGAATTATGGGCGGCCAGCGCGACGGCATAGATGTCGAGATTGGCCGCTTCCTGATCCAAACTAACATTGCCCTGCGCGTCGGCGAAGGAGCCGCGGATCAGCGCCACATGAATCGGGAACGGCTTGTAGCGGAGCAGTTCCTGCCCGTCGATCGTCACCACTTCGGCCAGCGATTCCTTCGCCGTCCTGTTCATGCGGCCGCCGTCAATCCGCGGATCGACGAACGTGCCGAGCCCCACATGCGTGAACAGACCCGGGCGCCCCGCGCCGATTTCCCGGAAAAGCTGCATCGCCACTCCGCCGGGCAACACATAGGCTTCTATCTTCTCGTCCCGGACCAGTTGCTGCATTCGCGGCGACCAAACCCAATGACCGCCGATCACGCGCTTCACCATGCCTTCATAGGCGAAGCAGTTCATGCCGCGCGTCTTGCGATCGCCGATGCCGAGAGAATGGATCACGGTGAGATTGCGCGGGTGGCCGGTTTCGAGAAAACGCCTCTCGACCGCCTTGTGCAGCATCGTCGCCTCGACCAGCCCGCCCCCTCCGCCGATCAGCGCGACGGTATCGCCATCCCCTATCAACCGGACCGCGTCATCCGCGGACATGAACTTGTTGACCGGCGGCATCGTCAGATCACGTCGGCGAACGGCCTCGCGCCCTGTTTGAGCATCGAACGCGCAATCACCGTGCGGTGAATTTCCGAGGTGCCGTCATAGATGCGGGAAATACGGGCGTCACGATAAAATCGCTCGATCGGCAGATCCTTGCAATAACCCATCCCGCCGAAAATCTGCACCGCGCGGTCGGCGACCCGTCCCAGCATTTCCGGCGCGTAGATCTTCACCATCGAGATGCGTTCCCGCGCATCCTCGCCCTGATCCAGCGCGAAAGCCGTCTGCAGGACCAGCATACGCGCCGCGTTGATCTCGATGGCGCTGTCGGCGAGCATCTGTTGCACCATCTGAAATTCGCCGATGGTCTTTCCGAACTGCTTGCGCTCCCGCGCATATTCGGTTGCCATATTCAGGATACGCGTGGCGCGTCCGACGGCGCGCGCGCCGATATGAGCGAGGCGAATGCGGCCGAGCGTTTCGAGGGCGTGCTTGAGTCCCGCCCCCTCCTTGCCGAGAACCGCATCGGCGGGGAGTTCGACGTTGTCGAAAAACAATTCGACATGGCTCGTGCCGGAAAGCCCCATCATCGGTAAATTACGCCCGATCGTGAATCCCGGCATCCCCTTGTCGACGATGAACAGCGTGATCCCACGTGCGCCCGCGGACGCATCGGTCACGGCCGACACGACGAAGAAATCGGAAAACAACCCGTCGCTGATGAAGGTCTTCTGGCCGTTCAGAACCCAGCCGTTGCCCTTGCGCTCGGCTCTCGTCTTGATTCCGGCCGCGTCCGACCCCGCTCCGGGTTCAGTGAAACATACCGAAAACGTGCGCTCGCCGCGGGTTGCCGGCTCGAGATAGGTTTTCACCTGGGCTGGGTTGGCCAGCAACAGCACCTCGTAAACGTTGCCGAACGCGCGACGCACGAGGATATCCATCGCGTGACCGAATTGCTCCTCGACCAGACACGTATCGACGGTCGACAGCCCTGCACCGCCATGCTTTTCCGGAATATTCACGGCGTAAAGACCGAGCGCCCGCGACTTCTCGAAAATCGCTTTTGCTTTGGCGGGATCGAGCTTGCCTTCCCGCTCAATCTGGTCTTCCAGCGGGATCAGCTCGTCATAGACAAATTTGCGTGCAGTCTCGATTAGAAGACGCTGCTCCTCGCTGAGCGAAAAGTTCATTACACGGCCTCACTGCTTGTTCTTGACCCATTTCAGAATATGCTGGCCGACCGCCACCAGCGTTCCGTCCTGGTTCTTGATGGTGATGTCGCCGGTCGAGCGTCGCCTTTCCGTATCGACCGCGGAGATGCGGTATTCGACGGTAATGGTGTCGCCGAAATAGACCGGCGCGAGAAATCGAACGCGATCGTATCCTAGCGATACCGGTGTTTCCTCCGCGCCTTCGCGGCTGTTGGCGATGGCGAGCGTTGAAGCGGTCGACATGTACCCGACCATGAGTGCGCCGTGCGCCTGCAGGCGACCGTAGCTCGACTTCTCCATATACGCCTTGTTCGTATGGTTCGGCGAAAAATCGCCGGTGATGCCGGCAAACAAATAGACGTCGGTCTCGCCGACGGTCTTGGAGAATGACGAGGAATCGCCAACCTTCACGTAAAATTCGGACATCGTTTCTCTTTCTCCCTCGATTCCGCCAGGGCCGGGACCAGCCGGTCCGCCTCGCCTTTTCAAAAACCGCGCATGCGTGCGCTCACCGATTCAGCGCCCGCGCCATACCGGCGCGCGCTTTTCCGCAAAAGCGCGCGGCCCCTCTTTGGCGTCCTCGCTCGCGAGCATCTTCTGCGCCGCCGGATAGCTCTTGCGAATGGCGGCCCGGAGTTCCGGAATATCGAGGCTTTGCAGCATGACCTGTTTCGAAGCCTCGATGGCGAGCGGCGCCATCTCGATAATCTGGCCGGCAAGTATCCTGGTTTGGGCGCGCAATTGCGCCTTCGGCACGACCTGGTTGATCAGCGCCATGTTTTTTGCCTCCTCCGCGCCGATCCGCCGGCCGGTCAGGATGAGGTCCATCGCGTGCTTCATCGGCATCTGCCGCGCGAGCCGCTGCAGCCCGCCGCCGCCCAGGGCGGCAAGGCCGACGCGGGGCTCCGGCAGGGAGAATTCCGCGTGATCGGCGGCGATGGCGAGGTCGCAGGCGGCCACGATCTCGACGCCGCCGCCTAGCGCAAGACCGTTCACCGAAGCGATGACCGGCTTGCAGAGATCGAAGCGGCAGGTGATGCCGCCGAAGCCGGACGGAGGATATTGCTCGATCGAAGTGAGGATGGGCCCCTTGATGTCGCTGCCGACGCAAAAGGCGCGGTCACCGGCGCCGGTAATGACGGCGACGCGCATCGTCTCGTCGGCGGCATATTGGTCGAAAGCGGCGTGCAATTCCTGGTGCGTCGCCGGATCGAGCGAATTCAATGCCTTCGGCCGGTTGATCGTGATCCAGAAAATGGCGTCCTCGCGCTCGACGAGGATGTTCTTGAAATCGGGCATTCCTTCTCCCCACGCGTCCCGGCTCTAACGGCCGCTTCTTCTTGCACCTTAGCAGGGTTTGCGGATTGCAGGCCCGGCCCTCGCCCGCATCGCCCCTTGCGGCGCCTGCATGCGCCCAGCCGCGCGGGCGCGGCCCGGCAAAACCCGACAGGGCTGGTGATGCATTCAGGCCCAGAATGGACCACAAAATCGCTCCTCTGACAACTAACTCACCGGAGAGTTCATCTGCTAGCGGCTATTTGATCGGCGGACGCGGCAACGTCGCCTCGCCCGGCTCCATCACGAAGGTATATTCGAGCGAGAACCAGGGCCGCTCGATCGCCGGATCGTCCGGATGCGGGCGATCGTGACGCTCGAAGCGGCCGATCAGCGCGCGCGTCACGCCGAACTGGGAATCGGTTTCGAGATTGGCGTCGTCGTCGGCATAGACTTGCGAAATGAGCGTCTTGTAGCCCGGCTTGAACGCCAGAACGTGGATATGGGCGGGGCGGAACGGATGCCTCCCCTGCGCCTGCAGAAGCCGGCCGACCACGCCGTCCACCGGGATCGGATAGCCTGCCGGCCTGATCGAGCGAAGCCAGAAATCCCCTTTTTCCGTGGTGGTGAACTGGCCACGCAAATTCATGTCCGCCTGTGCGGGATCCTGGTTTTCATAGAGGCCTTGCGCCGACGCCTGCCAGACGTCCACCCGCGCGCCCTCCACCGGCCGGCCCGCCTTGTCCTTGATGTGACCCTTGATGAAGAGCGGCGCGCCTTCCGTCGGCGAGCGCAGAATGGAGGCGCCGTTCTCCAGCTTCGGCGAATTCATGCGCCAGAACGGCCCGAGCAGGTTCTGCGAAGTCTCGGTCTGGCCGTTGCCTCCGTTGTTGACGAGACAGACCAGCGACGACACACCAAGCGCTCCCGCCATCAGCACCATTTCGTTGTGCGAATCGCTGGACAGCTTGCCGATCTCGTTGAGAATGGCCGTCGCTTCGCGGAACTCGTCTTCGGTCAGCTTCACCTCGCGCACAAAGTCGTGCAGATGCCTGACCAGCGCCACCATGATCTCGCGCAGGCGCGGATTGGGCGTACACCGCATCACCGCGATCACGGCATCCGTGAGCTGCTTCTCGTTCTCGACGATCATGACGCGCCTGTATCGGACCTGGCCACCGCGCGCCATACGAGGAATTCAAAAAACATTCGGCGCGGCACCGCCGCGCCGAACAACGGGATCAACCGGCCAACGCAGCCGAAATGTTATACGCGCCCAAGCAACACGAGAACAAGGACGATCACAAGGACTGCCCCAAGAAGACCAGACGGCCCGTAGCCCCAGCCAGTGCTGTACGGCCAGGTCGGAATCGCGCCGATCAACGCGAGAATAAGAATGATAAGCAGAATAGTGCCAAGGCTCATGGAACGAGCTCCTCTCACACCCGCCGACTTGGATAAACAAACGGCGCCGAGGCAAACCAGTTCCGCCCTGCAACGCAGCAAATTCAATCGAGCGGCCGGCCGGGAATCGATTGCGCGCCGTATTTGGCATCCCAGCTATCCTGCACGCTTTGCAACACCCGCATCGCCGGCAGCACCGACGCTCCCTCCGCCCTGGGCGGTCGCCCGTTACGGATCGCGTCGAGGAAATCGGTAATGATATGGACGCAATTGGCCTGCTCGGACTCGATCTCTCTGGTGCCTTCCGACGTCTTCAGCGTCCCGGCGAGAATGTCGAAGAAATACGTGTCGCGATCGGTCACGATCAGCTTGTCGTAGAAACGGTAAGCAGCGTGATAGGAACCGTGGACCAGCAGCGTCTGGTCCTTTTCCGTTTCCAGCAGCACGACGCATTCCATCGGGATGCCGGTTTTCGGATGCAACCCACCCATCGAGCTCTGGATGGAGCGGATCGGCGCGCCGTCGAACAGATAAAGCCCGAGGTCGACGAAATGGCAGAAATGGTGCCACAGAATATTGTCGATCCAACTCCGCTGATAGCCGGTGGCCCCGATATTGACGAGCCGCTTGATGAAAAACCGACCCGCGATATGACGGATATTCTCCTCGCCCGACCTTGTCCGCGCGCGCAGCGCGTCGCGCTCCTTCCTGAAGCGCATCGGATGGCTCATGCCGAGCGTCCTGCCGCTTTGCCGGGCCGCGGCCACCACGCGCTCCGCCCCCTTCAGCGACATGGCGATGGGGATTTCGAGAAGCGTATGCTTGCCTGATCGCAGCGACCTGATCGCCTGCTCCTCATGCTGCTCGCTTGGCGTCGCCAGCACCACGATATCCACCGCCGGATCGGCCAGCGCCTCGTCGAGCGACGTGGTCCATCGCCGGTAGCCGTATTTCTCCGCGAAGTCCCGGGCGGCCTCGGGCCTGCGTCCCACCAAGGTATGCAGAATGGCATCGGTTCGCCGCAGCGCCTCGGTATGCCACGCGCCCATCATCCCATAGCCGACCATGCAAATATTCATGCCCTCGCCCTTCTGCCGCTGGACTTCGAAACCCGGCATTCTGTACACAAAAGGCAGCCATGTTTAAGTAAGGATGGGATTGGGATGACGAAAGTTCGCATCGCGGCGGGTCCATTCGTCTTCGAGGGCCGTTTCGAGGAGGAACTCGCCCCGAAAACATGCGCCGTGTTCAAGAAAATCCTGCCTTACGAGCAGAAGGTGATCCATGTGCGCTGGAGCGGGGAAGCCGTCTGGATTCCGCTGGGCGACCATGATTTCGGCCTGACATACGAGAATCACACGAGCTTCCCGGCGCCGGGGCAACTCATCGTGTATCCGGGCGGTATCAGCGAGACGGAAATTCTGCTCGCTTATGGCGGCGTTCGCTTTGCGAGCAAGGTCGGCCAACTCGCCGGCAATCACTTCATCACCATCACCTCGCCGCTCGACAAGCTTTCCGAGCTTGGAAAGATGTGCCTCTGGCAGGGAGCCCAGCCCTTCCGCATCGCGCTTGCCTGAGCCGTGACCCCGCCCGGCGCACGACTGATGCAGCGGCTCGACGCGTTCGCGCGGCATAGCGACGAGCCTGGAAGGATCACGCGCCTGTATCTCTCGCCCGCGCACAAGTCGGCCGCGCGGGAATTATGCGGATGGATGCGCGAGGCCGGCATGAGGACGTCAATCGACGCGCTCGGCACGGTGACCGGCCGCTATGAGAGCAGTCCGGCCGGCGCCCCCGCCCTGCTGATCGGGTCTCATATCGACAGCGTGCGCGACGCGGGACGTTTCGACGGCACGCTCGGCGTCCTTGCTGGGCTGACCGCGGTCGAGGAACTGGCGCGGGCGGGCGAGAAATTTCCCTTCGCCATCGAGGTCGTCGCCTTCGGCGACGAGGAAGGCGTGCGCTTCCCCGATACCTTCGCGGGCTCGCGTGCGCTGGCCGGGATATTCGACGCGGCGGCGCTCGCTGGCGAGGACGCGAACGGTATTTCCCTGCGCGAGGCCCTGATCACGTTCGGCTGCGATCCGACCCGGATCGCGGATATCCCGCGCAAGCGAAACGACGTGCTTGCCTATGTCGAAGCGCATATCGAGCAGGGTCCGGTTCTGGAGAGCGAAAACCTTCCCCTCGGCATCGTGACCGCGATCAATGCGCTCAAGCGCCTTTCCGTCACCGTCGAAGGCGAGGCCGGCCATGCCGGCACGGTTCCGATGGGAATGCGGCGCGACGCCCTCGCGGCGGCCGCAGAGATGGTGCTTGCGGTCGAGAAAATCGCCGCGGCGGCCGGGGACGTGGTCGCGACCGTGGGGCAGATCGAAACCGTCCCGGGCGCCGTCAACGTCATTGCCGGCATGACCCGCTTCACCATCGACGTGCGCGCCACCGGCGATGCCGCGCGCGATGCGACGGTCGAGCGGATCGAACAGGCCATACGGGCGATTGCGGAACGGCGTCGCGTCACCGTCGACCTGAAGGTCAACAATCGGACGCCGGCTGCGGCCTGCTCGCCGCTCGTCATCCGGGGATTGTCGGAAGCGATCGCGCGGCAGGGCATCGCCGTCCGCATGCTCCCCTCGGGCGCGGGTCACGACGCGATGATCGTCGCCGCCCTGTGTCCCGTCGGGATGCTGTTCGTTCGCTGCCGGGGCGGGATCAGCCACAATCCTGCCGAGTCGATCAGCATCGAGGACGCCGACATGTGTGTGCGCGTGCTGCTCGATTATATTCGCCATTTCGATATGTCGGCCTGTCGCGCATGACCGATACGACGCCTCACTGGGACCACGAAGTCGATCTGCTGGTGTTCGGCGCCGGCATGGGGGGCATGAGTGCCGCCCTTGTCGGCGCGCATGAGGGATTGAGGGTTCTCCTTTGCGAGAAGACCGGCCAGGTCGGCGGCACGACCGCCACCTCCGCCGGCACGTTGTGGATTCCGGGCACCGGCCTCGAAGGTGCCGCCGCGGAAGACGACATCGCCCAGGCCGCGATCTATCTCGATGCGGAAACCGGCAACCGGGGGGATGGCGCAATGCGCGCCGCCTTCTTGCAGAGCGGGCGCGAGGCGCTCGAATATCTGCAACGGCATACGGAAGTGAAGCTGCGCCCGGTGAGCCCGCATCCCGATTACCATCCGGCGACGCCGGGCTGGAGCATGAAAGGCCGCGCCGTGGCGCCCTTGCCTTTCGACGGCCGCCGGCTCGGCCGCGATTTCGCTCTGGTCCGCCCGCCCATCGAGCCTTTCATGGTGCTCGGCGGGCTGATGATTGGACGGGACGACATTCCGCACTTTCTCGATCCCTTCGGCTCGCGCCGATCGTTTTTGCACGTCGCGCGCATCCTATTGCGGCATTTTGCCGATCGTCTCACGCGCGGCAGGGGCGCTCGGCTTCTCATGGGCAACGCGCTGGTCGCGCGCCTGCTGTTCAGCCTCAGAACGAAAGGCGTGCCGATCTGGCTGAATTGCCGCCTGATCGAGCTGGTGGGGGATGGCTCGCGCGTGGACGGCGCAGTGGTCGAGCTTGGCCATGAGCGGCTGCGCGTTCGGGCCAGCCGCGGCGTGATGCTCGCGACCGGCGGATTCGCCACGAGCGAGGCGCTGCGCAAGGAATGGTTCAAATCCCTTCCGGTCAGGCACACGATGGGCTTTTGGGGGAATTCCGGCGACGGCATTTCCGCCGCGCGCGCGATCGGCGCATCCGCCGGCGACGGCGAACAGGGGCCCGCCTTCTGGTTTCCCTCCTCCATTCTCCATGAGAAAGGCAAGGAGACGATCTTTCCGCATATCGTACTCGACCGTGCCAAGCCCGGCCTGATCGCGGTGAATTCCGCCGGGACGCGCTTTGTCAACGAGGCGGATTCGTATCACGATTTCGTTGAGGCGATGTTTCGCGCGCACGCCACCGTGCCGAGCATCCCCGCCCATCTGATTTGCGATCGCTCGTTCATCCGCGATTACGGGATCGGGCTTGTTCATCCCGCAAGCCCGGATGCCGCGATCCGGCGCTTCGTTCGCGCGGGCTATCTGAAGCAAGGCGCGACGCTGGCCGAGCTTGCGGCGAAAATTGGGGTTCCGGCGGATCGTTTCGAGCGCACGGTCGCCGAGCACAATCGCTTTGCGGAAAGCGGCGTCGATGAAGCCTTCGGCAAGGGATCGAATCCGCTCAATCGCCATAACGGGGATCCCGCGAACAAGCCCAATCCCTGCTTGCGGCCGATCGCGCAGCCGCCGTTTTTTTCCGTCGCGGTTTATCCGGCCGACCTCGGCACCAGCACGGGCCTGCGCACCGATATCGATGCGCGCGTGCTGACCGCGCAGGATACGCCGATCGCCGGCCTCTACGCCTGCGGCAACGACATGAACTCGATCATGGCCGGCGCCTATCCTGGGCCCGGCACGACGCTCGGCCCGGCCCTTGTCTTTGCCTACCGCGCCGTCATGCACATGCGCGGCGGCCCGGCTATGGCTCGCTGAAACGAAACTCGACCGTGCGCCGCAATTCCTCGCCGGGACGAAGAATGCAATCGGGGAAATGCGCGATGTTCGGGCTGTTCGGAAAGGCCTGCGGCTCGAGGCAAAGGCCGGAACGCGGACCGTAAGCGCGGCCGTGAATCCCGTCCACCGGGATGTTCACATTATGCCCGTCGTAAAATTGCAGGCCCGGCTGATCGCTCCACACTTCCATCGACAGCTCGCTCAGCACGGAGCGGAGCGTCGCGGCGCGCGCAAGTCCGTCGCGCCATCCGCGAACACAAAAATTGATGTCGTAAGGGAACAGGGCACCCTCACTGTCGCGCTCGATCACGGGCCGCGGCATGCGGAAATCGTAGGGCGTCCCCTCGACACGCCTGATCTCGCCGGTGCACACGCGATCCTCGTCGAGAACGGTGTAAAAATCCGACTCTATTTGCAGCGTATGGTGCTCGATCGTCGGTTCGCCGTCGAGGCTGAAATAGCCGTGCGGAGCAAGATTGACGGGCGTCGGTTTGTCGGTCACCGCGCGCAGCGCGACGCGCAAGGTTGCCGGTTCGAGCACCGTATATTGACACATCACCATGAGGTTTCCCGGAAACCCCGCCTCGCCATCGGGCGAGGTGATCGCGAGCGTAACGGAATCGCCGCTCGCTTCCGCAAGCTCCCATACGCGCTTACCGAAGGCGGCGTCGCCGCCATGCAGACAATGCCGGCCGAGGAAATTGCGCGGCAGGTCATACGTCTTCCCGCCCAGCTCGAAGCGCGCGTTGCGAATCCGATTGGCAAAGGGGCCCGCGATGGCGCCCATATGCGGAGAATATTTCACATAATCATCGAGAGTCTTCAGGCCGAGCACGACGCGCCTGGCCGTATCGCGCCACGGCACATGAAGATCGGCGACGGTCGCGCCCCAGGTCAGGATATCGGCGGTCATTCGTCCCGCGGAAATTCGCAGGCGCCTGACTTCCCTGCATTGAAACAATCCGAAAACGTCGTCGATCATGGGAAATCCCGGTCAGCAGGCCCCGGGAGCCGTATCACAAATCGATCCGAAGCGTCTGCCCTTCGCTTCGGATCGACATGTGATCCGGGGCCTATTTCCGACGCGGAACTTTCTTTCCCTTCTTTCGAGCCTTGGAAAGCCCGATCGCGATGGCCTGTTTCCGGCTTTTGACCCTGCCGCCCCGCCCCGCGCGCCCGCTTCTCGCCGTGCCGCGCTTGTAGCGGCGCATCTCGTTTTCGACCTCCTTCTGCGAGCCGCGGGAATATTTTCTGCGCCTTTTACGCTTCTTTGCCATTAATACTCTCCTCTCAGGCGTGGAACGGCGGAGGCGCCATCCACGTTTTAAGGGCATGATCCGGTATCCGAGGATGCCGCGGCATCAGTGGCCGCGGCGGCGCAAGTTTATCCGCCACGACATGAGCCCCGAGGAGATCGACGAGACCGTCCTCGTCGGCAACGACAGCGACGTCCGGAGCGCATTGCCCTCAGACACAACCGCAAGCGCAGGATGCGGTTCCTAATCCGCCGCCCGTTCGCGGCGCCATCGTCGTTGCGAAAGCTTCCGGCAATCTGTTGAATGCCCGCTCGTCCTGGGGGATTCGAAGCATGTACATCGTACGTCCATTGCCGCCGCAGATCGATCCGGCACTGATCGACCTGTTACAGAAGGCCGAGCCGGCGACGATCGGACATATCCACCTGATTGGTTTCATGGACACCGGCATGCGCGGCATCCTGGCCGATACGCGCATTGCAGGAACGGCGGTGACCGTGCGCTGCCCGGGGCCCGATTGCACTATGATCCATTACGCGCTCGGGCAGGTACGGCCCGGCGACGTTCTGGTGATCGACCGCTGCGGCGACCGCACCTATGCGGCAACCGGCGGGGCGGTGGCCTATGCGGCGCGCGCGGCGGGACTTAGAGGGATCGTGCTGGACGGGGTTGTCTCCGATCTCGGCGAATTGCGCCAGTTCGGCGTCCCCGTCTGGGCTCGCGGCTCTTCGGTCGTCACCACCCGGCACCTCGATCTCGGCGGCGAATTTTGCACGCCGGTTTCCTGCGGCGGCGTCACGGTGCGGCCGGGCGACGCGATCCTCGCCGACGAAAACGGGGTGTTGGCGCTCAGCCCCGATCTGATCGCGCATGCCGCCACGGAAGCGATCAGGATGCAGGAGGCGGAGAAGGAACTGTTCCGCAGGCTCGATGCGGGGGAACGGCTTCCGGATATCAGCGGCGCGACGAAGCGCGTGATGTCGAAACTCGCGCCTTAACGCCCCAGGATTCCTCGCCGATGATGATCCGTTTTTGCATGCCCGGAGCGGCCCTGATCATGAACGGCAAATATTGCTCGCGCAAAATATTGCACGTCATCTGGCAAATCCGCTCCGCCAGTTGATCGATCTCCCCGACGCGGGTCACGAGATCGATCTGCCGCGAAAAGCTCGGTCCCGGAAACGGCAAGACGCGCACCTTGTTGAGCACGTTCTTGCATTCGAACATGACCAGCGGCGTCGTCACCGTGCAGCCCAGTCCGGCCGCAACCATGCCAAAGACCGAGACCGCGGATTCGAACTCGAAACGGCGCGGAATTTCCAGGCGCATGCGCCGCAGATGCGCCTCGATCTGCATTCCGATATGCGACAGCGCCGACCAGCGGATCAGCGGCAGGTCCTTCACCAGCTTCGAGAAATCCTTCGCCGCATCCACCGGATAATCGTGCGGAAGCAGAAGAATGTACGGCTCGCTCATCACCGGGCGGCGCACCACCCCATCGAGGTCGTCCATCTGCGCATTGGTGATGATGAGATCGAGCGTGCGCTCCATCAATCCCGTGCGCAGCCTCTGCGCGAGCCCCGACGACACCGAAAGATAGTTAATCGAGGAACGAAGCTTTTTCACCAGCATCGGCACGAACGGATGCGAGAGCGAATCGAGAATTCCGATCCGCAACCGGACGGCCGAACCTCGATCGAGATTGCGGATAGCGATGGGAATTTGCCGCGTATCGTGCAGGATCTGCGCCGCGGCCGCTGCAAGCCAATGGCCGGCCGTTGTCGGCGTGAGCGGGCGCCGGTCGCGATCGATCAACGACAATTCGAGCCTGTCCTCGAGCTGCTTGATGGCCTGGGACACCGCAGGTTGCGTAAGGTTGAGCCGCTTGGCGGCCGCCGTCATGCTTCGGAGTTCGCAAACAGAAGCGAAAATCTCCAGTGACCGCAAATCAAAGCCAGCCATGGGACGCATGGCGTCTGACCCTCCGCCCACCGATCTCGACCACGCATAGCATAATGCGGACTTATAGTTCCGAGAATTCTAGCCAATTCTTAACCGCGCACTCGATTTGAGCACGAGGGTCGCGCATTCGCCGTGTCATCCCGCGCGCGAATGAAAAGCCCTGTCTTTGTTGCCCTTTCGCCTAACGGCGCAGCGGGACGATTGCTGAAAAACCGACGCCTTTGTTGCCTGCGCTGGAAAACCCGCGCCTGCGCGGATGCGGCGCTCCGAAGGCTTTGATTGACAATGCCCCTGGTCCGTAAAACCGTGACTTCCCACCCAGGAGGAAGAGCCATGCGTCGATTATTCCTCGTTGCCACCGCTGCGATGCTGGGCGCGCTTGGCACTGCCCATGCGCAAGAATTGCCCAAGACACACTTCAAGGTTGTCGGCCTGCAGAGCCACCTCAACAGCTTCAAGACCGGTGAGAAAGTCTTCTGGGAAGAAACGTTGCCCAAGGCCTCCAAAGGCCAGATCACCGGCGACATCACCGCCCAGGATCTGAACGGCCTGAAGGGGCCGGAAATCCTGCGGTTGATGAAGCTCGGCGTGATCGATTTTTCCTCCGGCGTGATTGGTTACATGTCCGGCGACAATCCGGAGTTCGACGGCGTCGATCTCGCCGGCGTATCGCCGGACATGGCGACGACGCGAAAAATCGTCGATGCCTACGAGCCGGTGCTCAACGGCATCATGGAGCGGCAATATGGCGCCAAGCTCCTGATGCTGTTCCCGTCTCCGCCGCAGGTCCTCTGGTGCAAGACGCCGGTCAGGAGCGTGGCCGACCTGCAGGGCAAGAAGGTCCGCGTTTTCACGAGTTCGATGGCCGACCTCATCGGAGGCCTCGGCGCGACGACCGTCACCATGCCGTTCGGGGAGGTGACGACGTCGCTTGAGCGCGGCGTAATCGATTGCGGCATCACCGGAACGCTGTCGGGCAACACCAACAAGATGTTTGAAGTCACAAGCGTGATGTATCCCCTCTATTCCGGCTGGGCAGTCCAATTTACCGCCATCAGTAAGAAGACGTGGGACGCCTTGAATCCGACCGTCCAGAAGTTCCTGCTCGATCAATATGCTCAATTCAAAAACAAGCTTTGGACGACGGTCGCCGAGGAGGAACAGGACGGTATCAATTGTTCCATCGGCAAGGACCCGTGCAAATACGGTTTCAAGGGCAAGATGACCCTGGCTCCGGTTTCGTCCGAGGACCTCGCGGCCGCGAAAAAGGTGGTCACCTCGACCGTCGTTCCCAACTGGGCCAAGCGATGCGGCAAGGCCTGCACCGATCAGTGGCTGGCAACGGTCGGCAAGGTTGTCGGCATCACGTCGATCGCGAACTGAAAAGCGGGCGAGGCGCGCGACGGGCGCGCTTTGCTCCATGCATAAGGAACCTGCCGGTGATTGCCTCGGTCACGCGCCTCGCAAGACTGGTAACGGTCGCGGCGGGATTCGCCCTGCTCGCCACCGCCATCCTCGTCTCGGTTGAAGTAATCGTCCGGCGGTTTTTCCTGATCAGCCTCAATGCCGGGTCGGAAATCTCGAGTTACGTCCTCGGCATCGTCGCGAGCTGGGGACTTTCCTACACCCTGCTCTTGCGCGGACATGTGCGGGTCGATGCCTTGGTGCGTCATTTCCCTGAGCGCGTACGGTTGTGGATCGACCTGTTCGCACTGCTCGGTCTCGGGCTGGTCGCCGTCCTGCTTCTGATTCAGGGCTTCGTGACCTTCCTCGCCTCATGGTCGATGGATGCCCACTCGATGACGCCGCTGCAGATCCCGATATGGATTCCGCAGGGTCTTTGGGTGCTCGGCCTGGCATTCTTCGTGTTCGTGCTCGGGATGCTGGCGGTATTCGCGGGCATGGCACTGCTTCGCGGCGACTATCGAAAATCACAGCAACTGATCGGCATCCAGGGCGTCGAGGACGAAGCCGCCGAGGCGCTCGCGGACGTCCGCGCCATCACCGAAGCGGAAGGAGCGCGTCAATGATCGGCGTCGCCCTCTCCCTTCTCGGGCTTTTGATCGCCCTGAGCTTGCCGATCGGGGCGGTGCTGGTGGTGCTCGGCCTGATCTTGTCGGGCTTCTACTCGACCTTCCCGTTGTGGCGCGCGATCGGTGAAACGAGCTGGAACGCGGCGACCGATACGGTGATCGTTTGCGTCCCGATGTTCATCCTGATGGGCGAGCTCCTGCTGCGCAGCGGCATCGCCGACGGCCTCTATACGGCGATGGTTCGCTGGCTGTCCTGGGTGCCGGGCGGCATCATGCATGCCAATGTCGGGGCGGCAACGCTGTTTGCTGCAACGTCGGGCTCGAGCGCGGCGACCGCGGCAACGATCGGCACCGTCGCCATGCCGGAAATGAAACGCTATGGCTACGATTCACGGCTGTTCCTCGGATCGATCGCTGCCGGCGGTACGCTCGGCATCCTCATCCCGCCCTCCATCAATCTCGTCGTCTACGGCGTCCTGACTCAAACCTCGATCCCGAAGCTCTATCTTGCCGGTTTTCTGCCCGGCTTTCTCCTGTCGGCGCTGTTCATGACGACGATCATGCTGGGCTGCACCCTGTTCCCGCACCTTGACGGACAGCGGCGCAAGTTCGACTTGCGTGAGGCAATTCAGGTTCTGCCCGGCATCGTCCCCCCGGTCGCCCTGTTTCTGATCGTCGTCGGCACGATCTATGCCGGCATCGCCACGCCCACGGAGGCCTCTTCGCTCGGCGTGGTCGCCGCGCTGATCCTTGCCGCGGTGCGCGGTCGGCTGACTTGGTCGGTGCTCGCGACCGCCTGCGAAGGAACCGTCCGCACCACGTCGATGATCATGCTGATCTTCGTCGCGGCCTTCTTTCTGAATTTTGTGATAGCGACCACCGGCCTCACGCGCGTGCTCAACGACGTGATCGTGCACCTTGGCTGGACGCCCCTTCAGACGATGATCGCCATCATCATTTTCTATCTGATCCTCGGCTGCTTCATGGAGACGATGGCGATGATGATCACCACCATTCCGGTCATCGCTCCCCTGGTCGTGTCCATGGGCTACGATTCGGTATGGTTCGGTATCGTGATCGTCGTGCTTGTCGAGGCGGCGATGATCACGCCGCCCGTCGGCGTAAACCTTTACATCGTGCACGGAATCCGCCGCGATAGCGGCAGTCTCAATGAGGTCATTGCCGGCGCCAGTCCCTTCGTCCTGGCGATGTGCATCCTGCTCGGACTGCTTATCGCATTCCCTGACATCGCGCTCTTCCTGCCGAAGACATTCGAATAATCAAAAACATTCGGGAGCGACAACGAATGATCGTCGACTGCCACGCGCATGTTATCGAGAACTGGATCGGAACGGGCGGCCACCCGACGCGCAGCATCCACGCCAAATATATCCAACGAATGCTCGCCTTTACCGTGGCCAAATCGTTCCACGCCCGCACCGGCAAGCCCGCCGATACCAAGGCCCTGCTCGATCCGCACGACCGGGGATGGACCGGGCTGCGGGACGTCGATTTCCGGATCGGCCGCTTCGGCCAGCTCGAATTCACCGTCGATGGCGAGGACTATTACGTCCAGTATATGCCGGTCGGCATGCAGAACATCGAAGCGCCGGTGGACCTGCAACTGGCCCAGATGACCTACGTGGGAGTCGATCATACCGTGCTTCAGGCCGGCGGCGCCTACGGCGCCATGACCGCGTACAACGCCTATGCGCAGGCCCAATATCCCGACAAGTTCACCGGCCTCATCCATGTCGACGAAGCGATGGGTGGAACGCCCGAAGGCCTCGCGGAAATCGACAAGGGGATCAGGCTCGGATTGAAGGGCATCTATTACAATGTGGACGGCTTCTCGCGCCACGGTTTCCCCTGGCCGCTCGACGACAAGCGGCTCGAGCCCATGTGGGACAAAATTCAGCGGAACAATCTCGTGCTGTGCGCGGAAATCAGCTCCGGCCCGAGCTACGACGAAAAGGGCTACGCGGCCCATCTCACGGCGCTCGGCCGCGTGCTCGATCGCTTCCCGCGCATCAAGACCCACCTCGCCATGGGTATTCCGGTCCAGTTCTACGGCAGAGGCGACCGCTGGGAGATCCCCGACGCCGTTGAGGCTGTCTACAAGCGAGACGACTTTTTGATCGAGATCATGTTCCCGATCACCTGGGGCGGACGCTGGGACTATCCCTACAAGGAAGCTTGGCCGCTGATCCGCAATCTGCGCGATCGTTTTGGCGCCGAAAAGCTGATCTGGGGCTCCGACATGCCGAACGTCGAACGTTTCTGCACGTACCAGCAATCGCTGGATTACGTGGTTCGCTATTGCGATTTTCTCAGCTCCGGCGAAATGGAACGGATTCTCGGCCGCAATTGCATGGCGCTTTATAACATCAAGGAAAAGGTCGATGCTTGATCGCCAGGCAACCAACGCCACCGACGACCCCTTCGAGCGTTACGGCCTGCGGCGGCTGATCAACGCGTCGGGGACGGAAACCACGAAGGGCGCAAGCCCGGTCTGCCAGGAAGTGATCGACGCGGTGGTCGCGCTCGTGCCGAATTCGGTGGAAATGATCGAATTGCAGAGCGTGGCATGCGCCACTATTGCGCGCGCGTTCGGATCGGAAGCCGGCGTGGTCGCCAATTGCAGCGCGGCCGGCATTTCCATCGCCATCGCGGCATGCATGACCGGCGTTGATCTCGCCCGCGCGGAGCAGCTCCCCAATACCGCGGGGATGAAAAACGAAGTCATCATCCAGCGCGGGCACAACATCACCTATGGCGGGCATATCACGCAAAACATCACGCTGACGGGGGCGAAGGTCGTCGAGATCGGAGCGGCGACCGAATGCGGGGCCTATCAACTCGATGCGGCCATCGGCGTGAATACGGCGGCGGCGCTTTATGTCGTCTCGCATCACACCGTGCAGAGCGGGCTGATCGATCTCGAGACATTCTGCAAGGTGTGTCACCGAAAGGGCGTTCCGGCCATCGTCGACGGCGCGGCGGAACCTGATCCGCGGGTTTTCCTGAAGGCGGGGGGCGACCTGGTCATCACCAGCATGCAAAAGGCGTTCGCCGGGCTGACCGCCGCAACAATTGCCGGGCGCCTCGACCTCGTGCGCGCCTGCTACCTGCAGGACAAGGGCATCGGTCGCCCGATGAAGGTCGGCAAGGAAGGCGTGATCGCGACCATCGCCGCGCTGGAGCGGTGGGAACATCTCGACCATGACGCGATCCGCGCCGCGCGCCAGAGGCAGCTCGAACGCGCCAAGGCGAGGCTCGAAAAGCTGCCGGGCATTGCCGTGCAAATAGAGCCCGACGCGACGAGCAGGCTGTTCTCGCGGCTGCTCCTGCAGGTCGATCCGGTTCGCGCCGGCGTGACCGCGATGGAATTGTCGCAGGCGCTGTGGAACGAGCGGCCTTCGATCTTCGTGCGCAACCTGATGGCCGATATTGGGCTGCTGCAGATCGATTACCGCCGCGCCGACGATGCGATGGCAGACTACATCACCGACGCGATCGTGCGGATCGTCGAAGCGGCGGCGGCGAAGGGGCCGTCGCGCTCCGCCGCCGTGCCGGCCCCCAATCTGGCCGACGGGGCGCTCGCCGGCATCCTGCGCTTCCCCCTCAGGATGGATGGATTGCAGTGAAGCCCGGGCCGGTCCGCGTCGCGACGAAGGTCATCACCGACGTCGATTTCGAGAAGACCGGCAAGCAGGTCACGAGGCTGTTCGTCCCCCAAAGCAACAACGACAGCGCCTGGGGCGCCGTGGCGATTCCGATCATCGTCGCAAGGAACGGCGACGGCCCGACCCTGCTGCTGACCGGCGGCACCCACGGCGACGAATATGAAGGGCAGCTCGCCCTCCTCGAACTGGCCAGAACGATCGATCCGGGCGCGATCCGCGGGCGCGTCATCATCATTCCGGCGCTGCATTATCCGGCCTGCGAGGCCGGCACCCGCACCTCGCCGATAGACGGGCGCGACCTGAACCGCTCTTTCCCGGGGGAGCCGAACGGAAGTTTCGCGCAGGTGCTTGCCCATTACGTCACAAACATCATCCTGCCGATCTGCAACGTGGTGATTGATCTTCATTCCGGAGGCCGCTCGCTGGACTGCATCCCTTCCACAATGTCGCACATTCTCGACGACCTCGCCGTGATGCGGCGAACGGTGGATCTCGCCAGGGCATTCGGGGCTCCCTATCACGTCATGAATCGCGAGGTGGACGGCGGGCAGACCTTCGCGGCCACCGCCGAGCGGATGGGAATCATCTATATGTCCAGCGAATTCGGGGGTGGAAATCGCGTGAATCTGGAAGGATTGGCGATCACGCGGCGCGGCATCGCCAATGCGATGGTCTATCTCGGCCTGACCCGGGGGACGATCTCGAAAACCGAGAAGCCGACACGCCCGATGGTCATCCCCTCGAGCACGGATTATGGTTTCGCCCCCGTGCGCGGAATCTATGCGCCATGCGTTCCGCTCGGCGCGTCGGTGATGGCCGGCGATCTGCTTGGAGAAATTTACCGCATCGACGATCCGCTGGCCAGGCCGGCGGAGATTCGCGCGTCTCGATCCGGTCTTCTGTGGTGCGTGCGCGGCCAAGGCAGGATCGCGGTGGGCGATTGCTCGGCCGTCGTCGTGTCTTCCTGGGAGGACGGCGCCAATTAGGCTTCAGCGGTCCGAGGCCATCGCGCCGCGAACGAGAGCCGCGTACAACCATTCCTTCGGCGAGCGCGGCCGCAGGAGGCCGAGTCGCTCAAGACAGGCAGCGTCGGCCGGCGCCGACAGACCACGCAGTAGCATCGCCGCCAATTGCCCTCTAGACGCCGCTTTCAGCCTTGCCAGAGCGGGAAGAAGGCGCTGCTCCTCGTTCGAGAAATCCGTTCCAAAAGGGAAAGCAGGAAAGAATTCGCCGAACGGGGCAAGCCTCGACGCAATCGCGTCGGGGTAGTTCTCCCGAAATCGCTTCTCCAGCTCGAAATCCGGTTCGATCTTCTTTGCGCGCTTGGCCTGCCGCAGGAGATCGTCCTGAAAGCGGGAATCGGCGATGGATAGAAGAGCAGCGATCACGTCCCGGTCGTTTTTCCCCCGCAAATCGGCGATACCATATTCGGTCACGACAATGTCCCTCAGGTGCCGGGGGATCGTCGTATGCCCGTAGCTCCAGCGGATGTTGGACAGCACCCTGCCTCCGGCCACGCGCGTCGCCCGCAGCAGGATGATCGAACGCGCGTCCTGCAGGGCAAAGGCCTGCGCGACGAAGTTGTATTGCCCGCCGACACCGCTGACCACACGCCCGTCCTCCAGCGCATCGGAAACGATGTCGCCCAGCAGCGTCACCATCATCGCGTCGTTGATAAATCGGGATCTCGCACGCGCCCTGCGCTTCTCCTCCTCCGCACCGAACAACTCGTTGACGTAGGAAATCGACGTCATGCGAAATTTGCTACCGATCTCCTCCGGCATCTCCCGCAACGCCCGGTAAAAGGCGCGTGATCCGACGAAAAATCCCGCGTGAAGGACCGCGCCGTCAACGCTCCGTTTCAAGATGCCCGCATTGAACAGGTCGAGCATTCCCTCGACGAACATTTCGGTGCAGCCGTAAAGCCCCTCCTTGAACGGACCGGATTCGCGCGCCCTGCCGCCGACCGCCGTCAGGGCCCGCGTGAACGTCTCGCTGTCGCGATGACGCAGGATCAGCGACTGGGCAACCGCGTCCCCGAGAGAGCCTATCCCGATCTGCAACGTCCCCCCGTCCGGTACGAGGCTCGCCGCGTGCAACCCCGCCGCATAATCGGCCGGGGCCACCGGTTCGCGGGGCGGAGCGAACAGAGGAAAATCCGTTTCCGGGCCATCCAGCAGCCCGTCGATCTCCCCCTCCCCGATCGCGGCTTCCCCTCCCATGAACGGCAATTCGGAGTTGATTTGCGCGGCAAAAAAGAAGGCCGCCTTGCCGTGGCGGCGCATCGCTAGGAGATCGAGCGTGAGGTCGGTATTGCAGCTCACGCTGAAGGGGCGCGGCCTTTTCGTGTCGCGGGCGACAAGCTGCGCCACCACGTTCACGCCGCGTTCGACGACATAGCGAAGGGCATGCGTATAGTTTGCCGAAGTATAATGCTGTTGCGCATAGGGCGAATTGAGCCACTGCCCGGCCAGAAAAAAGAATTCGTCGACCTCGATATTCGGCGGCAGAGAGCGCGCGCGGATGGCCGTTGCATAGTCGAGCGGCGGATAACCGCCGAACAGGCGTTCCGCGAGCGGCTCCACGAAGCGGCGTTCGAGGTCGCTTCCGGCATGCGGCGCCATCAGCGTCAGACCGGTAAAGATCGTAAGCCGGATCGAGGGGTCCGCCGATGCCCGCGCGAACAGCGCATTGGCGATATGGTTGGCCTTGCCGAGCCCGAGCGGCAGCGCGAGCACGATCTGCTTGCCGACCTTGTTAATGATCGTATCGGCAATGTCCTCGGGATGCCGGAATGTGGCGCCGGCCCGGCCACTCATTTCAATTCGTCCCAGCCCTGGTCAGGTCTGAAGCGCTCTCCGTATTTCTGCGCGAAGGCGGACAGAACGCTACGGATTTCCGGGATGCCGCGGGACCGCGCGTAATGGATCGGTCCGCCGCGGAAGGGCGCAAAGCCTGTTGCAAATATCATCGCCGCGTCGACGACCTCCTCATCGGCGACGATACCCTCCCGAAGGCATGTCACGCAGGCGTCGATCATCGGCAGGATCAGCCGATCTGGCGCGTCGGCGGGCGCGGATGAGGAATTGCGGGCCTTCACCGCCCGCCCATTCCTCCACTGATAGAACCCTTTTCCGGATTTTCTCCCCAACTCGCCCCGGGCCACCATGTCCTTCAGCCATTGCGGCGTGTCGGGCATCGGGCGGCCGAGTCCCGCCCGCAGCATGTCGGCGACATGCAGGCAAATATCGAGCCCCACTTGGTCGGCGAGTTCTATCGGCCCCATTGGCATGCCGAAATCCTCCGCCACCGTGTCGATCGTCTCCTTCTTCATTCCCTCGTCCAGCATGACGATGGCTTCCAGCAGATATGGCGTCAACGCGCGATTGACGAGGAATCCCGGCTCTGACCTTACCGGCGCGGGAAGACGGTCGATCCGCCCAAGGAAGGCGCGAGCGTCGGCCAGCACGTCATCCGCCGCCTTGTCATGGCTGACGACCTCGACAAGCTGCATGCGTGACACGGGGTTGAAAAAATGAATGCCGATCAGCCGTTCTGGACGCTTCAGGACCTCACGCAGCTCCTGCAGAGGAATGCTGGACGTGTTGGTCGCCAGGATCGCATCCTTTTTCATTCTCGGCTCGATCGAGGCAAACACCTTGCTTTTCAGATCGAGCCTTTCGGGGACCGCCTCGATCACCAGATCCGCCGACGGGACGCCCTCGCCCTTCATGTCCGGGATCAGGCGATCGAGCGAATCCCGCACGCGCAGACGATCGTCGCGCCCGATCTTGCCGTAGAGCTCGGCCGCGCGCTTGATCGCCCCCGCGATCGGCTCGGGCTTCATGTCCGCGAGGCTGACGGTGAATCCGTGCCATGCGCACCAGGCCGCGATATCCCCACCCATCGCGCCGGCCCCGACGACGTGAATGCGCCGGCCTTTCCACTGTCCCCTGGATAGGCTCTTGAGCTTGTCGCGCAGGAAAAAGACCCGCACGAGATTCTGCGCGGTGTCGCCGGCAAGCAGACGCGCGAAAGACGAAATCTCCGCCTTCTGCATCCTTTCCGCATCGCCGCCGTTCTTCTCCCACAAATCGATCAGTGCGTGCGGCGCGGGATAGAATTTGCGCGGCGCCTTTTTCTCGGTTTCCTTGCGCATGCGCGAGGCGAGAAAGCGGCGCACCGGCCCGGCATTCATGAGGCTGACAAAAGAACCGGGCTCGCGCATTTTCATCGCGCCCGACACGGCATCGCGTATGGCCGCGCGGACATGCCGCTCCTGCGTTACCGCATCGACGATGCCGAGCGATTTGGCCTTGCGCGCGCCCTCGCTCTTGCCGGTCAGCATCATCGTCATCGCCGCGACCGGGTCGATCAGACGCGTGAGGCGGACCGTTCCGCCCAGGCCGGGATGCAGGCCGAGCAGGACCTCGGGAAATCCGAACGTCGCCCCGTCGATGGCGATCCGATGATCGCATGCCAGCGCCAGTTCGAGCCCGCCGCCAAGACAATAACCGTGAATCACGGCGACGGTCGGCAACGAGATGTGGTCGAGCCTGTCAAAAATCCCGTGGCCGATCGCGATCGACGTCTCGATCGCGGCGGCATCCGCAATATCCTTGAATTCGCCAATATCGGCCCCCGCGATGAACCCGCTTCTCTTGGCCGAGCGCACCACGAGGCCGCGCGGCTTGTCGCGCTGCACCTGCGCCAGAATCGCGTCGAGCTCGGTCAGAACGTCGGCCGAAAGGGTGTTGGCGCTCGCCCCCTGCTTGTCGAGCAGCAGCCAGACGACATTTTCTTCGTCGCCGGCGAGCTTCCAGTGCCGCCACGGGCCGGTGCTCGCGCGGCCGCGCGAGAACGGACCAAGCTCCAGATCGCGCGAGCCGATAACCGAGAGCACGGGAGAATGGACCGTTTTCATCGGACCGCCTCGATCAGCATGGCGCCGCCCTGTCCCCCGCCGATACATTCGGTGGCGATACCTCGCTTGGCCCCGAGCCGCTTCATCGCATTGACGAGATGCAGCACGATCCGATTGCCGCTCGCGCCGACCGGATGACCAAGCCCGATCGCCCCGCCATCGACGTTGAGCCGATCACGCGCGATACGTCCGGCGGCCCCGGAGAGGCCCAGTTGCTCGCGGCAGAACGTCTCGTCCTCCCAGGCGGCGAGGCAGCCGAGCACCTGCGCGGCGAAGGCTTCGTTCAATTCCCACAATTCGATGTCGTTGAGGCCGAGGCGATGGCGCTTGAGCAGAGCGGTCGAGCAGAATACCGGCCCGAGCCCCATCACCGAAGGGTCAAGCGCGGACCATTGGCTGTCAACGATCATCGCTTTCGGCGCAAGGCCGTGCTCCTTGACGGCCTTCTCCGAGGCGAGAATGACCCATGAGGCGCCGTCGGTGATCTGGGACGAGTTGCCGGCCGTGACCTTGCCCCAGGGCCGCTCGAAGGCCGGCTTCAGCTTGGCAAGGCTGTCCGCGGTGCTGTCCGGCCTGACGCCGTCGTCATGGTCGAACACGGTGCCGTCGCGCGCGAAAGCCGGCTCAATTTCGCCGTCGAAATGTCCGCCCTTTTGCGCGGCGGCGAGGCGCTGCTGGCTCTCGGCCGCATATTCGTCGGCCTGCCGGCGGGTGATGCCGAACAGATGGCCTACCAGTTCGGCCGTCTGCCCCATGTTCAAGTTCGTCACCGGGTCGGTCAATCCGCGCTCGAGGCCGATGACCGGCTTGAAGAAGGACGGCCTGATCCCGAGCAATGCGCCGACCCGCGAGGCGAGATCGCGCGCGCCGAACAGCCGCGCGTACCAGCCGACCGCGGCCCGGTTGAAGACGAGCGGCGCATGGCTCAGCGCCTCCGCTCCGCCGGCGAGAACGAGATCGGCGCCGCCGTCGCGAATATAGCGATAGGCCACGTCGATCGACTGCATGCCGGAGCCGCAATTGATCTGCACGGTGAATGCCGGCATGTCCTCGCCCATGCCGAGTCGCAGCGCCGCCACGCGCGCGGGATTCATTTCGTCGGCTATGACGTTGACGCAGCCGAGGATCACCTGATCGAAGGCGCCGGGGGGAAAGGGCTGACGCAGCAGAAGGGGCCGCCCGCATTGCACGGCAAGATCGACCGGCGTAAACGGCCCTGGCTTTCCACGCGCCTTGATGAAAGGCGTTCGGCTGCCATCGACGATATAGACGGCCGCTACTCCGCTGCCGGGCGTGGAGCTGTTCTGCGGGATGACACGTCTCCTCTTGCTGCCGCATGAGCCGTCAGTTCTTCCGGCGCAAAATCGTCGACCGCTATCGCATCCGAAACCGCCTGTGCGAGCACGCGCAATTGAGCCGCTTCCTCGGGCGTGATCGTACCCTGCTTCAGGGCTTGATCGATGTCGCGAACATGAGCGGCGCGCATGCGGTCGCGGATCGGTTGCGCCGCAACCACCAAGGCAAAGGCGCGCTCCACCACGGCAACCGCGTCAGTCGACCCTTCCTTGGCCCGGTAAAGGCCCCCGATGAGACGCTCTCGTCCCTCACCCGGCTCGGTAATGATATTGGCGCATGCCTCGGTGATCGCGTCGGACGGGCCGCGCCGACGCGGCCCGAGCGGCTGAATGAGAAGGCGCAAGAGCCACGCTGCCGGGCGGTTCGGAAAATTGGCGAGGATCTCGTCGAACCGCGTCTCGATCGTGGCAAAGCTCGCATTCATGCAATAGTCGAGCAGCGGCAGGTCGGCCTTCTGTCGTCCCTCGTCGTTCCAACGTTTGAGCGCGGCGGAAGATAGGTAAAGCTCCGACAGAATATCCCCGAACCTTGCGGAAATCATTTCCTGGCGCTTCAGGCCGCCTCCCAGGCTGAGCAAGGCGACATCGACGGCAAGCGCGAAGGACGATGCATAGCGGCTGAGTTGGCGAAAATAGCGCGTGGCCTCGCCGGCCGCCGGCGCCGGCGCGAACAACCCGGCGGTCCAGTTGCGGACCGTGGCGCGGAACATATTGGCGATACTGTGACCGACATGCGCCCAGAAAGACTTGTCGAACGCATCGAGGCCGCGCCGCCTGTCCTCGTCCTGCAGGGCGAGCATCTCTTTCAGAAGATACGGGTGGCTGCGGATCGCGCCCTGCCCGAACTGGATCAGGCTGCGCGTGACAATGTTGGCGCCCTCGACCGTGATGCCGATCGGCACGCCGCGATAAAGGCTGCCGAGATAGTTTCTCGGACCTTCGATGATGCCTTTTCCGCCGTGCACGTCCATTGCGTCATTTACGGCAATCCGCATGCGATCGGTGGCCTGCGACTTCATAATCGCGGTAACGACCGCCGGATGGTGCCCGTCGTCAATCGCCGCGCAGGTCATGCGGCGCGCGGCATCGAGCAGATAGGCCGTCGCCGCGATGCGGCCGAGCCGCTCCTGGATTGCCTGGAACCTGGCAATCGGTACATGGAATTGCTCGCGAATGCGCGCATAGGCGCCGGTAACATTGGCGCTATAGGCAGCCGCGGCGGCCGAAAGGGAGGGAAGCGAGATACCGCGGCCGGCGGCCAGCGCGCTCATCAGCATTCGCCAGCCCTTGCCACATTGCTCGACGCCGCCGATCACGTGGTCCATCGGGATGAAAACGTCTTTTCCCCAATTCGGACCGTTCTGAAAGACATGCATCGCGGGCAAATGCCGTCGCCCGATGCTGATGCCCGGAAGATTGGTCGGCACCAGCGCGAGCGTGATGCCGATATCTTCCTCCTGCCCGATCAGATGATCGGGATCGTGCAGCTTGAAGGCAAGACCCAGCACCGTCGCCACCGGCCCCAGCGTGATGTAGCGCTTGTGCCAGTTGAGCCGGATTCCGAGGACCTCCTTGCCCTCGAAAACGCCCCGGCACACGATGCCGGAATCGATCATGGAAGCGGCATCCGATCCCGCCTCCGGGCTGGTCAATCCGAAACAGGGAATTTCCTCTCCGCGCGCCAGCCTGGGCAACCAGTAATCGCGCTGCTCCCTGGTTCCGAATTGCATCAGTAATTCACCGGGACCGAGCGAATTGGGCACCATCGCCGTGACGGCGGCCGTCAGCCCGCGCGAGGACAATTTGCGGATCACCTCGGAATGGGCGAAGGCGGAAAAGCCCAATCCCCCGTATTCCTTGGGAATGATCATCGCAAAGAAGCGATGCGCCTTGAGGAAAGCCCAGACCTCGGGCGGGAGGTCACAAAGGTGCCAATTGATTTTCCAGTCGTCGAGCATGCCGCAAAGCTCTTCGACCGGGCCGTCCAGAAAATCCTGCTCCTCCTTGGAGAGCTTTGCCGGGGCAAAGCCCAGGAGTTTCGTCCAGTCGGGATTGCCCGTGAACAGGTCGGCGTCCCACCAGACATCACCGGCCTCGATCGCCTCACGCTCGGTGTCCGACAGGCTCGGCAATGCGCGCTTGGCGATCCCGAAAATCGGCCTGGTAATGAAGTCGCGGCGAAAAGACATGGATTTCACAAGACCGTGGCACGGCTACCAACAAGCCGGTGAAAAGCAAAGTTCCGTGACAACAATATAGGCTTCGGCGGCCCGCATGTTTAGATTAGTGGGGGTGCGCCCGGATGTCCTGCCGATGTTCGATACGCTCAGACAAAGAATCAGTGCGGCTATTCTCCATTATCTTTCCAAGCCGACCAAGCGTTATGCACCGTTTTTCGCACCCGATATCGAGGTGATCCGGGAGGCCTTGCAGCCCGGCGACGTCATCCTGGTGGAAGGAAACACGCGTCTCAGTGCGATCATTAAATTTCTGACACAATCGACATGGTCGCACGCCGCGCTGGTGATCGGCGAAAGACCCTCGCCTGACGGCGCGCCGCACGGGGAACCTCATGTCCTGCTGGAAGCAGAGGCCGATACCGGCGTTACCACGGCACCATTGTCCAAATACGCGCATTACAACCTGCGTATTTGCCGGCCCGTCGGCCTCGGCGAGGAGGATCGCGGCAAGGTCGTCAGCTACGCGGTCGCGCGCCTGGGCAAGCAGTACGATTCCAAGCAGATCGTCGATCTCGCGCGCTACCTGTTCCCCTACCCGCCTGTGCCGGTCTGGTTCCGCCGCCGCATGCTCGCCATCGGCGCGGGCGACCCGACCAAGGCGATCTGCTCGACGCTGATCGCGGAGGCCTTTGCATCAATCCGCTACCCGATCCTGCCGGAAAGCAAAACGATCAAGGGACGCACGATCGGCATCGCCCCGTTCGTGCAGCGTGAGACGGACCACATCCGCAGGCACGGTCTCTACACGCCGCGCGACTTCGACATCTCGCCCTATTTCCAGATCATCAAGCCCGCGCTCAACGGCGGATTCGATTACCATGCGCTGCAGTGGGACGCCCCTAGCCGACGGGCAGAGGCCGCCCGTCGTCGCCAACATGCACATAGGTGAACAGGCCTTCGGTGACCTTGATCGGCGCACCCCCGGTGCCGCGGCGAACCCACGATTCGATGGATACGGCCACCGAGGTATGGCCGATCCGGTCCACCCTGGCAAAGCAGGTGACCTCGTCGCCGACCATCACCGGATGGTGAAAGGCCATCTCGGTAATGGCGACCGTGACCACACGCCCGCCGGCGCAGCGGGTGCCGATAATCGTGCCGGCAAGGTCCATTTGCCCGACGAGCCAGCCGCCGAAAATATCCCCGTGCGGATTGGTGTCTGCCGGCATGGCCAGCGCGCGCAGCGTCGGCTCGCCGGCGGGAAAATCGCTTTGCTGTTCGTTCACGCCTTCCATCGTGCCCGCATTCGCCCGCGTCCCAGATAGCAGAGTCCGGGCGGATTTGTCTGCCCCGCCCGCCGCCCTACTCTAGGACGCCGCCGCGACTGCGGTCACCTCGATCCGCAGATCGGGATCGGCGAGCCGCGCCTCGGTGCAGGCGCGCGCAGGCGGGTTGGCCTTGTCGATCCACGCGTCATACACGCTGTTCATCGCGTCGAAGTCCGTTATATGCGGAAGAAACACGTTCACGGCAACGAGTCGCGATTTGTCCGATCCGGCTTCCTTCAACAAGGCCTCGATCTTGCCGAGAACTTGCCGTGTCTGCGTTTCGATGCCTGCCTTGCGGTCGTCCGCGACCTGCCCGGACACATAGACGATTCCGTTGACAACCACGGCCTGGCTCATGCGCGCGCCGGATTGAAAGCGCCTGATCATTGCTCACTCCATTTTCGACAAGAAACGGTTCTCATCTACCCATGAGATGATCGGGCAGGAAGCTCACCAGGCCGGGGAAGGCGATGAGCAGCCCGATATTGATAAACAGGGCCACGACGAAAGGCAGAACCTCGCGCGCGACGACTTCGAGCTTTTCGCCGGAAATGGCGGTCGAGATATAGAGACACAAGCCGACCGGCGGCATCAGCAGGCCGGTTGCCGAATTCAGCATGACGATGATGCCGAAGAAAACCGGATCGACATGGAGTTGCGCCAGCAACGGCAGAAACACCGGCACGATCGCCACGACGGTGCTCGCTCCCTCGAGGAAGATGTGCAGCAAAACCATGATGATGTTGATCAGGATCAGAACGACGACCGCATTGTCGGTCGTCGCCGTCAGAAGCTCGGTGATCTTCTGCGGCCCCTGGTTGATGATCAGCACCCAGCTGAAGGCGATGGCGTTTCCCGCGATGAAGATGACGCGGCTCATCGAGATCGTCGCCTCGCGCCAGGCAAGCGCGATCGTGGCCGGCTTGAGCTCGCGGTAGGACAGGATGCCGACGATCAGCGCGTAAACCGCGGCCACGACGCCGGCCTCGGTGGCGGTGAATATGCCGCTGAGAATCCCGCCAAGAATAATCACCGGCGCGACCAGCGCCGGGAACGCTCCCGCCGCCTGACACATCAGCTCGCGGAAGCCGACCATCCGCTCGCGCGGAAAATTGCGCCGTCGCGCGATGGTATAGGCGACGACCGAAAAGCCCGCCGCCACGAGCAAGCCGGGAATGAAGCTGCTCAAAAACATCCGAGCGACCGACACATTGGCGACCCAGGCGTAAAGGATCATGGTGATGCTTGGCGGAAACAGCATGCCGAGCGATCCAGCCGCGGACTGGAGCGCCGTCGCGAAGCCGCGATCATAGCCACGGCGCACCATCCCCGGGATCATGATCGACCCGATGGCGGCCGTGTCCGAAACGGCGGACCCCGAGACATCGGCAAAGAACACGCTCGCGACGATGTCGGCGAGGCCGAGCCCGCCCCTGATCCAGCCCACAAGGCCGTTTGCAAAATCGACGAGCCTTCGCGAAATGCCGCCATGCGTCATCAACGCGCCGGTCAGCATGAATAACGGGATCGACAGAAGGACGAAATTGTTCAGGCCGTCGAACAACCGGATCGGATAATTGATCAGGTTGACGACAGACGTGCTGCCGAGCGCGGCGAGCGTCACCGACCCGAGCACTACCGCGACCGGGACGCCGATGACGAACAATGCGATCGCCGCCGCGATCACCAGCAGATAGATGTTGAACTGCGCCAGAAGATACCCGCCATAGCCGAGCAGCAGCAGAACAGAGACGGTGAGGAGCGCCGCAACCCCGATTCTCGTCCGGCGAAGCGTGGCATCGAGCTGAAACAGGAACATGAGCGCTCCCCCGATCGCGAGCGCGAGGAAGGGATAGGTCATCGGCACGTTCAGCGACAAGGACGGCTCGCCGGATACGAGCGCAATCTGCAGACCAAGCCTTGCAAGCAGCAGGAAATAGACGAGCGTGACGAATTCCGCCGCGAACTCGACATGTTCGCGCAAGCGGGCCGGAACGAGATCGACAAATGCCGCGATGCGCGGGTGCCCCACCTCGCGCAGCGTCATCGCCGCGCCGAGAAACACCCACCAGATGAAAAGGAAGTTGCCAAGCTCCTCGAAAGCCGGCGGCACCTGCGATCCGAGAAACCGCAAAGTCACCTGGGTAAAGATCAGCACGACCACCGCCGCGCCGATAAGCCCGCTTGTCACGTCAAGGGCTTTCGTCAGGACCCTGAGCGAAAGCCCCCACCATTCGGCGACACGCACCCCCACCCTCCGCACGGTCAGGTCTTCAGGATTTCCTTGACCAGCGGAGCGAGCACCGGGCCGGCCTCGTCGATCACCGCACGGGTGGCAGCGCGGAAGCCGGAGATGTCCTTCGGTTCGTTGATCTGCATGCCCTGCTTGCGAAGGAACTCGAGCGAGGCGTTTTCATCCTGTTCGAGAAATACGCGACCCTTTTCCGTCGCGGTCCTGCCGGCCTCGTCGATCGCCTTGCGAACCGCTTCCGGCTGCGACTCGTACACCTTTTTGTTCATCACCGAAAAGGCGAACGATGCGATGTGTCGGGTCAGCGACAGATATTTCTGCACCTCGTAATATTTTTGGACGCGAATGGTCGTCGGCGGATTCTCCTGTCCGTCCACGACGCCCTGCTGAAGCGCGGTATAAAGCTCGCCGAAATTGATCGACTGAACCGAAGCGCCGAGCGCCTGGAAGGTCGAGACAAAGACCTTGCCCGGCGGCACGCGCAGCTTCAGACCCTTGAAGTCGGCGACCGTTTCGATCGGGCGGCGATTGGTGGTGACGCTGCGCATCCCGATGTCGATCCAGCCGAGGAAATGGAACCCCGCGCTCTCGCAGTCGGACTTGATCTTCGCGCCGACCGAGCCGTCCTGCCATTTGTGTGCGTCCTGCAGATCGCGGAACAGAAACGGCAGATCCATCACGGCGAAGGACGGGACATATTGCTGCAGCACCGGGCCGTTGACCGTGATGTCGAGCGTGCCGAGCTTCGTCGCTTGGGCAAGCGCCGGATCCTGGCCGAGCTGCGCGTTCGGATAAATTTCGATCTTCACGCCCAGATTCGTGGCCTCGATGGCTTCCGCGAAATTCTTCGCCCAAAGATTTCCCTGCCATTCGTTGGAACCGGAATGGCCAAGTTTCAGCGTGACCGCCGCGTCGGCGCCGGTCGAGCGAAGAATCGCGGGCGCGGCGGCCAGCGCGCCGACACCGCCAAGAAGTCGTCTGCGCGTGATTTCGAAACGTGTCGGGATCTTCGTGATCATGACTTCCCTCCCAGGGATTGAATGTGACGTATCCTGGCCTTCAGCTCACCTTCTTCTGCGCCGCGTTCGTCCTGGTCTTGCGCGGGCGCACCATCTTGTCGGCCTCGCCCGCCATCGATTCCGGCGTCAACAGCCCCATCGCGCCCGCGAGATTCCACCAGGAGTGATCCGCCGTCCGCACGATGTAGCATTCGGTGCTCAGGCCAATATGCTGACCCTCGCGCGAATGTCCGAGGGCAATATGGGCGATCTCCTCCGGCAATCCGACGGCGAGGCAGACATGCGCGCCGAAAACGGAATGCCGCAGCGATGCGCTGCCCGCCCGCGACGGATCGTCCTTCCAGCGCCTGAGATTTTTCGGATCAAATTCCCATGCCTTGCCGACATCGTGCACCAGCGCGCCGGTGAGGACGATGTCGCGATCGACCACGACCTCCGGGAAAGCGGAGGTGAATTCATCGACAATTTTCATCGCGAGGTGAGCGACGCCCCGCAGATGATCCGCCTGGTTTCCGCGCACGAGCGAGAACACGCCAGGATTGCCCTCACCGGGAATATCGCGGATGCGCTCGAAGCTCGACTCGCACAGCGCATGCGCCCAGGCCTCGATCGTCCTGCTCCGCAGGGTGGCATCGCGAATTTCATTGATCTCGGGCAGATCCTCGACGACCGATGCCCGCACGGCATCGGTGATCGGCCGCTTCAGTTTTCCGGCTTCGTAATTCATGCAATCGGACCTTCGGTTGACGCGCCTCGTGGAAAAAATGCTAACGGCGCGCGGCTGCCGGCTCTAATTGAAAATGGCCCTGCGACCCATTAATGTTTTCTATGGATGGTCGTAAACCTGCAGCGTCTGGAAGCGTATTATTGGGCGGCGCGGCTCGGCGGCTTCGGCGCCGCCGCTGCGCATCTCGGCCTGACGCAACCGTCCGTTTCGGTCCGCATCAGGGAGCTTGAGCGCGAGGTCGGCACGGCGCTGTTCGATCGCTCGTCGCGCAATGTGAGACTGACCGCGCCCGGCGCCGCGATGTTCGACTATGTCGAGCGCGTGCTGACGCTTCTTCACGATCTTGAAGGCCATATCGGCCGCGGCGGACGTCTTCGCGGGCTGGTCCGCTTCGGCGTGCCGGACAGCTTTGCACTTCTGTGCCTTGCCAAGTTTCTCAAACAACTCGACCGCGATCATCCCGATCTGAATGTTGCCGTGACCGTCGATAACAGCCGCGTCCTGAGCCAGAAACTCGAGGAGGGCACGCTCGATGTGGCGATTCTTGGCAGTCCGCCGCCAAGCAAACTTTTTCGCGTCGAGCCGCTCGGCGCGCAGCCGGTATCATGGGTAGCGGGAAAGGATTTTCGCTCGCCGAAGCGGCCGCTCACGCCTGAAGATCTCGTGCGGCGCCAAATCGTGACCAACCCCGCCCCCTCTCCGTCCTTCTCCCTGGTGATGGACTGGTTTTCCGAAAGCGGATTTGTGCCGACCCGCCTGAGCACCTGTTCCAGCATATCGGTGATCATCGGCCTGGTTTCGGCGGGAGCCGCGATCAGCGTGCTGCCGACACGGATCGTGCAAGACCAGGTGCGCAAGAAGCAAATCAAGATACTGAATTTCGAACCGCCTCTGCCCGCCGTCAGCATGTTCGCCGCCTTCCCCAAGCGGACGATCGGGCGCGCGGCGCAGGAAGTCGTTGCGCTGTCAAAAAACATCCTGGCCGATACCGGCTTTGTCGAGAACTGACGCCGGACCGCGCCATTTCTTCCGCTGCATACGGATCAATTGCCGTATGGTGAATTTTCTCGCAAGGCGGTCGGCCGGATTCTGACGATGTAAAGAGGGCTGCGGCAGACCGGCAGGATCGACGCTTCTCCCTCTTGCGAATGAAGCACCGCCGCGTCATGTCTTTCCAGACGCGCCTTCCCTTCCGGGGAAACAACCGTCGCCGTTCCTGTCGAAAAAACGACAAGCGCCGAGCACGCCCGCAGCGGCATCCGGATCGCTACGTTTCCCGCCACGGTCACGTGATGCCGGAACCTGTCCCGCCTTGTCATGATGTTGAGATCGGTCACGACGCCTCTGACCAGATCGGATTCAACAGGCTGCTCGCCCAAGAAGGAAAAAGGCGGACTATCCGTCGAAAGAAGAAAAGGCTCGCAAGCCCCGATGCGCAGCCGGATTCCATCACCGTCGAGGACACACAACGTTCGATCAATCCCGGGAAACGAGGAAAACGGCCCCGCCCGATCGATCCGCGCCCGGCTTACGCGCCAATCGAACGTATCAAGATTTGAATTGCTCGGACTGCGCGTGATCTCGACCGTTTCTCCGCCGCCATTCTTCCACGGCATGCGCTTCTGTTCGGCATTACGAATAATTTTCATCTTCAGTTCAGGACGCTGCGCGCGATGATGTTGCGCTGAATTCCGGAGGAACCTTCATAGATGCGCATGATCCGCGCATCGCGCACGTAGCGCTCGAGCGGAAAATCGCGCGCATGCCCATAGCCGCCATGCATTTGCAGCGCCAAATCGGTTACGCGCCCGGCCATTTCGGACGCATGAAGCTTCGCCATCGAGGCCTCGAGACTGAAACGTTCTCCACGCGCAGGCGACGAATCCCTTCATGTCCGCGGTTCCGCGCCCGAATAGACGATTGTCCCTCGCGGTCAGGACAAAGGGATCGGAGGTCCAGGCCTGGCCGGTCACGGGAACGACGTCCGAATGCCCCGAGAGGACGATGCCGGGTCCCTCGCGGGGACCAAGGCTCGCAAAGAGATTGGTCTTTGTCGCGCCTGCCTCGGCGACAAGCCGAACGTCAAAGCCGAAACCTTCAAGATATTGACGGACGAATTCGATTAGGTCGAGATTCGAACGGTCGCTGACTGTCGGAAACGAAATGAGGCGATCGAGGATCTGCAGGCTGTCCAACGGGCGTCATCCTGAAGGGCCGGGCGCGGGCGCGTCCCAACCATCCGAAGCTTGATACAATGTTTGCCGCCGCTCCGCCAACGCCGGCCGGAAAAGGCCGCCGCCGGCGCGAGGGCCTAGCGCGCCGCGGCAAAATCCCCGTATTCCACCGGGAACGATGGGCCGGCGAAACCGACCGTTATGGTCTGATCCTCGAACGCGGCCTGCCAGGGCCGCGCCATGCTCACGGTGAGATCGTTGATCTCCCGCATGTAGCGTGCGGCTTCGCTGTCCAGCCGCTCCTCCATCGCCCGCAGGTCGGGATAGAAGCCGAATGAAGGCCACCAGATGGCGCGGCCCGCCAGATAGCCGTTTGCCCCGGCGCGATAGGCGAATGTCAGAACGCGCCTGAAGACGTCCATGCTCGCGCCGGCGCTCAACATGACCCACGGCTTGTCGATCAGCCGCGCCATTTCGTCGAACACCGCCTGCGCCGCCTGCGCCGCCGCCCCGCCGGCGTCGGGATCGGGCAGATCGGCCGCGACGATCGGGCTTTCGAGCTTGTAGATATCGATGCCGTATTCGTCCGCGGAAAAGTCCAGCAGGCTTTGAAGGACCAGTTCAGGATACTTCTTCTTGTCCTCGATATAATCGGCCGTGTGCCCGTCGCTGCCCTTGAACGGATAGACGAGCAATTCGAGCAGAAACGGAATGTCGTATTGGCGGCAGGCCTCGCCGACGCTGCGCACGAGATTCCTCTGATGCGAGACGACGTCGACGGATGCGTCCGGCCGGTACCACAACAGCAGCTTGACGCCGTCCGCGCCCATGCGCTTGATCTTGGCGACGCTCCATTCCCGCATCAGGCTCGTTTTCCTGCCCTCGGGCGTCTCGGCGAAATTGAAATCCTCGAGCGTGATCAGCATCCCCTTGCCGGGCGGAATGACGCCTTCCGCTGCGCTGAATCCGTAATCGGGATCTATCAGCACGGCGGAGCCGAAACGCATCAGCTTTTTCGTCAGCAGCGCCTTGATCTGCGACAGATCCTCATAGCCGGGCGCGCGCGGCGCCAGTTTTGGCGCCAGCGCCTTCAGCATCGGCGGACGCTGGTCCACCGCCACCATCTTGAAGCGCCCGTCGCTGTCCGCCAGCCGGCGGATGCCGCGAAGCTTGCCGGCCGAGATGTTCATCGCTCAGCCCCTGACCGCCTTCATCGCGTCGGCGACGCCCCTGCAGCCCTGATTGAGAAACAGCACGTCGTTGCCCATGATGATCATGTCGACACCCTGCTTTGCGAGTTTCGCCGCGTTTTCCGCGGTCGGCGGAATGCAGGGCGCCATCACCTTCAGATTGCGCTTGCGGCATTTGGCGATCAGCTCGTTGAGCTTGTCGGTCACTTCGGGATTGGACATCGAATAGTCGATTGGAATCTGCCGGGAAATGGAATAGTCGGCGGGTCCGAAATTGATGACGTCGAGTCCCTCGACGTCGAGAATGGCGTCGATGCTGTCGAAAAAGCCGTAACCTTCCGCCATCGGAATGATCAGCGGCTCGCGATTCTGACGCTCCATGTAATCGGACCATTTGAAGTTCGGCCCGCCAAATCCCGCCGCGCGGCACGAGGCATCGCCGCCGCGCCGCCCGAGGGGAGGAAATTTTGCCGCGTTGATGATCGCGCGTGCCTGCTCGACGGTATTGACCTGCGGAACGATCACGCCGTCGGCGCCCAGTTCGAGCGTCTTTCGGATATCCCATTCATTCGTGCCGCGAATGCGCACGAGCGGGGAGATGCCGGCGAGCTTCGCCGACAGAATGAGTTTTTCCATATGCTCGTCGATATTCACCGCCGTGTGCTCGGCGTCGATAAAGGCAAAATCGATGCCCCAGTTTCCGGCGATCTCCACCGTCGCGCTCGATCCGGTATACATTGTCATGCCGAAAGTCGGGCCGGCATTCAGCTTTTCCCGGATCGTCAGCTTCTTCCCTTCGCTCATTTCTGCTTCCTCAGATCGTGGCGTTTTAGGCGGCTTGCGCCATGAATTTATCGAGTTCTTCCCGCGTGGGGATGCCGGCGCGGCCGCCCCAGCGCGTGCATTTCAATCCGGCCGCGGCGCTGGCGAAGCGGCCCGCTCCTTCGACCGACAGGCTTTCGGCAAGGCCGAGCGCGAACGCCCCGTGAAAGACGTCGCCCGCCGCCAGGGTATCGATCGCCTCGATCGTGAATGCGGGTACCGTCCGCTTGCGACCGCCATCGAGCCAAGCAAAGCCGTCGGCTCCGAGCGTCACGGCGACCACCCCTGACGTCAAAGCCTGTGCGCGGCGAAGGCCTTCTTCGATATCGGTCTGATCGGTCAGGCGGCGCAGCGCCGGCGCCGAGAATACGGCGTGGGTCGCGTGCGGAATGAGACGTTGCACGGAATTGTCCGTGGTCAGATCGGCATCGAGCACAACCGGAATGCCCCGCCCTCTCGCCAGGTGCATGACCTTTTCCGAGGCGTCCGGCCAGCGCACGTCGCAGAGAACGGCATCCGTGCCGGTCGGCAGATCGGCGGGAAGCCAGCCGGTATCGGTGTCGAGATTGCGGTCGGCAAAAGCGAATATGAATCGCTCGCCCCGAGAATCGACCATCACCGACGAAACTGCGGATCGGCGGTTGGGCACGTGACGGATCGAGGCGGTATCGACTCCGTAGCTCGCAAGCTCGGCGACGATGCCCTGGCCGACCTGGTCGTCGCCCACCCGCGCCCAGAGAGAGGCCTTGCCGCCCAGCCGCGCGATCGTCACGGCCCCGTTGGCGGCCGGACCGCCGCCGACCTGGCGGAAATCACGCGCGAAGACCTTCGTCGGCTCGACGGGAAACTGCTCGATGGAAAAAATATTGTCCTGGACCGCCACGCCCACGCACAGCACCCTGGCCGCCGGTTTCGACATAATCGGACCCATATTCCGTATTTCGGAATTGGATTTACGTTTCAACGGAGGCCATTGTCAATGCTGCATGCCCCGGCTACCTCTTTGGCAGCGAGATCAAGAGCATGAAAGCAGACGCTGCGCAGCACAATCGACGTGCGGCTCGCCACGGCGGGTCCAGGGCGGGCAGAAAGCCGAAGGCCGCCAAGGCCGATCGGAGTTCGCTCAAGTCGATGCACAAACTCATGGCCGTGCTCGACTGCTTTTCGCGGTATGATCGTTCGCTGACATTGAATGAAATCTCCACCCGTTGCGGCATGCCCAAGACTACCGTTCACCGCCTGGTCAGCAGCCTGCGCGAGGTCAAGCTTCTCGAGCAGGATCGCGGCCGCGATCGCTACCGCATGGGCATCAGGCTGTTCGAGCTTGGCAGCATCGTCCTCAACAATCTCGACATCTACCGCGAGGCGCGTCCGCTGGTCGAAAGGCTCATCAGCGCCACTGGGGAGAATTCGCACCTTTGCGTATTCGACGGAACGAATATGGTCAGCATCGAGCATGTGGCGCCTGGCGCGCCGGGCGGAAGCCATGTCAACTGGACGACCATGCTGTCGATCTCGCCCGCCTATTGCACCGGGGTCGGCAAGGCCGCGCTCGCCTTCCAGGACAAGGCGGTGATCGACAAGATCATCAAGGGCGGCCTGTTGCCCTACACGCCGGCGACGATCACCGATCCGGACCTTCTCAAAAAGGAACTCGAACTGACCCGCCGGCGCGGATACTCGATTGACGAGGGCGAGCATCAATTCGGCGTCCGCTGCATCGCCGCTCCCATCTACAACTCCGCGAGCAGAGTTTTCGCGGCGATCAGCGTGACCGGGCCGAAGGAGCGGATCACGATCGAGCGCATCCCTTCCCTTGCGGCGCTGGTGACCGCGACCGCGCAGGAATTGTCGCGCCAGCTCGGCTATGACGGATACGAAAAAGGCAACGAAAAATGACGGTTAACCGCCCGCTCGAAGGGGTTTTCGTGCCGGTGACGACGCCGTTTCTGGACGACGAGGAGATCAACGAAAAGGCCTTCGTCGATCAGCTCGAATGGGTGGCGGCGCAGGGCGCGCACGGGGTCGTCGTCGGCGGCAGCACGGGCGAAGGCTATGCGATCGACGACGACGAATTCGCCACCCTGGTCGCGTTGGCCACCAGAACGGTCGGCGCGCGGCTACCGGTGGTCGCGAGTATCATCGCCGACAGCACCCGCGGCGCCATCCGCCGCGCGGCGCGGATCGCCGGCGAAAATCTGGCCGCGCTTCAGATCGCTCCGCCCCATTATATTTTCTCGCCGTCCGAGGAAGGCTTCATCGAATTCTATCGCAAGCTCGCGGACACGAGCCCGCTTCCCATCATCATCTACAACGTCATCTCCTGGGCTCGGATTTCGCCGTTGCTGGCGCGCGAGGTTATGAACGCGGTGCCGAGCGTGATAGCGATCAAGCAAAGCGGAACGGATTTTCAGGTCTATGCCGATCTCGTACGCCAGGTCGGGGCCGAGCGGATCTTTGCCGCAAACGACGGCGCGCTGATGAGCTGCTACGACCTCGGAGCCGCGGGCTCCATCGCCGCGATCGCGGCCGCGGCCCCGAAAGCCAATGTCAGGCTCTGGAATGCGGTCAAGGGCGGCCAACGCCGGGAGGCCGCCGCCTGGCATGACAAGCTGCTGGACCTTTGGTCCGCCCTCTCCGGAACCAATTTGCCCGCACGCGTCAAGGCCGCGCAGTCATTGCAAGGCATCGCGACCGGAATCCCGCGCGGACCGATGATTCCGGTGACGGACGCCGAGCGGATGCGGATTTCCGAGGCGCTTTCGCGCCTGCATTAGGTCCACCGCCAACACTCCTCTCTCCCGCCCGACCGGCCGCGGGCCGCCGCCCTGCGGCGGCGCCGGGCCTTCACGCTGCAGGAATTGACTTCCGCTATCCAGAATGCAGAATCCTTATTCCGGATAGTGGGTTTCAATTTCGAATTGTAGCAAGGTCCGGCATCAACGGACCACGGGAGGAGAAAACGTCATGTCCGTGTTGAAGACCCTTTGCGCCGCGGCGGCAATTGCCGCCGTGACCGCGATGACCGCCGGTTCGGCGCAAGCGCAAACCACCGATGAGATCGCCAAGAAGGGCAAGATCGCCATCGGCACGCTCACCGGAATTCCGCCCTACGACACCGTCGACGCCAACGGCAATACTGCGGGATTCCTCGTCGATCTCGCCAAGGACGTGGGCAAGGCGCTCGGCGTGCAGGTCGAGATCGTGCCGGTGAACAACGCCTCGCGCGCCGCCGCCCTCGAGTCCGGCCGCGTCGATTTGCTGATCGCGATGATGACCGCGACGCCCGAGCGCGCGCGCACCTTCCTGATGACCAATCCCTATGGCGCCTACGAAATGCGCTTCGTCGCCAACAAAAGCATGAAGCTCACTGAGCTGAACGATCTGAAGGGCAAGCGCGTATCCGTGCCGAAAGGCAGCACCCAGGAAATCGCGATCGCAGGCTTCAATATTCCGGGCCTCGAACTCGTTCGCTTCGAGGACGATGCGCTGGCGATGCAAGCGCTGATCTCCGGCCAGGTGGACGCATCGGCGCAGGTCGCCGCGGTAGCCAACGACGTCATCAAAAAGCAGAAGCTCGACAACCTGGAAGTGAAGACCCAGGTACCGCTTTACACGCTGTATTGGTCGATGGCGGTGCGCAAGGATGCGTTCCAGTTCTGGCACTGGCTGAACAATTTCATCTATTACCAGGAAGTCAGCGGCGCGCTCGACACGCTTCACAAGAAGTGGATCGGCATTCCGACGCCGGGCGGCAAATTGCCGACTTTCTGATACTGTCGTCCTGCTTCACGGCAACGGACTCCTTTTGCAGCAATGCGAAGGGAGTCCGGTTGCTTTGAAGGCTCGAGACGGATCCGGCGTAACGCATGTCCGATGAGGTGTGACGCATGGCGTATGAGATGCAGTTCGGGCCGATCATCGCGCACGCTCCTGATCTCCTGCAGGGTGCGATCAGCACCCTGTCCCTGTCGGCGCAATCGATTGCAATCGGCGTCTCCATCGGCCTTTGCTGCGCCGTCGCGCGCACGGAGGAGCCGCGCCTTCTCGGCAAGATGGTGGCGACCTATGTCGAGGTCTTCCGGAACACTCCCCTGCTGGTCCAGCTTTTCCTAATCTATTTCGGCCTGCCGCTGATCGGTCTGAGGCTCACCGCCGATACGTCGGCCGTGTTCGCCATTTCGCTCAATCTCGGCGCCTATTCGACCGAGATCATCCGCGCCGGTCTGATTGCGATTCCGAAAACGCAGGTCGAGGCGGGCCTCGCCCTCGGCATGTCGCGCCTGCAGGTCGTGCGCCATATCGTCCTGATTCCCGCCCTGCGCGTGATCTATCCGGCTCTGACGGGACAATTGACGCTGACCTTGCTCGGCACCAGCATCGCCTCGGCGATTTCGGCGACCGAGCTCACCTCGGCGGGCAGCAAGATCGAATCCGCCAATTTCCGCAGCCTCGAAACCTTTCTGACAATTGCCGCCATCTATATCGCGCTCACGCTTGCCTTCCGCTTCGTCTATTGGCTGATCGGCCTGTGGCTGTTCCGCCGCAAGCGGCCGCCGAAACCTTCCCTGATCGCGGATATCCCGGCCGCCGGAGTCGCCGCATGATCAAGTCGTTCGGATGGGACAGCGTCGAATTCCTCCTGTTTGCCACTCGCTGGACGCTGCTGCTCTCGGCGATGACCTTCGTTCTGGGCGGCATCTTCGGCCTGATTTTCGCGCTGCTGCGCGTGCTCGGCCCCCGCCCGGTGCAGCTTCTGATCGCGGGCTATACTCAGCTCATCCAGGCCACGCCCCTGCTCATTCTCGTATTCATCGCCTTTTACGGGCTGAGCTTTCTTGGTCTCTATTTTCCGCCCCTGATCGCCGCCGCCATTTCGCTGTCGATGTACACGACCGCGTTCCTCGGCGACATCTGGCGCGGCTGCATCGAATCGATCCCGCGCCAGCAATGGGAAGCGGCCGACGCGCTGGCGATGACGCTTCCGCAAAAGCTGCGTTACGTGATTCTGCCGCAGGCGCTGCGCATTTCGCTCGGCCCGACCGTCGGATTCATGGTTCAGATCGTGAAAAATACGTCGGTGACCGCTCTGATAGGCTTCGTCGAACTGACCCGCGCCGGCCAGCTCCTCAACAACATGACGTTCCAGCCTTTCGCGGTCTTCATGACCGTGGCGGCGATCTATTTTACGATCTGCTATCCGCTTTCATTCATCAGTCAGCGTCTGAAAGGCAGCCGGCATGTCGGCCTTGCGCATTAGCAACATCCAGAAATTCTTCGGCCCGGTGCAGGTCCTGAACGACGTTTCGCTCGACGTCGAGCCGAGCGAAGTCGTCGCGGTGATCGGGCGCAGCGGCTCGGGCAAGAGCACGATGCTCCGCTGCATCAACGGCCTGGAACGCATTCAGAAAGGTAGCATCGAAGTCGCCGGACATACGATCACCCCGAGTAGCGGTGATCTGCGGGCGCTGCGCAAGGACGTTGGTATCGTGTTCCAGAGCTACAATCTTTTTCCTCACCTCACGGTCGAGGAAAACATCATGCTCGCGCCGGTCGTGGTCAAGCGCATGCGCAGAGAAGAAGCCCGGGAGATCGCCGCCGACGTTCTCGGCCGCGTCGGCCTGTCGGAGAAGAAGGACGCCTATGCCGATGAATTGTCGGGCGGCCAGCAGCAGCGCGTGGCGATCGCCCGCTCCCTGGCAATGAGGCCGAAGGTGATGCTGTTCGACGAGGTGACCTCCGCACTCGACCCGGAATTGACCGGCGAGGTCCTGAAAACGATGGAAGAGCTCGCGAAGGCCGGAATGACGATGATTCTGGTGACGCACGAAATGGGTTTCGCCCGCCAGGTGGCAAACCGTACGGTGTTCATGCACCACGGCAGGATCTGGGAACAGGGCCCGTCGGCGGAAATGTTCACCGCGCCGAAAACGCCGGAGCTGCGGAACTTTATCGCCTCGAGCCTGAAATAGATCGAATTATGCCGCACGCAGGCGCGGCCAGATCCCGGGCGACGAGAGCCCCAGCCGGTCCGCGATCCGGCGCACCGAGGCCTGCGCCTTCGCAAATATATCCGCTTCGTTCACTCGCGTGGGGCGCCCGGCCTGCATCACCACCCGTCCGTTCACAAGAACGGTATCTGCGTTCGGCCCGTGGCCTACCGTGACGAGCTGATGGACCGGGTCGATGCCCGGCATCAATTCGGCGACGCCCGATGAGCGCACGACAATGTCGGCCCGTTTGCCCGGCTCAAGGCTGCCGATGAGATGCTGCAAACCGGCGGCCCTCGCGCCGTTGATCGTCATCATCTCGAGGATGTCTTCCGACACCGTATTGTAGCCCGCGCCGTTGGCGAGTTGCAGGGCAAGAAAGCCGGCATCGCCGGACGAGCTCGATCGCGCCGAATCCGTGCCGAGCGCGACATTCACGCCGAGCTTCTTCATCGCCGGAATCCGGGTATGTTGGCGCAAGGTCGTGCCGCGCGACACATAGGCAAGCGGGCACCAAATGATGGACAATCCCGATTTCACGATCGGGGCGATTTCGTCGTCGCGAATCAGATTCATGTGAACGAATGTTGTATTCGGACCCAGCACGCCGATTTCCGCAAAATGAAGGAAACGCGATTTGCCGTAAACGCGCTCCATCGCTGCGGCAAGATCAAGATCGAAGCCTACGTGATTGTTCAAAATGACGCCCTCGCGATCGGCGAGCGTCTTGGCGGCGATGTATAATTCGTCTGTCGCGGTTCCTTCGCCGTAAAGGGCGATGTGTCCGTGCGTGATGCCATCCCTGTTCCTGTTGCGAAAAAGTTGACTCCCGAGCAATTTCATGCACCGCTCGCGCCGCGGCGGCACTCGTGCGAACAGGGATTCGCTGGCGAGGCCGGGAATGGCACTCATAATGTCGGTCGTATCCCAGAGATATGGCTCGGCAAGCGAGCAACGGACACCAACGGATTCGGTGGCGTCGGCAACGGCATCGGGCTCGAACGCGCTGCCCGGCTCGACATAGGTCGTGATGCCGTGACGAAGCATCTCCACGCTTGCAAGACCGGCGGCCGCATGCTCGTCATCGGCCGTCAATGACGCCTTCCAATCCGCGTAATTCGGGCCGCCCTGTCCCGCGCCCTTGCTGGCATCGCCGCGGAAAAAACCGCGGCACGTTTGCGCGTTCACGTGTAGATGCGCATCCACGTAGCCCGGATGAACGATTCCGCCCCGGGCGTCGATCGTCTCCGCTGCATGCCAGTCGCGCAGAATGTCGCGTTCCGGCCCGACCGCCGCAATCGTATGTCCCTTCACCGCGACGGCGCCTTGCGGGATGACGAGCCGCCGCACATCCATCGTCAGCACGCAGCCGTTTTTGATGAGCAGATCGCAATGTTGCGGGGCACCCATGAGTGACACCTATTTTGCGGCCTCGGCCGCCGCCCTTTTCCATTTTTCGAGAATGTCCATATCGATGTCCACGCCAAGCCCCGCGCCTTCCGGGGGGTAGGCGAAGCCATTCTCGATACGAAGGGGGACCTTGAGCAGGTCCTCCTGATGATAAAGCACTCCGCAGGTGTCGCTGTCCGGACCGAGATTTGTCATCGCGATGCCGAGATGAATCTGCGCGGCCGTACCGATCCCGAATTCCGGCATACTCCCGATCATGCATGGAATATTGGCTGCCTCGCACATCGCGAAGATGCGCGAGGCGTTCAAAAGGCCGCCGGCCTCGGTCACATAGACATTCGCAATGTCGGCGGCCCGGCGCTTGATCACCTGCATGGCGGAGCGAGGATTGCGGATGCTCTCGTCCGCCATCAGCGGCACGTCGATGTTCATGCGAATCTCGGCCATCCCCTCGAGGTCATCGGCTGGCAACGGCTGCTCGACCAGCTCGAGATCGTGCTTTTCCATTTCACGAATGACCGCGATGGCCTGCTTCGGCGATTTCCATCCCATATTGCCGTCGACGCGCAGCCTGATGCCCGGGCCGATCGCTTCGCGGATTAGTCTCACGGCGGCGATGTCGCGCGCGGGATCGTCGCTGCCGACCTTTACCTTCACCGTGCGATGCCCCCATTTGACGCGCTCCCGCGCCAGCTCCGCCATATCTTTTGGATCGCCGAACGGAATGGAATAGCTGAGCGGGATCCGGTCGCGCACTTTGCCCCCAAGCAGATTATAAACCGGGGTGCCGAGCGCCTTTCCGAGGATGTCCCACAGCGCCATTTCGATGCCGGCTTTCGCCTCCTCCACGCCGTCAAGCACCCGATCCATTTTCTGTACGATCGCCGCGATCCGAAACGGGTCCTCGCCCCGCACTGCAGGAACGAGCGCAGACACGAGATCGTGCCGCAGCAGCGCGCCGCGGCGGCTGAATACGCTGTCCACCTCCCCGAGCCCGGTAATGCCGGCATCGGTTTCGACGAAAACGATCGTGTAATCGGAGAAGGCCGCCGGCCCGAGCGCAGTCCGCGTCACCCCGCCGAAGTTGCGTTTGCGCGGGCACAAGACCGGAACGCAGCGGATGTCGGTGATTTTCATTCGGACGCTCGTTGACAAGTGTTCGGAACTCTCTAACACTTGGGCGGAAGGGTGTCCATGCGATGAACCAGTTTTTTCCAAAGCCGAGCGCGCAATCGCTGCCCGACCAAGTGGCGGCGCTGATCATGCAGCGCATCGCCAGCGGCGAGCTTGCTTCCGGCCACAAGTTGCCATCCCAGCGCCAGCTCGCCCGTTCAATGGGGGTCGGGCTCGCGGTCGTGCGCGAGGCGGTCAAGCGGCTCGAGGCGCTCAATGTTCTCGGCGCGACGCATGGCAGCGGCACAGTCGTCCGTCCCTTCCGATGGATGCCGCTGATCTACGACCAGTCCCTGTTCACGCTCGCGATGAAGCGCATCGGCATTCGCGACCTTTGGGAAACCCGCCGGCTGCTCGAGGGGCAAATCGTGCGGCTGGCCGCGGAACGCGCGAGAGAGGAAAATCTCGTCGAGATCCGCGCGGTGCTCGATCGCGCGAAACCACTGCCGCTCGACTACGACGTCAGCTCCGACCTCAATCGCGAATTCCACATCGCCGTCGCCAAGGCCTCGCAAAACAGCGTGCTGATCGATCTGCTGACGCCGCTCGTCGATATCCATTTTCAGGGCATTGCCCATCATTTCACGGAAGACGTCTGCCGGCGGACCTGGGAAGCCCATGCCGCAATTTATCGCGCCATTGCCAGACACGACGTGGCGGCCGCGGAGCGCGCCATGCGCGACCATTTCACCATCGGCCCCATCGCCGTCGAGACCGATACAAATCAGCCAATGCCTCGTCGAAACCGGAAGCGGCGCAAGCCAACGAAATCTGCCGCGCGGAAGAAATAGGCGACGTCATGCTTCGCTTCGACACGATCCTCGGCGACATCCCCTATCTACTTCTCGGCATTCCCCTGACATTGGCGCTGACCTTTGTCGCGTTCGCCGCGGGCCTGCTGGCGGGCCTGCCAATCGCGATCCTGCGCCAGGCGCGTATCCCGGTGCTTAGCGTCTGCGCGCGGCTTGTTGTCGATTTCTTCCGGACGACGCCGCCCCTCATGCATATCGTCTGGGCCTATTACGCGCTCCCGGTCCTCGCCAATATCAGGCTTGACGCCTTTACCGTCGTCGCGGGCGCGTTGGCTTGCAGCTCCGGTGCGCAGATGTCGGAGATTTTTCGTGGAGCCATCACGGCCGTGCCGCGCGGACAATGGGATGCGGCCCAGGTCATCGGCCTGTCCTATGCGCAGCGCCTGTGGTGGGTGATCCTGCCGCAATCGCTCCGAATTGTTTACGCGCCGACCTGCAACGCGCTCGTCAGCCTCCTGAAGCAATCCTCCCTGGCGGCGGTCATTGCTCTGCCGGAGGTGATGAATCGCGGATGGGTGCTGGCGGCGCAGAATTTCAGACCGATCGAGGTGCTGACAACGATCGCGATCATCTATTTCGTTTTGACCTGGCCATTGGTGCTTCTCGCTGCCCACCTCGAGCGGCGCAGCAGCGTGGCCTTTCAAAGCGAATAACCAGGAGACGTGGATGCTGGGCGTAACGGGAGCTCAATGCTCCCACAGACAAGGGGAGTACTACCATGCGCATCATGGCTATCGGTGGGATACTGGCTGCGTTGACCCTGCAATTTGCATCTTCGGCTGCCCAGGCTCAAAGCACGATCGATGAAATAAAACAGCGTGGCGAATTGCGGGTCGCGGGCGTCCTTTATCGTCCCCTGATCGCGCCGCGCCCGAATGGAGAATATGTTGGCATCGACGTCGAGTTGATGAAGCTGATGGCCGCCGATCTCGGCGTCAAGCTCAACATCATCAATTCCGAATGGGCGACCGCGGTTGCCGGCATCGACGCGAAGAAATGGGATATCGTTCCGGCTCTTTGCATTACCGAAAAGCGCAAGGAGGTGATCGACTTCAGCGAAAGCTACATCACGATCGGGGCGACGGTGACAACCGCGACCAACAATCCGAAAAACCTGACAACGCTCGAGGCCTTCAATCGGCCGGAAGTGGTGTTCGCCGTTCCAACCGGCTCGTGGTCGGAATCGGTCGCCAAGGAGGTCGCACCAAAGGCGACAATGAAGGGATTTGCCCAATCGACTTCCGCAGATCTCATCCAGGAAGTCGTGGCCGGCCGCGCCGACGCGGTGATCCTCGACACGCCGATCCAGACGACCGTCGCGCTCGACGCCTTCGGCGACAAGATCCGGATTCTTCCCGGCCACAACAGGCCTCTCGACGTTCGAGCATGCAAGGTCGGATACGGATACAAGAAGGGTGACACGAAGATGCGCGAATATATGGATAACTTTGTGGGCAAGATGCGCAGCTCCGGCAAGCTCGACGCGCTGATCGCGCAATTCATGAAGCCGGACCAGATCAAGGCAACGAACTGAAGCCCGGCCGGTGAACAACTTTCAGTTCGAAAAGATACTGATTTACCTGCCCGATCTGATTCGTGGCGTAGGCGTCACGTTTCAGCTCGGCCTGATCAGCGCGAGCCTCGGTCTTGTGCTTGGGCTCGCGCTCGCCCTTCTCAAATTCTCCCGCCATCCGCTGGCCTATTGGCCCACCTATCTCTACATCGAATTTTTCCGCACGACGCCTCCGCTGGTTCAAATCGTATGGCTCTATTACGGCCTGCCCCTCATCACCGGCTTTGATCTCGGCGCTTTCGGTGCCGCAGCCATCGCGCTTGGACTGAATATCGGCGCCTTCTACAGCGAGATCTTCCGCGCGGGTCTCGTTGGTGTGAACCGAACCCAATGGCAGGCAGCACGTGTTCTTGGTCTCACCCTGAGCGATACACTACGATTTGTCATACTTCCGCAGGCGATCCGCAACGTGCTGCCCCCGATGGGAACAACCACGATTTATCTCATCAAGGATACCGCACTGGCCTCCGCCATCGGCACGCCGGAGCTATTACGGATCGGCCAATTGATCGCGGTCGAGACGTTCCGTCCGGTGGAAACGCTTACGGTCGTCGCCGTACTCTATTTTGCCGTGACCTACCCTGTTGCCCTGTTCGTGGAATGGCTGGAACGGCGTTTTAGGATCGCGCGGGTTCAGGAATGAGCGAACCACTGATCGTCATCGACGGATTAGTCAAGCGATACGGCGCGCACACGATTCTCGACGATATCGACCTCAACGTGCGGGCAGGCCAGGCGCTGGTCGTGATCGGGCCTAGCGGTTCGGGAAAAAGCACGCTTTTGCGGTGCATTGCGGCGCTCGAACCGATCCAGAAAGGCGCGATCACCATTGACGGCCGCCTGGCGGCGAAAGGAACGGAGGACGCCGGCGACGCGCCGGACGCGGCCGCCCTGCGCGAATTGCGCCGGCGCGTCGGCATGGTGTTTCAGCAATTCAACCTTTTTCCGCACCTCTCGGTTATGGAAAACATCACGCTGGCGCCGCGCCGCGTGCGGGGAATGACGCAGGACGAGGCGGAAGCGCTCGCGATCGATCTTCTGCGCAAGGTGGGCCTCGAGGACAAGCGCGATGTCCATCCGGAGCGGCTTTCTGGGGGGCAGCAACAGCGCGCGGCCATCGCGAGGGCGCTCGCGATGCAGCCGAAAGTAATGCTTTTCGACGAGGTCACCTCCGCACTCGATCCCGAGTTGGTCGGCGAGGTTCTTCGCACGATGCGGCAACTTGCCGAGCAGGGCATGACCATGCTTGTGGTAACCCACGAGATGGGCTTCGCCCGCGACGTTGCTGACGATGTGATTTTCATGGACAAGGGCAGAATTGTCGAACGCGCCTCACCCGCCCAGATTTTCGAGCAGCCTCAGGAGGCGCGCACGCGCGCGTTCCTTGAGCGTCTGCTCGAACGCGAGGGGAGAAAGCATTGATGGAATTGCAATGGTGGAATCTGAAGGCTCCCGCGCTGCGTGACTTCGCCGCGCGAAATGCGAGCGTGATCGTGCCGGTCGCATCCACCGAACAGCACGGCCCTCACCTGCCGACCCAGGTCGATTGCCTGCTCGTCGGGGACATTGCGCGACGCGCCGCAGAGCAGGCGTCGAAATCGGTCCCCACGCTGGTGACGCCGGTGGTATGGACCGGGCTCGCCGAGCATCACATGAGTCTCGGCGCCACGATTTCCCTCGATTTCGAAACATTTTTCGCGCTGCTGCGCGGCATATGCCGCTCGCTCGTCCGCCACGGTTTCCGCAACATCCTGCTGCTCAACGGGCATGGCGGCAATATCGCCGCGCTCACCGTCGCGGTGAATGAACTCGGCCCGGAACTGGACGCGCCGATCGCGACCGCGACCTATTGGCTGTTGGCCCAGCGCGCTTTCGCGGCGATTCTCGAAAAGCAGACCAATGTGCGCCACGCCTGCGAAGCGGAAACCTCGATGGTGCTTGCCCTCAGACCCGAGCTTGTCGACATGACGCTTGCCGCCGATGCGGTCGGCCCGACCGCCCCCGAGATCATCGACGTGGCCGGCACGTCCGCGGCGCATCGCTGGCAATCGTTCCGCGCGCGCACGGCGCACGGAGCGATCGGCGATCCGCGCGCGGCCACAGCGGAAAAAGGCGAGCGGCTGCTGCAGGCGGCGGCGGACGCGGTGGCGGGTCTCGTCACCAATCAGGAATTCTGGCGGCTTCAGGCCTAAGTCCGCGGCAAAGCGGCCCGACCAGTCTTCAAATCGTTGATTTTGCTGGCTGGGGCGCCTGGATTCGAACCAGGGAATGGCGGAATCAAAATCCGCTGCCTTACCACTTGGCTACGCCCCATCCGGCAGGAAATGACGTCCGTGAGGCGATCGCACTGACCTTCGATCCGTCACGGCGCGCGGACCATAACCGCGGCGATGACGCATAGCAACAATCCGCGACCGGGACGTTGGGGCCGCCTCGAGGATGGCACCATGTTTCATCTTATATAAAGTGCCGTAACAAATCGTTGCCGCCGGCGCCGACAGGCCCGGCCCCACCAGGGACATGGGAAAATGTCATACCGCGCACCGGTCGCCGAAATCGTCTTCGCTTTGAAGCACGGCACGGGATTCGGCGAGACTCTCGGCGAGGGCCTCTATCCCGAACTCGGCGCCGAGGCGCTCGACGCCGTGCTGGAAGAAGCCGGCCGCTTCGCCACCGAGGTGATCGCCCCGCTGAACCGGACGGGCGACAAATTCGGCACGCCGTTCGATGGGCGCGCGGTCACGACCCCTCCGGGCTGGAAAGCCGCCTACACCGCCTGGGCGGCCGCCGGCTGGAACGGCCTCGCCGCCCCGGAGCAATGGGGCGGCCAGGGGCTGCCGCGGGCGGTGAATGCAGCGTGCATCGAGATGTGGAATTCCGCGTCGATGGCCTTCGGCATCGGACCGGTGCTGACCATGGCCGCGGTCGATGCGCTCGCCGCGCATGGCAGCGAGGTCTTGAAACAACTCTACCTGCCGAAGCTCGTCAGCGGCGAATGGATGGGCACGATGCAGCTCACCGAGCCGCAGGCGGGGTCCGATGTCGGGGCGTTGCGCACGAAGGCGGAGCCTGCCGGCGACGGCACGTATCGCATCACCGGCCAGAAGATCTTCATCACCTATGGCGAGCACGATCTCACCGAGAACATCATCCACTTCGTGCTGGCACGGCTTCCCGGCGCCCCGCCAGGCGTGAAGGGAGTTTCGCTTTTCCTCGTTCCGAAATTCCTGGTCAATCCGGACGGCACGCTCGGCGCGCGCAACGACGTGCGGGCGCATTCGGTCGAGCACAAGCTCGGTATTCATGCCTCGCCGACCTGCACCATGATTTACGGCGACAATGGCGGCGCGACCGGCTACCTGGTCGGGCAGGAGCATGCCGGCATGACCTGCATGTTCACGATGATGAACGAGGCGCGACTCGCCGTCGGCCTGCAGGGCGTCGCCATTGCTGAGGCGGCGACGCAGCAGGCGCTGGCCTATGCCCGGGAGCGCAAGCAGGGCCGCGCGCTCGGCGGGGCCTCGGCAGCATCGGTCGCCATCGTCGAACATCCGGATGTGCGCCGCATGCTGCTCACCATGCGCTCGCTCACGGCGGCGGCTCGCGCCATCTGCTATGCTACCGCGGTCGCGCTCGATCGCGCCCATCGCGGCAAGGACGGCGACGCGCGCAAGGCCGCGCATGAAAGGGCGTCGCTACTGACTCCGATAGCCAAGGCTTTTTCGACCGACATCGGCGTCGAGGTCGCCTCGCTTGGCGTGCAGGTGCATGGCGGAATGGGCTTCATCGAGGAAACCGGAGCCGCGCAGCATTATCGTGACGCAAGAATTGCGGCGATCTACGAAGGCACGAATGGTATCCAGGCCATCGATCTCGTGACGCGCAAATTGCCGCTTTCAGGCGGGGAGACGTTTCGCGCGTTTTTGCGGGAATTACGGGAGACCGCGAAGGCCGTGCGCGCCGCCAACGATCCCGCGCTCGGAACGGCGGGCGAGCGGCTTTCACAGGCGCTCGATCATCTCGAGCAGGCGAGCGAGTGGCTCCTGCAGGCGCTGGCCAAAAATCCGCAGCACGCGCTCGCGGGCGCCACGCCCTATTTGCGCCTTTTCGGCATCGCCGCGGGCGGATGTCTGGTCGCCGAGCAGGCGCTTGCGGCCCTGCGCGATCCGTCGCTGGCGCCGGCGGCGATGGTCGCCCGCGCCCGGTTCTTTGCCGAAAATATTTCCGTCCAGTGCGGGGGTCTTGCCACGGCCGTCATGACCGGCGCCGAATCGGTCGCGGCGGCCAATGGCGAAATTTGAGCCGTGCCAGGCTGCGACCGGACGGCGGCGCAAGCGCGCCGTCACAACGGCTTGAGACCCGCCTCGATCTCCGACCGCCTTTCCTCGAGGAAGGGCGGCAGGACCAGCGTCTCGCCGAGCCGGTCCTCAGGTTCGTCCACGGCGAAGCCCGGGCCGTCGGTCGCGATCTCGAACAAAACCCCGTTCGGCTCGCGGAAATAAAGCGAGCGGAACCAGAAGCGATTCACCTTTCCGCTATTGGGCACGCCAAGCTCGCGCAGCCGCGATGCCCATCCGTCATAGTCCTGGTCGGGCGAACGAAACGCCACGTGATGCACGCCGCCCGCGCCCGGATGCGCCGCCGGAAGATCGGGACGGACCGCGACATGCAATTCAGCCTGCGGCCCGCCCCGGCCCATCTCGAAAACGACGACGCGATCGCGATTGGATTCCGGATGAGGATAATCGCGCACCTTGCGCATGTTCATCACGCGGGTCAGGACAAACTCGGTCGGCGCGAGATCAGGAACCGTCATCGTGATCGGCCCGAGCCCGCGGATCTGGTGTTCGGCGGGCACCGCGCTTTTCGCCCACGGATAGGCCTCGCCCTTGCCGCTGTCGTCAACGAGGCTCAGCCGCTGCCCCTCGGGATCCTCGAAATCGAGCGTCAGCCTGCCGTCACGCTCTCCGATCTCGCCCGTCCTCACTCCGTGCTCGCGCAGGCGCTTCCGCCACCATTCCAGGGAGGCTGCTCCGCCGACGCGCAAGCCGGTGCGGCTGATCGAGTGGTTGCCGGGGCGCGCCGGCAAGACGGGAAAATCGAAAAAGGTCAGGTCGCTGCCAGGCGACGCTTTTCCGTCTGCATAAAAAAGATGATAGGCAGACACGTCGTCCTGGTTAACGGTCTTCTTCACAAGCCGCATGCCGAGCGGACCGGTATAGAATTTAAGGTTGCCGGGCGCGTCGGCCGAAACGGCGGTCAAATGATGAATGCCGGTGAGCTGCATCTGAGATACCCCGCGCGATCGCTCGCGGGTATGTAGGATAGCCGGCCCCGGAATGCGAGGTGGGGCATGTCGCTCAAAGGAAAGACGCTTTTCATCACCGGCGCATCGCGCGGCATCGGGCTTGCGATCGCCCTGCGCGCGGCGCGGGATGGTGCCAATATCGCGATCGCGGCAAAGACCGATGCCCCTCACCCCAAGCTGCCGGGCACGATCCATACCGCGGCAGCCGATATCGTATCGGCGGGCGGACGCGCGCTGCCGCTCGCGATGGATGTCCGCGACGAGGATTCCGTGAAGGCGGCGCTCGATGCCGCCGCGCGCGCCTTCGGCGGGATCGACATCGTTGTCAACAATGCAAGCGCCATACAGCTCACGCCGGTTACCGAAACCGACATGCGCCGCTACGACCTGATGAATCAGGTCAATGCGCGCGGCACTTTCATGGTGTCCAAATATGCGATTGCGCATCTCGAAAAGGCGGACAACCCGCACATTCTGATGCTGTCGCCGCCCCTCGACATGCAGGAGAAATGGTTCGCTCCGCACACCGCCTATTCGATCGCGAAATTCGGGATGAGCCTTGTCGTGCTCGGCCTCGCCGGCGAATTGCGCGGCAGGGGGATCGCGGTGAATGCGCTGTGGCCACGCACGACGATCGCGACCTCGGCGATCAAGAATCTGCTTGGCGGCGACCGGATGATGCGCATGTCGCGCAAGCCCGACATCGTCGCCGATGCGGCCTACCGCATTTTCCTCAAGCCATCGAAAGAATTCAGCGGCAATTTCCTGATCGACGATACATTTCTCGCAGCCGAGGGCGTGACCGACTTTGACCGGTATCGCGTCGATCCGAGCCAACCGCTGCAGCCCGATTTTTTCGTGCCCGACACCTTGCCCCCGCCCCCGGGCGTGAGCCTCGGGCCGAAAAGTTGAGCATGGCGGCTCTTTCGCCAGGCCCGCCGAGAGATTAAGTCAATCAAGTCACGCCTTGGCCGAACATGTCGACTCTGCTCGTCTTTCATCCCGCCTGCCTCGACCACGTGCCGCCGCTCGGTCATCCGGAGCGGCCGGACCGGCTGCGCGCCATCGAGCGCGCCCTGGAGAGTGAAAAATTCTCCAACCTCGCGCGAGAACAGGCGCCGATGGCCGCGCTGGACACGATCGCCCTCTGCCATCCGATGGAATACGTGGAGCAGATCCGCGATGTGGCTCCGCGCGAGGGCATGGTTCGGCTCGATGCCGACACCGCCATGTCGCCGGGAAGCTTCGAGGCCGCGTTGCGGGCGGCGGGCGGGGCGGTGTTCGCGGTGGACGAGGTCGTTACCCGGCGCGCGGCAAATGCTTTCGTCGCCACGCGCCCGCCCGGTCATCACGCGGAAACGGCGCGCCCGATGGGCTTCTGCTTCTTCAACAACGCCGCCATCGCCGTGCGCCACGCGCAGAAAAAGCACGGCCTCGGCCGCGTGGCGCTCGTGGATTTCGACGTTCATCACGGCAACGGCTCGCAGGACATCTTTTGGTCCGATTCCACGGTGCTTTATTGCTCGACTCATGAGATGCCGCTCTATCCGGGTACGGGTGCGCGCAACGAGCGCGGCGAGCATGGCAATATCGTCAACGCCCCGCTGCATTCCGGCGATGGCGGACCGGAATTCCGGGCGGCGATGGAAAGCGCGATTTTGCCGCGGGTGGAGGAATTCAAGCCGGATATGATCGTGATCTCGGCCGGTTTTGATGCGCATATGCGAGATCCTCTCGCGACCCTGAACCTGGCCGAGGAGGATTTCGGCTGGGTCACGGAACGTCTGATGGAGATCGCCGACCGCACCGCGTCCGGCCGCGTCGTCTCGGTCCTCGAGGGCGGCTATGACCTGGAAGCCCTCGCCCGGTCCGCGGCGGCGCACGTGACCGCCCTGATGCGCGGTTGAGCGCAACCATGGCCCGGCCCGGCCAGAACAAATCGACGAGAGACGGATCAAACCCAATGGCCGAAGCGAACCTTCCCGACGTCAACAAGTTACCGTTCGAACGCGCCATCGAGGAGCTTGAATCGATCATCAAGCGGCTCGAGGAAGGCAAGGTCCCGCTCGCGGAGTCGGTGGAAATTTATGTGCGCGGAGAAGCACTTAAACGCCGCTGCGAGGAGCTTTTGCGGGCCGCCGAGGCACGCGTGGAAAAGATCACGCTCGACGCGGAGGGCAAGCCCAATGGGACGACCTCCCTGGACGTCAAATAGGGCGTGACCGAACCCTTTCACAACCCTTGATTGACAAGACATTTGCGCCGAAAAGCATTTATGATGTAAGGCTTTGGCATCCCCCTTAGAGCCCGTTTAACAAACCCCGATTGGAGTCGCTCGTGTCCAAGTCGAAGACCCCCCTGCTCGACCGCGTGAAAACGCCGGAAGACTTGCGCAAGCTGCCGGAGCGCGATCTCGTCCAATTCGCTTACGAGCTCCGTCAGGAATTGATCGAGGCGGTAGCCGTCACCGGCGGGCATCTCGGCGCCGGTCTTGGCGTCGTGGAGCTGACGACGGCGATTCACTATGTGTTCGATACGCCGCGCGACCGGCTGATCTGGGATGTCGGCCATCAGGCCTATCCACACAAGATCATCACCGGGCGGCGCGACCGCATCCGCACGCTGCGGCAGGGCGGTGGCCTGTCCGGATTCACCAAGCGCAGCGAGAGCGAATACGATCCTTTCGGCGCCGCGCACTCCTCGACCTCGATTTCCGCCGGCCTCGGCATGGCGGTCGCGCGTGACCTCGCCGGCAAAAAGAACAACGTCATCTGCGTGATCGGCGACGGCGCCATGTCGGCAGGCATGGCCTACGAGGCGATGAACAATGCCGGCGCGATGAATTCGCGCCTCATCGTCATTCTCAATGACAACGATATGTCGATCGCCCCGCCGGTCGGCGCGCTGGCGGGCTATCTCGCGCGCCTTTTCTCCGGTCACAGCTATCGCGGCCTGCGCGAGATCGGCAAGCAGCTCGCCAAGAAGCTGCCCAAGGCGCTCGAGATCGGCGCGATCCGCGCCGAGGAATTCGCGCGCGGCATGGTGACCGGCGGAACGCTTTTTGAGGAACTCGGATTCTACTATGTCGGCCCGATCGACGGCCACAATCTCGATCAGCTTCTGCCGATTCTGAAGAACGTCCGCGATTCGGAGACCGGCCCGATCATCGTCCATTGCCGTACGCAGAAGGGCAAGGGCTACGAGCCGGCGGAGAAATCCGCCGACAAGTATCACGGTGTCGTCAAGTTCGACGTCGCGACCGGGACGCAGATGAAGGCGAAGTCGAACGCGCCGGCCTATCAGAAGGTCTTCGGCGAAAGCCTGATCAAAGAGGCACGCAAGGACAACAAAATCGTCGGCATCACCGCGGCGATGCCCTCGGGCACTGGCATCGACCTGTTCGAGAAGGTCTTCCCCGAGCGCACCTTCGACGTCGGCATCGCCGAGCAGCATGCGGTGACCTTCGCGGCCGGGCTCGCGACCGAAGGCTACAAGCCCTTCTGCGCGATCTACTCGACCTTCCTGCAGCGCGGCTACGATCAGGTGGTGCACGACGTCGCGATCCAGCGGCTGCCGGTGCGCTTCGCGATGGACCGCGCCGGCCTCGTCGGCGCCGACGGCCCGACGCATGCCGGCTCGTTCGACATCGCCTATCTCGGCTGCCTGCCCGGCTTCGTGCTGATGGCGGCCGGCGACGAGGCCGAGCTTGTGCACATGGTCGCGACGCAGGTCGCGATCGATGATCGGCCCTCGGCGCTGCGCTATCCGCGCGGCGAAGGCGTCGGCGTCACCATGCCGGAAGAGGGCAAGCCGCTGGAAATCGGCAAGGGCCGCGTCCTGCGCGAAGGGAGCAAGGTCGCGCTCCTCTCCTACGGCACGCGCTTGGCCGAATGCCTGAAGGCGGCGGATGAACTTGCCGGCTTCGGCCTCTCCACCACCGTCGCCGACGCGCGCTTCGCCAAGCCGCTCGACGTCGATCTCGTGCTGCGCCTTGCGCGCGAGCACGAGGTACTGATCACGATCGAGGAAGGCTCGATCGGCGGCTTCGGCTCTTTCGTCGCCCAGGCCTTGTTCGAGCACGGGGCGCTCGATGACGGCACAGTGAAATTCCGCGCGATGGTCCTGCCCGATATTTTCATCGATCACGACACCCCGAACGCCATGTACGCCAAGGCCGGCCTCGACGCCAAAGGCATCATCGCCAAGGTTTTCGAAGCCCTCGGCAAGGACGTGAAGGCGGAAACGATGCGCCTCGCCTGAGGCTTCGAAACGGACGTTTGCGTGATGGCCGGGCTTGTCCCGGCCATTTCGTTTGCGCGAGCATCGCCCGATGACGCAGCGGCTTCACATCACGCGGCTCGGCCACCGCGGCGACGGCATCGCCGACACCGCCGCCGGACCAGTCTATGTTCCCTACACATTGCCCGGCGAGACGGTCGAGGCCGACGCGGTGCCCGGACATCCCGACCGCGCGCACCTTTTGCATATCGTGACGCGCTCGCCCGAACGGATCGAGCCCATCTGCCCGCATTTCGGCGTGTGCGGCGGCTGCGCGTTGCAGCACTGGACGGCTGAACGCTATCGCGCCTGGAAGCGCGCGCTCGTCGTATCGGCGCTCGCCCAGGAGCAGATTAACGCAGAGGTGGAAGACCTGATTGACGCGCATGGCGACGGGCGGCGGCGCGCCGTCTTTCACGCAAGGCGCGGCACGCACGATGTCATCGAGGTTGGATTCGCCGCCCTGCGCGCCCACACGATCATTTCAATCGACCGCTGCCCGGTTTTGGCCAAGGACCTCGACGGCGCGATCGATATCGCCTGGCGGATCGCCGAATTGCTGGGCCCGCTCGGCAAGCCGCTCGATATCCATGCCACGGCCACGGTCGGCGGCATGGATATCGACATCCGCGGATCGGGACCGCTCACGCCGCGAAGAACGGCCGCGCTCGCACAGATCGCGCAGGCAAGCGGCGTCGCACGCATCACGCGTCACGGCGAGCTCGTGATCCAGCGCAGCGTGCCCCTGATCCACATGGGCAGGGCGGCGGTCGCCCTGCCGCCCGGCTCTTTCCTGCAGGCGACCGCGAAGGGCGAGGAGGAGCTGGCGCGGCGAGTGACCGGTCACGCCGGCAAAGCCAGGAAAATCGCCGACTTGTTCGCGGGCGTCGGGCCCTTCGCGCTGCGGCTCGCCGAAGGCGCGCGCGTGACCGCCGTGGACAGCGACGGGGCGGCCCTCGATGCGCTGTCGGCGGCGGCGCACGCGCCCGGCCTCAAGCCGGTCGAGACGATCCGTCGCGATCTTTTCCGCAGGCCGCTGGGGGCGGAGGAATTGGCCCCGTTCGACGCCATCGTCTTCGATCCGCCGCGTCAGGGCGCGGAAGCCCAGGCGCGGGAGCTTGCCGGGAGCGCCGTGCGGACCGTGATTGCCGTCTCCTGCAATGCGGCGACCTTCGCGCGCGATGCGAGGATATTGCTCGATGGCGGATATCGGCTGCTGGCGGTGACGCCGATCGACCAGTTCCGTTATACGGCGCATGTCGAGATCGTGGCGAAATTCTCGCGCTGATCAGCGGTCGATCCCGCTGCCGCCCCACCGCTCGTTCCACATCTTCTCGCCGATCAGGCATGAAATGCGAGGGCTTTGCGCCGCCGCGGCGGCGAGCCTGGCCTCCGGAGCGGTCGTGGCGATTTCCTGCACGAGCTTGGTGCGGGTCGCCTCGATGAATTGCGCGCGATCCTTGATCGGAATCACGAAGGCGCCGGGCCCGCCGATCACGCAATCCTCGTAATAGATGTCGAGATTGGCGATATCGACGGAGCCGATATTCGGGCGGTTGAGCATGATCGGCAGGCCATTGATGGTGATGCCCTTGGCGAGCACCTCGTCGCGCGCGAGCGTCACCGGCGGTCCGTTGTTGTTGGTGCCGTCGCCCGACACGTCGATCACGCGGCGAATGCCGCGATGTCCGCTCGTCTCGAAGAGCGGCGCGGCAAAGGCGAGCGCGCCGGAGATGGACGTGCGCATCGCCCGCGTGTAGGGAGCGCGCGCGATCTCGGCGCCGAACGCGTCCGCCGATTCCGGACTTTCGATGATGCGCCAGGGCACGATCACCTTCTGGATGTTGACGCCGGCCCATTCGACATAGGTCACGGCGATTTTGCCGTGGATGCCCTTGCGCAGCGCCTGCAGGAATTCACGCGAGGAGAGCGCCCTGATATAGCCCTCGCGCTGCAGGGCCTGCTCGTCCGGATCCATCGAATAGGACACGTCGACCGCGAGAACCAGTTCGACATCGACGTCGATCGGGCGGTCGGCGACGGGGCGGATCGGCGGCGCCGCCAGGGCCGCCGCCGCAAAAAGCATAGCCCCCGAAGCCGCAGCAGGGCACCGACGGATCATGGTTGCATTCCCGGATTGGTGGCCAAGGGCGATGGTGCCATGCCGCCGGGGCGGGAGAAAGGCCGGCGGCTAGCCTTCGATCGTCTGGGTGGAGACGATCTCGATGCCGAAGCCGCCAAGGCCGACATAGGTGCGCCTAGTCGAGGCCAGCAGGCGGATCGAGGAAATGCCGAGTTCGGCGAGAATCTGCGCGCCGAGCCCTACCTCCCTCCACTGGCGTATGCGGGCCGCATCCGATGCCGTATCGCCGTCCTGCGGAATGGCCGTCACCGGCACGCCGGCGGTGCCGTCCCGCAGATAGACGATGACCCCCCGCCCCTCCGCCTTGAAGCGGGCGAGCGTGGCGTTGATCGTCTTGGCCCCGCCGAAAACGTCGCCGATCACGTCGGCGCGGTGCAGCCGCGCGAGGATATTGCGCCCGTCGCCGAGGTCGCCGTAAACGAACGCCATATGGTGCTGCGGGTCGAACGGGGTGACAAAGGCGTAGCCCTGCAGCGTGCCGATCGGCGAGGAGACAGGAAATTCGCCGACGCGCTGCACCATCTTTTCGCGCACCTGCCGGTGGGCGATCAGGTCCGCGACCGAGACGCGGGCGAGTTTGTGTTTCTCGGCGAAGGCGGCGATTTGCGGGCCGCGCATCACCGTGCCGTCGTCGTTGACCAGTTCGCAAATCACCCCGACGGGCTCGACCTTGGCGAGGCGGCAGAGATCGACCGCAGCCTCAGTGTGCCCCGAGCGCATCAGCACGCCGCCTTCCTTCGCGATCAGCGGAAAGACGTGGCCTGGACGGACGAAATCGCTCGCGCCGGAATTGAGATTGGCGAGCGCGCGGACGGTCGCGGTGCGATCCTCGGCGGAAATGCCCGTAGTGGTGCCGTGCTTGAAATCGACCGAGACGGTGAACGCGGTGTGATGCGCGCTCTCATTGTCGGACACCATCGGGTCGAGGCGCAGCCGGCGCGCGGTTTCGAGAGGTAGCGGCGCGCAAACGATGCCGCAGGTGTGCCGGATGATGAACGCCATCTTTTCCGGCGTGGCATGGACGGCGGCGAGGACCAGATCGCCCTCGTTCTCGCGGTCGTCGTCGTCGGTAACGATGACGATCTCCCCGCGCGCGAAGGCGGCGATGGCGATGTCCACGCGATGATGCGGATCGAGCACGGATTACCCCTTGGCCGGAAACGGCCAGGGCCGGCTTTCGCCGACCTGGCCCCGGTGCCGCAGATAGTGATCCGCGAGCACGCACGCCACCATCGCCTCCCCGATCGGAACGGCGCGGATGCCGACGCAGGGGTCGTGCCGGCCGGTGGTCGATACCTCGGTCTCGTTGCCGTGCCGGTCCACGGTCTTGCGCGGCTGCAGGATCGAGGAGGTCGGCTTGACGGCAAAGCGCGCCACCACCGGCTGCCCGGTCGAAATCCCGCCGAGAATGCCGCCAGCATGGTTCGACAGAAAGCGCGGCTTGCCGTCGTTACTCATGCGCATCTCGTCGGCGTTCTGCTCTCCCGACAGGCCTGCCACCGCCATGCCGTCGCCGATCTCCACGCCCTTGACCGCGTTGATGCTCATCAGCGCCGCGGCGAGATCGGCGTCGAGCTTGCCGTAAACCGGCGCGCCGAGCCCGGGGGGAACGCCCTCTGCGATCACCTCGATCACGGCGCCGATCGAGGACCCGGCCTTGCGCACCCCGTCGAGATAGCCTTCGAAAAATTTCGCCTTGTCGGCATCCGGGCAGAAGAACGGATTGCGCGAAACCTCGTCCCAATCCCATTTCTCGCGATCGATCTTGTGCGGCCCCATCTGCACCAGCGCGCCGCGCACGAGAAGGCCGGGCACGATCTTGCGGGCGATCGCCCCCGCGGCGACGCGCGCCGCCGTCTCGCGCGCGGAGGCTCGGCCGCCGCCGCGATAATCCTGGATGCCGTACTTGACGTCGTAGGTATAGCCGGCATGGCCGGGCCGGTACTTGTCCTTGATCGCCGAGTAATCCTTCGACCGCTGGTCGACATTCTCTATCAGCAACGCGATCGGCGTGCCGGTCGTGACCTGCGTGCCGTTCTCGTCGGCGAAGACGCCGGAGAGAATTCGCACCGCATCCGGCTCCTGCCGCTGCGTCGTGAAGCGCGACTGGCCCGGCCGCCGCCGGTCGAGATCGCGCTGAATGTCCTCGGCCTTCAGCGGGATGCGCGGCGGGCAGCCATCGACCACGCAGCCGAGCGCGGGCCCGTGGCTTTCGCCAAAGGTCGTGACGCGAAAGAGATGGCCGAACGTGTTGAACGACATGGCTTTGGCCCGGTATTGCGGTTTCGTAACCCGCGCCCGCAACAGGGTCAAATCAGCGCCGGCCGTCAGTCATAACGGGCCAATTGGCCGTCGGCGACAACGTAAACGACGCCCTGCTCGACCGATTCCTGGGCCGCCGTCGCCGGGCTGAAAATGCCGAGATGCGCAAACAGCGCCCGCGCGGTGCCACCATGCGCCACCACCACGGCATCCCGAGACAGCGTCGCATACCACTCCGCCACCCGCACCATGAGCTGCTGATAGCTCTCGCCGCCCGGCGGCAGGAAATTCCATTTGTCCCGGTCCCGCCGCCGCACGGACTCGCCGTCGCGCCGAGCGAGTTCCTCGAGGGTAAAGCCTTCCCATTCGCCGAAGGAGATTTCGGTAAGCTGTCGCTCGATGCGGTAGCCCTCGGGCGGCAGTCCGAGCCCGTTGCGAATCAGGTCCATCGTCACGCGCGCGCGGGAAAGCGGGCTGCACACATAGTCAAGCGAGGACGGAAGGCGCCGGTCGCGCGCCAGAAGATCGCGCAGCACGCCCGCGCAATGCATCGCCTGCGCGCGGCCGCGCTCGTTCAGCGCGATATCGCGGCCGCCCTGCAATCGCCATTCGACATTCCAGTCGGTTTCGCCATGCCTGACGTAGTAGATGACCGGCATCGCAGACCGCCTGCGATCAATCCTCGCCCACCGACATGTCCGGCGCGTCGGGATTCTTGATTCCGACGACGTGATAGCCGGCATCGACGTGATGGATCTCGCCGGTCACGCCGCTCGCCAGATCGGAGAGGAAATAGACCCCCGCCTTGCCGATGTCCTCCAGCGTCACGTTGCGCCGCAGGGGGGCGTTGTATTCGTTCCATTTCAGGATGTACCGGAAATCCCCGATCCCCGATGCCGCGAGCGTCTTGATCGGGCCGGACGATATCGCGTTCACCCGGATATTCTTGGCGCCGAGATCGGCGGCGAGATAACGGACCGAGCATTCCAGGGCGGCCTTGGCGAGCCCCATGACGTTGTAATGGGGCATCCATTTTTCGGCGCCGTAATAGGTGAGCGTCAGCATCGACCCGCCATTGGTCATCAGCTTTTCGGCCCGCTGCGCGATTGCGGTGAACGAATAGCAGCTGATCAGCATGGTCTTCGTGAAATTGTCCGCGGTCGTATCGACATAGCGGCCGTCGAGCTGATCCTTGTCGGAAAAGGCGATGGCGTGGAGCACGAAATCGAGTGCGCCCCAAGCCTGCTTCACCGCGGAGAAAACCGCGTCGATGGTCTCGGGCTCCGCCACGTCGCAATGGCCGGCAACGAGGCCGCCGACCTCGGCCGCCAGCGGCTCGACCCTCTTTTTCAGCGCCTCGCCCTGGTAGGTGAAGGCAAGCTCGGCGCCCTGATCGCGGCAGGCCTTGGCAATGCCCCACGCGATCGAACGGCTATTCGCGACCCCCATGATCAGACCGCGCTTTCCGCGCATCAGGCCAGCGCCGTCCGCCATATCGATCCTCGATTGAGACGCCGGGAACGGCGTTATCGGCATCGTATGGCATAGGGTATCTGGCCCATCAAGAAGCGGCCGCCGGGGAACGCGGCATGCTACGCTGGCTTCCGGAATAGCGCGGCGGGCGGGGTGTTTCCCCTCGAGCGGACCGGCACCATTGGAACAGGAGCGGCTGGTGACATCCTTCCGGCAGGACATCGAAACGAACGTCCCGGCCCTGCGCCGTTACGCCCGGGCGCTCGCGCGCAACGCGGATACGGCCGACGACCTCGTCCAGGAGACGCTGGTCCGAGCCCTGCGCTCGGAGCACCTGTTCCACGGCGGGGACATGCGGTCCTGGCTGTTTACCATCCTGACCAATCTGAACCGCAACCGCCTCCGCTCGCTCGCGCGCCGACCCAATCTCGTCCCCCTCACCGATCATGACGCACCCGACGCGTCAGGGCCGGAGGCCGGCGGGCGAGATATCGAGCGCGCGCTCGCCCTTCTCGTCGAGGAGCAGCGCACGGCGCTTCTCCTCGTGGTGCTGGAAGGCCTGTCGTACCGGGAGGTGGCGGAGGTTCAGAGCGTCCCGATCGGCACCGTGATGTCGCGTCTCGCCCGCGCCCGCGCGCAGATCAAGGCCTATCTCGACGGCGAGCGCCCGGCGCTCCGTCGCATCAAATAAGTAAGAAGGTGATGCAATGACCGACAACACCCCCGTCACCGAAGACGAGCTGCACGCTTTCGTCGACGGCGAATTGCCGCAAGACCGGCGCGCGGCGGTGGAAGCCTGGCTGGCGGGCCACCCCGAGGACGCGGCGCTGGTTGCGGCGTGGCGAACGCAAAAGGAAATGATCCGCGCGCGCTACGGCGCGGTCGCCGAGGAACCAATGCCGGAGCGGCTGAAACTCGATCGGCTGACGCGCAACGGCAGGCGCTGGAAAAGCATCGCCGCCGCGGCCGCGATCGGCGCCTTCCTGATCGGCGGGATCGCCGGCTGGATGGCGCATGGCGCATCCGCCGCCGCGCCCCAGCCCGCCGACCTGTTCATCGAACAGGCGCTGAACGCGCACCGGCTCTACATCAACGAGGTGCGCCACCCGATCGAAGTGCGCGCGAACGAGGACCATCTGCTGCCCTGGCTGTCGCGCCGCATCGGCACGCCGCTGCGCGCACCGGACCTGTCGCAGTTCGGATTGTCGCTTCTGGGCGGAAGGCTGTTGCCGTGCGTCTCGGGCAATGCAGCCGCCCTTTTCATGTACGAGACCGGCACCGGCGAACGCTTTACCCTGTACGTCTCGCGGCTGAAGGAACCGCAAAGCTCGCTGCGCTACAGCGACGGCGGCAGCTTCGCCGCCGTGCGTTGGGTGGAAGGCGAAATCGGCTATGCGCTGAGCGGGCCCGCCGACAAGACGCGGCTGAAAACGCTCGCGCGCGCCGCCTACGAGCAGATGGAAAACCGCCCGGCGCCAAGCAGCGGACGCTCGTCGAGCGAACAGGTCCTGTCGAAAGGAAAATCATAGACCGGGGGCCCGCGCAGCGGTCAGCCGCGCCCCGCGGCGCACATCACCGCAGATCTTTTCGCGGATCGTAAGGCTTGGTCTCGCGCCACTTGCGCATCAACTCGTCCAGCTCGCGGTCGGCGCCTTCGGGCAGCACGATCCGCACGGTGGCGAGAAGATCGCCCCCGCCGCTCTTTGACGGCATCCCCTTGCCCTTCAGGCGAAAGGTGCGTCCGTTATTGGTGCCGGCCGGGATGGCAAGCTCGACCGCTCCGCCGAGAGTCGGCACGCGGACCTTTCCGCCGAGCACCGCCTCGTAGAGTGTGATCGGCAAATCCAGACGCAAATTGCTGCCGTCCCGCTCGAAATACGGATGGGGCGCAACATGGACCGTAATCAGCGCGTCGCCCGCGCGGCCGGCCGGGCCGGCAAATCCCTGGCCCTTGAGACGGATCTGCTGGCCATCGGAAATCCCCTGCGGGATTTTCACGTCCACTTCCTTGCCGGTCGGCAGGCGCAGGCGCTTGGAGGCGCCGTGAGCCGCGTCCGACAAGGAGATCGTCAGCGACGCATTGATGTCCCGGCCGGGGATCGGCTCTTCCTCGAATTGCGTGCGGCGCCGGCCACCGGCGAAACCGCCGAGCATCTCCTTGAGAATGTCGTCGATCCCCCCGCCGCCGCCGAAACCGGCCCGGGAGCCCCGCTGAAACCCGCCGGGCCCCCAGGTGAAGGTCTCGAACGTGCCATCGCCCATCCCACCGGGATGGACGCCCTCGAATCCCTGAAAGCGCGGCTTGCCTTCGGCGTCGATCTCGCCGGCATCGAAAGCCTTGCGCTTCTTCTCATCGCCAAGGATTTCGTAGGCGGTGTTCAGCTCGGCGAAGCGGGCTGCCGCCTTGGGGTCGTTCTTGTTGGCGTCGGGATGCAGCTTCTTGGCGAGCTTGCGGAAGGCGGACTTGATGGCCCCCTGGTTCGCCCCCCGTGGCACCCCCAGAACCTCATAGGGGTCGCGCATTCCTGGGAAACTCCTGAAACTCCGTGAACTTCATCTGTGCTCCGGCCCCGGCCGGAACATTTCTGCCACAATGTGGGGGGAGTCGGGCCGCTGTGCAACGCAGCAGCGGCTCAGGACTTCTTCCACGGACGAAGCTTGCGGACCTCCCACTTGCCGTGGTGCATCCGGCAAGCCTCGCCCTGCAGCCAGGCTTCCGCCCCGTCGCGGACATAGCTCGCCAGGAAATCGCGGCAGACGAATCCGTCCTGCGTATAGGCGGAGGCAAGCGGCGTGACCGTCCCCCGGGCGCCCGTGCGAGGATTGCTCCAGGGGGCGCTCGCGTCCTTGCCGCCCCTGGTCAGCACCTCGGCGGCGGCGGCGCGCGCATAGGCGAGATCGGCATCCTCCGGAATGGTGGACGCGGCGGTGAGCGTTCCGGTCCTGCCCGGGATCGCGCTGGTATTCTCGGGCGCCTCGTCCTCTTTGCCGAACAGCGAACCGAGCTGGTAGGAGAAGCTGCAGCCGCCGGCGGTGCAGCCGAGCGCGGCCGCGAGCAGAAGACCCGGGACACGCCGCCATAGTCGGCTCGTCGCCGTTGCTCTATATGAAGGGCGCAAGGACGCCTTTGACATCACTGAACGGCCTCGTGCCCCACGGATCCCCGATCAAGTGCCAATAGAACACCCAAGCTGGTTAACGACTGGTGATTTCACCGAGGCCGAGGAGCCGTTCGGGCTCTTTGCCGCATGGATGAAGGAGGCTTCGGAGAGCGAACCATCCGATCCCAATGCCATGGCACTCGCGACCGTCGGCGCGGACGGCCTGCCCGACCTGCGCATGGTGCTGATGAAGGATTTCGACCAACACGGTTTCGTCTTCTACAGCCATAAGGCCAGCCAAAAGGGGCGGGAGTTGGACGCCAATCCGAAGGCGGCGGTATTGTTTCACTGGAAGTCGCTGCGGCGGCAGGTGCGGGTGCGCGGACCGGTATCGCAAGTCAGCGCCGAGGAAGCGGATACCTATTTCGCCACGCGTCCCCGCCTCGCGCAGATCGGGGCATGGTCGAGCAAGCAATCGCAGCCGCTGGAAAGCCGGCTCGCTTTCGAAAAGGCGATCGCTGCCAATACCGCGAGATTTGCCATCGGCAGCGTGCCGCGGCCTCCCGGCTGGATTGGCTGGCGCGTCACGCCGCTGGTCATGGAATTCTGGCACGACCGGCCATTCCGCCTGCACGACCGGATCGAGTTTCGCAGGGAGAAGGACGGCGATCCGTGGACGAAAACGCGGCTCTATCCGTAGCGGGCCGCTAGAGCCACTTTCTCCATTTGAAGAACAGATATGGCACGATCGCGGCAAGCACCATCAGCACGAGCGCGAACGGATAACCGTGAATCCACTCCAGCTCCGGCATGTGCTTGAAATTCATGCCGTAGATCGAGGCGATCAGCGTCGGCGGCATCAGCACGACGGCGACGACCGAGAAAATCTTGATGATATTGTTCTGCTCGATCGTGACCACGCCGACGATGGCGTCGAGCAGGAAGGTGATGTTGCTGACGAGATACGTGGCGTGATCGGAGAGCGACTGGACGTCGCGCTGCATCGACTTGACCAGCGCGCGCTGCTCCTTCGGCCATTTCAGCGACTCGGATTCGTTGGCAAGGAACAGCACCAGCCGTCCGATCGAAACGAGACTCTCGCGAACCTTCGAGGTCAGGTCGCCCTTGGAGCCGATGGTTCGCATGATGGCGTTGTAGAAATGCGGGGCGCGTGAGCGGTCGGGATCGAAAATCTCGTGCGAGGTCCGGTCCACCTCCGCCCCGATCCTTTCCAGAATATCGGCGGCGCGGTCGATGACGGCGTCCAGCAGATCCATCATCACCGCCTCGCCGTTGATGCTGGGCGAGCAGGAGCGGCTGAGCTTGGTGCGTATGATGGCGAAGGGTTTGGGCTCGTCGTAGCGCACGGTGATCAGCCGGTGCCCGGCAAGGATGAAAGTGACCGGCGTCGTCTTCGGGGTATCGGTATCCGACTGGCACATCAGCGTCGCGGTCATGTAGCGCGCGCCATTCTCGGTATAGAGGCGGCTCGAAATCTCGATCTCCTGCATCTCCTCGCGGGTCGGCACCGCGATCCCGACGAGGCGCTCGATCAGCTTGTCCTCGCCGGCGGTCGGATTGGCGAGGTCCATCCACACAGCGTCCACCGGCACGGCGGTGCCGGGCTCAACCACTTTCTGTTCAAGCGAGGAGCCTCGAGGGCTGTAGGCAACAAGCATGGCGCTCTCGGGTTGGGCTCACCCCAAGATGTGCGGGGCCCGAGCCACTCATGAACCGATCGCGGGCACCGCTGCAAGCGCCAAAGCTTTGGACGCGGGACTTGTCCGCCGCTTCAGGCGGTGACCTGAAGCTCCCGCTCCTTGATCCCGTCCTCGACCGGCGCGGGATTCTGCCTGGCGGTGGCCTTCTCGCACGCCAAGGCCCCGGCCACGGCCGAAATGCCGATCCGCTCGTAGCGGCGAACAAGATCGGTCTGCTCGGCCTTGGGCGCCGGGGTGGCGCCATAGAGATCCGACGGCGACGTCATCGTTTCCTCCTTGCCCGGACTTGTTCCAAGGCGCCGGGCTTGGAGGTAATTTGCTAACCCAGTGCGGCCAAACTGGGCAGCGAATCGTGTCTCTTTGCGGCAACTGCGCTGCGCTGCAGCGTGCGCCGTTTTGCGTAGTCTCGTCAGTGACTTTGGACGGTGTGGCTGGGACGAAAGACTGATGCAGGGACGCAACAGTTCCACACGACTGCATTCCCGACCGTCTCGTTTATGTAGCGGAACCAGCGGTTTTGCGGCTAATAAAGGCCGATAAACGCATCGAATCGTGGCGGAGCAACCGCCTGAGAGGGGCCGCATGATGTTGCGCCTGGTCGCGCTCGTTGTTCTCGCGTTGGGGCTCGCCGGCTGTATCCAGTCGAAGGTCGAACCTGCGCCCGAAACCAATTTGACCGCCCGCGACAAGGAACTGCTCGCCAAAGCGCCTTACGCCAAGGCGACGATCCCCGAGCCTTATCGCCGGCACATCGTCGATTACCACCGCAAGGAAGGCCCAGGCACGATCGTCATCGATACCGATGCCCGCTATCTTTATTACGTCCTCGAGGGCGGCAAGGCGATCCGCTACGGCGTGACCGTCGGCGAGGAAGCTCTCGTCTGGTCGGGCGTGGCGCGCGTCGAACGCAAGACGGAATGGCCGACCTGGACTCCGACCAAGGAGATCAAGCAGCGCCTCGGCTCCGGCATTCCCGATTTCGTCGGCCCCGGCCCGCATAACCCGATGGGAGCGCGCGCGCTGTATCTCTACACCGGTAACAAGGACACGCTGTACCGCATCCACGGCACCAACCAGCCGGAATATATCGGCACCGCGATTTCCTCCGGCTGCGTGCGCATGACCAACGAGGACGTGATCGACCTCTATAATCGGGTCAAGCTCGGCACCGTCGTCGTTGTGCTGGCGCCGAACCAGGGCGATTCCCCGCACAATCCGCGCGTGGCGCTGACCGGCGGCGGCATCGGCAACGACTGAGGTTTTTCTGAGGGGCTGTGGCGGAAGCGGCGTCGGGCAACCGGCGCCGTTTCCTTTTGTGCTTATGCGCCGAGACGGATCCGGACGATTTCAGGCGGCACGCCGACGCGCGCGGGAACGAAGCTCGTGCCGAGCCCGCCCGAGACGATCATGTGCCGCCCCCCTTCCACGACATGGCCATAGACGAAGCGCGTCCCGTATTGCGAGGGAATGAATGCCTCCCAGACGAACGGAATACGGATCTGGCCGCCATGCGTATGGCCGGCGACGGTGAGCGCGACGCGGTCGGGCACCTTCGTGAAAATATCGGGCTCGTGCACCATCAGGATCACCGGATCTCCGGTGGTGACGTGGGCGAGCGTTCCCGGCAGATCGTCCACGCCGCGAAACCTGTTATGCCCGAGCCGGAAAGCGACCTGATCGCCGACGCCTGCGAGCCAGAACCGCTCGCCCGGCTCCCCGATCAGCAGCGCGTTGTTTTCCAGCGTTGGGATGTTCACCGCCGCGAAGGCGCGGCGCACGCCCTCGATGTCGAACCACCAGTCGTGATTGCCGAAAATCGCGTAGGTGCCGAGCCGCGACCGCAGGCGCGCCAATTCGCCCGCCCAGGCCGCGTGCGGCACGCGCTCGGTGACGAATCGATGGGTCGCGAAATAATCCCCGAGCAGCAGCACTATGTCAGAGCCGAGATCGTTCGACACATCGACGACCTCGCGCACGCGCCGCAGGCCCATATTCGGTCCCCCGGCATGCAGGTCGGCGATCACCGTCATGGTGAGCGCCTGGCGCCTCGGCCAGGCGACCGGCTCAGGCCGGTAATGCCGGATTTCGAGCCCCAGGGCTTCGATCCCTCCATAGGCGGCGGTGCCCATGCCGGCGAGGCCGATCAGGCCGCCGCTGAGAACGAGCCCGCGCCGCGTCACGCCCCTTTTCGGCGGCAGCCGCAATTCGCTCGGATGGATCGGCTTCATTCCCTTGTCTAGCGCGGCGCTGGTGAATCAGGGGTTCACGGCTGTTCCTCGCCGCCTCCGTCGTCGGCGTAAGCCGGGGCGTCCTGCGGGCGGGGACCGGGCAGCGGCACCTGCGCGGCCGCGGCGGTTGCCGCCGCACCGAGCACGGCAAGCAGGAGCGATGGAAATTTCACCGCTTTCATCTCCCGGCGGATTGCGGCATTTGTGCGGGACGCAGCAAACGGGGCCCGGATTGATGGCTTACGATGTCGTCGTGATCGGTCAAGGCGCAGCGGGCAGTGCTGCGCTCTATCACCTCGCGCGGCGCGGCAAGCGCGTGCTCGGGATCGAGCGGTTCGCGGCCGGGCACGACCGCGGCTCCTCGCACGGGCAGACCCGCATCATCCGCCTCGGCTATTTCGAGCATCCGTCCTATGTGCCGCTGGTGCGCAGCGCCTATGAGCTGTGGCGCGACCTGGAAGCCGCGAGCGGCGAGCGGCTCCTGCATATCACAGGCATCGCCGAGATGGGCCGCCCCGACAGCGAGCTTGTGACCGGCACCCTCGCCTCCTCGCGCCAGCACGGTCTGACGCACGAGATCCTGGAGGCCCGCGAGCTGATGCGCCGCTACCCGCCCTTCAAGCTGCCGGACGATTTCGTCGCCGTGATCCAGCCGGAAGGCGGCTTCGTCCAAGCCGAGCGGGCGCTGCGCGCGCATCTGCGGCTCGCGCAGGACCACGGCGCGGAGCTGCGCGAAGGCGAGCGCGTGCTCGCGGTCGAGCCGCGCGGCGCAGGCGTGCGCGTCGTCACCGCCAGCGGCACCGTGGAAGCCGGCAGCGCCATCGTCGCGGCGGGCGCTTGGGCGGCGACGCTGCTTCCGGGCCTGCCGGCGCGGCTGCGCGCCACCCGGCAGGTGTTGACCTGGGTCGAACCGGACGACCCCGCCCCCTTCCGGGAAGAGCGGTTCCCGGTCTGGATGCTCGAAAGCGCCTCCGGCATCCATTACGGCTTTCCCTACAGCGACGCCGAGGGCCTGAAAGTCGCCAAGCACCACCACGAGCGGGAAGTGGTTGATCCGGAAACCTATGACCGTACCGTGTCGGCGAAGGACGAGGCGGCGGTGCGCGCCGCACTGTCCACCTTCCTGCCGCCAGCCGACCGCCCGCTGCGCGCCGCCAAGACCTGCCTCTACACCATGACCGACGACGGCGATTTCATCCTTGACCGGATGCCCGGCTGTCCGCAGATCGTCGTCGCCTCGCCCTGCTCCGGCCACGGCTTCAAATTTTCCCCCGCGGTCGGCGCGATTCTCGCCGACCTGGCTTTGACAGGAGAAACGTCCTACGAGACCGGCCGTTTCCGCATCGACCGTTTCTGAACAGGCTCTTTGCGGCGGCCCGCGCAGCCGCTAGCCTGTCGGAAAAATCGAGGAGACGCTTCGATGCTGGGTTTGATGCAGAACTGGCCGCTGCTGTGCCATCGCATCATCGATCATGCCGCCACCTACCACGCCAAGAGACCGGTCATTTCGCGCTCGGTGGAAGGGCCGATCCACACCACGAACTACGCCGAGGTGCGCGGCCGGGCGCTGAAAATCGCGCAAAGGCTCGAGAAGGATGGCGTGAAGCTCGGCGACCGCGTCGCCACCCTTGCCTGGAACACCTGGCGCCATCTCGAGGCCTGGTACGGCATCCTGGGCGTGGGAGCTGTCTATCACACCGTCAATCCGCGCCTGTTCCCCGACCAGATCGTCTGGATCGTCAATCATGCCGAGGATCGGGTGATGATGCTCGACCTCACCTTCGTCCCCCTGATCGAAAAACTTGCCGACAGGCTGCCGACCATCGAGCGCTACATCGTCATGACCGACGCGGCGCATATGCCGCGGACGAGCCTGAAGAATGCCGTCGCCTACGAGTCGTGGATCGGCGAAGTGGACGGCGATTTCCGCTGGAAGTCCTTCGACGAGAACACCGCCGCTGGCATGTGCTACACGTCCGGCACCACGGGCAATCCGAAGGGCGTGCTCTATTCCCACCGCTCGAATGTCCTGCATGCCTTCCTTGCGGCGATGCCCGACTCGATGGGCCTGCAATCGAGGGACGTGTCGATGCCGGTCGTGCCGCTGTTCCACGCCAACGGCTGGTCGCTCGCTTTCTCGACGCCGATGGTCGGCGCGACGCTCGTGATGCCCGGCCCGAAAATGGACGGTCCCTCGATCTACGAGATGCTCGACACCTGCAAGGTCACCTTCACCGCCGCCGTGCCGACCGTCTGGCTGATGCTGCTGCAGCATCTGGAGGCGAACGACCTCAAACTTCCCTATCTCAAGCGCGTGGTGATCGGCGGTTCGGCCTGCCCGCGCGCCATGGCGAAAAAATTCGAGGAGAATTACGGCGTCGAGGTCATCCATGCCTGGGGCATGACCGAGATGTCGCCGCTCGGCTCGCTCTGCTCGATGAAGCCGGAATATGCCTCGCTCACCGGCGAAGCGCGGCTCGACGTGCAGCAGAAGCAGGGGCACCCGCCCTTCGGCGTCGAGATGAAGATTACCGACGACGCCGGCAAAGACATGCCGTGGGACGGCAAGACTTTTGGCCGTCTCAAGGTGCGCGGCCCCTCCGTCGCCAGGAGCTATTACAAGGGCGAGGGCGCCGAGGCCTTCGACGCCGAAGGCTGGTTCGATACCGGCGATGTCGCCACCATGGACCCCTACGGCTACATGCAGGTCACCGACCGTTCCAAGGACGTCATCAAGTCGGGCGGCGAGTGGATCTCCTCGATCGACCTGGAAAATCTCGCCGTCGGCCACCCCAAGGTCGCCGAGGCCGCGGTGATCGGCGTCCGCCATCCGAAATGGGACGAGCGCCCTCTTTTGGTCGTCGTTCTCAAAAAGGGTGAACGCGCGACCAAGGAAGAGCTGCTGCAATTCATGGAAGGAAAGGTCGCCAAATGGTGGCTGCCGGATGACGTTGCTTTTGTCGAGGAAATTCCTCATACCGCGACCGGCAAGATCCAGAAGCTCGCCTTGCGCGAGCGATTCAAGGACTACACATTGTCAACGGCCACGGCGGCGGAATAATGCAGGTTCGGTCGGCGGCGGCACGGCCAGGCGCGGATAGCCGGTAGCGCCATGGCCCGCCCTCGCTTTGCAGAAGACCCGGTATCGAAGCTCGCGGTATGGGCCCGCCGGGTCGCGTTCTTCTCGCTGGTCGCGACGCTGCTGTCGATCGTCATCGTGCGCTCGGGCCTGCTCGAACTGTTCCCGGCCCTCGCCACTTTCGGCGGCGCGCTGTGCTTCGCCGCGCTCGCGATCGTGCTCGGGCTCGGTGCCTTCGCCTCGATCTGGAATAGCGGCGTGAGCGGGCTCGGCTCCGCGCTGACCGCGATCTTTATCGGCCTGGCGCTGCTCGCCTATCCGGGCTACCTCGCCTACCAGGCCTATAGGCTGCCGGCGATCGCCGACATCACCACCGATCCGATCGACCCGCCGCGCTTCGAGCAGATCGCGCGCCTGCGCACGCGCGAGGCCAATCCCGTGATCTATGCCGGTCTCTACGCCGCCGAGCAGCAACGTGCGGCCTATCCGGAGGTGGAGCCGCTCCTGATTTCCGCCGCTCCCGCGCAGGCCTATGAGGCGGCGCTCGCGGTCGTCACCAAGCGCCGCTGGGCCGTGCTCGACGCGCGGCCGCCGCAGATGCCCGCGCGCCGCGAGGGCCGGATCGAGGCCGTGGCGCGCACGCCGATCATGGGCTTTCGCGAAGACGTCGTGATCCGCATCCGGCCAAACGAGGACGGCTCGCGCATCGACGCGCGCTCCGCCTCCCGCTACGGCCAGCACGATTTCGGCAGCAACGCCGCGCGCATCCGCGCGCTTCTTGCCGACATCGAGGACATCGCCTCGACCCAGCAGGAGAAGCAGGAACGGATCGAGCGGGCGGCGCAGCGCGAGCGGGAGCGCAAGGCCGCGCAGGCCAAGAAGGCGGCCGCGGCCAAGCAATCTCAGACCAGACGGTAGGAGCCTTCGATCGAAGGTTGCCCGTGCGTGGCCACGACGCCGCGCGCGACGAGATCCTCCAGATGCGCGAGCACCGACAGCCCCGCCGCTTTGACGAGGCGCGGATCGAGCCCGATATAGATCGCGCGCACCAGCGTCGGGATATCCGCCTCGCCCTTGGCGAGCCGGTGCAGGATCGAGGCTTCGCGCGCCTGGCGGTGGCGGATATAGGACCGCACGAACAGGGGCGCGTTCCCGATCGGCGCGCCGTGGCCCGGCAGGTAGAGCGTCTCCGCGCGCGCGGTCAGCTTCCGCAGCGAATTCATGTAATCGCTCATCGCGCCGTCGGGCGGAGCGACTACCGGCGTAGACCATCCCATGACGTGATCGCCGGAGAACATGAGATTTGCTTCCTTCAGCGCATAGGCCATGTGGTTGGCGGTATGCCCCGGCGTCGCGACCGCCTCGATCGTGAACCCGTCGCCCTTGACGATCTCTCCGTCCTTCAGTGCCACGTCCGGGCGGAAATCGGTGTCCGCGCTCGCGTCCAGGGGACTGGCCTCCCCGATCTGCAGATCGCGCGACAGCCGGTGCGGCCCCTCGGCATAAACCTTCGCCCCGGTCGCCTGCCTGAGCGGCGCGACGCCGGGCGAATGGTCGCGATGCGTATGCGTCACGAAGATATGCGAGACGTGGCCGCCGGTCGCGGCAAGAAGCGCGGCGATATGCCTTTCGTCGTTCGGGCCGGGATCGACCACCGCATAGGGCCCCTGCCCGATGACGTAGCTCATCGTGCCCTTGAAGGTGAACGGGCCCGGATTGTCGGCGACCAGCGCGCGCACGCCGGGCGCCACCTCCTTGGGCACGTCCGGCGAAAAGTCGAAAGTCCGGTCGAACGGAATGTCTTCGGCCATGAGCAACCTGTTGCGCTGTCGCCGCGCCTGTTCTTTCGCAATGACGCTGTGACCGTCAAGCGCGCCGGCGGCGCGCCGTTACGGCGCGGTCCAGGCCTTGTAGTCGGCCTCCGATACGCTCGGCAACTTCTTGACGAAAGCGACAAGGGACCAGATTTCCCTGTCGTCGGCGCCGATCAGCGAGAAGCCGGGCATGCCGGTCATCTTGATGCCGTTCTTGATCACCCAGAACAGTTGCGCCGGCTCCCGCTCCTTGCCGACTTCGGCCAGATCCGGCGGATCGGGATTGAGGGCTTCGGCGAACTTGTCCCAATTCACGCCGGGCGCCCCGTGGCAATGCGCGCAGCCGCGCGCGGCGAAGGCCTTGGCGCCGGCCTGCACCATCGCCGGATCGTCGAGGGAAGCCCCCGCGGCCGCATCGGCATGGCGGTCGATCGAAGCCATGCGCACCTTGACCAGCGCCCAGTTCACGATCGCGGGATCGCGAGCCGTCGCCCCAACATCGAAATAGCCGCCGAAGAAAAAGATCGCGGCCGCCACGGCGCCGATGATGGCGAGGATTCCAATTCCGGCGAGAGTCCGCATGTCGCGCCTCCTGGTTCGTCCCCCGGCATCAGGCTAGCCGCGCCGCCCCGCCGCGGCAATTCACCCCGCGCGCATGACAGCCGCGCGACAGGCTAGTGAATCTCCGGTTCCGGCACCTTGTCCTTGGCAAGCTTCAGGAAATCGAAATCGCACCCGTCGTCGGCCTGCCCGATATGCTCGGAGAACATCGCGCCGTAGCCGCGCGGATATTTGGGCGCGGGCGCTTTCCACGCCGCCTTGCGCCGCGCCATCTCCTCGTCAGAAATATCGAGATGGATTTTGCGCGCGGCAACATCGACCTCGATCATGTCGCCGGTGCGGACCAGGGCGAGCGGCCCTCCGACGAAGCTTTCCGGCGAGATGTGCAGCACGCATGAGCCGTAGCTCGTGCCGCTCATGCGCGCGTCCGAGATGCGCATCATGTCGCGGACACCCTGTTTCACGAGCTTGGTCGGGATCGGCAGCATGCCCCATTCCGGCATGCCCGGGCCGCCCTTGGGCCCGGCATTCTTGAGGACGAGGACGTGATCGGGCGTGACGTCGAGATCGTCGCGGTCGATCAGGCTCGCCATGTGATTGTAGTCTTCGAACACGAGCGCGGGGCCGCGATGCTTGAGCAGGCGCGGGTCGGCGGCCGACGGCTTGATGACGCAGCCGCGCGGCGCGAGGTTGCCCGTCAGGATCGCGCAAGCCGGCTCCCTGGAGATCGGGTTGCCGAGCGGGTGGATCACGTCGGAATTGTAGACCTTTGCGCCCTTGATGTTCTCGCCGACGGTCTTGCCGCTGACCGTCATGCAGTCGAGATCGAGCTTGTCCTTCAACTCCATCATCAGGGCGCGGATGCCGCCGGCATAGTAGAAGTCTTCCATCAGATATTTGCCGGACGGCCGCACATTGGCGATCACCGGGATTTCGCGCGACAATTCATCGAAACGCTGCAGCTTCAGGTCGATGCCGGCGCGGCGCGCCATCGCCACCACATGCACCATGGCATTGGTCGAGCCGCCCATCGCCATGTGCACCTTGATGGCGTTGTCCACCGCCCCGCGGGTGATGATCTTGTCCGGCGTGAGATCCTCCCACACCATTTCCACGATGCGGCGGCCCGTCACCGTCGACATGCGCGTGTGATTGGAATCGGCTGCCGGAATCGACGAGAAGCCGGGCATCACCAGTCCGAGCGCCTCGGCGATCGCCATCATCGTCGCTGCCGTTCCCATGGTCATGCAGGTGCCGAAGGACCGCGCGATGCCCGCCTCGATCTCCTGCCAGTCTTCCTCGGTGATGTTGCCCGCGCGCTTTTCGTCCCAGTATTTCCACACGTCGGAGCCGGACCCGAGAATCTGGCCGTGCCAATTGCCGCGCAGCATCGGGCCGGCCGGCAGGTAGATCATCGGGATACCCATACTGATCCCGCCCATGATGAGGCCGGGGGTGGTCTTGTCGCAGCCGCCCATCAGCACCGCGCCGTCGATCGGGTGCGAGCGCAGCAATTCCTCGGTCTCCATCGCCAGGAAGTTGCGGTACAGCATGGTGGTCGGCTTGACGAAGACCTCGGCCAGCGACATCGCCGGCAATTCGAGCGGGAAGCCGCCGGCCTGCAGCACGCCGCGCTTCACCTCCTCGGCCCGCTGGCGCAGATGCGAGTGGCAGGTATTGATGTCGCTCCAGGTGTTGATGATGCCGATCACCGGCTTCCTGCCCCAGTCGGTCTGGTCATAGCCGTATTGCCGCAGGCGCGAACGATGGCCGAAGGACCGCAGGTCGGTCACTCCGAGCCAGCGGTGGCTGCGGAGTTCTTCAGGTTTTTTTCTTGTGGCCATGGGCTAGCGACTTTCCTTCAGCGGGATCGACAGAGCATTGCGGCGGGCGAACCATTGCGAGGCGGCGACCGAAAGCCCAAGCGCCGCCCCGATGACATCGGTGGTGAATCCGGGGTCGATGAGTAGCAGGCCGCCGACCACGAGCAAGGCCCTTTGCCAGAGGTTTGCCGCGGTCACAAGGTAGCCATGCAGGCCGGCGGCGAACAAAAGAACCCCGGCACTGGCCGTGATCACCGCCTGAGCGATGGAAGGCCAGTCGCCGATCATCAGCAGGGCGGGCTCGTACACGCACATGAAGGGCACGATAAAGCCCGCCGCACCGACCTTGACCGCCGCCCATCCGCTGGTCCACAGGTCGGCCCTGGCGATCCCCGCCGCCGCATAGACGGCAAGCGCGACCGGCGGCGTGATCGCCGACAGCACCGCAAAGTAGAAGGCGAACATGTGTGCAGCCGGCGCGATGACGCCGAGCTTGATAATGGCGGGCACGAGTAGCGCCGTCAGGATGATATAGGCGGGCGTGGTCGGCATTCCCATGCCGAGCACGATGCCGGCGATCATGGTCAGGATCAGCGCCAGCGCGAGCGTATCCTGGGCGAGCCCGACGACGAACTGGGTGAAAACGATGCCGAGACCGGACAGCGTGACGACGCCGATGACGATCCCCGCACAGGCGCAGGCGAGCGCCACTCCGAGCGCGTTCCTCGCCCCGTCGGCGAAGGCCTCGATCAGGTTGCGCGCGTTGACATGGTGGCGCGTCGATCGCCGCAGCGCCGCGCAGGGAAAGCACATCAGCGTGCCCGCCAGCGCCGCGAGCGGGGCGCTGTAGCCTGAATACATGACGGCGAGGATCGTCAGCACCGGAATAAACAGGTGCCCGCGCTCGCGCATGACCACGGCAAGGCGCGGCAGCTCGGAACGCGGCAGGCCGACCAGGCCGCGCCGCTTGGCCTCGAAATGCACCGCCGCGAAGCAGGCGACGTAGTAGAGGATGGCCGGGAAGATCGCCCAGATCACCACCTGCCCGTAGGAGACGCCGAGAAACTCGGCCATCACGAAGGCGGCCGCTCCCATCACCGGCGGCATGATCTGCCCGCCGGTCGAGGCCGTCGCCTCGACCCCGGCGGCGAAATGCGGCGGGAAGCCGGACCGTTTCATCAGCGGGATCGAGATCGGCCCGTCCACCATCACGTTGGCGACGGCGCTGCCGGAAATGGTTCCGAACAGGCTCGAACTGACCACCGAAACCTTGCCGGGCCCACCGGCGGTGTGGCCGGTGAGACTCATGGCGAAATCCATGAACAATTGTCCGGTGCCGGTGCGCTCCATGAAGCTTCCGAACAGCACGAATACCATGACATAGGCGGCCGACACCGACAGCGGGATGCCGAAAATGCCCTCCGTCGTCATGTAGAGCTGGTCGAGCATGCGTTCGAGGCCGAGCCTCGCCACCAGCAATCCGTAAGCCAGAAACACGATCGCGGTGATCGGCAACGCCCAGCCGATCACGCGCCGCGTGGCCTCGATCACGATCAGCGTCAGAAGCACCGCCATCGCCTTGTCAGCGAGGCTCAGGTCGTCGACATAGTAGATGCGCGTGACGACGTAATCGTAGTTGACGAACAGATAGACGATCGGCGCCACCGCGAGCGCGAGCAGCACGTAATCGGCGACCGACGGCAGGCGATCGTCGGCGCGCTTCTGCTCGTCCGATTTCGGCTGATCGTCGGCGGCGGCGGTGCGCCGGTACAGCAGGAATACGAGCACGAGCGCAAAAAGCAGATGCGTGCCGCGGAACAGGATCGCTTCCGGCGTGCCGAAGGCGATCACCCACATATGATAGAGCCCCATCGCGAGCGCGATCGCCGTCACGGCGAGGCGGAACAGGCCCGCGTAGCTCCACTCGATCTTCATCGACGACCCCGGCCAAACGGCGGACGCGACGCGCCCGCCGCGCAATCCCGTCAGTGCACCTTCACCGCGATTCCGGCTTCCTTGTAGAACTTCGCCGCGCCGGGATGGAACGGCACGCCGATATCCTCGGCCATCTCCTTTGGCGTCAGCTTCTGCATGTCCTTGCTGACCGCGCCGAGCGAGGCGGTGCTCGCGGCGATCGCCTTGGTCATGGCATAGACCATGTCCTCGGGCAGCTTGCAGGACGCCACGATATGCGTCGCGTAGCCGATCACCTTCACGTCGCCGTCCTGCTTCGGATAGGTGCCTTTCGGCACGGTGACGAGCGTGTAGCCCGGATTAAGCTTTCTCATCCCTTCAAGACTGTCGGACAGATCGAGCAGCCGGATCGGGCGCGCCGAAGCGAGGTCCATGATCGAAGCGGCGGGGATGGCGGTTCCGAGCCCGAATGCCGCGGCATGCCCGTCCTGCATCTGCGTGACCGAGTCGGTATAGGACACGAAGCTCATCTTCACGTCGTTGTAGGAAAGCCCGTTCACCTTCAAAAGCTGGGCGGTGATCAGCTCGCCGGTATTGCCGCGAGGCTGGGTGGTGACGCCCTTGCCCTTGAGATCCTTGACCGAGTTGATGCCCGAATCCGCCGGCACGACGAGCTGATAATATTGCGGATAGAAGGTGGCGATGTTGCAGACATTGGTGTGCGGCTTCTTGAACGGCTCGTTGCCCGCCAGCGCATCCACCGTCGAGATCGAATTGCCGAAACCGATTTCCGCCTTGTCTTCCTCGATCGCGCGGACATTGGCGATGCCTGCGCCCGGCAGCGACTGCACCGACAGGCCCGGCACGGCCTTTTCCCAGATGTCCTTGAGTTGACCGCCGAGCGGAACCCACACCCCACCCTGCGGCCCGGTCATCAGCTTGATCTCGGCCGCGGTCGCCGGACACCCTGCCGACAGCGCAAGACCCGCCGCAAGACCGATCGCCTTCAATCGCGATATCATGACGTCTCTCCCTGGAGCGCCGGTTCTTCGGCCGGCTGTTGTCCGACAAATCTACGCAGGCGGGACGGCCCCCGACAAGGCGCTTCTCCGCGGGCGGACGGCCGGGCGGCGGGCCGCCCCTTGCGGGCTAATGGACCGCGACGCGCGGACCACCGCTTTCCGCGCTGCCGATGATGGCGGCGGCCGGATAGCCCGAGGCTCTGATCTTCTGGAGCGTTGCGGATGCGGCGTTCGGCGCGCAGGCCACCAGCAACCCGCCCGAGGTCTGCGGATCGGTGAGAAGATGCCGGCGCCAGTCCGGCCAATCCGCGGGCAGCGTCACTTCATGTCCGTAGCTCGCCCAGTTGCGGTGCGAGGCGCCGGTCACGCAGCCCAATTGCGCGAGCGCCGCGGCGGCGGGAAGAAGCGGCAGGCTGGCGGCGCGCAGGCTGAGCGTGAGCTTCGATCCGCGCGCCATTTCGAGCGCATGGCCGAGCAAACCGAATCCGGTGACATCGGTGATCGCGTGGACGGAGGCATCTTGCGCGAGGTCCGCGCCGATCCGGTTGAGCAGCGTGGTCGTCGCGATCATGTCTGCATAGCCGCCGTCCGGCAGCTTGTCCTTCTTGATCGCGGCCGAATAGATGCCGACGCCGAGCGGCTTGGTCAGGATGATCGCGTCGCCCACCTTCACGTCGGCGTTGCGGCGCACGTGCTCGGGCCGGCAGGTGCCGATCACGGCGAGACCATAGACCGGCTCGGGGCAGTCGATCGAATGCCCGCCGGCCACCGGAATGCCGGCGGCCGCGCACACCACCGATCCGCCTTCCAGAATCCTGCGCACCACATCGGGCGCGATCTTGTCCACCGGCATGCCAAGAATGGCGAGTGCCATGATCGGCTTTCCGCCCATGGCGTAAACGTCGGAAATGGCGTTGGTCGCCGCGATCCGGCCGAAATCGAACGGATCGTCCACCATCGGCATGAAGAAGTCGGTGGTCGCGATCACGCAGGTATTGTCGTCGAGCTTCCACACCGCGGCGTCGTCGCCGGTCTCGATGCCGACGAGCAACTGGGCATAGGGATTGTGCTTGGGCGCGGACGCGAGCAATTGCTGCAGAACCGAGGGCGCGAGCTTGCAGCCGCAGCCTCCTCCATGGGCAAGACTGGTCAGTCGGATTTGCGGGACGTTCATCGTGTCGCTCACTCCGCGGTCGCAAGAGCGGCGCGGGCCTCCTGCCGCAAGCGCCGCCAGGCTTCGATCAGATGCGCTGCCGCGGCATCGACCTCCGCGGCGGTGGTGTGACGGCCAAGCGACAGACGCACGGCGCCGATCGCCCGGCTCTCCGGCAGGCCGAGGGCGCGGAGAATGGCGGACGCCTCCTCGCGGTCGGCATGGCATGCCGAACCGGTCGAGGCAGAAACGAGCGGGCAGCAATCCAGCAGCCGGCGCCCCGACACCTCCGGAAAAAGCACGTTCAGCGTATTCGGCAAGCGGCGGAGAGGATCGCCGGTCAACAGCAGGTCCGGAATCTCCGCCCGGAGCCTCGCCAGCAGGCGGTCGGCGAGCTTTCGCATGTCGTCGGCCGATTGCAGCCTTTGCGCGGCGATGCGGCAGGCTTCGCCGAGCCCGACGATATAAGGCACGTTCTCCGTTCCCGGCCGCCTCCCATGCTCCTGCCCCGCGCCGACCAGAACCGAAGGAAGATGGAGGCCCGCGCGCACGAAAAGCGCGCCGACGCCTTTCGGCGCATACAGCTTGTGACCGGCGATCGAAAGCAGATCGACGCCCATCGCCCCGACATCGAGCGGCACCTTGCCGGCGGACTGCGCGGCGTCCGCATGCATGAGCGCGCCGCGCGATTTGGCGATCGAGGCGATCTCGGCGACCGGCTGGATCGTGCCGATCTCGTTCTGGGCATGAATGACGGTGACGAGCGCGGTGCCGCCGTCCACCAGCGGCTTGAACTCCTCCGCCCTGACGATCCCGTCCGGATGCGGCCGCACGCGCTTCACTTCAAAGCCCTCACGCGCCATCAGCGCGCAGCAGGCATCGGTCGCCGGATGTTCGATCGCGGTCGTCACGATGCGCCTGCGCGAGCCGGCGGCCCGCGCACCGGAACGGATCGCGATATTGCTCGATTCCGTGCCGCCGCCGGTGAAGGTGATCTCGTCCGCCGACGCGCCGATCAGGCCCGCGACCTGGGCGCGCGCATGCTCGATCGCCTCGCGGGCGCGCCTGCCGAGCGGGTAGGCCGACGACGGATTGCCGAATTCGCCTTGCAGGAAAGGCAGCATCGCCCTCAGCACGTCCGGGTCCACCGGTGTGGTCGCGTTGTAATCGAGATAAACCGGCTGCATCTCAGCGCTGCCTGACGATCTTGAAAATATAGAGCCCGTCCCGCCGATCCTGCGCGCACAAGCGATGGCCGGTCTGGTTGACGAAATGCGGAACGTCGATGACGGTGAGCGGGTCGGTGCATTCCAGCACCAGCACGCCGCCGAGCGGCACCGCGCGCAGCGCCTTCTTGGCGCGCAGCACCGGCTGCGGGCAGCGCAATCCGCGCAGATCGAGAACGGTTTCGGTATCCGCGTTCATGCGCGCAGGGTAGCACGCAAGCCGAAAGCGCGCGATCAACCGCGCCGCCGCCGCGACGCCTATTCCGGCGTCCGGTTGGCCGGGAAGCGCATGGGCGGGCCGTTCAGATCGACGCCCGTCGCCATCTCCTCGCTCAGCGGCCCGGACTCGGTGGAGCGCTCCGCGCTCCCCTGCCCGGCCGTCTCCTGCCCGGTGCCGGTACCGATATGCGAGCCGCCGGTGCCGCCGGTCCAGCCGGTCGAACCCATGCCGTGCGGCGCGGTGCCGCTGCTGTGCGAATCCTGCTTGTCGGGCATGGTTTCGGACGTTTGCGCATGGGCAAGGGCCGAAAGCAGAACAATCGAGGCCGCGATCGGCCAAAGCCGCGATCTCATCGCCGTCTCCTGCAAATAAGACGCGACAACAAGCGGCGGCCGGCGAAAATGTTCCGACGACCCTGCGATGCGCCGGGGGAACGGGGCGGAACCATGCCCGCTCCCGTTCCCGGCGGGAGCCGATTTGCGTCACGCGGCGGTGACGTCCTTGGCCTCGATCACGTACTTCAAATTATCGGGATCGAGACAATCGAGGCGTCCGGCGGCAGTTTCGGCCTGCGGATACATCAGGAATTCGATCGCCGGTCCCTTCGCTCCCGGCAGCGCGATGTCGTGCGCGAAATTGTAGGCGAGCCAGTTTCCTTCCCAGCTCCCGAACAGCGCCGCGCGCGCGGCCGCCACCTTCGGATCGCTGAGCGGCAGATTGGCCGGCGGTTCCTCGAGCATGACCTTGCGCACGTCGGCCGGATCGAGCGGCACCCAGCCGAAGCCGGACAGATAGGCCTCCGAGCGGCAATGCTGCGCCTTGGTGATCGTCGCCGACCCTGCGCCGAGGCTCTTGTAGCCGAACTTCGAGGGCGCGACGCGGATGCCATAGATGTCGCGCGCCGGGATGCCGGCCGCCCGCAGCAACCCGACATTGAGCGCGTTGATGTCCGCGCATTTGCCGGTCAGGTTGCCGCTTTTCAGCATCGCGGCGATATCGCCGATGCCGCAGCCGCGCGTGGCCGCATTGCGCGCGGTATTCTCGACCACCCATTCGTAGATCCTGCGCGCCTTTTCCAAGTCGGTGCCGGCGCCGGCGACGATCTTGTCCGAGGTCTCCTTCACGATCCCGTCGGTCGGAATGAGCGCGGTGGGCGCGGTGTAGAGCTTGCGATCCGCCTCCGAAAGCGCCGCCGCCTTGCCGGGCCGCGCCAGATCGACCGCCCGATCCTGGGTGGAGAAATCGCTCACCACCTCGATCCTCTGCGGGGCGTTGTCGTCGCTCCACTCGACGTGAACGAAAGCGGCTCCGTATTTCGGATCGCGCTTGAGCACGGCCTTGCCGTTCGTCGTCCACTTGCTGTCGCCGGATTTGAACCAGCCGCTCTCGTTCACGGACGGAACCGGAATCCAGGCCTGCGCCTTTCCGTTCGGCTTTGCGATTTCGAGCGTGGTTACGACCCGGAATTGCCGCCAGGCGCCGGGCTTGGGCGCGAAACTTGGCGCCTGCGCAAACGCAAATTTCGGCAGGGCCGCCGACGCGCCGAGCGCGGCTCCCGCTTTCAGCAATTCGCGGCGATGCATGGTCATTGGCTGTCCTCCAGACGTTGGTTTGATTGCACGGTGGCAACATGGTTTGCGGCGGGCGAAAGACGTGAAAGCGAAATCGACAGCGCCGCCACGTCGAGCTTGTCCCAATCGTAATCGCGCTCGATGAAAAGCCGGGGCTGCAGTCGTGCGTCGAGAATGAAGCTCGTCGGTAGCGCGCTGACCTCCCACGACCGCGCCACCGCGCGGTCGCGGTCGAGCAGGATCGGGAAATTGACCGGGACCTTTTCGATGAAGCTGCGGACGCGCGCGTCAACCTCGGCGACCGAGATGGCGACCACGCGCAGCCTGGCCGGATCCGTCCGCTCGACCAGCCGGCGCAGGCTCGCCAGTTCGTCGCGGCAGGGCTCGCACCAGGTCGCGAAAAAATGAACGAGCACGAGCTGGCCCGGCCGCGCCTCGAGCGCGACCGCCTGCCGGTCGAGATCGTCGAGCTTAAAAGGCGGCCTCTCACCCCGCGTCCAGGGGACGAAGGTGGCCGATTCGGCCGCCTGTGCGGCGGCCATGCCGAACAGCGCGGCACTCAGCGCAAGTGCGACCGATACAGCGAGCCAGATGTGTCCGCCCCGAAACTCGGGAGCCGCCCTATGGACCACGTCCCATCTTTGGCGCGATCCGCCGCAACGTCAACCTCGCCGAATAGGGAGGCGAGATTTCCCGGAAGTCGGATTTGGTCCCGATGAAACTTTGCGAGGGGAACTGCTTTATGACCGTGGATAGATGGGTGCGATCCGTCACATAGCCGTTCGCTATTGCAAAAACGCGGGAGCCCCAACGCAATAGGCTGCACCGGCAAAATCAAAATATCGCATGTCGATAGTCACATCGTATCACGCGATTACTTTGACACTGGAGTTATTCAAAAATACGATTTCGCCGTTACCATTCGCCAATGCGGTGCCGGACGGCGCCGTTTCGAACCGAAATTGGCCCCGCAAGGGGCATGGTCTTCAAGGAGGGCCTTAATGAACATGGAGCTCTCGCGGCGCCACTTTCTGAAGGGCGCAGGCGCGGGTCTCGCAGGAACGACGCTTGGGGCGATGGGTTTCGGAGATGTCGAGCAGGCTTATGCCGCCGCGATCCGGCCCTTCAAGCTCGCCAACCTGACTGAGACCAGAAACACATGCCCGTACTGCTCGGTCGCGTGCGGCGTGATTCTCTACTCGAAGGGCGATCTGAAGAAGAAGGAAAAGGCCGAGATCGTCCATATCGAGGGCGACAGCGACCATCCGACCAATCGCGGCACGCTGTGCCCGAAGGGCGCCGGCCTCCTCGACTTCGTGAAGGCCGAGACGCGGCTGAAATATCCGATGATCCGCAAGCCCGGCTCGAACAAGTTCGAGCGCGTGAGCTGGGATCAGGCGCTTGACCGCATCGCCCGTCTCCTGAAGGACGATCGCGACGCCAACCTGATCGAGAAGAACAACGACGGCACGACGGTGAACCGGTGGACCACCACGGGCTTCCTCGCCGCGTCGGCGACGACCAACGAGACGGCCTGGGCCACGTACAAGGTTGTGCGCAGCACCGGGATGGTGGCATTCGACAATCAAGCGCGCGTTTGACACGGCCCCACGGTGGCCAGTTTGGCCCCAACTTTCGGTCGTGGCGCGATGACGAATTCGTGGACTGACATCAAGAACACGGATCTCGTCATCATCATGGGCGGCAATGCTGCAGAGGCGCACCCCTGCGGCTTCAAGTGGGTTACGGAAGCCAAGGCCAACCGCGGCGCGAAGCTGATCGTCGTCGATCCGCGCTATACGCGCTCGGCGTCGGTGTCCGATCTGTACGCGCCGATCCGGCAGGGCACGGATATCGCCTTCCTGCTCGGCGTGCAGAACTACCTGATCCAGAACAACAAGATTCAGTGGGACTATGTGAAGGCCTTCACCAACGCGACCTTTGTCGTGAAGGAAGGCTTCGATTTCCAGGACGGCTTGTTCACCGGCTACGACGAGGCGCGCCGGGACTACAACCGCTCGAGCTGGGAATACGAAGTCGGGCCTGACGGATTCGCGGTCGTGGACGACACGCTGCAGAATCCCCGCTGCGTCTTCAATCTGCTGAAGAAGCACGTGTCGGCCTACACGCCGGACATGGTCGCGCGCATCTGCGGCACGCCCAAGGACAAGTTCCTGAAGGTCTGCGAGATGATCGCCGAATGCTCGGCCAAAGACAAAACGATGACCTCGATGTATGCGCTCGGATGGACGCAGCATTCGAAAGGTTCGCAGAACATCCGCGCGATGGCGATGATCCAGCTCCTGCTGGGGAATATCGGCGTGCGCGGCGGCGGCATGAACGCCTTGCGCGGTCACTCCAACATCCAGGGACTGACCGACATCGGCCTCATGTCGAACCTGATCCCGGGCTATCTGACGATCCCGACGGAGCGCGAGACTTCGTTCGACGCCTACATGTCGACGCGCGGTTTCAAGCCGTTGCGGCCCGACCAGATGAGCTACTGGCAGAATTACAAGAAGTTCTTCGTGAGCTTCCTGAAGGCGATGTGGGGAGAGGCGGCGACGCCGGAGAACAGCTTCGCCTATGACTGGCTGCCGAAGCTCGACGTTCCCTCCTACGACGTTCTGCGTGCCTTCGAGCTGATGCACGAAGGCAAGATGAACGGCTATTTCTGCCAGGGGTTCAACCCGCTACTGTCGTTCCCCAACCGCAAGAAGCTGACCGCGGCGCTGTCCAAGCTCAAGTTCCTGGTCACCATGGACCCGCTTGAGACCGAGACCGCGCGCTTCTGGGAAAATCACGGCGAGCACAACGACGTCGATCCGTCGAAAATCCAGACGGAAGTCATCCAGCTCCCCTCGACGTGCTTTGCCGAGGACGAGGGTTCGCTCACCAATTCCGGCCGCTGGCTGCAATGGCACTGGGCGGGCGGAACGCCTCCGGGCGAAGCCAAAAGCGACACTTGGATCATGGCGCAGATCCATCTGCGCCTGAAGGCGCTCTACGAGAAGGAAGGCGGCAAGGTCCCCGACCCGATCGTCAAGCTCGACTGGAAGTATAAGAATCCGGGCGACCCGACGCCGGAAGAGCTGGCCAGGGAGCTGAACGGCTCGGTGCTCGAGGACGTCTTCGATCCCAACGATCCGACCAAGAAGGTGCTCGAGAAGGGCAAGCAGGTCGTCAGCTTCGCCGCCCTGCGCGACGACGGCAAGACGGCCTGCGGCTGCTGGATCTATTCCGGCTGCTTCAACGAGGCCGGCAACAACATGGCGCGTCGCGACAACAACGACCGCGACGACACGGGCGCCTATCTGAACTGGGCGTGGTCGTGGCCGGTCAACCGGCGCATCCTCTACAACCGCGCGTCGGCGGACCTGCAGGGCAATCCCTGGGATCCGAGCCGCAAGCTGTTGTGGTGGGACGGCGCGAAATGGACGGGCTACGACGTTCCGGACATCGCGCCGAATGCCAAGCCGGACACGGTGATGCCTTTCATCATGAATCCGGAAGGCACCGGCCGGCTGTTCACGCGCGGCATGATGCGTGACGGGCCGTTCCCGGTTCACTACGAGCCGTTCGAGTCCCCCATCGCCAACCCGGTCGCTCCGAAAGTCCGGGGCAATCCGGTGGCGCGCGTGTTCCGCGGAGACATGGAGCAGTTTGGCGACGCGAAGGAGTTCCCGCTGGCGGCGACCTCCTACCGACTGACCGAGCACTTCCATTTCTGGACCAAGCACGTCACCTACAATGCCGTGATGCAGCCGGAATTCTTCGTCGAGATCTCCGAACAACTCGCGAAGGAAAAGGGCATCAAGAACGGCCACTGGGTGCATGTCTGGTCCAAGCGCGGATCGGTGAAGGCCAAGGCGGTGGTCACCAAGCGCATCCAGCCCCTCACCTGCGACGGCAAGACGGTGCACATCGTCGGCATCCCGCTGCATTGGGGGTTCACCGGCGTGGCGCGCAAGGGCTTCGGCCCGAACTCGCTCACCCCGTTTGTCGGCGATGCCAATATCGAGACGCCGGAATACAAGGCGTTCCTCGTTGACATCGAACCGATCGCCGGACCGACCGTCCTTGCCGAATACGAAGGCGAGGAAGATCCGGAACGCAGCTTCCTCGCCGCGTTCTTCGATCGCGGGCCCGACGATAACCCGACGACGGACTTCTAAGGGGGAGGATGGATCATGGTTCAGCACATCGTCCCTAATCCGCAGACGCAGGCGCCGAAAACGGTGCTGTCCGAGCGCAATCTCAAGAAGCGCTCGGCTTCCTCGCAGGCCCTGCCGGCGGAACCGCTCACCGAGATCGCCAAGCTGATCGACGTGTCGAAATGCATCGGCTGCAAGGCATGCCAGGTGGCGTGCCTTGAGTGGAACGACATGCGCGAGAAGATCGGCATCAATCAGGGGGTCTATGACAATCCCCGCGATCTGACGCCGGCCTCCTTCACCGTAATGCGTTTCACCGAATGGGTGAACCCGGAAACCAACAGCATGGAGTGGCTGATCCGCAAGGACGGCTGCATGCATTGCGAGGATCCGGGCTGTCTCAAGGCCTGCCCGGCGCCCGGCGCGATCGTCCAGTACACGAACGGCATTGTCGATTTCGTGCACGAGAACTGCATCGGCTGCGGCTATTGCGTGAAGGGATGCCCGTTCAACATCCCGCGCATCTCCAAGGTGGACAACAAGGCCTACAAGTGCACCTTGTGCTCCGATCGTGTGGCTGTCGGCCAGGGCCCGGCCTGCGCCAAGGCATGCCCGACGCAGGCCATCGTGTTCGGCACCAAGGCGGACATGAAGAAGCACGCCGAATGGCGCATCAAGGATCTGAAGTCGCGCGGCTACAAGAATGCCGGGCTTTACGATCCCCCGGGCGTCGGCGGTACGCACGTGATGTACGTGCTGCATCACGCGGACCAGCCGCAGATTTACGCGCGCCTGCCCAAGGACCCGAAGATCTCCCCGATCGTCGAGGCCTGGAAAGGCATCACGAAATATGCGGGCATGGCCGCGATCGCGACATTCGCCGCGATCGGCGTCCTTCACTATTTCTTCTCCGGGCCGAACCGCGTGTCGGCGCAGGATGAAGAGAACGCCAAACGTCTGGCAGGAGGCCGTCGGTCATGACAGCCTATGATGTGGAAAAAGGCGACAGCGTCCATCCGGGCGATCCCGTCCGGGTGGACCGCTACACGGCGGGCGCACGGATCAACCATTGGGTCACGGCGACCTGCCTTGTGCTGCTGGCGATCAGCGGCCTCGCGTTGTTCCATCCGAGCCTGTATTTCCTGAGCAACCTGTTCGGGGGCGGCTCATGGACGCGCGCGATCCATCCGTGGATCGGCGTCGTGCTGGTGTTCAGCTTCCTCGGCCTGTTCCTGCGTTTCTGGAAGGCCAATCTGTGGGTGCGGGAGGACGGAACCTGGCTGGCGAAGCTGCGCGACGTACTCACCGCGCACGAGGAGAACCTGCCGGAAATCGGCAAATACAATGCCGGGCAGAAGGTGGTGTTCTGGTCGATGAGCCTGCTGATCGTGATCCTGATCACCTCGGGCATCGTGATCTGGGAGCGCTATTTCGGCGGCTTCTTCTCACCCGGCCAGCAGCGGTTTGCGGTGCTGATCCATGCGCTCGCCGCCGTCACGATCATCTGCGTGTGGATCGTCCACGTTTACGCGGCGATCTGGGTGAAAGGCACGATCAATGCCATGACCCGCGGCCAGGTGACCGGCGGCTGGGCCTGGCGCCATCACCGCAAATGGCTGCGTGAACTCGTGAGCACGAAGCACTAGAATGAAAGCCCGCGCCCGCCCTTGAAAAGCGGGCGCGGTCCATCCACGTGGCCCGTGGGGTTCGTGAGGCTTGTGATGAGTGATATCGGCGCGCCGCGCCACGATCCGGTCCCGATCGGCGAGGTTTCGGCCCCCCCTTTCGCGAGGCTCCCCGACCCAGCCCAGCTCTTCGCCACCCGGGCAACCCGCCTGCGCGACCTCGCGCTGACGCACGAGCTTGGCCCCTACCTGAATTTTCTCGGCGGCCTGGCCGAGGCGCAGCACGCGGCGCAGGACGGCTTGCCCCTCCCCGATCTGCCGGCGGAGGACGCGCGCGAACGCGCCCGCCAGTTCGGCATGCCCCCGCTCGACCGCGGCCGCTTTGTCAGCGAACCGGCCTTTGAAACGACGATCGAGCGGCTTTTGGGCTTGGCCGGCGACATCGAGATGCCGGTCGCCGCGCGCGACGCGCTGGAGGCGGTCAGGCGCGCGGACGCGCAGCGGCGCGACGAGATGGTGCGCGCGGTTCTCGCCGATGCCATTCCGGTCGAGAGCCTCGCGCATCACGTCTTCGTCGCCGCCGCGCTGCAGGTGCATTTCTCGCGCATCGCGGCGAGGCTCGATGCCAGGAAGCTCGTGCCGGTCGGCGACGGCGTATGCCCCTGTTGCGGCGGCGCGCCCGTGTGCTCGGTCATCGTCGGATGGCAGCAGGCCCCGAACACGCGCTTCTGCGTGTGTTCGCTGTGCGAGACCTGGTGGCATTACGTGCGCATCCGCTGCGTCGCCTGCGGCACGACCAAGGGTATCGGCTACAAGGAAATTTCCGAGCGTGGCGACAATGTGCAGGCGGAGACCTGCGAGGAATGCCACAGCTACGTGAAAATCCTGCATCAGCACAAGAACCCGCATCTCGAGCCCGTCGCCGACGACGTTGCGACGCTCGGCCTCGACCTGCTGGTGAAGGAAGCGGGTTACCGGCGGGCGGCCTTCAACCCCTACCTGCTCGGCTACTGAGATGACGCCGGCCGCCGACCTTCGCAGCCTTCCTTCGGTCGACGAAGTGCTCGGCACCGCGGTCGCGCTCGCCGCCGTCGAGCGGTTCGGGCGCCCCTCGGTCGTGAACGCGGTGCGCGCGACGCTCGCCGAGGCGCGCGCGCGCCGGCAGGGCCTGAGCGATCCCAAGCGCGTGGCCGGGGG
>DASZTD010000007.1:0-173159 GCA_035548355.1 Pseudorhodoplanes sp.
ATGAAGATCGCCGGATGAAGCGAGGCGTTGCCGGCCGCGCGTCGCACCGCCTCGGTAATCTGCGCGTCGATCCCGAGCGCCGTCATGATCGGCGGCAGGCCGAGCACGACCCCGAAGCTCACCAGGAAGTCCCAGTTCAGGTCATTCAGGGATTGCCGGCTGATGCAGCCCGCCAGCGCCGCTGCCACCACGCTCGCGAGTCCGACGATCGCCGGGTTGACGCCGAAGCTTGGGCCCACATTCCAGCCGACCACGAGCGCCGTCAGGATGAGCGCCATGATGATTTCATGGCCGGTCGTGCGGCCGAGCAGGGACAGCTGCAACTCCACTTGCGCATGCGAGGTCTGCTGCGTCTTGCCAGGGCGCAGAATAAACCAGAGCGCGGCGAGCGAGCCGACGCTGACGAAGGCGGCGAGCGGCGCGGCGGCGATGAACCAGAAGGCGAGATCGAAGCGGGCGCGGGCGGCTTCCGGAATCAACCCGAGGCCGAGGAAATTGGAGCTCGACCCGTTGAGAAACGTGTAGAGCAGCGGGCCCGCGCCGATGAAGGCGGCAAGGCCGAGGAACGCGCTTTCCGGGCTGCGGTCCTTGAATCGCTGCGACTGCGCGGCGGCGAGCGCCGTCGGAAGCAGCAAGCGGGTGCGCGCGGCGCTGGCCGGCACGAGCAGGGTCAACAACAGGCCCGAAGCCAAATAGGCCGCCCCTTGCGCAAACAATCCTTTCGGCAGACGGCGAACCAGCAGCAGGCCGAGCCGGAACACGAGCCCTGAATCGGCAAGCGCCGCTCCGATCGCCAGGATGGCGAAGATTGAAATCCACGACGTGCTGCCGAAACCCGCAACCGCCTCCGAAGGCTTCGCGATTCCAAGAAACACCCACGCGACAACCAGCCCGAGATAGACGACGAATTCGGGAAAGATGGCGACGATCCACAGGACGATCGCTCCGGCGAGAAGAAGAACGAAGGCCAGCGGCTTCGAAGACGTGCTCGCAAAAATCGCCGCCGCGACGAAAACAGCGCTCAGGAAAACGGATGCGATCTGGCCGGGCCGGTTGCGCAGACGATTGCCGAGATTGAGAATTCGCTGGCGCACGGAGATGTCCGGCGTCACCTCGGCCGACGCCTGCGCCTGCCGCATCGCATCCCGCCCGGCCGCGAGCACCGGATCGCTCGCCGCCTCGTCGTCGCTCAGCCTTTGCAGCCAATGCACGATCTTGTCAGGCGACATTTCCGCACCGGCGCGCAGCGCGCGGCCGAACAGCGCGACGAAGTCCGCGCGCGGCGCGTAACTCTCGGCGACGGCCAGCGCATCCTGCCAGAGCAGGGCATCGCACAGTTTATCGATGGCCTCGCGCGCATAGCCCGCGGCGGCATCGCCGCCCGCGATCCGCGCGTGCGCGGCGCGCAAGGTGGAGACGACCGCGGCAGGCGGCCGCGACTCATGCCACCCGAGCTCGGCGAGCAAGGCGCGCACGCGCGGTCCGTCGCTCCCGAACAGCACGGAGAGGCATTCGGGGCTTGCTTCCTCGAGTACGCTCGCACGCAGCACGTTCGTCCGCTCGGACGTGCTGAGGAGCTGGATCTGCTTGTCGATCCGGTCGCGGATGAATTGCTCCGAATCCTTGATGCTGCGCGAGGCGGCGCCGAGGCGCCGGCTGAGCGAGGCGCTGAGCGCAAGCCCGATATTCGGATCGCGGCGCACCAGCTCGGTGAACCGCTCGTGATCCAGCCGAAGCAGCTCTCCGTCGCCGTCGGCCAGGACGGTCGCCGATCGCGGCTCTCCGGTCAGCAGCGCCATCTCGCCAAAACAGCCGCCGCGCGTCAGCTCGGCGACGCGAACGGCGGGCCTGTCGTCCGCGCCGCGCACATACACGCCGAACGTGCCTTCCGACACGAGGTAGAGGCTGTCGCCGGGCTCGCCCTGATTGCAGGCGGCTTCCCCCTTGCGGAAACTGACGGTGTCGAGATTGGCCGCGAGCTTGGCGAGCGTCAGTCGGTCGAGACCGGAAAAAAGCTCGGCGCGCGCAAGCAATTCGCCCGCCCGCCGACGGCGGAGGTCCTCGTCATCAGGTCGCTGGTTGTAGGCGCCGTCCACGTGTCAGCCCCGAATGCGCGGCACGTTCAGGCTAGAGGAGACGGGTCGCGAAGTCGACCGGCGGGTGCGGCTGTCGCTTGTTTCGAAATTGGTTTCATCGGAAAAAGGCCGGGGCCGCCGGCGGCCGGGCGAGGAGAGCAGGAGAATATGACGTGACCAGCGGTCTTCGACAGGGATTGACGAGCTACGGCGACCAGGCATTTTCGCTGTTCCTGCGCAAGGCCTTCATCAAGGCGATGGGCTATTCCGACGGCGCCCTGGACCGTCCGATCGTCGGCATCACCGGCACCTATTCGGATTTCAATCCCTGTCACGGCAACGTCCCGCAATTGATCGAGGCGGTGAAACGCGGCGCGATGCTCGCGGGGGCGATGCCGATGGTGTTTCCTACCATCTCGATTCACGAGAGCTTCGCCTTCCCCACCTCGATGTTCCTCCGCAACCTGATGGCGATGGATACCGAGGAAATGATCCGCGCCTTGCCGGTCGATTCGGTGGTGCTGATCGGCGGATGCGACAAGACCATCCCGGCGCAGGTGATGGCGGCGGCGAGCGCGGACAAGCCGGCGATCGTGCTGCCGACAGGGCCGATGCTGGTCGGCCATTTCAAAGGAGAGCAGCTCGGCGCCTGCACCGATTGCCGCAGGCTGTGGGGCGAATTCCGCGGAGGGCGGATGGAGGAGGCCGACATCGAGATCGCCAATGAGCGGCTTGTCCCGTCGGTCGGGACCTGCGGCGTGATGGGAACGGCCTCGACCATGGCCTGCATGATCGAGGCGCTCGGGCTGTCGCTGCCGGGCGCCGCCTCGATCCCCGCCCCGCACGCCGACCGCATCCGCATGGCCGAGGCGACCGGGCGCCAGGCCGCCGCGATGGCCAAAGGTGGGACCAAGCCGTCGGACATCCTGACGGACAAGGCCTTCCGCAACGCCATCGTCGTATTGCAGGCTATCGGCGGATCGACCAACGGCGTGGTGCATCTTTGCGCCATCGCCGGCCGGACCGCGCACCCGCTCGCGCTCGACACTTTCGACGAAATCGGCCGCAGAACGCCGGTGCTGGTCGATCTGAAGCCGACCGGCTCGCATTATATGGAGCACTTCCACCAGGCTGGCGGCGTTCCGCGGCTGATGCAGGAGCTGAAGGACCTGCTCGCCCTCGATGCGAAGCACGTACTCGGCGGAACGCTCGCAGAGGCGATTGCCGAATATGAGAACGTGCCCGGCCAGACGGTGATCCGTTCGCGCAACGATCCGCTGAAGGGGGAAGGTGGGCTCGTGGTGCTGCGCGGCAATCTCGCCCCGCGCGGCGCGGTGCTGAAGCAGGGCGCCGCCTCGGCGAAGCTGATGCAGCACGAGGGCCGCGCGGTGGTGTTCGACTCGGTCGCCGACATGGCGGCGCGGATCGACGATCCCGCGCTCGATGTGACGGCCGACGACGTTCTCGTGCTGCGCAATACCGGCCCGGTCGGCGCGCCCGGAATGCCGGAGGCCGGCTATCTCCCGATCCCGAAAAAGCTCGCGCAGCAGGGGGTCAAGGACATGGTGAGGATTTCGGACGCGCGCATGAGCGGCACCGCCTTCGGCACGATCGTGCTGCATATCTCGCCGGAATCGGCCGTCGGCGGCCCGCTCGCGCTGGTGCGCGGCGGCGACCGTATCCGTCTCGACGCCGCCGCGCGCAAAATCGATCTTCTGATCGACGACGCGGAGATGAAAAGACGCGCCGCCGCGTGGAAGCCGCCCGCGCCGCATCCGGGCTCCGACCGCGGCTATGCCAAGCTCTATCGCGACCATGTTCAGCAGGCCGATCAGGGATGCGATTTCGATTTTCTGGCCGCCGGAAAAAAATGAGAAAGAGGCCGTGCCGCCCGCGGCGGCGCGGCCAGGGATAGGGAGACTGCCGTGACATTACCGAGGGTCGCAGTCATCGGGGCGGGCTTGATCGGCCGTGCCTGGGCCATAGTGTTTGCGCGGGCCGGGCACGAGGTCGCGATCTACGACACCATGCCGGGCGCGAGCGCCAAGGCGATCGAGCTTATTCGCGCCGGTCTCGACGATCTTGCCCGGCACGGGCTTGCGCATGATCCGGCTGCCGCCGCGTCGCGGGTTCGCGCGGCGGGAAGCGTGGCGGAGGCGCTCGATGGCGCTGGTCTCGTTCAGGAGAATTCGCCGGAGCGGCTCGAGGTCAAGCAGGCGGTGTTCGCCGAGCTCGATTCGCTCTGCGAGCCCGATGCGATCATCGCGTCCTCGACCTCGACCATCGTCGCGAGCCGTTACACCGAGAAGCTGCAGGGCCGTCATCGCTGCCTCGTTGCGCATCCGGTCAATCCGCCGCATCTCGTCCCGATCGTCGAGTTGGTCGGCGCGCCCTGGACCTCGCCGCAGGTGATCGCGCGGGCGAAGACGATCTACGAGCAGGCGGGCCAGGTGCCGATCGTCGTGCGCAAAGAAGTTGACGGCTTCATTCTGAACCGGTTGCAGGCGGTGCTCCTGTCCGAGGCGTTCCGTCTCGTCGAGGACGGTTACGTATCGCCGCAGGATCTCGACAAGACGATCAAGGACGGCCTCGGCTTGCGCTGGGCGTTCATGGGCCCGTTCGAGACGATCGAGCTCAATGCGCCGGGCGGCATCCCCGATTATTGCGAGCGGTACGGGCCAAGCCTGTCGCGCTTGAGCGAGGCCGATCCGGCGATCTATGCGGGGGAGAAGCTGAAGGCGGTGCTCGACCAGTGGCCAAACGCATTGTCGGCGACGCAGGTTGCGAGCAAGATGCAATGGCGCGATGCCCGCCTGGCTGCCCTCGTGGCCCACAAGAAATCCCAGCCGAAAGCGTCATAGAGGATCGTCATGGACCTTGATATTGCCGGTCTGCGCGTGCTGGTGACCGCCGGGGCGGGCGGCATCGGCCACGAAATCGCCAAGCGTTTCCTGGAAGAGGGCGCGCGCGTGCACCTGTGCGACGTGGACGACGCCGCCCTCGGCAAGCTTGCGATCAAGGCGACATGGACCAAGGCCGATGTTGCCAATCGCGACGATGTCGATCGGTTGTTCAGCGAGGCGGTGAAGTCGCTTGGCGGGCTCGACGTGCTGGTCAACAATGCCGGCATCGCCGGTCCGACCGGACGGGTGGACGAGATCGATCCCAAGGACTGGGATCGCTGCATCGCTATTGACCTGACCGGCCTGTTCAACTGCACGCGGCTCGCGGTGCCGCTGCTCAAGTCGAGCAGCAATCCGTCCATCATCAATCTGTCGTCGGTTGCCGGAAGACTCGCCTTTCCGCTCCGCACGCCCTATGCGGCGGCGAAATGGGGTGTGGTCGGCTTCACCAAGTCGCTGGCCGCCGAGCTTGGCGAATACGGAATCCGCGTCAACGCAATTCAGCCCGGGCTCGTCGAAGGTGCGCGCATTCGCAGCGTGATCGAGAACAAGGCGCGCGCGCTCAACAGAAGTTACGAGGAAGTCGAGCAGTCGGCGCTCAGCAAGGTGTCGCTGCGGACGATGGTGACACCGACGCAGCTTGCCGATCAAATCCTGTTTCTGTGTTCGCCGCGTGGCCGGACGATTTCCGGACAAGCGATTTCCATTTGCGGCGACACCCAGGCGTTGATGTAGCGCGCGATTGGGCGGCCGGCGTTCGGGGGCGCGGAGGAAAGAGCGGAAACAGGATCTTGATGCAGCACACTCCGCTGATCTCGACGATCGTCATCGGACTCGTCCTCGCCTTCGTGTTTGGCGCGACGCTGCATCGCCTGCGCATCTCGCCCATCGTCGGCTACCTTTTGGCCGGCGTCGTGATGGGACCGTTCACGCCCGGCTATGTCGCCGATCAGGCCCTGGCCAATGATCTCGCGGAAATCGGCGTGATCCTGCTGATGTTCGGCGTCGGGTTGCATTTTTCGCTCGATGATCTTCTTTCGGTGAAAGCGATCGCGATTCCGGGCGCCGTCGCGCAGATCGTCGCGGCGACGCTGATGGGTATGGCGCTGGCCTGGCTGCTCGGCTGGCCTGCGTCAGGCGGCGTCGTTTTCGGGCTTGCGCTCTCGGTGGCGAGCACCGTCGTTCTTCTGCGCGCATTGCAGGAGCGCAGGCTGCTGGAAACCGAGCGCGGCCGGATCGCCATCGGCTGGCTCATCGTCGAGGATCTTGCGATGGTGCTCGCGCTCGTGCTGCTGCCGGTGCTGGCGGGGCTGAGCGGAGGCGCCGCCGGCAATTGGCAGACGGTCGCGCTGCCGCTGGCGCTGACCTTCGGCAAGGTCGTGGCGTTCGTCGCCTTCATGCTGATCGTCGGCAAGCGCGTGATCCCCTGGCTGCTGCACTACGTCGCCCATACCGGCTCGCGCGAATTGTTCCGCCTTTCGGTGTTGGCCGTCGCTCTCGGCGTCGCCTATGGCGCGTCCGAGCTGTTCGGCATGTCGTTCGCGCTCGGCGCTTTTTTCGCCGGCATGATCCTGAGCGAGTCGGAGCTGAGCCAGCGCGCCGCGCAAGAATCCTTGCCGCTGCGCGACGCCTTCGCCGTGCTGTTTTTCGTGTCGGTCGGCATGCTGTTCGATCCGGCGATCGTCTTGCGCCAGCCGCTGCCCGTGCTGGCGACGATCGCCATCATCCTGCTCGGCAAAAGCTTCGCGGCCTTCGTCATCGTGCGCTTGTTCGGCCATCCCAATTCCACCGCGATGACGGTCTCGGCCAGCCTCGCCCAAATCGGCGAATTCTCCTTCATTCTCGCCGGGCTGGGCGTCAGCCTTTCGCTCCTACCCGCGGCGGGCCGCGACCTCATCCTCGCTGGTGCCATCCTGTCGATCGTGCTCAACCCGCTGTGCTTCGCTGCGCTCGGCCGCTGGCTTGACCGCGCAACGCCGGCTGCGCCGACCGGCGCCGAGGCCGCGCGGAAGCAGACCGCGCGCGAACCGTTGCCGGCCACGTCGCTACGCGACCATGTCGTGCTGGTCGGGCACGGACGGGTCGGCGGCTATATCAGCCGCGTTCTCCGGGACAGAGCGATCCCCTTCCTCGTCGTCGAAGACGACCGCGAGATCGTCGCGAGATTGCGCGAGCAGCATATCGAGGTGATTTTTTCGAACGCCGCGGATCCGGAGGTGGTGCCTGCCGCCAATATCGCCGGCGCGCGCTGTCTGCTTGTCGCCATACCCGATGCGTTCGAAGGCGGCCAGGTGGTCGAGCAGGCGCGCAAGGCCAATACCTCGCTGCCGATCATCGCCCGTGCGCATTCGCAGGAGGAGATCGAGCATCTGAAGCGGCACGGCGCCAGCATCGTCGTCATGGGCGAGCATGAAATCGCAAAGACCATGATCGCGGACATTCCCGCCCGCGCCGGATCATAGGGCGCGGTAGGGAAGCGGCACGCGCGCGCCGCCGGTCTCCGTCATCTGCGCGGCAACGCCGAAAACCTGCGCGATGCGGGTTTCGGTCAAGACGTCCTTCACCTCGCCTTGCGTCACGATCTGCCCGTCCTGCATTAGCAGAACGTGATCGGCAAAGCGTGCCGCGAGCGCGAGATCGTGCAGCACCGCAAGCACGGCCGCGCCTTTTCGCGCGGTGTCGCGCAGGACGTTCATCACCACAAGCTGATGCCGCGCGTCGAGCGAGACGATCGGCTCGTCCGCGAGCAGGACGGGCGCGCGCGTGGCGAGGGCGCGGGCGAGCGCCACGCGGGCGCGCTCGCCACCGGAGAGGGCGGTGACCGGCCGTTCGGAGAAGGGGGTGGTCGCCGTGGCGGCGAGCGCGTCGCACACCGCCGTCTTGTCCTCCTCGGTCGGCGAAGCGAACGGATCGCCATGCGGATAGCGGCCGAGCGCGACGACCGCCGCCACCGTCATCGGCCAGTGAAACGTGTTGCCTTGCGGAAGATAGGCGATGCGGCGCGCGCGCTCGCGCGGGTCGAAATGCGAAAGCGGCTTGTCCTCGAGCGCGATCCGTCCCTGCGCCGGCAGCAATCCCGCCAGCGCCCGTATCAGCGTCGTCTTCCCGGCGCCGTTCGGTCCGATCAGCACGGCCAGTTCGCCGCGGCGCAGCTTGACGCGCGCGCGCTCGACGATCCGTCGGGCGCCGAGGCTGACGCTGATGTCGTCGGCGCGCAGGATGGCGCTCATGCCGCGCTCTCCTCCAGCCGCTTTTCGCCGAAGATCATCGTCAGGAAGACCGGCACGCCGATCAGAGCCGTCACCACGCCGACTTTCAGCTCGTTGGCGGAGGGCACGCTGCGCACCGCGATATCGGCCGCAAGCAGCAGCGCGGTGCCCGCCAGCGCCGCCGGAAGCATGACGCGCGCCGGATCGGATCCGACATGGCGGCGGACGAGATGCGGCGCGACCAGTCCGATGAACCCGATCGAGCCCGCGACCGCGACCGCCGCGCCGACGCCAAGGGCGACGCCGGTCACGACCAGAAGGCGCGTGCGCACGAGATCGACGCCGAGCGAGGCCGCGGCGTCTTCTCCGAGCGTCAGCGCGCGGAACGCGCGCGCCGTCATCGCCAGCAGGATCCAGCTCGCGACGAGGAAAGGCGCGGCGATCAGGAGATGTTCGATCGAGCGGTCTTCCAGCGAGCCGAGCAGCCAGAAGGCGACTTCGAGAGCGATGAACGGATTGGGCGCCACGTTGAGAATGAGGGCGGTGGCGGCCCCGGCGAAGCTCGCGAGCGCAAGGCCCGCCAGCAGGATAACGGTGAGGCTCGCGCGCGCGCCTGCGACGACAACGAGGCCGCCGACCGAAAGAAGCGCGCCGGCGATTCCCGCGATCGGCGCCGCAAGCGATGTCGCCGGGACGAATCCGAAGGCGATGACGAAGGACGCGGCCGCCGCCGCCGCCTGCGGGGCGCCGAACAGCGCCGGCTCGGCGAGGGGGTTGCGGAGCAGGCCTTGTAGGGCCGCACCGGACAAGCCAAGGGTGGCGCCGATGAGCGCGGCAAGCAGCGTCCGCGGAAGGCGGATGTCGCGCACCACGATGCCGGCGGCGCCGTCGCCCGAGAACAGCGCGGCGATCGCCGCACGCGGGGAGAGCCCGGCGGGCCCGACCATCAGCGAGACGAGCAGCAGCGCGGCGATGACGGCGGCGAGGGTCAGGGTGAGACGGTGGGGCAGGGGGGGCGCCTTTCTTTTGCAGGGCCGTCGCCGGCCGCGATGCTTATAATGCGGAATGCGCCCGGCGAGGATAGAAAGCGTGCGGATCAGGATTGCGGCAGGGATTGCGGCGGTGACGCTGCTGATTTTGGCGTTCTGCCCGGCCGCTGCGGAGGCGCCGCGCCGGGTGGTGTCGTTCAACCTGTGCACCGACCAGCTTGTTGTCGCGCTGGCCGATCCGGAGCAGGTCGCGGGCCTTTCGCCCTATGCGACCGATCCGACGTTGTCGGTCGTCGCCGACAAGGCGCGCGCCTTTCGCACCCTCGACTGGCAGGCGGAAGCGGCGATCCCGCTCAATCCCGACCTCGTGCTGATCGGCTCATGGGACCGGCCGGCGACGCAGCGCATGCTCGGCCGCCTCGGCTTCCGCGTCGAAACCTTCGATCTCGTCTCCGATCTCGACGGCGCCAAGCGCGAGATCGCGCGGATCGCCGGTCTGCTCGGCCACCCCGAGCGTGGGGCGGCGATGGTCGCCGACCTCGACGCCGCGCGCGCGCGGCTCGCCGCGCTCGCGCCTCATCCGGCAAAGACGGCGCTCGTGATCGAGCGGCGCGGCTTCACCGCCGGACCCGGCACCCTTGCCGCGACCCTGCTCCGCGCCGCCGATTTCCGGCCCCCGACCGGCGTGCCGGCCGGCTATGGCGGCTTTCTTCCGCTGGAAAAGCTCCTGATGATCAGGCCGGATGTAGTTTTCCTGAAGGACCCGCCGCGGCGTGCGCAGGACCAGGGCGCGCTTTATCTCACGCACCCGGCGCTGCGCGCCCTCTATCCGTCGGACCGCCGCTTCGAGCTGCCGACGCGCTACACGATGTGCGGCGGACCGGCGTTGATCGAGGGCTTCAACTATCTGGCCGGAATCCTCGCGCGCCAGAGGCGCTAGGCCGTTCGCACCGCCCGCGCCCGCGCTCGCGCCACTCGTCGATGATCCTGACCATCTCGTCGAGCCCGTCGGTCAGCGCCGCCGGGCCCGGTTGCAGGATCAGCGCGGACTTTATTTCCTTCAGGAAGCCATCCCGCACCGCTGGGATTTGCGAAAAACCCTCGCGCGCGGCGAATTTCGCCGGAACGAATTTCTTGCCGCACCAAGACGCAATCACGATGTCGGGCGCTGCGTCTATGATCTGATCCGCGGAAACGATTCGCTCGCCCGCGCTTTTGCGCCGCGACAGCGGCGAGAAGACATCGACGCCGCCGGCGATATCGATCAGCTCGGACACCCAGCCGATACCCGAAATCGCCGGATCGTCCCATTCCTCGAAATAGACGCGGGGCCTCTCGCCCAGGGCCGCGCGGCCCTGGCGCAGGCGCGCAAGGCGATCCGCGAGCGTCCCGGCCAGGGCCTCGGCCTTGCCAAGCGCGCCGACGAGAGCCCCGAGCGTGCGGATCATGTCGAGAATTCCCGCGACGTCGCGCTGGTTGAAGGCATGCACGGCGACGCCGTGGCGGACCAGATCGGCGGCAATATCGGCCTGCAGATCGGAGAAGGTCAGGACGAGATCGGGCTCGAGCGCAAGAATCTTCGGAATGTCGGCGCTGACGAACGCGGACACGCGCGGCTTCTCCCGCCTCACGCGCGCGGGGCGCACCGCGTAGCCGGATACCCCGGCGATGCGCGCTTCCTCGCCGAGAAGGTAAAGCGTCTCGACGGTTTCTTCGGTCAGGCAGACGATGCGCTCGGGCGGAAACACGTCATCTCCGGTGATGCAGGCGAAGGCGGCACCTCCATCATTGGGGGATGGACCGCCCGGTCAAGGGCGGCGGGCGCGGCACCCGGGGACTAGAAGATCATTTCGCGCCGCTCAGCGTCGAGAAGTTCGAGGCCGCCCGAGGCGGCGGCGCGGCCGTCCTCGATGCGCACGACCTGCGAGGCGATTTTGACGATTTCGCCCGCCTGGTGACTGACATAGATCATCGGCACGCCCGCTTCGTCGCGCAGCCGCACCAGATAGGGCAGGATTTCGAGCTTGCGCCGCCGGTCGAGCGAGGCGAGCGGCTCGTCGAGCAGGAGCAGCCGCGGCTTCATCAGCAGCGCGCGCCCGAAGGCGACGCGCTGGCGCTCGCCGCCGGACAATCTGCCCGGCCGCCGCCGAAGCAAATGCCCGATGTCGAGCAGCTCGATGACGCGCCGCGATTCGGCCTCGTCGGACGGCAGGCCCTGCATCCGGCGGCCGTAATCGAGATTGCGCGCGACGCTCAGGTGCGGAAAAAGGCGGCCCTCCTGAAAGACGACGCCGATGCGGCGGCGATGCGCCGGCACATTGGTGCGGCCCGCGGAATCGAACAGCGTTTCCTCGTCGAGCGCGATGCGGCCGCGATCGGGCGCAAGCAGTCCCGCGATCATATGCACGACCGACGTTTTCCCCGAGCCCGACGGGCCGAACAGTGCGGTCACGCCGCCATGCGCCTCGAATTTCACCGCAAGCGAGAAGGCGCCCAATTTCTTTTCGACATCGACGGCGAGCACATCAGTCCCCATGATAGCGCAGCCCGGCGCGCCGCGCGAACCATTCCGAGGCGATCAGCGCGGCGAGGGCGATGACGATTGCCACCAGCACGAGCCTGAGCGCAGCCGCATCGCCGTTGGGCACTTGCGTGAGCGTGTAGATCGCCGCCGAGATCGTTTGTGTCTGTCCCGGAATGTTGGACACGAAGGTGATGGTCGCGCCGAATTCGCCGAGCGCCTTGGCGAAACACAGTACCAGGCCGGCAATCACGCCGGGCAGGGCGAGCGGCAGCGTCACCGTCAGGAATACCCACAGCCCGTTGGCCCCGAGCGTCGAGGCGGCGTCTTCCAGCCGGCCGTCGATCGCCTCGAATGAAAGACGGATCGCCCGCACCAAAAGCGGAAAGGCCATCACCCCGCAGGCGAGCGCCGCGCCCGTCCAGCGGAACGAAAAGACGATGCCGAAATAGTTGTCGAGGATCGCGCCGACCGGTCCCTTGCGGCCGAACCAGATCAGCAGAAGATAGCCGGTGACGACCGGCGGCAGGACGAGGGGCAGGTGAACCAGTCCGTCGAGCAGCGCCTTGCCCCAGAAATTCCTGCGCGCGAGCAGCCACGCCACCGCGATGCCGGGCGGCAGGGCGCCAAGCGTCGCGGCTGTGGCGATGCGGATCGACAGGCGGACGGCGGTCCATTCCTCGGGAGTGAGCTCGAACACGCTGTTACGACGTCGGGCGGATCAGGAAGGTGAAGCCGTATTTCTCGAAGATGGTCTTTGCCGTCTGCGAGCGAAGGAACGACAGGTAGCGCGCGGTGTCCGGCTTTGCGCCCGCGGTCGCGGCGACCGGATAGACGATCGGCGGATGCGAATCCTCCGGGAAGCGGCCGACAATCTTGACGTTCGGCTCGACCTTGGCGTCGGTCTCGTAAACGATCCCGAGGGTGGCCTCGCCGCGGCCGACCAGCGTGAGCGCCGCCCGCACGTTTTCCGCCATCGCGAATTTCGGCTCGGCCGCCGCCCAGGCGCCGAGCTTTTCCAGCGCGGCCTTGGCGTATTTGCCGACCGGCACGGCCCGCACGTCCCCGGTGGCGATGCGGCCGTCGCCGGCGAGCTTCACAAGATCAAGGCCCGGGCCGACGGCCACCACGTCGATCTTCGAATCCTTCGGCGCGATCAGCACCAGCCGGTTGCCGAGCAGGCTCACGCGCGTTTCGTCTTTGATCAGCTTCTTTTGCGCGGCGTAGTCCATCCATTCGAGATCGGCCGAGGCGAATACGTCGGCCGGCGCGCCGTTCTCGATCTGTTTGGCGAGAGCGGAGGAGGCCGCATAGCTTGCGCTCACCTTGATGGTCGTGCGCCGGGCGAATTCGGCGTTGATGTCGTCGATGGCGTTTTTCATCGAGGCGGCGGCAAAGACGGTCAGCGTCTCCTGCGCCTTGACCGGTCCGAGCGCGGCGGCGGCTGTCAGCAAAACGAATACGATGCGGGCAAGCATGGCGGTTCTCCACGGTTGTGGGTCAGCAAATCCCGCGATCTCGGCCGGAAACCGCCGTTCCGGTCACGCGGCGCACGCACGGGGCGCCACGGATCGCGCCGTCAATCTAGCATGCTTCGCCGGCGGGTAAAGACGCGCGGCGACGCATGGTCAGTAGGCGCGGCGCCCGCTAAGAAAAGCGACCATGAAGGAGTTCAGCGAAGCCGCTGCGGCGGCGATCGGCCTCATCGCGCGCGGCGACCCCGAATTGCTGGCGATCGTGGCCCTGTCGCTGCGCGTGAGCCTGACGGCGACCATGATGGCCACGCTCGCGGGCGCGCCGCTCGGCGTCCTTCTGGCGGTGACACGGTTTCCCGGGCGCGAGGCGATCGTGGTGTTCGCCAACGCCATGCTCGGGCTGCCGCCGGTCGTGGTCGGCCTTGCCGTCTATCTGATCCTGTCGCGCTCGGGGCCGCTCGGGTTTCTCGGCTGGCTTTTCACGCCCTCGGCGATGATTTTCGCGCAATTCATGCTGACGACGCCGATCGTCGTCGCGTTGCTGCATCGGCTCACCGAAGGCCTGTGGCGGGACTATGGCGACCATCTGCGCGCCGACGGTGCCTCGCATGCGCGGGTGATCGTGGAACTCCTCAAGATCGGAAAGGCGGGGCTGCTCACCGCCTTCCTTTTCGCGTTCGGCCGCGCCGTTTCCGAGGTCGGCGCGATCATCGTGGTCGGCGGCAACATTCGCGGCGTCACGCGCACGATGACGACCGCGATCGCGCTCGAAACCAGCAAGGGTGAATTGTCGCTCGCGCTCGGGCTCGGATTGATCCTGATCGTGCTGAGCATCGCGGCCAGCGCCGGCGGCTTCCTGCTGCATCGGATCACCGGCCGCGAATGACTAGGACGAGCGCGGCGCCGCGTTCGGAAAGAACAATTGCTGCCCCTCGATCTTGTAGTCGGCGATCGTCTTCTGGCCTTCCGCCGAGATCAGCCAGTCGACGAATGCCTGGCCGTCCTTCGCCTTGACATTGGGATGCTTCGCCGGATTGACCAGCATGACGCCGTACTGGTTGAACAGGCGCTTGTCTCCCTCGACCGAGATTTGCAGATCGCGCCGGTTCTTGAACGACAGCCAGGTGCCGCGATCCGACAGCGCATAGGCATCCGATGCGGCGGCCATGTTGAGCGCGGGTCCCATGCCCTGGCCGATCTCGCGATACCAGTCGCCCCGGGTGGCGCCGAGGTCAATCCCCGCCGCCGACCAGTAGCGCAATTCCGCCTGATGCGTGCCAGAGCGGTCGCCGCGCGAGATGAACGGCGCCTTCGCCGCGGCGATCTTGCGCAGCGCCTGGAGCACGTCCTTGCCGCCGGCGATCTTCGCCGGGTCGGATTTCGGCCCGACGATGATGAAGTCGTTGTACATTACATCGTAGCGCCGCGTGCTGAAGCCTTCGGCGAGGAACTTTTCCTCCGCCACCTTGTCGTGCACGAAGACGACGTCGGCATCCCCGCGCCGCGCGACATCGAGCGCCTGCCCGGTGCCGAGCGCGACCACGCGCACTTCGATACCGGTTTTCCGGGTGAAGCGCGGCAGCAGGTATCCGAACAGGCCCGACTGCTCGGTCGAGGTGGTCGAGGCGACCGTGATGAACCGCTCCTGCGCCTGGAGCGGCGCGTGAGAGGCGCCGTATCCGAAGACCAGGAATGACAGAAATCCGAAAAGGAATGCGCGCATGATTTGCTCCCTCGATGCCGCCGAAGCTTTTGGCGTGCGCCCGAAAATACCGGTTTTGCCCGCGCTGTCGCGTGGCTGCCCTTGATCACATGATCGGCGGAACCAATTGCCAAGGACGCCTCCGGGCCGTTAAGTACCGCGGCATGGCGCCGCAATTTCGCAGTCTGAAACCGAAATTCCCCCGGCTGAGAATGCCGTTCGGCAAGCAGGGGGCGGACGCTCCGCTCGAGGGCGAATACGACTACATCGTCGTCGGCGCGGGCTCGGCCGGCTGCGTGCTGGCCAATCGGTTGTCCGCGGACCCGTGCAAGAAGGTGCTCCTGCTCGAAGCCGGCGGCCGCGACAACTGGATCTGGTTTCATATCCCGGTCGGCTATCTGTTTGCCATCGGCAATCCCCGCTCCGACTGGATGTTCCGGACCGAGCCGGTACCGGGTCTCAACGGCCGCGTCCTCAATTATCCGCGCGGCAAGGTGCTCGGCGGCTCGTCGGCGATCAACGCGATGATCTACATGCGCGGCCAGGCGGCCGATTACGATCACTGGCGTCAGCTTGGCCTGAATGGATGGGGCTGGAGCGACGTGCTGCCGGTGTTCAAGAAACATCTGCATCACTTTCTCGGCCCGAGCGAGCATCACGCGGTCGGCGGGGAATGGCGCGTCGATCATCCGCGTCTGCGCTGGGAGTTGATGGACGCGTTCGCCGATGCCGCCGAGCAATACGGCATTCCGCGCGTGAACGACTTCAATACCGGCGACAACGAGGGCGTCGCCTATTTCCATGTCAACCAGCGGCGCGGCCGCCGCTGGTCGGCGGCGCGTGGCTTTCTGCGTCCGGCCCTGCGCCGGCGCAACCTGCGTGTCGAAACCTTCTGCCTCGTCGAGCGGCTGGAATTCGATGGTCGGCGCGTCACCGGCGTGCGTTTTCGTCAGCACGGAGCGTCGCGCCTGGCGCGCTGCGCGGGCGAAGTCGTGCTTGCCGCCGGCGCCATCGGCTCGCCGCAAATTCTTGAGTTGTCCGGCATCGGCCGGCCGTCGCAGCTTGCCCAGTTCGGCATCCCGGCGGTGCTCGAGAAGCCCGGCGTGGGCGAGAACCTGCAGGACCACCTGCAGCTTCGGCTGATCTACAAGGTGTCGGGCGTGCAGACGCTGAACGAGCTGTACAAATCCCTGTTCCGCCGCGCCGGCATGGGCTTCGGCTACGCGCTGTTCCGGCGCGGTCCGATGACCATGGCGCCCTCGCAACTCGGCGCGTTCACGCGTTCCGATCCGCACCGCGAACGGCCGAACATCCAGTTTCACGTACAGCCGCTCTCGCTCGACAAGTTCGGCGATCCGTTGCACCCGTTCCCCGCCTTCACGGTCAGCGTCGCCAACGTGCAGCCGACGAGCCGCGGCAATGTGCGCCTGCGCTCGTCTGATCCGGCCGACAAGCCGCTGATCCAGCCGAATTATCTTTCCACCGACGACGATCGCCGCGTGGCGGCGGATTCCATCCGCGTGGCGCGCAGGATCGTCGCCGAGCCCGCGCTGCAACGTTACAGCCCCTCCGAGTACCTCCCGGGCCCCAGCGTGCGCGACGACGACGAGGCCGCGCTGGTCAAGGCGGCGGGCGACATCGGCACCACCATCTTTCATCCCGTCGGCACCGCCAAGATGGGCCGGCGCGAGGATCCGATGGCCGTGGTCGACGAGCGGCTGCGGGTGATCGGGATCGAGAATCTGCGCGTCGCCGACGCCTCGGTGATGCCGACCATTACCTCGGGCAATACCAACTCGCCGACCATCATGATCGCGGAAAAGGGGGCGATGATGATGGTCGAGGATGCGCGCGCCCGCTGAAACGACCGGGAGAGCCGCATGAATCCGTTCGAGCGCGCGAAAAACATCGTGCTGCTGCCGGCGCGCGAATGGCGCCTCATCGAGCGCGAGTCCGGCGAGCCGGGATTCGTGTTCGGCCGCTACGTCGCCCCGCTGGCGCTGATCCCGGCGATATTCGGCTTCATCGGCCAGTCGGTGATCGGCATCTCGGTATCCGCCGGCACGTTTCGCGTGCCGCTTCTGCCGGGGGCGGTCAATGCGATCCTGAGCTACCTGTTCAGCTTCGTGATCGTCTATCTTACCGCGCTCGTGATCTTCGCGCTCGCGCCGCTGTTCGATGGCGACCGCTATTTCCCGAACGCGCTCAAGCTCGCCGCCTATTCCTTCACGCCGGTCTGGCTGGTCGGCGTGTTCCTGATCCTGCCCGGCCTGCAATTCATGGCGGTGTTCGGCCTGTACGGAATTTTCCTGCTGTGGGTCGGGATGCCGGTGCTGCTGCGCGCGCCGCTGGATAAAGCGGTGCTCTTCGCGGGCGCGGTGGCGGTGGCGGCGATCTTGATCACGCTGATTCTCGCCGCGCTTCAACAGTTGATCATCGTGCCGGGAGTGCAGGGGGAGGGGGCGCTCTAGGTTCATCGGCCGATCTTACCCCCGCGCGGCCGCGCGGGGATAAGTGCGCCCGCTTTGCCGCTGCGCGCGAGGATTTCACGCGGGCAAGGCCGCGGACCTTACGGCGCGAGCGCGATGGTTCGGCAGGCCGGCGGCAGATTCGCGAGCGTCATCGGCGGCTTTGGTTTCGGCGGCACCGCCGGCGGCTTCGGATGCAGCACCGCGTCTGAGAACCAGTAATCGAGTTCCTTGCCGCAGCCCTCGCCCGCTGGCGCTTCTGGCTGGCTCTTGCAGTCCGGCGAGTCCTTCGGGCAGCCGATGCGCACGTGAAAATGATAGTCGTGTCCCCACCACGGCCGCACCTTGTGCAGCCAGGAGCGGTCGCCCGCCGCCTCGCGGCAGAGCGCCTTCTTGATCGCCGCGTTCACCAGCACCCGCTCGACGTCCGGATCCTGCGCCGCGGCCCGGATCACGCCGATATGCGCGGGCGTCCAGACCTTCGGATCGACGTCGAGACGATCCGGCGCGACGATCATCGTCGCCGGCATCTCCTCACGTTCCTCGCGGGTCAGTTCCCGGTTCGGCATCGGCGTCAGCCAGATGTCGGCATCGAGCCCGACCTGGTGGCTGAGATGACCGGTGCGCATCGGCCCGCCGCGGGCCTGTGCCATGTCGCCGACCAGAAGCCCGTTCCATCCCTCCTTCCTGGCATTGGCCGCGAGCCGCTCGAGGAACGAGACGAGCGCCGGATGTCCCCAGTTGCGGTTGCGGGAGAGCCGCATCACCTGCCAGTTCCTGCCGTTGATCGGCAACGCCACCGCGCCGGCGAGGCAGCCGGCGGTATAGAAGCCGATCGAGCGGGCCCGCATCGGAAACGGGGTCAGCTTGCGGCCGAAGATTTCCTTGGCCGGTGTTTTCGGATCGGCCGGATTGATCGGCGGGAGCGGCGGCGGATTAACGCTGCCTTTATCCTGGGCGGAGGCGTCGGCGGCGAGAAGCGCCGTGGCGAGCAAGGGGGCGAGGAGCCGCATCCGGATCATGGCGGGTCTTACGATCTGTTTGCGATTTTCAGCTAGCCTTGGCTTTCGTTCATTCTACATGAGTCGGCGCGCCGCCGGCATCGGTTCGGCCTATCGGGTGTTGCGGAGTCGTCATGCGTATCGTGCTCGCGTTGGCCGCCGCGGCTTTCCTTCTCGCTTTTCAGCCGCGAGACGCGGAAGCCTCGGTCGACGTGCGGATCGACAAATCGGCGCAGCGCATGGACGTGATTGTCGATGGCGTTCAGGCCTATTCGTGGCCGGTATCGACGGGACTGCGCGGCGGTCCGCGTTCGGGCGCCTATCGTCCGCAACGCATGGAGCGCAAGTGGCTCTCGCGCAAATACGGCATGTCGCCGATGCCGCACGCGATCTTCTTTCATGACGGCTATGCCATCCACGGCACGATCTACGTATCGCGTCTCGGCCATCCCGCCTCGCATGGCTGTGTACGGCTGCATCCGGATCATGCCGCGACGTTGTTCGGGCTCGTGCAGAAACACGGCATGGGCAATACGCGAATCGAGGTCGTGGGCAACATCGCCGCGCGGCGGTCGTCGCCCTGACCCGTGATTGACGCGAAGTCGCGCGCTATCGCCCGCATTCTTTGAGACGCCGGGGCGTCTGTCCCTTTCCCACCTCTCTTGCAAAGAGATGGAGCGCCGGGAGGCGCCAGGGGCTTGCGAGGCCCCTTTGGGCGGGGATTGACGCACCCCGCCCGCGCGCCTCGGAGAAACTCTCGCGACGCGTTCCGCGAGAATTTCCCGGAGGCGCGCGAGCCCCGTGACGCGGGGCCCGGCGCCTCCCGGCGCTCCAACGCGCATAGGAATATTAGCCTAGCAGCGGGATGTCAAGCCCGGCGCGGCCGGCGCGCGCCTTCAATCTCGCCGCGGTCGAAATTCATTCGCGCGAAGCGGCTGCGGTAATCGGCCGGCGTCATGCCGGCGTAACGCTTGAACAGGCTGCGGAAGAAAGCCATGTCCTCATATCCCACCTTTTCGCAGACCCGCTGGATCGGCTCGCTGCTCCGCTCCAGCATTTCCTTGGCGGCCGCGATCCGCAGCATCTGCAGATAGGCGCCGGGCACGCGGCCGGTCGCCGCCTTGAAGCGGCGCAGGAAGGTGCGTTCGCCAAGACCGGCGCGGCTCGCAAGCGCCCCGACCGGCATGTCCTGATGGAAATGGCCTTGCAGGTAATGTTCGATTTCCCGGATCGTCTCGTCGGAGTGCGGACGCGACAGCGGCACGACCGAATAGCCGGTCTGGCGCGCGCGCGGCATGCTGACGAGCAGCGCCTTGGCGCATTGCACCGCGACTTCGTGGCCGCAGAATTTCTCGACCAGGTAAAGGCTGAGATCGATCGAGGCATAGACGCCGCCGCTGCAGAATATCGGTCCGTCCTCGGTGACGAAATGCTCCGGACGCCAGCGCACCTTCGGGTAGCGCTCGCGCATGATGTCGGCGACGCCCCAATGGGTCGTTGCCTCGCGGTCGTCGAGCAGCCCCGCTTCGGCGAGAAAGGCGACGCCGGTGCAAATGCCGGCGATCAGCGCGCCGCGCCTGTGCCACTTGCGCAGCCAGGGCAGGAGCGCGGTGTGCTGGGCGATATGGCTAATCACGTCCCAGCCCGAAGCCGGCAGGATGATGATGTCGGTTTTCTTGACGTCGTCGATGGCGCAATCGGGCACGAGGCCGAAGGCGCACAGGCTGCGGACACGGCGTCCGTCGATCGAGGCGGTGCGTACGCGAAAGCGCGGCTTCTGCGGCTGGCCGTGCAGCCAGTTCCAGAGGAGCCCGGCGGAATGGAATACCTCGACCGGGCCGATTGCGGTCGAGGCATAGCCGCCATCGAGCAGCACGACGGTAACGTCGAGGATTTCGCCGCGCTTGAGCAACGCAGCCTTCCGCCGTGCGGCCGACGCCATCTCGGTCATGCCTGATCCTCGCGCGGTTGGCCGCCGGCCGTGCAAAGCCGGCGGCACATCCGCTACATCGCGGTCATCGGATCGATGACGCCGCGCACCTCGGTAATCCGGTTCGCGGGGAAGCCGGAGAGTTTGGCGTGCTCGCGCACCGCGTTCTCGCTTTCGGCGAGATAGATGCAGAAGGTCTTGTCGTCGGCGACGTAGGAATGCACCCACTGCACCCTGCCGGCGAGCTTTCCAAGCGCCTCGTTCGAGGTCGCGGCGGCGCCTTTCAGCTCGGCGCCCTTTAGGCCGCCGACGCCGGGGATCTCACGTTCGATCACGTAGCGTTTCATTGACGTTGCTCCTTTGGTTTGAACGGAGCGTAGCTAGAGCCGAACGTGCCGGCGCGGCAGATGGCAAAACTGACATTGTCAGGGGGCAATTGTGACAGAGGCGGCGGCACCGGGCAAGGCAGGCCAATCTCTCCTACCTGACGGCGAAACTAGCGACGGCGTTCACCACCTGCGCATCGAGCCCACTGAAGCCATGATGGCCGCCGGCCTCGCACGGGTCGCCGCTATTGTTTCCGCCGTCGAGCCACACCACCGTCGCCTTGCCTTTGCTCCAGTCGAGGAACGGCTGCACGCCGGACGGCAGCGTGAAGTGGCAGCCGTCATGGCGGTGATGCACCACCAAGGTGCGCGGCAGCACGGCGGGCGAGCCGCCGACCAGCCGGATCACGTGCCGGTTGACGCCCTCTCCGGATTGCGGGGCGAGGAAGCCGGAGGTCAGCACCAGAGCGTCCGGCCGCGCGCCGGCGGCGATGCCTTCCGCGGCGCGCTGCGTGCCGCGGCTGGTGCCGGCTAAAGTCACCGGCCTCGCGATCGCCGCCATGTATTTCACCGCCGCGGCGAGATCGACATGGGCGTCCGGCACCAGCACTGCGAGGCCGCGCCCGGCATAGGCGTGCCGCGTGCGCACGAGCTGATTGCCTTTCAGACTGCCGATGCTTCCGTTCGGCCCTATGGCGAGCTGGCCGTTGCCGCCGGCCATCAGGATGATGCTGCCCCTCGGCGCGCCTTTCGGCTTGATCAGCACGGCCTGCGCGCCGCCGACCGTGACGGTTTCGTCGGCAAGCACAGGTGCGATCGGGATGCCGAAGACGATCAGTGCCGCCGCAATCGTCAGCCGCAGTCTCATGGACGCCTCTCGCCTGAACGATGGACGGCATCCTAGTCCGTCCCGCGGCATCCGTCATCGGCGGGAATTGGTTTACACATCCACCTTCAAGGCGGCGATGAAGGCCTCCTGCGGGATGTCCACCTTGCCGAACTGGCGCATGCGCTTCTTGCCTTCCTTCTGCTTTTCCAGAAGTTTTCGCTTGCGCGTGGCGTCGCCGCCGTAGCACTTCGCCGTCACGTCCTTGCGCAGCGCTCGCACGGTCTCGCGCGCGATCACCTTGCCGCCAATCGCCGCTTGGATCGGAATCTGGAACATGTGCGGCGGGATCAGCTCCTTCAACTTCTCCACCATCGCGCGCCCGCGCGATTCCGCGCGCGTGCGGTGCACGAGCATGGCCAGCGCGTCCACCGGCTCGCCGTTGACGAGAATCTGCATCTTGACGAGATCGGCCGGACGATAATCGGTCAGGTGATAGTCGAAGGACGCATAACCTTTCGACACCGATTTCAATCGGTCGTAGAAATCGAACACCACCTCATTCAGCGGCAGATCGTATTTCACCATCGCCCGGTTGCCGACATAGGTCAGTTCCTTCTGGGCGCCGCGCCGGTCCTGGCAGAGCTTGAGCACCGAGCCGAGATATTCGTCGGGCGTGAGAATCGTCGCCTCGATCCACGGCTCCTCGATCTCCTCGATCTTCGTCACTTCCGGCATGTCCACCGGATTGTGGATCTCGATCTCCTTCCCGTCGGTGAGCCTGATCTTGTAGATCACGCTCGGCGCCGTCGCGATCAAATCGAGATTGAATTCGCGCTCGAGCCGCTCCTGGATGATCTCCAGGTGCAGCAGTCCGAGAAAGCCGCAGCGGAAGCCGAAGCCGAGCGCGGCGGAGGTTTCCATCTCGTAGGAGAAGCTCGCGTCGTTGAGGCGGAGCTTGCCCATCGCCGCCCGCAAATCCTCGAACTGCGCCGCATCGACCGGGAACAGGCCACAGAACACGACCGGGATCGCCGGCTTGAAGCCGGGCAGAGGCTCGGCGACCGGCTTCCTGTCGTCGGTGATGGTGTCGCCGACCCGCGTGTCGGCCACTTCCTTGATCGAGGCGGTGAGCATGCCGATCTCGCCGGGACCAAGCTCGTCCACCTGCTGCAGTTTCGGGGTGAACACGCCGACGCGGTCGACGTCGTAGGCGGCGCCCGTGCCCATCATGCGAATGCGGTCGCCCTTCTTCAGCGTGCCGTCGACGATGCGTACGAGCACGATGACGCCGAGATAGGCGTCGTACCAACTGTCGACCAGCAGCGCCTTGAGCGTGGCTGCCCTGTCGCCTTTCGGCGGCGGAAGCCGGGTGACGATCGCTTCCAGAACCTCCGGCACGCCCTCCCCGGTCTTCGCGGAAATCGGGATCGCGTTCGAGGCATCGAGCCCGATCACGTCCTCGATCTGCTGCTTGACCTTTTCCGGCTCGGCGGCGGGGAGGTCGACCTTGTTCAGCACCGGCACGATCTCGTGATTGTTGTCGATCGCCTGATAGACGTTGGCGAGCGTCTGCGCCTCCACGCCCTGGGAGGCATCGACGACCAGAAGCGAGCCCTCGACGGCTGCGAGCGAGCGGTTCACCTCGTAGGCGAAATCGACATGGCCGGGCGTGTCGATCAGATTGAGAATGTAGTCCTTGCCGTCCCGCGCGCGATAATTCAGCCGCACCGTTTGCGCTTTGATGGTGATGCCGCGCTCGCGCTCGATGTCCATGCTGTCGAGCACCTGCTCCTTGCCCGCCATTTCCCGCGCATCGAGCCCGCCGCAAAGCTGGATCAGCCGGTCGGCCAGCGTGGACTTGCCGTGGTCGATATGCGCGACGATGGAAAAGTTGCGGATGTTGTCGATGGGCACTGCGCTCATGCGTTGGCAGATAGCATCTGTCCGGGCGGTGTCAAAGGCGGCCGCAAATCATCCCTTGTCGTGGCCGGGCGTGTTCCGGCGGTCCGGCTTCAACGGGCCCGCGCGTTCCCGGGCGGGATGCCCGGGATCGGGGTGGGCGTGGCGATGTTTGATGGACCGGCCGCCGTGCCCGTGCGATAGATCGTTCGGTCAAGCACGAGCGCGCATGCCTGTTTCTCTGCACGACCGGCTGTTGGAAAAATACGCGAGCCTGATCGACGCGCTGGCCGATCCGGAGCGGCGGCGGCGCGCGATTCTGTGGCTCGCGCTCGGCTACGGCGCCGTCTGGTGGCTTTACGCGCTGATCGCCAAGTCGAGCCAGGGCATCAACGCCGACATGGCCGAGATGCTCGTCTGGGGCCGCAATCCCGATTGGGGCTATCCGAAACATCCGCCGCTGCTTGGCTGGATCGTCGGCGCGTGGTTCTCGGTATTCCCGGCGGCGGACTGGGCCTTCTATCTTCTTTCCGCCGTCACGCTCGCGGCCGGCATCGTGCTCGCCTTTGTTCTGGCCGGAGAATGGCTCGACGGGCGAAAGCGCGCGCTCGTGCCCTTCCTGCTCGCGCTCATTCCCTTCTACAATTTTCTCGGCCTGAAATTCGATCAGAACTCCGCGCTCATTCCGCTCTGGGCGCTGACCGTATGGGCGTTCGTGCGCTCGCTCGATACGCGCAAGACGGGCTATGCCGCGCTCGCGGGGATAGCGGCGGCGGCGGCGATGCTGACGAAATACTGGTCCGCCTTCCTGATCCTGGCGCTCGTTCTCGCCGCGCTCCTCGATCGCCGGCGCGTCGGCTATTTCCGCTCGGCGGCACCCTGGATCACGGTGGCGGTGGGTGCGGTGCTGATCGCCCCGCATGTCGTCTGGCTCGTCCGCAACGATTTCCCGCCGATCACCTGGGTGAGCGGGCGCCGCGTCTCGCAGTCGCTGTTCGAGGCGGTGTCCTCGGCGGGCGAGTATGCGCTGGCGACGGCGGCCTATTGTGCCTTTGCGCTCGCCGTCTACGGCATCTATGTGCGCCCCTCGCCGGGCGGTCTGCGCGACAGCGCCTTTTCCGGCGAGGGACGGCGCCGCCGGGCGGCGATTATTTTTTGGCTGCCGCTCGCCGTGCCGGTCGCCTTCGCGCTCGCGCTCAAGACCAACCTGCTGTCGCTGTGGAACACGCCGGCGCTTTCCCTCCTGCCGGTCATGCTGATGGCTTCGCCGCTGATCGAGGTGACGCGCGATGCCGCCGCCCGCATCGCCGCGACGACGGTCACGTTCACACTGGCGGTGCTGGCCGTTTCGCCGGCGATCGCCGGCATTCTCTTTTCCATCGGCGTCGAGAATTACGCCTCCTATGCACGCGACGTCGCGGTGAGGGTGGAAAGCGAATGGCGGGCGACGAGCGGCAAGCCGCTCGCGATTCTCGCCGGGCCCTTCGCGCTGACCAATTCCGCCGCCTTCTATCTTAAGGACGGACCCGCCACCTATTCGGATTTTCTGCATTATCTCTCGCCGTGGATCACTGACGAAAGGATCGCGCGGCAGGGTGCGGTGATCGTATGCCCGGCCGACAACGGCTATTGCGGGCGCAATCTGGACAGTCTGCTGGCGCGGCATCGCGGCGGCCGTTTCGCGGAATTTTCCGTCACGCCCCGTTGGCTCTGGCTTTCCGGCGAACCGGAGCGATTTCTCGTGGCGACGTTGCCGCCGCGATGAATCGAGCCGCAACAATCGAGGGCTGGTTTGCGCGGGCGGCGGACGCGCTCGCCGATCCGGGGCGACGCACGCGCGCGGTCGCCGTTTTCCTCGCCGCCTATACCGCGGCATGGACGCTCTACGGGGTGCTCGCCAAGGCAAGCCAGGATCTGCATCCCGACATGACGGAGATCGTGGCCTGGTCGCGCCATCTCGCCCTGGGCTATTCCAAGCATCCGCCGCTCGCGCCCTATCTCGCGCGCGCGTGGTTTTCGGTCTTTCCCTATGCCGACTGGTCGTTCTATCTGCTGGCGATCGCGGCCGCCTCGCTGACATTGTGGATCGCCTGGCGGATCGCGCTGCGCTATCTCGACGGCTCCAAGGCGCTGGCGGCGACGCTGCTGCTGACCTTCCTGCCTTTCTTTAATTTCCACGCGCTCAAGTTCAACGCTAATACCGTGCTGATGCCGACCTGGGCGGCGACGACATGGTGGTTCCTGATCTCGTATGAAACGCGCAGCCGCATCTTCGCCGTGCTTGCCGGCGTCGGCGCCGGCCTCGCCATGCTCGGCAAATACTGGTCGGTCATACTCCTGCTCGGGCTCGGTATCGCCGCGCTGCTCAACCGTCGGCGCGCGGCCTATTTCCGCTCGAGCGCGCCCTATCTGACGGTCGCGTCCGGCGCCCTGGTAATCGCGCCGCACGTGATCTGGATGATCGACAGCAATTTCGCCCCGCTTCGCTATGCCACCGGAGGCCACGCGGCCAAGCCGCTCGGCGAGGTGCTCGCCTCGGCCGTGGGCTATCTCGGCGGAGTGGTCGCTTTCGCCGCGCTTCCACTCGCGCTGGTCGCGATCCTGCTGCGGCCCAGTCTCGCCGCCGCCGCCGATACCTATCTTCCCTCGTCGCCGGAGCGGCGTCTTCAGGCCGCGGTCTTGTGGCTGCCGCTGCTCGGACCGGCGTTGCTGGCGCCGTTCGGCGCGACCGTCATCAACTCGATCTGGTCGATGCCGGCCTGGACGCTGTTCGGCATCGTTTTCGTCTCGAGCCCGCTGATCGAGGTGTCGCGCCGCGCGCTGCAAAATCTCCTCGCCTGCGCGATCCTCGCACCCGCGCTGTTCATCGCCGCGGCGCCCGGCGTCGCCTATTTCGTGCAGCGCGGCGGCCTGCCTCCGTGGCAGCAGCATCTCAGCCTGCTTGCTCCGCAGGTCGATCGCCTGTGGCGCGAGACGACGTCCGCGCCGCTTTCCCTCGTTTGCGGAGAGACAGGTTTCGCCAACGGAGTCGCTTTCTATTCGCGCGCCCATCCGTCGGTCTGCGACAGCCCGATCGCCTTTGCCGGCAACCGCATGCGGCGCGACGACGCGATCATCCGCAACGGCGTTGCAATCGTTTGCCCGGAAACGGCCGAATGCGCAGCGGCGATCGATCGGCTGAGCGGTGGCGCGGCGACGAAACGGCGCACGGTCGAATTGTCGCGCAGCTTCATGGGGCTGAGCAGCCCGCCGAGCCGATACCTGATCGCGGCCATTCCCCCGCAGCTCTAGCGCGCGGGGCGCACGCCGCGGCCGGAACGGATCCGGCCGCGCCGCGATGGCGGATCAATAGCGGTAGTGATCGGCCTTGAACGGGCCTTCCACCGGCACGCCGATATAGTCGGCCTGATCTGGGCGCAGCTTGGTCAGCTTCACGCCGATCTTGTCGAGGTGCAGCCGCGCCACCGCTTCGTCGAGCCGCTTGGGCAGCGTATAGACCTTGCGCTCGTATTGCCCCGCATTCGTCCACAGCTCGATCTGCGCCAGTGTCTGGTTGGAGAATGAGGCCGACATCACGAAGCTCGGATGGCCCATGGCGTTACCGAGATTCACGAGGCGGCCTTCGGACAACAGGATGATGCGCTTGCCGTCGGGGAAGGTGATTTCGTCCACCTGCGGCTTGATGTTGTTCCATTTCATGTTGCGCAACGCGGCCACCTGGATCTCGTTGTCGAAATGGCCGATGTTGCAGACGATGGCGCGATCCTTCATCGCGCGCATGTGCTCGATCGTGATGACGTCCCTGTTGCCGGTGGCGGTCACGAAGATGTCGGCGCGCGGGGCGGCGTCCTCCATCGTGACGACCTCATAGCCTTCCATCGCCGCCTGCAGCGCGCAAATGGGGTCGATTTCCGACACCAGCACCCGGCAGCCGGCATTGCGCAGCGATGCGGCCGAGCCCTTGCCGACATCGCCGAAGCCGCAGACCATCGCCACCTTGCCGGCCATCATCACGTCGGTGCCGCGGCGGATGCCGTCCACGAGCGACTCGCGGCAGCCGTAGAGATTGTCGAATTTCGATTTGGTGACGCTGTCGTTGACGTTGATCGCGGGGAAGAGGAGCGTTCCTTTCTTCTGCATCTCGTACAGGCGATGCACGCCGGTGGTGGTTTCTTCGGACACGCCGCGGATCGATTTTGCGATCTCGTTGAACCAGCCCTTCGGCTTTTCCTTCAGCAGCCGCTTGATCAGCGCGTAGAGGATGGTTTCCTCCTCGGAGCCGGCGTGATCGAGGAAGGAGGCTTCCCCGTTCTCGGCGCGGACGCCGAGATGCACGAACAGCGTGGCGTCGCCGCCGTCGTCGAGAATCATGTTCGGCACGCCGCCGCCGTGCCACTCGAAGAGCTTGGCGGTGTAGTCCCAGTATTGGACGAGCGTCTCGCCCTTCACGGCGAAGACCGGGATGCCGCGCGCGGCGATCGCCGCCGCGGCGTGGTCCTGGGTCGAATAGATGTTGCACGACACCCAGCGGATGTCGGCGCCGAGCGCGGCGAGGGTCTCGATCAGCACCGCGGTCTGGATGGTCATGTGCAGGGAGCCGGCGATGCGCGCGCCTTTCAGCGGCTGCTGGGCGGCGTATTCCGCGCGGATCGCCATCAGGCCGGGCATCTCCGTTTCCGCGAGCGAGATTTCCTTGCGGCCGAATTCGGCGAGGCCGATATCGGCGACGATGTAGTCGGTAAAGCCTGATGTCTTCGCGGTCGATGCTGCGGTCATGTCGGGTCCTGGCTGGATGGAAAACGGGCGCGCGGGCGCCGAGCGTGGCGCGGCTATAGCAGGGCCCGCCGCCCAACGCAATAACGATATAAAGATTTCTTTATATTAATCCTTCGATCGTCGTTTGGGAACAGCCCCCGCCGAGACGTACCAGGGCCCCGGCTCCTTTTTTTCCTCGGTTTTTTTGGATTTCACCCTTGAGCTTTTGACCGGCTTGGCCTTGATCTTAACTGTAGGCTCGATCTCCCCGAAAGCGAGCGCTGTCAGATGCTTGCGCCGCCAAGTCGTGTGTGCGGTTTTCTGCTCCGGATGATATCGATCAAAACGAGCTACCAAGGATTTGACCTCGGCATCTTTCATTCCGTCCGCAATCAAACCGAAGATTTCACGCCCCAGAGCCTTTGCAACGGCTCGTACTTTAGCGAGATCGGTTGTCTTCGCTTTAAGCAGTTTAACAATCAACGTTCGAGCGCTCTTCGCCGCGTCGGATTTGATATGAGCAAACGTGTCAGGTTGTGAACCGATCGTCCGCCAAACCACGAAGCCGTCAAGGTCAAGCGCCATTGAGCGCCTCCTTTGTTTCCTTTACCAAGTTTTCCAGCAAGCCTGCGGTACCATCCTTCCATTTCTGGGCGAAGGCTGAATATTTGTCGGTCCGTCCGAGAGCTTCGGCTATTGCCGCCCTTTCAAAAATGACGGTCCGGAACATCGAATAGCTCCGCTTTGGATGCTTGCTCTCGCTTACCAGCCTGTCGATCGTTCTGTCGTGCTCGCTTATGGGCCTTCGCCGCGTTACCAAAACTTTCGGTAGTTTTGGCTTTTTCAACGGGCTGGACTTGGCCAAATCGCCGGTCCAAAGATTGCTGCAGAATGAATTGAGACCGTAGGTCGACAAGAAATCAGGAATCGTCGGTACGATCACCATGTCGGCCAGCCGAATACTCACTTCCGTCAGTGCCGAAATTCCCGGGGCGCAATCGAATATAACATAGTCATATTTTCTGCGCGTGCCCGCCAGTTCGCGTTTTATGACACCAAAAAAGTTTTCTACGATTCCATCGAGACTGAGCTTTTGCGTCGTCAGATAAAAAATAAGCTTGCGCTCAATCAAGCGAAGCTCCGAACTCGAAGCTAGTAGTGATATTCGAAGTTGTTCATTGAGGTGCCAAACGTTGCTGATATTGGTGCGAATCCTATCAGCAAACGAGGTTTTTTGGCCGCTATTGAAATAGCGATCATTCAAAAATGCATCGATGGTCTGGCCATCTTCGATGAGCGTTTTTAGAAAGTGGTCTCCGGCCAGGCAAATGGATGCATTGGCTTGCGGATCCAAATCAACAACGAGTACTTCCGCCCCATCCGCTGCCAGACCTTCTGCCAGTCCGATGACTGTCGCCGTTTTGCCGACTCCTCCTTTCATGTTGGCGACAGCGATAACTTTTCCTGTCACGAATTTTCTCCGTTCAACGCTCGACACACATCTTCCCGTTGAGATGCATTGAGTCGCAGATCGAGGAAGTCATCGACTATGCCGGGAGCGGTTTCCTTTCGCACAGGGTCAAGTAATACTTCGAAAGAGCTCGGATCCTCCGGTTCTCTGATCCGTATCAGGCCGATGCCATGCTGCTCGCACTGCTTCTCGATTTCTAGCAGCCGCGTTTCCGATTTTGATTCACTTGGGAGGTGCCAAACGAGGTGGCCAAAGTGCGTGAAGCGAGTCTGTGCCAGCGCTTCATAGACAGCCAAGTCATCTACGCCGCGCTCGTTTTTCAATTCAAAGCTATGAACGTCAAGCTGCGGCGTTGGGACATATTTGAAGCGCCTCGCCGCGATCAGAATAAAGTCGGGACGCGCCCATCGGCCGCGAACAGGTCCCATCGTGGAAGTATCTTGGATGATGCACGCGCTTCCTTCCGGAAGCTCTAAATTTCTACGAAACGGGCCATCAAGGTAGCGTTGAAGCCTCGGCATCAGCGCGGCTTCTGACCAAAATTCCGGTGCCGGGGGCGGAAGTTCTTCGCTGGCTTGCCGGTCCTTGAGGAGAAAGATCTGTCCTCCCTGGCCGCGTAATCGGCCAATTCTTCCCTTATCGAGAAGCTTATCGCGGGCAGCAAAAAACTGATCTTCAGTGACTGTCGTCGCAAGCTCGCGCGACAACATCACCCGCATGACGCGATTCAAGACCGGTGTGCCGTCGTCCGGCAGCAGCGCCAGCATTCGGTTGGCGATCTCCTGAACGGTAGCCGTCATCCCCCAACCCACAAAACAAACGTGTAATTCCCGGCCGCTGCAATTATGCCGAGTTCGGTGGGCCTCCGCCATGCCGACGAATGGAGTGAGGGATTGGAAGGTGGAAACCGGCGGATGCGCGGGCCGCGACAAGGGAAGCGCGCCAGGGGCGCTCAATCGTCCTCGTTGAACCGCCCCTCGATCAGCGCGCAGATCGCATCCATCACCTCGGCGGCTTCGTTGCCGCGGCATTCCACGGTGATGGTGGAACCGGGGCCGGCCGACAGCATCATCAGCCCCATGATCGAATTGCCGCCGACCGTCTCGCCCGCGCGTGTGACCTTCACCTGCGCGTCAAAACGCTCGACCGTCTGCACGAACTTGGCGGACGCGCGCGCGTGCAGTCCCTTCTTGTTGGAAATGACGAGGTCGCGGACGAGGGCGCCGTCGGCTGTTCGCTGCGTGTGATCGCGCGCGCTCATTTCCCGGCGAGAACGCGGCTCGCGATGGTGCAGTATTTGCGCCCGGCCTCCTGCGCGGCATTCACCGCGTCGGTGAGCGGCACCGAGTCGCGGACCTTGGCGAGCTTGACCAGCATCGGCAGGTTGATGCCGGCCAGCACCTCGACATTCGGCCTGCCCATGACCGAGATCGCAAGATTGGACGGCGTGCCCCCGAACATGTCGGTCAGGATGGCCACACCCTGACCGGTGTCAACGCGTTTTACCGCCTCGATGATGTCCTTGCGGCGCTGTTCCACGTCATCGTCGGGGCCAATGGTAATCGCCTCGATCTGCCGTTGCGGGCCGACGACGTGTTCCAGCGCTGAGCGGAATTCCATGGCCAGCCGACCATGGGTGACGAGTACAAGACCAATCATCAATGCTCCTCGCGGGCGCTTGGTGCGCCGCACGAAAGGGCGCCATTGATGGCCCTGTCCAAGGCCCATTGCAAGGCCTTACTGGAGGGTCGGGGCGCTCTTGTTGCAGTGCGGTAAATAGGGCTTGCCGGGCCCCCTCGCCAGCGGCTGGCCGGGAGCAGGAGCGGCGATCACGCAGCTTTGTACGGGGATCGCGGCGGATGCGGCGGCAGGCCGGCGGCAAAAGCCCAGACTGCGGGCCACGGGTCGGCCCCGGGTGCGACGGCGAGCCGCGCAAGGCGGACGCCTTCGATCTGCGCCCAGGCCTCGGCCGAAGGCAGGCGCTCGGCGTCCGGGGCCGCGAGATCGATCACCCAGCCGGCCACCGCCAACGGCTCGAACTCCACCTGGCGGATCCCGGCGCCACGGATCTCGATCAGGCCGGCCAGCGCCGGGGCGGGCCGCACCAGCAGGCGGCCGTGCCGCGCCTCCACATGCACGCGGTCGTCACCGACGAGCCGGGCGAAGGGCATTAGCCCGGATCGCCCCGCCTGCAGCAACGCCAGCGCCAGGCGCGACTTGCCGCTTCCGGAGGGGCCGCGGATCAGCGCGGCGCGCGCGCCGACGAGGACGGCCGAGGCGTGGATCGAGGGCGCGGTCATCAGGCTTTCGCAGCATCGGCGCGCCGGCCGCACCATGTCAAAACGGCGAGCCCGGCCAGCGCCGACAGGATCGAGCCGAACAGCACGCCGATCTTCACGAGGTCCTGCAAGGCTGGATCGGCGAAGGCGAGCAGTCCGATGAACAGGCTCATGGTGAAGCCGATTCCGCAGATCAGGGCCACGCCGTAGATCTGGGTGAGGGAAGCTCCCTCCGGCCGGTCGGCGAGCCCCAGCCGGATCGTCAGCCAGACGGTCAGGAACACCCCGATCTGCTTGCCCGCGAACAGCCCGAGCGCGACGCCGAGCGGCAGCGGCGAGAACAGCGAGGCCATGCTGATCGTCCCCAGCGGCACGCCGGCATTGGCGAGGCCGAAGATCGGCACGATGGCGAAGGCGACCCACGGCTGCAGCGCGTGTTCCAGCACGGTCAGCGGGCGGTGGCCGTCCGGGGAATCCGCGCCGCGCAGCGGAATGGCGAGGGCGAGCGCGACGCCGGCGAGGGTTGCGTGCACGCCCGACCGCAGTACGAAGAACCAGAGCACGAAGCCGACGGCGAGATAGGGGAAAAGGCGCGTGACACCCGCGGCGTTGAGCGCCAGCAGCGCGGCCAGCGCCGCCGCGGAGAACCCGAGCCACGGCAGCGACAGATCGGCCGAATAGAAGGCGGCGATGATCACGATCGCTCCGAGATCGTCAATGATCGCGAGCGCGGCGAGCAGCACCTTGAGCGAGACCGGCACGCGCGATCCGAGTAGCGCCAGCACGCCGAGCGCGAACGCGATGTCGGTCGCCGCCGGAATGGCCCAGCCGCGCAGCGTCTCGGGATGCCCGGCATTGATCGCGAGATAGACCAGCGCCGGAATGATCATGCCGCCGGCGGCGGCGAGGCAGGGCAGGATGCGCCGCGGCCAGGTCGACAGGTGGCCTTCCAGCAATTCGCGCTTGATCTCGAGCCCGACCAGCAGGAAGAACAGCGCCATCAGCGCGTCGTTGATCCAGTGCAGCACGCTGAGGCCGCCCAGCTCGTGATGCAGCAGGCCCGAATAAAGCGGCGCGGCCGCAGAATTCGCGATTACGAGCGCCAGCGCCGCGGCGATCATCAGCACGATGCCGCCGGCCGATTCACTTTCAAGGAAGTCCCGAAGGATCGAATTTGCTCGCGTTCCGGTCACGACAGGTGGTCACATGGCCGGCAGGCGGACGACGAAGCGCGCGCCGAGAACGAGGGGGGCGGCGCCTTCATGGGTGGCAATGCCGGTGCGGTTTTCGGCCCACAATCGCCCGCCATGCGCCTCCACGATCTGCTTGGAGATCGATAGGCCGAGGCCGGAATTCTGGCCGAAATTTTGCTGCGGCCGGTCGGTGTAGAAACGCTCGAAAATCTTGTCGAAGGCCTCCGGGCGGATGCCGGGGCCGTCGTCATCGACCACGATCTCCAGCTCGTTCTTCAGCCGCCGGCAGGTCACGCGCACCGCTCCGCCGGGTGAGGAGAACGAGCGCGCGTTCTGGATGAGATTGTCGATCACCTGGGCGATGCGCGAGTCGTGCCCCGGCACGACGAAAGCGCGCGGCCCCCCGCCCTCGAAGGTGAGCGCCACGGTGATGTCGTCGTTGACCTCGTTGGCCGCGCTGATCAGCGTCTTGAGCAGCTCGGCGACATCGACCGGGGCGGCGTCCTGGCGCTGCAATTCGGCATCGAGGCGGCTGGCGTCGGAAATATCGGAGATCAGCCGGTCGAGCCGCCGCACGTCATGCTTGATCACCGCGAGCAGGCGTTCCTGGCTTTCCTTGGTCTTGGCAAGCGGCAGCGTTTCCACCGCCGAGCGGAGCGAGGTCAGCGGATTCTTCAACTCGTGCGCCACGTCGGCGGCAAAACTTTCGATCGCCTCGATGCGGCTGTAGAGCGCGTTGGTCATGTCGCGCAGCGTGCCCGACAGGTGGCCGATCTCGTCACCGCGCATGGTCAGGTCCGGGATTTCCACGCGCGAGCGGATGCGCCGCCGCACGCGGTCGGCGGCGTCGGCGAGCCTGCGCATCGGCCCGGCGATCGTGCTGGCGAGCAGCGTGGAGAGAACGATCATCACCGCGGCGGCAATCAGGAACACCTTGAAGATCGCAAGCCGCTCGTTCTCAACGATCTGGTCGATGTCGCCGCCTTGCGTGGACAGCAGCAGCGCGCCCCGCACGGCGCGGAAACGCTGCACCGGCACCGCCACCGATACAATCACCTCGCCGCGGTCGTTCACCCGCACCATGCTTGCCTTCTGCCCGTCGAGCGCGCGCGCGACTTCCTCATAGCCCCTACCATTGCCCGGACCGAGTTCCTTGTAGAGCGGCAGATCGCCGCGCTGCAGCCATTTGCGCAGCGCGATCCATGCCCGTTCCACGAGACCCGGTTTTTCCTCGGCTGGGGGCGGAAGATCGAAGCGCAGGATGTCGCCACGCCCGTAGAGATTGCGGCTGTCGAGCAGCAGCGCGCCCTCGCGATCGTAGATGCGCGCGCGCGTATTGGTCGGCGAGACGAGGCGGCGCAGCACCGGCGCGACGCGCTCGGGATTGATCGGAAATTCGAACAGCGAATAGTCTTCCGGCCCGTAGCTTTCGCCCGGCTGCAATTCGAGCAGCTTTTCCGGATCGATGGTGACGGCATCGGATTCGACTGTCGCCGAGGCGGCGATGGCGCCGGCGATGATCTCGCCCTGCACCTGCATCGAGTTGATGCGCGCCTCGATCAGTCCGGCGCGGAATTGCGACAGGTACATGATGCCGATTACGAGCGCGAGCAGGCCCGCGACGTTGAGCACGACGATGCGGCGCGTCAGGCTCGAGAAGCTTTGTGCGGCGAGGAAATGCCACCAGCCGCGCATGCGCGCGCCAAGACCGCGATGCGCCGGGCGCGCGGACTCACCGGCGCGCGGCGGCGCCGGCGGCTGCGATGACTGAGTTTGTGCGGTCCGGTCGAGCAATGGGAGTCCGCGCTTTCGTTCCCTGTGTCCCTTCCGGGACCCATTCTAACGCCGGGCGCGCCGCCGTGTCAGACCGTGAGGATCGCGCGATCGGGCGCGCCGCGCCCGCCCTGCGGGCCGCGGCCGGTCAGACTTCCTTGAAGCGATAGCCGACGCCGTACAGGGTCTCGATCATGTCGAATTCGTCGTCGACGACCTTGAACTTCTTGCGCAGCCGCTTGATGTGGCTGTCGATAGTGCGGTCATCGACATAGACTTGATCGTCATAGGCCGCATCCATCAGCGCGTTGCGGCTCTTCACCACCCCCGGCCGGGCGGCGAGCGCGTGCAGGATCAGGAACTCGGTCACCGTGAGCGTGACCGGCTCGTTCTTCCAGGTGCAGGTGTGGCGCTCCGGATCCATGCGCAACGCGCCGCGTTCCAGCGCCTTGGCGGTATCGGCCATCTCCTTCGGCGCGCTGCCGTCCTTCGGCGCGCCGCGGCGGAGCACCGCCTTAACGCGCTCGACCAGCAAACGCTGCGAGAAGGGTTTGCGGATGAAGTCGTCCGCGCCCATCTTCAGGCCGAACAACTCGTCGATCTCCTCGTCTTTCGAGGTGAGGAAGATGACCGGCATGTCGGTTTTCTGCCGCACGCGGCGGAGCAATTCCATCCCGTCCATGCGCGGCATCTTGATGTCGAGGATGGCGAGGTCAGGCGGCGACGACTTGAAGCCGTCGAGCGCCGACGCACCATCGGTGTAGGTCATGATGCGATAGCCTTCCGCCTCCAGTGCGATAGACACCGAGGTCAGGATGTTGCGATCGTCATCGACGAGAGCGATTGTCGGCATGTACCCTGTTCCGTCACGGTTCCCGAAGGCTGTGAAGCCCTTAAAGCTGGGCCGAAATGTGACTATTTGGTATCAGTTATGTGATTCTGCCGTGATTACAAGCTGTAGTCCGAACCAATCCGTGATCGGCCCGGAGTTCGTTAACGTCCCTCGCTCCCCATGAAAACCGATCCTGCCTTCGATGCCAAGAGCGCTGCGAAGCGACTTTTGCGGGAGGCCCGCAGCGGGGCCATCGCCACGCTCCGGCGCGAGGACGGCGGACCTTATTGTTCGCTCGTGAATGTCGCGACGGAAGCGGACGGAACTCCGCTTTTGCTGCTGTCGCGCCTTGCGCTGCACACGAAGAATATCCTCGCTGATCCTCGCATCTCGCTGATGCTCGACGAGCGCAAGACAGGCGATCCGCTGGAAGGTGCCCGCATCATGCTGATCGGGCGCGCACAGGCGACCACCGAGCCGCAGGCGCGGGCGCGTTATCTCGCGCGCCAGCCGGAAGCGCAGGCATTCGCCGGCTTTTCCGATTTCGCTTTCTACCGCATGGTGCTCGAAGGCGCACATCTTGTCGCAGGCTTCGGCCGTATCGTCGATCTGGCGCCCGCCGACATTCTGATCGACGTAAGCGATGCACGCGCCCTGCTCGATGCGGAAGCGGACGCGGCGGCGCACATGAATACCGATCACGCCGAGGCCGTGCGCCTCTACGCGACAAAACTGCTCGGCGCGCCGGAGGGCGAATGGCGCTGCGCCGGATGCGACCCGGAGGGGCTCGATCTGCAATCGGACCGCCTCGCGTTAAGGCTAACTTTTCCGCAGCGCGTCACGAATCCCGCGGCACTGCGGGAGATGCTGAAAAAACTCGCCGAGGACGCGCGCGGGGCATAAGCACGGAACGATGCCGCGGCCCGCCGCTTAACCAGTCAGCCGCAGCCGCGATCCGGAATTGTAACCCTTTACAGCGAATTCGCTTGGCAGGGAGCGTTCGCGCGCTCTAAGAGATCGCGCATTCTCAAGGCGCGGCGGGGAAGCTCGCGCCGCAGGGAGGTCTTCGTGCAGGAAACGGGCATTCGCAACAGCGCGTTCGGCGCCGACAAATTCGGTCTGAAAGATCTCAAGGCGGTCCACTGGAATCTGCCGGATACCGCTCTTTACGAGCATGCCATCCGCAATGGCGAGGCGAGCATCGTGCAGGGTGGGGCGCTGTGCGCGGAAACCGGCATGCATACCGGACGCTCGCCGAAGGACAAGTTCATCGTCTGCGACGAGACCACCGAGAGCACGATTTGGTGGGAAAAAAACGGCAAGCTTTCGCCCGCCCAATTCGACATTCTGCTGGCCGATTTTCTCGCGCATGCCCGCGGCAAGGAATTGTTCGCCCAGGATCTCTATGGCGGCGCCGATCCTTCCTACCGCATCAAGGCGCGCGTGTTCACCGAGCTTGCCTGGCATTCGTTGTTCATCCGATCGCTGCTGCGCCGTCCCGATCAGCCCGAGCTTTCGCATTACACGCCGGATTTCACCATCCTCTGCCTACCGAGCTTCAAGGCCGATCCGAAGAAGCACGGCGTGCGCTCCGAAACCGTGATCGCGCTCAATCTCGCCAGGCGCATGATCCTGATCGGCGGCACGTCCTATGCCGGCGAGATGAAGAAATCCGTATTCACCACGCTCAATTATTATCTGCCGGCGGAAAGCGTTATGCCGATGCATTGCTCGGCCAATGTCGGCCGTGACGGCGACGTCGCGCTTTTCTTCGGCCTGTCGGGCACGGGCAAGACGACGCTCTCGGCCGATCCGAACCGCACGCTGATCGGCGACGACGAGCACGGCTGGGGTCCGGGCGGCGTCTTCAATTTCGAGGGCGGCTGCTACGCCAAGACCATCAAGCTCTCGGCGGAGGCTGAGCCGGAGATTTATGCGGCGACGCTGCGGTTCGGCTCGGTGCTGGAAAACGTCGCTTTCGACCCGGGCACGCGCGCGGTCGATTTCAACGACGACAGCAAGACCGAAAACACCCGCTCGGCCTATCCGCTCGATTTCATCCCCAATGCCTCGCGCACCGGCCGCGCCGGCATGCCGAAGAACGTGATCTTCCTGACCGCCGACGCCTATGGCGTGATGCCGCCGATCGCGAAGCTGACGCCGGCGCAGGCGATGTATCACTTCCTCTCCGGCTACACGGCGAAGGTGGCGGGCACCGAGAAGGGCCTGACCGGCGTCGAGCCGGAATTCTCCACCTGTTTCGGCGCGCCGTTCCTGCCGCGTCATCCGTCCGTCTACGGCAACCTGCTGCGCGAGTTGATCGCCGTGCACGGCGTCGATTGCTGGCTCGTCAATACCGGATGGACCGCCGGCCGCTACGGCGTCGGCCGCCGAATGCCGATCAAGGTGACGCGCACGCTCCTGACCGCAGCGCTCGACGGATCGCTAAAGAACGCCTCGTTCCGCACCGATCCCTATTTCGGTTTCTCGGTGCCGACTTCGGTGCCTGGCATCGAGCCGCACCTGCTTTATCCGTTCAAGACCTGGAAGGACAAGGCGGAGTTCGATAAGACCGCGCGCCAGCTCGTCAAGATGTTCAACGACAACTTCGTCAAATTCGAAAACCACGTCGATGCCGACGTGCGCGCGGCTGCGCCGGAAGTGCAGATCGCGGCGCAATAGGATCGCAAATGGCGGCGGGCGCATCGGCCTGTCGACAAAGGAGAAGGGCGGCCCCGGGGCCGCCCTTGCGTTTTTCCGTTTTGCTTCGGCGCGCGATTACTGCGCCGCCTGCTTGCTGCCGAGCCGGTTGAAGCGCTCCTTCTGCTCGCTGCTGAGCGAGGCGTAGAAATCGTCGAGCGCCGGGCGCACCGTATTGGCCGCGGTGACCATCGCGTTCAGACGCTGCTCCATCGCCTCCAGCCGCCCGACCGGCGTCAGCGCGACGGCGTCGGGGCAGGCGGCCTGCAGCGCCTGCACTGCCTTGTCGTTGGCGTCGTTGAGGCGGTCGAGCGCGGCCTGCTGGTCTCCGGTCGGCCGCACGGCGTCCTCGATCGCCTCGATCGGAAAGCCGGTCAGACCCGCCTTGCCGCCGCCGCAGGCATCGTCGGCGCTGGCGGCGCGGCCCTGCGTCTCGCGCTGCGTGGCGCGCGCCTCCTCCCGGCCGATGTCGGGGCCGATGACATTGAACCGTGCCTTCTGCTCGTCGCTGAGCGATCCGTAGAACCGTTCGAGAGGCGGCCGCACGGCGCGCACCGCCGCGAGCGTCGCCTGAAGGCGGCCGAGCATCGCCTGCAGTCGTCCCGGAGGCGTCATCGGCACTTCGGTAGAGCAGGAGGACTTGAAATCCTCCGCCGCCTTGGCGGCGGCCTGCTTCACCTGTTCGAGCAGGTTCTGTTGGTCAGGCGTCGGACGCACCGCCTCCTCGATGCGGTCGAACGGCCAGGCGGTGATGCCTTGGCCAGGCTCCTTGCAGAGCTGCTGGGCGGTCTGCGCTATCGCCCGCGCGCGCGCCGTTTGCTTCGCGCCGGGAGCGGCGGACGCATAGCCGCCCTCGTAGGGCCCAGCATAATAATAGTCGTCCGCATAGGGGCTTGGCCCGGCCCAGTAAACGCTGTCGAAGAAGTCATCATAGACATAGGCCCAGTACGCATCGTCATACGCATAGGGCCAGAACGTGTAATCGAAAAGGTCGGAATAGGCGTAGGGCCAGAAGACCGGGCCGACCCAGGCCACGAAGGCGGCTCGGCGATGATGCCGCCAGGCCTGACGGGCCGCCATCCGCGCGGCGATACGCGCGTGGCGGCGCTTTTCCCAGTTCGGGTCGCGATGGAAGCGGGCGGCGAAGCGGCCCTGGCGTGCAGCGTCGGCGGTCAGGCGCGGCTTTCCATTCGGGCGCAGCGCCGGTCGCTGCACGACATTGATATTCTTGTTGAGCTGCTGCTGGCGGGCCTGCAGGCGCTGCAGTTGGCGCTTTCCGCGTGCGTCGAGCCGGCCGCGATCGGCGCGCTGCTGGAGACGATCGATGCGCCGCTGGGTCACCACCTGCTGACGTTGCAGCCGCTGCTGCAAGCGAAGCTGGCGCGCATTCGGCGAGGCGAGCTGCGGAGACGTCGCGCGCGGCGCGGGGGTTGCGATCTGGTGGCGCCTGAGATTGCGCGTGCCCTGCCCGGGGCTGATCCGCGGCGTCGTGACGACGCGCGGTCCCGCATGCGGAACGATCACGCGGCGCGGGGCGGCGAAATGGCGCGGCGCGGCCATCCGTGGCGCGACATGCGGCCGCGCCATGCGGGGCGCGACCATGCGCGGCGCCGCGCGCGGGGCAGGCCTGGCGGCGGCGGCCGGGCGCGCGGCGGGCCCGGCGCGCCTGTGCTGTTGGGCGGAGGCCTCGCCGGCGAGCAAGGCGCCGGCGGCGAGAACGGACACGATAAATGCGATGACACGGACCATGGCCGTAACCCCTGACGTCGCCCAGCCTAATCAACGCCGAAGCGACCTGTAGGTTTCCTGAAGGAAAAAGCATGCGCCCGTTCATCTTGAGGCCGTTTGACACAGGTCAACACTTGTTGCTTCTCGTGTCGCGCGAAATTGGGCGAGGGACGCGATGCAGGTACTCGTGGTCGGTGCCGGAGTAGTCGGGCTGGCGGTGGCGCGGCAGGCAGCGCTTTCAGGCCACGACGTGATCGTCGTCGAGGCACAGGCGGGAATCGGCACCGGCATTTCCTCGCGCAACAGCGAGGTCATTCATGCCGGCATGTATTACCCCTCCGGCTCGCGGCGCGCGCGGCATTGCGTGCGCGGCAACGCGCTGCTCTACGAGTTCTGCGTCGTGCATGGTGTGCCGCACCGCAAATGCGGGAAATTCATCGTCGCCACCAGCGAGGCCGAGCGCGCACGGCTCGAAAGCATCCTGAAGCAGGGGCTCGCCAACGGCGTGCCGGGCCTGGAGCCAATCGGCGGCAATGCCGCGCGCGATCTCGAACCCGAACTCGCTTGCGTCGCGGCGTTGCATTCGCCGACCACCGGCATCATCGACAGCCATTCCTACATGCTCGCGCTGCAGGGCGAACTCGAGGATCACGGCGGAATAGTCGCGTTCCGGACGCCGGTGGAGCGGATGGAGCGTAGGGGCGGCGTCTGGCGCGTGCATTTCGGCGGCGCCGAGCCCGGCACGCTCGATGCCGATGCGGTGATCAATTGCGCGGGGCTTGGCGCGCAGCAGCTCGCGCGCAGGATGGAAGGATATCCGCAGGAGCGTGTGCCGCGGCTCGTTTACGCCAAGGGCAATTATTTCGGCTATGCGGGCAGGCCCGCCTTCCGGCGGCTGATCTATCCGACGCCGGTCGACGGCGGCCTTGGCGTGCATGTCACGCTCGACCTGGCCGGGCGCATGCGTTTCGGGCCCGACGTCGAATGGATCGATCGCGAACATTACGAAGTGAACGCCGCGCGCGCCGATTCATTTTACGAGCGCATCCGCACCTATTGGCCGGCCTTGCCTGACAACTCGCTCGTTCCCGATTACGCCGGCATCCGTCCGAAGCTCACCGGTCCGGGCGAGCCGGCGGCCGACTTTCTGATCGAGGGCCCGCAGCATCACGGCGTTCCCGGCCTCGTGCAGCTGTTCGGGATCGAGTCGCCCGGGCTCACGTCCTCGCTTCCGATCGCCGAGGAGGCGGTGTCCTATCTCTGACTGCGCTTCTCGCGCCTGTCGGCGGCGGCGGCCGCGCCGCTCGTTTCCGGGGTGGCGGCATCCTCGCCGTCATATTCGGGCTGCACGCGCATATGGGCCAGGCGATTGCGCATTTCCGAAGACACCCTGCTTCGGTCGATCGGGGTGAATTGCGCGACGCCGCGCTGCGAGCCGCGATACACCGCCATCCCCTGATTGGTGGCGACGATGTCGCCGGGGCGAAGCGTCGGATCGTCGGACAGACTCATGCGCGCGAGCGCATAGGGCGTCCTGCCATTGCAGGTGCAGTTGTCGGCGATCCTGTCGCGATAGGCGAAGGCGTTGTCGAGATCGGAATAGCGGGTGCCATCGTCGGCCACGGCATGCTCGATTCCGCTGCCGGTGAAAACCTTGGTCTTGGCCGCGGGACAAAACGAATTGCAGCTTTCGGCCGCGTTGCCGCCATTCCGCGGCAACGGAAAGAAGCGGCCGTCGCACAGCCGCACGCAATAGGACGCATAGGTTCCGGACGGGGCGGCCTCGCGCCGGTCGATGCGCCCTTCGTCCGGCCGGAATGGGTCGGCATAGGGCTGCACCTGCGGGGGTGGAGAAGGCCTGCGCCCGAAGCCGAAGAAGAAATCGAACAGGCCCTGCGCCGACGCGCCGCCGGAAAAAGCAAGGCCAGCGCCGGCAAACGCCGCAAAGATGACGAAATTGCGCAGCCGCACATCTTCCTCCCGCGAAGCCTTCCGCGAAAACAACGCTCTGCAGAGCGGAAGGTTGCCGCGTCGAGGTTTACGTCGCCTTACGCGGTGGCAAGGTTCACGCGCCTATTTTCTTACCGCGACTCACGCTTCAGGCAGGCGACCCGGTACTTGCGACGTTCGAGCAGGGAGAGCTTCTGCGCCTTGGCTTCTTGCCGGCATGCTTCGCGTTTCTCCGCCAGCTGTCGGCTCGCTTCGGCGATTTCGTGCGGCGATTTATGATTCCTGCTTTGCGCGTCCGCCATCGGCATCGCCGCGATTAGCACCAGCCCCACAACAATCGCTCGAAGCATCATGCTTCCCCCTATGTCAGAAATTCCGACGCCTTGAACAGCGAGCGGAATCCGAGCCCCGCTTGCCTGAACGTTTCGGCGGCGCCTTCCTCGCGATCGACCATGGTCAGGACGAAGGCGATTTCGGCGCCCGCCTCGCGCAGCACCTCAACCGCCTTCATCGCCGAGCCGCCGGTGGTGGTGACGTCTTCCACGACCACGACGCGCTTGCCGTTGAGGCTCTCGTTTTTGGCCAGGCCCTCGACGGTCAGCTTCGCGCCGTGCTCCTTCGGCTTCTTCCGCACGAAGAAGGCCGGGATCGGTTTGCCGCGCAGCCAGGAAAGCTGTGCGATCGCCCCGGCGATCGGCACCGCCCCCATTTCCAGCCCGCCGACATAATCGACGCGCTCGCCCTGCAGGGCGTCGAGCGTCAGTTCGGCAAGCAATGCCGCGCCCTCGGCGTCGAGCATGGTCGGCTTGAGGTTGAAATAGAAATCGCTTTCGCGGCCGGACGCAAGGATCACCTTTCCCCGGCCGAAGGAGCGGGTGCGGATGATCTCGGCAAGGCGGCTGCGGGTGTCGCTGGCGGATTGGCGGGCGGGAGCGGCCATCGGCATTCTCTTTCTGTGAGGTATGACGCCAATATTACGCTTCTATGACAGCGGGCGCGCCGGGGATTTTCCTTTTCTCCCCGGCGTTTTATCGGGCGCTAGAGGCGGCGCTGCTCCAGCGCCATGTGCAGCGCGAGCCCGGCCAGCACCGTGCCCATCAGCCAGCGCTGGACCAGCAGCCAGAACGGGCGGCGGGCCAAGAAAGCGGCGATCGAACCGGCGGCGACGGCGATCAGCGCGTTGATGCTGACGCTGACCGCGATCTGGGTGAAGCCGAGCGCGATCGCCTGCACGAAGACGTGCCCGGCGGGATCGATGAATTGCGGCAGCAGCGAAAGATAGAGCATCGCGATCTTGGGATTGAGCAGGTTGGTAAGCAACCCCATCGTGAACAGCCGCCGCGGCGAATCCGCGGGAAGCGCCCGCACCTGGAAGGGCGAGCGTCCTCCGGGCTTGATCGCCTGCCAGGCGAGCCAGAGCAGATAGGCGGCGCCGCCGAGGCGCAGCGCGTCATAGGCGAACGGCACCGCGAACAAAAGGGCGGTGATGCCGAGCGCGGCGCACAGCATGTAGAACACGAAGCCGAGAGCGACGCCGCCGAGCGAGATGAGGCCCGCCATGCGTCCCTGGGTGATCGAGCGCGAGACGAGGTAGATCATGTTCGGCCCCGGCGTGATGACGAGGCCGAAAGAGAGGAGCGCAAAGGCGAAAAGCGTCGCAGCAGACGGCATGACGGTCCTGCAAAAGATTTTGTAATTATCCCCCGCGCGGGTTCAGGCCGCAACCGGTTCGTGCTCCGCGCAGATTCGGCCCGCGTCGTGCTCGCTCAGGCGCTCGCGCAGCAGCGCGCAGAAATGCGGATTGCCGCCGTCGGCGTCCTTGCGGAAATGCCGGCAGGTGCGGCAAACGCCGAACGGCCGCTGGCCGTTGGCGCGCTGCAGGTCCGACAGCATCGCCAGCAATCCCTCGGCGATACGGCGCGTCTCGCCACCGGCAAGCGATGCGGCGGCCCGCGCCAGCGGCTGCAGCGGATCGCGATTGAGCGCTGAGCGCCCCGCGCGCGTCAGGGCGAGGCGCACCACCCGGCCCGACAGGGGGTCGTCCTGCCGCGCGACCAGGCCCTTGCGTTCGAGCGCGTTCAGCGTCTGCGAAACGGTGCCCTTGGTGGCGGCGAGATAGCGGGCGAGCGCGCCGGGCGTATTGGAAAACCGATTGCAGCGTTCGAGGTAGCGCAGCGCGTCCCATTGCGCGGGGTTGAGCGCGGTGTCGTGCGCCTGCGCGCGCACGAGCCGTGACAGCCGCTCGATCAGCTCGGCGATGAGCGCGGGGCGGTCGGCGGCGTCGAAGCGATCGGTCACGCCGAGACAGTATCGACTCGAAAATGTGCTTGCAAGCAGGCAACCGCTATAGTATCGACTCGATACTATAGCAAGGAGTTTCGCCATGCGTCTGCTGATCCCGCTGCTGCCTGCCGTTTTCGCCCTTTGCGCCGGCCTGCCGGCGTCCGTCGTTGCCCACGATCTCCAGTCGGGCAGGAAAGCCGGTATTCCGGCGAGCTTCGACATCCTTTCCGCCGACGCCCGCGCCAAAGGCAAGATCCTGACATTCGGCATGCAGGTCGCCGGCAAGGCGGGCGTCGACAAGCCCGGCGCGACCGGCAAGCTCGTTGGTTCCTCCGTTCATGCCTATGTGTGGCCGACCACGCTCGACCCCGAGCTTGCCGGCTTCGCGAAAGGCTCCGGCATGCTGGCGCTCGCGGTCACCGCGCATCCGGATTTCGACGACACTCCGCTGTTCGACGAAAACGGCGACGGCGATCCCGATAACGACGGGGCGAACTGGCACAGCCACTGGGTCGTGCTGCAAAAGGATGCCGCCTGCGGGGCAGGTCTCAAGGTGCGCGACATTTCGCCGGGCGAGGATATCGCGCTGCCGGTCACCGCGCCCGGCCTGCCGCTGATGCTCGACAGCCCCGGCTATTCGCCGCTTGTCAGGGGCGCGAGGCTGTCGGTCAACGGCGTGGTGCGCGACGGCAAGGCGGCTATCGGCGCGGGCTTCGACGCGGTGACCTCCAGGCTCACCGTCAACAAGGATGGCAAGGCGCCGCTGCTGTGCGTCACCGAGGTGTACGATATTGCATCCGGCAAGCTCGATTTGTCGGGCAAGGTCACGGAAGCGAAATAATGGATGCTCGCGTGGTGGCGCCGGAGAAGCGCGCTCAGTGCGCCTCGTCCCAGTTGTCGGCGGCACGTGCATCGACCTGCAGCGGCACGTGAAGCTGCACTGCCGGGTGCGGCGCCTCCTCCATCACTTTCTTCACCACCGGGAGCGTGCGCGCGACTTCATTCTCAGGCACCTCGAAAATCAGCTCGTCGTGCACCTGAAGAAGCATCTTCGCGTTGAGCTTCGCCTCCGCGAGCGCATCGTCCATGCGGATCATCGCGCGGCGGATGATGTCGGCCGCGCTTCCCTGCAGCCGTGCGTTGATGGCGGCGCGCTCATTGAAGGCGCGGATTGACGGATTGGAATTGCGGATGTCGGGATAATGGCATTTGCGCCCGAACAGCGTCTCGACATAGCCCTTGTCCCGGCAGAATTCGCGCGTCTCGTCCATGTAATCCTTGATGCCGGGGAAACGTTCGAAATATTTCCGGATATAGGCGCCCGCTTCCTCGCGCTCGATGCCGAGCTGGCTTGCAAGGCCGAAGGCGGAAATGCCGTAGATAATGCCGAAATTGATCGCCTTGGCCCGGCGGCGGACATCGCCCGGCATGTCCTTCACCGGCACGCCGAATATTTCCGAGGCGGTCATCGCGTGGATGTCGACCCCGTCCCGGAACGCTTGGCGCAGCGCCGGCACGTTCGCCACCTCGGCGAGCAGGCGCAGCTCGATCTGCGAATAGTCGGCCGATACGAGCTTGTGGCCCTTCTCGGCGACGAAGGCGCGGCGGATCTTGCGGCCTTCTTCGGTGCGGATCGGGATGTTCTGCAGATTCGGCTCCGACGAGGACAGGCGGCCGGTCGTGGTCGAGGCGAGCGAATAGGAGGTGTGCACGCGCTGCGTCCTCGCATTGACGTAGGTCGGCAGCGCGTCGGTATAGGTGGAGCGCAGTTTCGACACCTGCCGCCAGTCGAGGATTTTCTGCGGCAGCTTATGGCCCTGTTCGGCGAGTTCCTCCAGTGCGCGCGCGCCGGTCGACCATTGGCCGGTCTTGGTCTTCGTGCCGCCCGGCAGGCCCATCTTGCCGAACAGGATGTCGCCGAGCTGCTTGGGCGAACCGGGATTGAGCGGTTCGCCGGCGAGTTCGCGGATTTCCTCCTCCAGCGCCAGCGCGCGCTGGGCGAATTCGCCCGACAGGCGCGACAGCGTCTGCCGGTCGATCGAGATACCGCGCTGTTCCATGCGCGCGAGCACGCCGACCATCGGCCGCTCGAGCGTCTCGTAAACGTTGGTCATGCTCTCAGCGACGAGGCGAGGCTTCAGCACGTGCCACAAGCGTAGCGCGACATCGGCATCCTCGGCGGCATATTCGCCGGCCTTGTTGATCTCGACGCAATCGAAGGTGACGCGCGCTTTTCCCGCCTTGGTCACCTCGTTGTAGTCGATCGTCTGGTGATCGAAATAGCGGCGCGCCAGCGGGTCTAGCCCGTGATCGGAGCGGCCCGCATCGAGCACATAGGACATCAGCAGCGTGTCGTCGTAGGGCGCGACGGTGATGCCGCGCTGAGAAAAAACTTGCGCGTCGAATTTTAGGTTCTGTCCGATCTTCAGTACGCCGCGATCCTCGAGCAGCGGCTTCATCGCCGCGAGTGCGTCCGATTCCGCCATTTGTCCGGGCGCGATACCGCCGCCGAACAGGCCCTCGCCGTCACCGCTCTTGTGCGCGAGCGGCACGTAGCAGGCCTCGTTCGGCGCGACCGCGAGCGAGAAGCCGCAAAGCTCCGCCTGCATCGGGTCGAGTGAATTGGTTTCCGTGTCGATTGCGACATAGCCGATGTCGACCGCGCGCGAGACCCATTGGCGCAGCCGGTCGAGCGTCCGCACGATCTCGTATCGGGAGCGGTCGAACGGAATTTTTTTCAGCTTGTCGTTGCGCGCCTGCGCGAGCGAGACAGGAGTATTCGCGCCGGCGGTTTGCGCGAGTTCGCTCGCTGTCGTGCGGGGGAGACTCGGAGACGCGCCGAACAGATCGTCGGCCCCCTCGCGGCTTGCTCCGCCCGCCGCTCTCCCTTGCGAGAGGGGAGGCGAAGAAGGAGCCGCGTCAGCACCAACGCCCGATTTCGACGTGAGCCTTGGGTCCGGCTCGATCTGGCTCGCGTCGATGTCGGCGGCTTCCGCCACGCGGCGCGTCAGGGTCGTGAATTCCATCGCCTTGAGGAAGGCAATCAGCCTTTTGTAATCGGGCTCGTGCACGGCGAGGTCGCCGACCGGCACCTCCAGCGCCACATGCGAGTCGAGCGTCACCAGCCGCTTGGAAAGGCGCGCCTTGTCGGCATTGTCTATCAGCGCCTGCCGCCGCTTTTCCTGCTTGATCTCGGAAGCGCGCGCGAGCAGCGTTTCGAGATCGCCATATTCGCTGATCAGCTGCGCCGCTGTTTTCACCCCGATGCCCGGCACGCCCGGCACGTTGTCTGTGGAATCGCCGATCAGCGCCTGCACCTCGATCACCTTGTCGGGCGGAACGCCGAATTTCTCGATCACCTCCGTCACGCCGATCTTCCGGTCCTTCATCGTGTCGTACATGATCACGCAGTCGTTCACGAGCTGCATCAGATCCTTGTCGGACGACACGATGGTCGCGGTGGCTCCCGCTTCGCAGGCGATCCGCGCATAGGTGGCGATCAGGTCGTCCGCCTCGAAGCCGGCCATTTCCAGGCACGGAATGTCGAAGGCCTTCACCGCCTCGCGAATCAGCGGGAATTGTGGAACGAGATCGGCCGGGGCCTCCGGCCGGTGCGCCTTGTAGTCGGGATAAAATTCGGTGCGGAAGGTTTTTTCCGATTTGTCGAAGACGACGGCGAGATGCGTCGGCTTCTCCTCGGGCTTCATGTCGCGGAGAAGCTTCCAGAGCATGTTGCAGAAGCCGAGCACGGCATTGACCTGCAATCCGTCGGATTTGCGCGTGAGCGGCGGCAGTGCGTGATAGGCGCGGAAAATATAGCCCGAGCCGTCCACCAGAAAGACGTGATCGCCTTTCTTAAGGCCGCCGGACGGCGCCGCCTTCGCTGACGGCGACTTTTTCGGAGGGGCCGCCCGGGGCGCCCGATTTTTCGATTTTGCAGGGGCCGGCATGGCGGCAATGTGGGCTCGCGCCGCATGATAATCAACGCCGGCGTCATCCCCCAGGTCGGCGGGCGCCGCACGTATCCACATCATTGCGGCCGCATGCATGCTCCACGCGGCATGCCGGCGTCATTCGGCCGGCTGCAGTGCGGTTTGCGGCTTGTCCGGCGCGAGGCGGAAGGCTTGCGGCCGCACATACAGGAATTTCAGCGGTGTGTTGCGCAAAGCGAGGTAGAGCAGCACCGAGCCGATCACGCCGGCGGCGGTCACGATCACCGACATCGTGCCTACATCGGCGATCAGACCCGTGCGCAGCAGCAGCGTGCGCGTCGCCGCCATCGGCAGAAAAAAGGCAAGATAGATGACGATCGAATGCTCGCCGCAATAGCGCAGCGGATCGAAGGCCCGCATCAGCGACAATAGCGCCCCAAGCCGCACCACCGCCGCCGCGCCGACGAGGCCGAGCGCGAGCGACACTGCCGGATATTCGCTGTAGCCGGCGAAGACCATGTAGCCGTTGGCGATGCCCCAGGCGGCGAGGATCGCCATTCCTTTCAGCGGGCGCTCCTGCACCGCCTTGGCGACGCCGAAGATGTGCGGGGCGAGAATGTAGCCGGTATAGAAATAGACGAAGCGCGAGGCGAATTCGTCGGGAATGGTCCAGCCGGTATCGAGCCGCGAGGTTTCAAGCAGGGCGGCGGCGATCCAGACGATCGCCGGATGCAGGTTGCGGGTGAGCCTCGTCACCACGAAGAAGATCGGCAGCAGATAGATGAACCAGAGCGTGCCGAACGGCTCGATAAACGCCTCGAGATAAGCGCGCACCGTGCCTGCCGCTCCAAGCTCTGCGCCGATCATCGGCGCCTTCGCCAGAAACTGGATTGTCATCCACAGGACATAAAAATAGGCAAAATGCACGACCTTGCGGTCGATATAGGTTCGCCAGTCGCGGTCGATCACGCGGGACAGGAACAGGCCCGAGATCATGAAGAAGTCGGGCATGCGGAACGGCTTGGCGAAGGCGACGACGTAATGCATGAAGCCCTCATGGCCCGCCGCCATTTCGACGCCGAGGGTCGAATGCATCATCACCACGAAGACGATGCAGAAACCCTTGCCATAATCGACCCAGTCGACGCGTTGTCCCGGATTGGCCGTCATCACTCGAACTTTCGGGCGCGCGCGTGTCAGGGTGCGCCACATTTGTCCCGCTCCGGGACGAATACACGAGCCGCGCTTAAATAGTGGCAAATGCCGTGCCGGGCTTTTCACACCATCGCCCAATCTCGCCAGCGCGGATGCCGTCTGCTAAGAGGCCGCGCCGGAGGGTGATCCGGCGTTAACCATGCTGCGTTGACCCATGCGCATCGCCATGATCGGCACAGGCTATGTTGGGCTCGTTTCCGGAGCCTGCTTCGCCGATTTCGGCCATCACGTCGTCTGCGTCGACAAGGACGCGGACAAGATCGCCCGCCTCCAGCGAGGCGAGATTCCGATCTATGAACCGGGCCTCGAAGATCTCGTCGCGCGCAACGTCGGACAGGGGCGCCTGCGCTTTTCCACCGATCTCGTCCAATCGGTGGCGCAGGCGGAGGCAGTATTCATTTCGGTGGGCACGCCGTCGCGACGCGGCGACGGCTATGCCGATCTCACCTACGTGTACGAAGCCGCGCGCGAGATCGCCGCGGCTCTGACGCATTTCACCGTGGTGGTGACGAAATCGACGGTGCCCGTCGGCACTGGCGACGAGGTCGAAAGGATCATCGGCGAGACACGGCCGGAGGCGCAATTCGCCGTCGTGTCGAATCCGGAATTCCTGCGCGAGGGTGCAGCGATCCGCGACTTTAAGCATCCCGACCGAATCGTCGTCGGCACGAGCGATGCGCGCGCGCGCGAGGTGATGGCGAAGATTTATCGGCCGCTTTATCTCAACGCGGCCCCGATCATGTATACCGAGCGGCGGACGGCGGAGCTGATCAAGTATGCTGCCAACGCTTTTCTCGCCACCAAGATCACGTTCATCAACGAGATCGCCGACCTTGCCGAAAAGGTCGGCGCCGACGTGCAGGAAGTGGCTCGCGGCATCGGTCTCGACAATCGCATCGGCGCGAAATTTCTCCACGCCGGCCCCGGCTTCGGCGGCTCCTGCTTTCCGAAGGATACCGAGGCGCTGATCAAGATTGGTCAGGACCACGCCGCGCCCCTTCGCATCGTCGAGACGGTGGCGGCAGTGAACGATCAGAGAAAGCGCGCGATGGCGCGCAAGGTGTCGGCCGCACTGGGCGGCGGGGTTCGGGGCAGGACGATCGCCGTGCTCGGACTGACCTTCAAGCCGAATACCGACGACATGCGGGAAGCGCCGTCCATTCCGCTGATCACCGCCTTGCAGGATATGGGCGGCAAGGTTCGCGCCTTCGACCCGGCGGGGATGGAGCAGGCAAGGGCCCATCTGAAAGACGTGACCTATTGCGCGGATGCCTATTCCTGTGCCGAGGGCGCGGACGCGCTCGTGATCGTGACCGAATGGGAGCAATTCCGCGCGCTCGACTTCGCGCGGCTGAAGGCCGTCATGGCGCAGCCCGTCCTGGTCGATCTGCGCAACATCTACGACGCCGCCGACATGGCGCGCCACGGCTTCAGGTATTCGAGCGTGGGACGGCCAGAAAAGCGGTAACCCCTCTGGCCGTCGCGGCGGCTTGCGAAGCGCCGTGACCCGGCGATCCCGGTTAGGTAAGCAGAATGCCCGCCTCCGCGGGATGGCCGGGACTGGCCCGGCCATGACGACGTGCAATGAGTCCGCGCCTGATGCGTTCCTTTCCCGACCGGCTGCCTATTGATGACGCGCTTGCGGCGCTGACCGCCGCGCTTGCCACCGGCAGTGCGGCGGTGCTCGTCGCCCCGCCCGGCGCCGGCAAGACCACGCGAGTACCGCTCGTGCTCGCCGAGGAGGATTGGGCGCGCGGCCGCAAGATCATCGTGCTCGAACCGCGGCGGCTCGCCGCGCGCGCGGCCGCGGCGCGCATGGCCGCCACGCTCGGCGAGGAGGTCGGCGGCACCGTCGGCCTGCGCGTGCGTTTCGGCTCGAAAGTGTCGCGCCGAACGCGCATCGAGGTCGTCACCGAAGGCATCTTCACGCGGCTCGTCCTTGACGATCCGGAATTGTCGGGTGTCGCCGCCGTGCTGTTCGACGAATTTCACGAACGCTCCCTCGACGCCGATCTCGGATTGGCGCTTGCGCGCGACGCGCAGCAGGGCTTGCGTGAGGATTTGAAGCTGCTGGCCATGTCGGCGACGCTCGACGGCGCCCGCGTCGCTAGGCTGCTCGGCGATGCACCGCTGGTGCGGAGCGAGGGCCGCGCCTTTCCCGTCGTCACGCATTATCTCGGGCGCGACCCGCGCGCACCGGTCGAGCGGCAGATAGCTGACGCCATCGGCAAGGCGCTGCGCGCGGAGACGGGCTCCGTGCTCGCCTTTCTCCCCGGCGCGGCCGAGATCCGGCGGACAGAGACGCTGCTAAAGGATGCCGTCAAGGATCCATCGGTCGATATCGTCGCCCTTTACGGCGCGCTCGAATCCGCCGCGCAGGATCGCGCCATTGCACCGGCACCGAAGGGCCGGCGCAAGATCGTGCTCGCCACCTCGATCGCCGAAACCTCGCTGACTATCGAGGGCGTGCGCATCGTCGTCGATAGCGGCCTCTCTCGCGTGCCGCGCTACGAGCCCGATGCCGGCCTCACGCGACTCGAAACCGTGCGCGTGTCGCGCGCCGCCGCCGATCAGCGCCGCGGGCGCGCCGGCCGGACCGAGCCCGGCGTGTGCTACCGGCTGTGGGACGAGCCGGAGACCGCCTCGCTCGAACCATTCGCGCGGCCGGAAATTTTGTCGTCCGATCTGTCCGGCTTTCTGCTCGATCTCGCGCAATGGGGAGTGGCCGATCCGGCGAAGCTTTCGTTCCTCGACCGGCCGCCGCAGGCGGCGCTGAGCGAGGCGCGCACGCTGCTGACGAAGCTCGGCGCGCTCGACGCGCAGGGGCGGATCACCGCAGAGGGGCGACGACTCCGCGCCCTGCCGCTGCCGCCGCGACTGGCGCGCATGGTGGTCGATGCCACGCGCGAAGGCGCGGGCGTTGTCGCCGCCGAGATCGCCGCCATCGTCAGCGAGCGCGGGCTTGGCGGCAACGACATCGACCTCGCGCACAGGCTCGACGAATTGCGCCGCGACCGCTCGCGCCGCGCCGAGGATGCGAGGGCGATGGCGCGGCGCTGGGCGCAAAGCGCGGTTGCGGGCGGGGCCTCCGCCACGCCGCCCCTGCTCCACAATGGGGAGGGTTCGGCTCCAGCACCGCGGGAGCAGAGCCTTAATGCCGATCTTTCTCCTGGCGCGATGCTCGCGCTCGCCTATCCCGACCGCATCGCCAAGAGCCGCGGCGAGGGCAAGGGCTTTCTGCTCGCCAATGGGCGCGGGGCGCTGATCGACCCGGCCTCGCCGCTCTCGCGCGAGCCCTATCTCGTCGTCGCCGAACTGATCGGCAGCGCCGCGCAGAGCCGCATTATCCTCGCCGCTGCGATCACGCAGGCCGAGATCGAAAGGCGGTTCGCCGGCGAGATCGAGACGCGCGAGCAGATCGCGGTCGATCCGGCTTCGTTGAGCTTGCGCGCGGTCAAGGCGCAGAAGCTCGGGGCCATTTCGCTGAAGGAGCGGATCGCGACGCCCGCGCCCTCGCCGGAGGGAGCAGGCAAGCTTGCCGAGGCCGTGGTGGCGGCCGGGCTGTCTCGCCTTCCATGGACGACTGCGCTGAAGCAATGGCGCGACCGCGTCATGTTCCTGCGCAAGTGGGAAGGCGAGGCCTGGCCCGATCTGTCCGACGCCGCGCTTGCCGCGAGCGCGGAGGAATGGCTTGCGCCGCTTTTCATCGACAAGACCTCGCTCGCCCAGCTCGGCGCGGACGAATTGTCGAACGCGCTGCATCAGTTGTTGCCGTGGGATCGGCGCCGCGCGCTCGAGGCCGAGGCGCCGACGCATTACGAGGCGCCGACCGGGACGCGCGTGCCGATTGATTACGAGGCCGAGGGCGGGCCTTCGATCGCCATCAGGCTGCAGGAATTGTTCGGGGTGGCGCGCCATCCCTCGGTCGCGGGCGGGCGCGTGCCGCTGGTGATCGAGCTTCTGTCCCCCGCGCAGCGCCCGGTCCAGGTCACGCGCGACCTGCCGGGCTTCTGGCGCGGCAGCTACGCGGCAGTGAAGTCGGAGATGAAGGGACGCTATCCCCGCCATCCCTGGCCGGACGATCCGCTGGCGGCCATCCCCACACGGCGCGCGAAACCTCGCGGAACCTAGTTCCAAAACCCGCCGCAGGTCTGTAGAAGCGGAGGGGGACCATTTCCATGACCGCCATCGCCGGCGCAGGCTTTGCCGCATTGTCTCGTCGTGCCACCGCGTTCGTGGAACGCTGTCCGTGGATCGGCTGGGCGGGCTGGCTTTTCTTCTGCGGGCTCGTCCTGCTGCGGATGGACCCGCAGCGTTTTGCGCCCGCCTTCGGCTATTATCTCAAATTCGCGCGCCGCTTCGCCGAGCACCAGGCGCTCTACGATCCCAATTCGCTGACCGACGTATCCTATTGGCCGACGACGCTCGCGGTGATGCTGCCGTTCACGGCGGTCGATCCGACGCTCGCCGCCGACATCGCCCTGTCGATCTCGATCGCCGCGCTGAGCTGGGCGGTGGTGGACCTGATGCGCGCGATGCGGCCGGGAGACGTCAACGCCCTGATGCTGGCGGGGATCGTGCTGCTGAACAACATCATGCCGGCCTGGTACCATTTCAAACATGTGCAACTCCACATTCTGATGGCGGCGGGGATGATCGCGGCGGCCGCCTGCATCGTGCGGGAAAGATGGCTTGCCGCCTCCCTCTGGCTGTTCGTCGCGCTGGCGGTGAAGCCGATCGCGATCGTGATGGTGCTTCTGTGCATCGCGCTCGTTCCGAAGACGCGATGGCCGCTGATTGTGGCGACGATCGTCGCCGTGCTTCTGCCTTTCGCCCTGGCCGATGCCTCCTATGTGGCGGAGCAGTACCGTCTGTTCGGGATGAAGCTGTGGACGGTGGCCACCGCGCCGCCCGGCCAGTGGATCTATCAGGCTGATTTCTCCACGCTCCTCAAGTCGCTCGGCATCGTGCTGCCCGGGGCGGTGTCGTTGCCGTTGCGGGCCGGGGCCGCGGTCGGCACGCTTTATCTTGCGTGGCGCGTGCGCGGCGCGGGAGGTGATCGCACCTTCGCGCTCGCCGTGCTCATTCTGTCCGGCTGCTATCTGACGCTGTTCGGGCCGCGCAACGAGAACGTATCCTTTCTCGTGGTGACACCGGCGCTGGCGACGCTCGCCGTTCTCATGCTCATTCACGATCAAGCCGATCGGCGCGCCTGGCTGTTGATCGCCGCCTGTTTCGTGCTCGGTTTTGTCGTCAGCCTGACGGTCGATCATTTCGTCAAGCCGGCGATCATGACGGCGGTCTATACCTGGCTGGCCTGGCTCATGATTGAGCCGGTGCGCTGGCGGCGCCTGGTCGAGGGACCGGATCGGTAAAGCTTTATCGAATCCCGCAATCCGCGGGTCACCCTGCCGCGGGAAAGCCGCCGGCCCGGCTCATCCGTTATCAGGATTTTCTAGATTTTTCCGGACAACTGTAGCGCCCGGCATGCGGGCGACAGGTGGCGTATGCGCTATTTCATGGTTTTCGCGGGGCTGGCGCTCGCGATTTTCGGTCTGCTCTCAAAGTTCGCCGACAAGATCTCGCACCCGAAGGCGGCGCCGGTCGTGGCGTCGGCCTCGCTGCCGGTGACGCACGGCCCGCGCACCTATGCCATCCCCCGCGACGGCCGCGGTCATTTCCAAACCGAAGCGCGGGTCGACGGCCGCTATATCGACGTCATGGTCGATACCGGCGCCTCGACCATCGCGCTCACCGAGCGCACGGCGCGGCGCATCGGCATTTTCCCGGCGCGGAGCGATTTCACGGTGATGGTGCGCACCGCCAATGGCGGCGTGCGCGCGGCGCCGGTGCGTCTCAATTCGGTCGATGTCGGCGGGCTCGTCGTGCGCGATGTGCCCGCGCTGATCATGCCGGAGGACGCCTTGAGCGAGAACCTGCTCGGCCTGTCCTTTCTGACCAGGCTCAAGCGCTTCGAATACGCCAATAACGAGCTTGTTCTCGAGCAGCAATAATCCCGCCGCTTTTGGCCTGCACAGCACGCCCGGGGCCATTTCCGGCATCGGTGCTTTGGGCTATGGCTCTGTCCGGCCGGATTCTCATCGAGGATTTCATGTTTCCCAGACCGCGCGCATCGCTTGCGCCCAACAGCTACGAGTATGAGTCCCTGCCGCTGGTGAAGCCGACGGGCTTTCGCGAATACGACGCGCGCTGGCTGCTGGAGAAGGAAATCAACCTGATGGGCGTGCAGGCGCTCGGCATGGGCCTCGGCACGCTGATCCACGAGCTTGGGGTGAGGCCGGACCTTGTGACCGGCCATGATTTCCGGTCCTACTCGGCCTCGGTGAAGACGGCGCTGGTCTGCGGCCTGATGGCCGCGGGCGTCCGCGTGCGCGATATCGGATTGTGCCTGTCGCCGATGGCCTATTTCGCCCAGTTCGATCTCGACGTGCCGTGCGTGGCGATGGTGACGGCTTCGCACAACGACAACGGCTGGACCGGCGTGAAGATGGGCGCGAACCGCCCGATGACCTTCGGGCCGGACGAGATGACGAGGCTGAAGGAGATCGTGCTGAACGCCAGGTTCGAGCTGAGGGGCGGCGGCACCTACGAGTTCATCGACAATTTCCCAGCGCGCTATCTCGCCGACCTGACCAGCCGGCCGAAGATCAAGCGCCGGCTGAAGGTGATCGCCGCCTGCGGCAATGGCACGGCCGGCGCCTTCGCCCCGAAAATGCTCGAGGCCATCGGCTGCGAGGTGATCCCGATGGACGCAGATCTCGATTACAGCTTCCCGAAATACAATCCCAATCCCGAAGACCTGAAAATGCTGCACGCGATGCGCGACGCGGTGCTGAGCCATAAGGCCGACGTCGCGCTCGGCTTCGACGGCGACGGTGACCGCTGCGGGGTCGTTGACGACGAGGGCGAGGAGATTTTCGCCGACAAGGTCGGGGTGATGCTGGCGCGCGACATGTCGACGCTGCACCCGGGCGGAACCTTCGTGGTCGATGTCAAATCGACCGGCCTGTTCGTGACCGATCCGGTTCTCGCTGCCAACCGCGTGAAGGCCGATTACTGGAAGACTGGCCATTCCTACATGAAGCGGCGGGTGAACGAGACCGGCGCCATGGCCGGTTTCGAGAAATCCGGTCATTTCTTCTTCAACAAGCCGTTCGGCCGCGGCTATGACGACGGCCTGCTCACGGCGATTGCGGTGTGCGACATGCTCGACCGCAACCCCGGAAAGAAGATGTCGGATCTGCGCAAGGCGCTGCCGCGGACCTGGCAATCTCCGACCATGTCGCCGCATTGCGACGACGAGAAGAAATACGGTGTGGTCGATCGGGTGGTGAAGCGTTTCGAGGACGCACAGCGCAAGGGCGAAAAGGTGGCCGGCCAGAAAATCCGCGACCTTGTCACCGTCAACGGCGTGCGTGTCACGGTCGAGGACGGCACCTGGGGGCTCGTTCGCGCCTCCTCGAACAAGCCCGAGCTGGTGGTGGTGGTCGAAAGCCCGGTGTCGGAGGCGCGCATGCGCGAGATGTTTGCGGCGGTCGACGGCGTGCTGCGCACGCACCCGGAGGTCGGCGAATACAACCAGAAGATTTGAGCGGACGAGCCTTTCCCGACGCCGCCTCGGCGGAAGGCCTAGTACCCGTTCTCCGCCAGCGTCTTGCGGTAGGGATGGGCGGGATAGACGCCGAGAATCTTCATTTCCTTGGAGAAGAAGGCGAGTTCTTCCAGCGCCAGCGTCAGCGATCGCTCGTCCGGATGGCCCTCGACGTCGGCATAGAATTGCGTCGCGAAGAAGCTGCCGCCTACCATGTAGCTTTCGAGCTTCGTCATGTTCACGCCGTTGGTGGCAAATCCGCCGAGCGCCTTGTAGAGCGCGGCCGGCAGGTTGCGCACCTGGAACACGAACGTGGTGATCACCGGCCCCTGTCCGGCCTTGGCCCATTGCGCTTCCTTGGCGAGCACGATGAAGCGGGTGGTATTGTGCGCCTCGTCCTCTATGTCTTCCGCCAGGATATCGAGATTGTAGATGTCGGCGGCCAGCCGCGAGGCGATCGCCGCACGCGTCCTGTCGTTGCGCTCGGCCACTTCTCGCGCCGAACCGGCGGTGTCGGCGGCGACGATCGGCTTGATCCTCAGCTTGCGGATCATGTTGCGGCACTGGCCGAGCGCCATGACGTGGCTTTCGACCGATTTCACGTCCTGCAGCGTCGCGCCCTTGACGCCGAGAAGCTGGTGGCGGATCGGCAGGAAGTATTCCGCCACGATATGCAATCCCGACTCCGGCATCAGGTGATGGATGTCGGCGACGCGGCCGGCCACCGAGTTCTCGATCGGGATCATTCCGAGGGCGGCATCCCCGGACGCGACGGCGGCGAAGGCGTCCTCGAAGGTCGCGCAGGGCATCGGCTCATAGCCGGCATAGGCTTCGTTGCAGGCGAGGTGGGAGTTCGCGCCGGGCTCTCCCTGGAAGGCGATCTTTTTCTTTTCGGCCATGGCTAGTCCTGTCGGGGCGCGAGCATCCTGCGCGCGTTTTCGAGATCCTCGGCGGTATCGACGCCGAGCGGCACGCTGTCGACGATTGCGACATCGATGCGCATGCCCGCCTCCAGCGCGCGCAACTGCTCGAGCTTCTCGCGGCGCTCGAGGGCGGAGGGCGCAAGACCCACGAATTTCTCCAGGGCCGCGCGGCGATAGGCGTAGAGCCCGATGTGATGATAGAGCGGACCCTCGCCCCAGGGGGCGGTGGCGCGCGTGAAATAAAGCGCGCGCAGACGCTCCGGCGCGATCGGCGAGCCGACCACCTTGACGACGCTCGCGGCCGCCCGCTCCTCGTCGCTGCGGATCTCGGCGGCGATGGTGCCGATCGACACGGCCCTGTCCTCGAGCAGCCGGGCCGCCGCGGCCACGTCCTGCGGAGCGATGGTGGGCAGGTCGCCCTGCACGTTGACGACGATGTCGGCGCGGCCGTCGGGATCCACCTGTTGCAGCGCCTCGAAAATGCGGTCGGAGCCCGAGGGATGGTCCGCGCGCGTCATCACGGCTCGTCCTCCGGCCTTTTCCACGGCCGCTGCCACCGGCTCCGAATCCGTCGCCACAACCGCCTCGCCAAGCCCCGCCTCCCGGGCCCGCCGCAGGACGTGGACGATCATCGGCTCGCCGTGGATATCGGCCAGCGGCTTGCCGGGGAGGCGGGAGGCCGCCATCCGCGCCGGGATAAGGATGATCGTGTCGTGTCCGGCCATCGGTCTGAAGGGGTCACCCGGTAAGTCGCCCATTTATCAACGAATGTCGCAGGGGCGGCTCGCTTATACGGGTTGCCACAGGCAAGGCAAACCGGCTATCTCTCGCCCGCCCGCGGGGGTCCTCCCCGTGGTGAACCCCGCTCAATCCTTCCCTTCCAGCGCGGGAGCCGAGTGTCGATGGATTCCTTTGAGCTCAACAAAATCCTGGGCGCCGTTCTCGGCACCTGCCTTTTTGTGCTTGCGATGAATATCGCCGCCGGTGCGTTGTTCACCCCGGCAAAGCCCGCCAAGCCCGGCTACGACATCGCGGTGCAGGAAGCCGCCCCCGGCGGCGGTAGCAAGGCCGCTGAGCCGGAGCAGCCGATCGAGACACTGCTCGCAAGCTCAGATCCGCAGCGTGGCGCCAACGCCGCCAAGCCCTGCCTCGCCTGTCATACCTTCGAGAAGGGCGGCCCCAACCGCGTCGGCCCGAATCTCTATGGCGTGGTCGGGCGCCCGAAGGCCTCCGAGGCCGGCTTCAATTATTCAGCCGCGATGAAGGCCAAGGGCGGCGAATGGACCTATGACGACCTCAACAAATTCCTGACGAGCCCGAAGGGCTTCGTGCCTGGAACGGCGATGACCTTCGCCGGCGTCACGCGCGCCAATCAGCGGGCCGATATCATCAATTATCTGCACACGCTGGCGGATAATCCGCAGCCGCTGCCCAAGGCGGCGGAGGCGGCGCCCGCACAGGGCCAGCCGAAGGCTCAGTAACATTGGCAAAATTTTATCTGAACGGCCGGCCTGTCCGGCCGTTTTGCTTTTCGGCGGCGATGTGCGCTTGCGGCGACGGCGCGGATAGGCGCGGCAACCAAAAAGCGACATAATTACTCCCACATCGTGACCTGAGGCGACGAACGGAGAATACCTTGATCTGGAATCGCCGGTCTGTCCTCCGCGCCGCGGCGCTCGCGCTGTCCTCATCCGCCATGAATGTCCTGCCGCAGGCGCTGCGCCCCGGGCGGGCGCTGGCATCCGCCGATACGAAATGGCGTCACGGCCTGTCCCTGTTCGGGGATCTGAAATATCCGGCGGGCTTCCCGCATTTCGACTACGTCAATCCACAGGCCCCCAAGGGCGGGGTGGTGCGCCAGATCGCGTTCGGCACCTTCGACAATTTCAATATCGTGGTATCCGGCGTGAAAGGCTCGCTCGCCGCGGGCATCGACCTTCTGTACGATACGCTGATGGCGCCCGCTCTCGACGAGGTGTCGGCCGAATATGGCCTACTCGCCGAAGCCGTGAGCTTTCCGGAGGATTTTTCCTCCGTGATCTACCGGCTGCGCGCCGAAGCAAAATGGCACGACGGCAAGCCGGTGACGCCGGCCGACGTGATCTTCTCGCTGGAGGCGTTCAAGAAAAATCATCCGCAGCTTTCGGCCTATTACCGCCACGTGGTTAAGGCCGAGCAGACCGGCGAGCGCGAGATCACCTTCACCTTCGATCAGCCCGGCAATCGCGAGCTTCCGCAGATCGTCGGCCAGCTCAACATCCTTCCGAAACATTGGTGGGAGGGGACCGATGCATCCGGCAGGAAGCGCGACATCGCCCAGACCACGCTCGAGCTGCCGCTCGGGTGTGGGGCCTATCGGGTAAAGAATTTCACCGCCGGCCGCACCATCGCCTACGAGCGCGTTCCGGATTATTGGGGCGCGAAGGTCAACGTCAATGTAGGACGCGATAATTTCGCCGAGTTGCGTTACGAATATTTCCGCGACGCGACCGTCGCGATCGAAGCCTTCAAGGCCGACCAGATCGATTGGCGCAACGAGAACAGCGCCAAGAACTGGGCGACGGCCTACGATTTTCCCGCGGTTCGCGACAAGCGGGTGGTGCTCGAGGAGTTTCCGATCCGCAATTCCGGAATCATGCAGGCCTTCGTGCTGAACACCCGGCGCGAGAAGTTTTCCGATCCGCGCGTGCGCCGCGCCTTCAATTTCGCCTTCGATTTCGAGGAGATGAACAAGCAGATCTTCTTCGGACAATACAAGCGCATCGCAAGCTATTTCGAGGGTACCGAGCTTGCTTCCTCCGGACTGCCGCAGGGGCTCGAGCTTGAGATTCTGGAAAGCGTGCGCGGCAAGGTGCCGGCCGAATTGTTCACTACGCCCTATGCCAACCCGGTCGGCGGCAGCCCCGAGAATGTGCGCAACAATCTTCGCCAGGCGTTGCGGCTGCTCAAGGAAGCCGGCTACGAAGTCAAGGACAGGAGGCTCGTCAAGGTTTCGACCGGAGCCCCGTTCGAGTGCGAATTCCTGGCGAGCGATCCGAGCACTGAGCGATTTTTCCTCTTTTACAAGCCGTCGCTGGAGCGGCTCGGCATCAACGCGACAGTGCGCACGGTTGATGAGGCGCAATACGAAAATCGCCTGCGGCAATGGGATTTCGACATCATCACCGGGAGCTGGGGGGAATCGCTGTCGCCGGGAAACGAGCAGCGCGGCTTCTGGGGCTCGCAGGCGGCTGATCAGCCCGGCTCGCGCAATCTTGCCGGGATCAAGAACGAGGCAGTGGACGCGCTGATCGAGCGCGTGATTTTCGCCCGGAACCGCGAGGAACTGGTGGCGGCGACGAAAGCGCTCGACCGCGTGCTGCTGTGGAACTTCTATGTCGTGCCGCAATGGACCTACGGCAAGGTGCGCACGGCGCGCTGGGACCGCTTCAGCCACCCCGATCCCTTGCCGAAATATGGGCTCTCGGCATTCCCGACCGTCTGGTGGTGGGATGCGGAGAAGGCGGCCAAGGTGGGATCACGGTGACAAGGACGCGCTCCTTTCCTTTCTCTGCGCCCTTCGCGGTCCTTCCCGGTCGAGGTGCCGGCGCTACACGCCGCGGCGTTCTCCTTCTCGGCGCCGCGCTTGCCGGCGGCTTTGGGCTCGATCGGCGCGCGCTCGCGCAGATCGAGCCGGGCGAACGGGAAACGCACGGCATCTCCGCCTTTGGCGACCTCAAATATCCGCCGGATTTCCCGCATTTCGATTATGTCGATCCGAATGCGCCAAAGGGCGGATCGTTTTCGCAGATCGGGCCGAACCGCCAGTTCAACCAGTCGTTCCTCACATTCAATTCGCTGAACAGCTACATCCTCAAAGGCGACGGCGCGCAGGGCATGGAGCTGACCTTCGCGAGCCTGATGGCGCGCGCCACCGACGAACCGGATGCCATGTATGGGCTTGCCGCGCGCGCGGTGCGAATCTCCGAAGACGGTCTGACCTACAAGTTCCTGATGCGGCCGCAGGCGCGCTTTCACGACGGATCGAGGCTCACCGCGCACGACGTGGCCTTTTCGCTTACGGTTCTGAAGGAGAAGGGCCATCCGATCATCACCCAGCTTCTCCGCGACTTTCTCGACGCGGAGGCGGCGGACGAAGAGACGGTCGTCGTGCGCTTCAGGGAAAAACGGGCGCGTGATGTACCGCTGTTCGTCGCCGCGCTGCCGATTTTCTCCAAGGCCTATTACTCGAAGCGCCCCTTCGACGAGTCGACGCTCGACATTCCGCTCGGCTCCGGTCCCTACCGTGTCGGCAAGTTCGAGGCCGGGCGCTATATCGAATACGAGCGCGTGAAGGATTGGTGGGGCGCGCAATTGCCGGTCTCGCGCGGGCTCAACAATTTCGACACCGTGCGGTTCGAGTATTTTCGCGACCGCGACGTCGGTTTCGAGGCTTTCACCGCGAGGGCCTACACGTTTCGCGAGGAATTCACCTCGCGCACCTGGGCGACGCGCTACGATTTTCCCGCTTTCAAGGACGGCCGCGTGAAGCGCGAGGTCTTGCCCGACGACACGCCTTCCGGCGCGCAGGGCTGGTTCATCAATACGCGCCGCGACAAGTTCAAGGACAGGCGGCTGCGCGAGGCGCTGATCTGCGCTTTCGATTTCGAGTGGACCAACAAGACCATCATGTACGGCTCCTACGAGCGCACGCATTCGGTGTTCCAGAATTCCGACATGATGGCGACGGGAAAGCCGAGCCCCGAGGAGCTTGCGCTGCTCGAGCCGTTCCGCGGCAAGGTGCCGGACGAGGTTTTCGGCGAGCCGTTCGTGCCGCCGGTCACCGACGGCTCGGGCCAGGATCGCGCGGTGCTGCGTCGGGGAAGCCAGCTCCTGCAGGAGGCCGGCTGGTCCGTCAGAGACGGCAAACGCGTTGGGCCGAACGGCGAGCGGATCGCGATCGAGTTTCTGATCGAGGAACCCTCGTTCCAGCCGCATCACATGCCGTTCATCAAGAATCTCGCGGTGCTCGGCATCGACGCGTCCTTGCGCGTCGTCGATCCGGTCCAGTACCGCGCGCGCACCGATGACTTCGATTTCGATATCACCGTGCAGCGATTCAGCTTTTCCACCACGCCGGGAGATTCGCTGCGCACCTATTTCTCGTCGCAGGCGGCGGCGACCAAGGGCTCGCAGAATCTGGCCGGCATTGCCGATCCCGCGATCGATTCGCTGATCGACACGATCATCGCGGCGAAGACACGGCCGGACATGGTTGTGGCTTGCAGGGCGCTCGACCGGGTGATTCGCGCCGGCCGCTACTGGATCCCGCACTGGTACAAGGCTTCCCACTGGGTCGCCTATTGGGATGTTTTCGGGCGCCCGCGCGTTGCCAAGCCGCGCTATGCGCGCGGCATCCCTGAAACATGGTGGTACGATCCGCAAAAGGCGGCGAAGATCGAGCAGAAAGGTTAGCTGTCCGTGGTCCCGGTCCGAGGCCGCCGCGCGGCCTCCCCACGTGGAGTGTCAATCACTATTCTGGTTCCCCCATCCTGAGGCGCGGCCAGGGCCGTGTCTCGCAGGGCGGGGCCATCGAAGCCATACGGAGACCGATGAGCGCCTACATCATCCGACGCATTCTTTTCATGATCCCGACCCTGTTCGGTATCATGCTTGTGTCGTTCATCGTCGTGCAATTCGCGCCGGGCGGGCCGGTCGAGCGCGTGATCGCGCAGCTTTCCGGATCGGACACGGGCGCCACCTCGCGGATTTCCGGTTCGCCCGGCGGCGACTTCGCCGCACGTGGAGCGCAGGGTGGCAGCCAGATCGATGCCGTCAACTCCAAGTATCGCGGCGCGCAGGGGCTCGATCCGGAATTCATCAAGAGCCTGGAAAAGCAGTTCGGCTTCGACAAGCCGGCCTATGAACGCTTTTTCCTGATGCTGTGGAACTATATCCGCTTCGATTTCGGCAAGAGCTATTTCCGCGATGTCAGCGTCTTGCAACTGATGAAGGAAAAGCTGCCGGTGTCGATGTCGCTTGGCATCTGGATGACGCTTCTGACCTACCTGATCTCGATCCCGCTCGGCATCCGCAAGGCGGTGCGGGACGGCTCGCGCTTCGATACTTGGACCTCCGGAGTCATCATCGTCGGATATGCCATCCCCGGATTTCTGTTCGCGATCCTTCTCATCATCCTGTTCGCGGGCGGCTCGTTCTTCGACCTATTTCCTCTGCGCGGGCTGACATCGGACAATTTTTCCGCGCTCCCCTGGTATGCCAAGATCGTCGATTATTTCTGGCATTTGACGCTGCCGATCATCTCGATGGCGCTCGGCGCATTCGCCACGATGACGCTTCTGACCAAGAATTCGTTTCTCGACGAAATCCGCAAGCAATACGTGCTGACGGCGCGCGCCAAGGGCTGCACCGACAACCAGGTGCTCTACGGCCATATCTTCCGCAACGCTATGCTGATCGTGATCGCAGGTTTTCCGGGGGCGTTCGTGCACGCCTTCTTTTCCGGCTCGCTGCTGATCGAGACCATCTTTTCGCTCGACGGGCTCGGCCTGCTCGGCTTCGAGAGCGTGCTTAACCGCGACTATCCGGTCGTGTTCGCGACGCTGTACATCTTCGCCCTGATCGGCCTGATCGTGAACCTGATCTCCGATCTCACCTATACCTGGATCGATCCGCGGATCGATTTCGAGACGCGGGAGGTCTGACGTGGACGATCGCGTCGCCGGGCGCGCGCCGGAGATCACACCGCAGGCGCCGACGGGTACGGTCGCGCCGCCGAGACGAAGATTCGCGCTCTCGCCGATCAACCGGCGGCGCTGGGAGAATTTCAAGGCCAACAGGCGCGGTTACTGGTCGCTGTGGGTTTTCACGGCCCTGTTCGTGATTTCGCTGTTCGCCGAGTTCATCGCCAACGACAAGCCGTTCATGATCAAGTACGATGGCCGGCTTTATTTCCCCGCCATCGTCACCTATGCGGAGACGACATTCGGCGGCGAATTCGAAACGGCGGCGGACTATCGCGATCCCTATCTGCAGCAGAAAATCGCCGAAAAGGGCGGTTCGGTCTGGTGGCCGCCGATTCGGTATTCCTACGACACCCACAATCTCGATCTGCCGACGCCGGCGCCCTCCAAACCGACTTGGCTTTTGACCGAGGCCGAATGCAAGCCGGTGGTCGAGCGCAAGGGACTGAAGAGCTGCCGCGATCTCGAATACAACTGGCTCGGCACGGACGACCAGGGCCGCGACGTGGTGGCGCGCCTGATCTACGGCTTCCGCATCTCGGTGCTGTTCGGGATGATCCTGACGATCATTTCCTCGGCGATCGGCGTTGCCGCCGGCGCGGTGCAGGGCTATTTCGGCGGCTGGACCGATCTCCTGTTCCAGCGATTCATCGAGATTTGGACGTCGATCCCCTCGCTTTATCTCCTGCTGATCATCTCGTCGGTGCTGGTTCCCGGGTTCTTCGTGCTGCTCGGCATCCTGCTGCTGTTCTCATGGGTGTCGCTCGTCGGCCTAGTGCGCGCGGAATTCCTGCGCGGGCGCAATTTCGAATATATCCAGGCGGCGCGGGCGCTCGGCGTGTCGAACGCGGTGATCATGTTCCGCCATCTTCTGCCGAACGCGATGGTGGCGACGCTGACCTTCCTGCCGTTCATCCTGTCGTCGTCGGTGATGACGCTGACGGCGCTCGACTTTCTGGGCTTCGGCCTCCCGCCCGGCTCGCCGTCGCTCGGCGAGTTGCTGTCGCAGGGCAAGGCCAACATCCAGGCACCCTGGCTTGGCCTCGCCGGGTTTTTCTCGATCGCGATCATGCTTTCGCTGCTGATCTTCATCGGCGAAGCGGTGCGCGATGCCTTCGACGCAAGGAAGACATTCGCATGAGCGAACCATTGCTTGCGGTCAAAGACCTGTCAGTCTCGTTCCGGCAGGCCGGCTCCGAGACGCTCGCGGTCGATCGCGTGTCCTTCGAGATCAACAAGGGCGAGACCGTGGCGCTGGTCGGGGAATCCGGTTCCGGAAAATCGGTCACCGTGCTGTCGATCATGAAGCTGCTGCCTTATCCGGCGGCGCGCCACCCTTCCGGCACGATCCATTTCAAGGGCCAGGAATTGCTCGCCATGCCGGAGGATAAGATCCGCCAGGTGCGCGGCAACGACATCACGATTGTTTTTCAGGAGCCGATGACCTCGCTCAACCCGCTGCATACGATCGAGAAGCAGATCGGGGAGATTCTGCTTCTGCATCGCGGGATGGCCGGAGAGGCGGCGCGCCGTCGCACGCTCGAATTGCTGACCCAGGTCGGCCTTCCCGATCCGGAGCAGCGGCTCGGCAGCTACCCGCACCAGCTTTCCGGCGGCCAGCGCCAGCGCGTGATGATCGCCATGGCGCTCGCCAACGAGCCGGACCTGCTGATCGCCGACGAGCCGACTACCGCTCTCGACGTGACGGTGCAGGCGCAGATCCTGAAGCTGCTCAAGGAGCTGCAGGCGCGGCTGGGCATGGCGATGCTGTTCATCACCCACGATCTCGGAATCGTGCGTAAGATCGCTGATCGTGTATGCGTCATGAGCAAGGGCCGGATCGTCGAGCAGGGCGAGGTCGGCCGCGTGTTCAGCGCCCCCGCGCACCCATACACGCGCGCGCTGCTTGCCGCCGAACCGAAACCCGACCCGGCGCCGCTGCAGCCGGAGGCGCCTCTTGTGGTCGAGACCGCCGACCTCAAGGTCTGGTTTCCGATCAAGCGCGGCGTGATGCGAAAGACGGTCGGCCATGTGAAGGCGGTGGACGGCGTGAGTGTGGCGCTGCGCCAGGGCGAGACGCTTGGCGTGGTCGGGGAATCGGGCTCCGGCAAGACCACGCTCGGCCTTGCGATCCTGCGGCTGATCTCTTCGACCGGTCCGATCCTGTTCATGGGCAAGCCCGTGCAGGGATTGAAGTTCAAGGAGATGCGCCCGTTCCGGCGCGACATGCAGATCGTCTTTCAGGACCCCTACGGCGCGTTATCACCGCGGATGTCAATCGCCGACATCATCGAGGAAGGATTGTGGGTACATCAGCCGCAGCTTTCGGCCGAGGAACGCGAGCAGCGGGTGATTCGCGCGCTGAGCGAGGTCGGCCTCGATCCAGACACGCGCTTTCGCTATCCGCACGAATTCTCCGGTGGGCAGCGTCAGCGGATCGCGGTGGCGCGCGCGGTGGTGCTGGAGCCGACCTTCATCGTGCTCGACGAGCCGACATCGGCGCTCGACATGCTCATCCAGTCCCAGATCGTCGATCTCCTGCGCGACCTGCAGAAACGCAAGAATCTCACCTACCTTTTCATCTCGCACGATCTGCGGGTTGTGGCCGCGCTTGCGAGCCGCGTCCTGGTGATGCGCAACGGCAAGGTGGTGGAGGAGGGGCCCGCCGGCGAATTGTTCAAAAACCCGCGGAGCGATTATACCCGCGCGCTGTTTGCCGCGGCCTTCAACCTAGAAACCGCGCCTTCCGGAGTCGTCGCCCAGTAAGTGCATCGCTCCATGAGGAGGCTTGACCAGGCGTCCCGCCGTGACGAAGAAGATCGGTGCGTGGGCGAAACCCGCGCCGCGCTCGGGGGCTGCCGATGACCAGGGGTACGCTTGCTCTTTTGATCTCCGGCGGCACCGAGAACTGGGCGCCGGCGCGCTGGCGCGAGCGGTTTCGCAAGCGGTGCCCGGACCGCGCGGTGGCACTGATCCCCGGCGATCCGGTTGACGCCGCGGCGGTTCATTACGCGGCGGTGTGGAAGCCGCAGCCCGGCGCCTTGCGCGCGTTCGCGAATCTGAAGGTCATTTTCAATCTCGGCGCCGGCGTCGACGCGGTGCTCGCCGATCCGTCCTTGCCGGACGTGCCGCTGGTGCGCGTCGCGGTCGACGACCTCACCGGCCGGATGACCGAGTATGTCGTCATGCACACGCTGATGCATCACCGGCGGCAGGCCTATTACGAGGCGTCGCAGCGTGAGCGCGTCTGGGCGCCAAAGCAGCAATGGGCGGCGCGTGCGGTACGGGTCGGCATTCTGGGTCTCGGCGTGCTCGGCGCCGATGCCGCAAGCGTGCTGGCGCGCATTGGGTTCACGGTGGCCGGCTGGAGTCGAACGCGCAAGGATCTGCCCGGCATCGAGTGCTTCTGCGGCGAGGAGGGATTCGAGCCTTTTCTGCGCCGCACTGACATTCTGGTCAGCCTGCTGCCGTTGACGCCGCAGACACGCGGAATCCTCAACCGCAGGACATTTTCGATGCTCGCGCGCGACGGGGTGCTCGGCGGGCCGGTGCTGATCAATGCCGGCCGCGGCGGATTGCAGGTGGAACAGGATGTTATCGACTGTCTCGACGACGGCACCCTGCTCGCGGCAACGCTCGATGTGTTCGCGACCGAGCCCTTGCCGAAGGACAGCCCGTTCTGGGCGCACCCCAGGGTCACGATCTCGCCGCACAATGCGGCCGATACCGACCCCGATGCGGTGTCGGATTATGTGGTGCGGCAAATCGGGCGGTTCGAGGCCGGGCTGCCGCTGCAGAACGTGGTGGACCGGGCGAGGTCCTATTAGGCGCGCCTCGCCCCGGCGGGATGATCGAGACCTCACGCGGCGGGCGTTAGTCTCCTGATGCTCGTCACCTCGCCGCTCCCGGCGCGAATGCGCGCCACTGCCTCGGCGATCGGCTCGATCGCAACCGCCATGTGAAAGGCGTTGGCGTGCACCATGGTGTCGCGGTCGCGCGCGATGGCGACGTGCCCTTTCCAGAAGATCAGATCGCCGCGCCGCAACTCGGTCGCCGACCCGAGCGCGGCGCCGATCGCACTTTCCTGCATGTCGCTATCGCGTGGGCAAGCGATGCCGCAAGCGTTCAGCGAAACCTGGACGAGCCCGGAGCAGTCGATGCCGAGGCTGGTCTTGCCGCCCCACAGGTAGGGCGTGCCGGCAAAGCGTTCGGCCACTGCGACGAAATCCGTCTCATATTGCGCGAGCGGCTGCAGATGGGCGGAGGGAATGAAGCCGGACGGGGTGGCGGCGAAGGGGCCCTCACTGCGCGTCACCGCAACGACCGCGCCCATCGGCAGCGAGTCGAGCGGCGGGTCCTTGATATCCTTACGCGCGAAGACCAGCGTGCGCAGCGCCCGGACGCGGTGTGTCGGCGCGGGGCCGGGCCGGGCAAGCGCATTCGCCGCGATCCAGCCGACATAGCCGTCATTGGCTAGCTGGCCCCAGCACCAGCCTTCTTCGTTCTCGTCGTATATCGTGATGCGCTCGCCCCGGAGCGCCTCGGTAAGCAGCCGCGCGTCGGGCGCGGGCAACGCACGCAACGGCGCGGACGCATCGCGAACCTCGCGCGTCTGGCCGGGCGCGTAGCGTGGCGCCGGGACGATGCCTTTCAGATGCTCCGCCGCGAGATCCGGTCGGGCTGGCGTGATGCGCGGATCGAATTCAGCCATAGCGCGCCGCCAGCGCCGCATAGAGCGCGCGCGCGGCTTGGCATTCGCCGCCTTCCGGCCGCGCCGGCTTGGCGGAGGGATTCCAGCCGTAAACGTCGAAATGCGCCCAGGATTTTGCCGAGACGAATCGCTTGAGGAACAGCGCGCATATGATCGAGCCGGCAAAGCCGCCAGTGGCGACGTTGTTCACGTCGGCGATCTTGGAATCGAGCATCGAGTCGTAGGGCGGCCAGAGCGGCATGCGCCAGACCGGATCGCGCTCGCTCGCCGCGTGCCGCTCGATCTCGCCGGCGAGGTTTTCGTCGTTCGAATAAAAGGGCGGCAGATCCGGCCCGAGCGCGACGCGCGCCGCGCCGGTCAGGGTGCCCGCGTCGATCAGCAATTCGGGATCGTCCTCGCAGGCGAGCGCGAGCGCGTCGGCGAGAACGAGGCGGCCTTCCGCGTCCGTATTGCCGACTTCGACTGTCACGCCCTTGCGCGAGCGATAGACATCGAGCGGCCGGAAGGCGGCGCCCGACACCGAATTCTCGACCGCCGGAATAAGGACACGCAGCGCCACTTTGAGGTTGCGGTCCATGATCATGTGCGCGAGCGCGAGCATCATCGCGGCGCCTCCCATGTCCTTTTTCATCAGCAGCATTGCGCTGTCGGGTTTGATGTCGAGGCCGCCAGTATCGAAGCATACGCCCTTGCCGACCAGCGTGACCTTCGGCGCCTTCACCGGGCCCCAGCGTAGGTCGATCAGGCGCGGCGCGCGTTCGGAGGCGCGGCCGACCGCGTGGACCAGCGGAAGATTCTGTTCCAGCAGATCGTCGCCGGTGATCGACGTGACAGTGCCGCCGTGCCGGGCCGCGAGCGCGCGCGCGGCGCCCTCGAGCTCGGCGGGCCCCATGTCGTTCGACGGGGTGTTGATCAGGTCGCGTGCCAGCGCCACGCCGTCGGCGATGCGCGTCAGGTCGGCCACATCGGCGCCCTCGGGAACCACCAGTCTCGCCTTTGGCGTCTCGTTCTTGCGGTAGCGCGTATAGCGGTAGGCGGCGAGCGCGAAGGCGAGCGCGGCAAGACGCGAATCATGCGGGGCGTTGGCGAAACGATAAGTGCCGCTCGGCAAAAGATCGGCGAGCAGGCCGGGCCGGAAAAGATCCTTGCTGTCGGTCTCGTTCTCGATACCGAACAGGACGCCCGCGACGGCGCCGTCCGGCGCCGGTAGCAGGAGGTGCCTGCCGGGTTTCGGTTCGAAACCGGCCGTCTCGGCAAAATTGCGCGCCGTCGCGCCGAGCTGATCGCGCAGCGCCGGCCAGTTCTCGCCGTTCGCGAACCAGATCGGGATGGCGGTGCTGTCGGGGGAGGCAAAAGCGGAATGCATGATCGTCTCTCGTGCTCATCCTGCCACGGACAATTCCTGCCAATGAAGCGCTTAACCACTCGTTAAGGTTAACGTTTTATTTCGAGTGTCGGCGACGCCCAGCCGTCCGAGGGACATTTATGCGTCCAAATCCCCGCCGTTTCGCAGCAACGCTGCCGCTCGCCGCCGCGCTCGCCTTCGGCGTCGCCGGCTGCAAGACGACGGGCACGGCCGACACGACAGGCTCGATCGCGCGTGCGACCCCGATGCCGCGCAGCGAGGCCGATTGGCGGCGCGAGGCCGAAACCTGGGGCGCGCGCTACAACGCCAATCCGAAGGACGCGCAGGCGGCGATCAACTATGCGCAGGCTCTGCGCGCCACCGGGCAGCGCGTACAGGCGGTAGCCGTTCTCGAACAGGCCTCGATCCATAATCCCCGCGACACAGCCGTGCTCGGCGCCTACGGCCGCGCGCTCGCCGATGTCGGCAACCTTCAGCAGGCGCTTGACGTGCTCAGCCGCGCGCACACCCCCGACCGGCCAGACTGGCGCATCCTCAATGCGCAAGGGGCGGTGCTCGACCAGATGGGACGGCATGACGAGGCGCAGCGTCATTACGCCTCGGCGCTGAAAATCGTTCCGGATGAGCCGTCGATCTTGTCCAATCTCGGTCTGTCCTACGCGCTATCGAAGAATTTGCCACAAGCCGAGGAGACCTTGCGCCGCGCGGTCGCCAATCCCGCCGCCGAGCCCAAGGTTCGCCAGAATCTCGCTCTCGTGGTCGGCTTGCAAGGCCGCTTCCAGGAGGCCGAGCAAATTGCTTCGAAGGATCTATCCCCGGCGGACGCGGCCGCCAACGTCGCTTATCTACGGCAGATGCTGGCGCAGAAGGACTGGAAAACCCTCCGCAGCACGGACGGCCCGTTGAAGCGGGCCGGGCGGACCTGAAAAACCATTTTCGGAAAATACGCCGTGTGCGCGCCGCGCGGCATTGGGCGAAACTAGTGCAGCCCCATGACGCGGATGGCGGCCGGGCCGAGAATGACGATGAACAGGACCGGCAGGAAGAACAGGATCATCGGCACGGTGAGCTTGGGCGGGAGCGCGGCCGCCTTTTTCTCGGCGTCCGACATGCGCATGTCGCGGTTTTCCTGCGCCAGCACGCGCAGCGTCTGCGCCAGCGGCGTGCCGTAACGCTCGGCCTGTTGCAGGGCGACGCAGACGGATTTCACTCCGTCGAGGTCGGTGCGCCGCGCGAGATTGTCGTAGGCTTGCCGCCGATCCGGCAGATAGGACAATTCGGCGGTGGTAAGCGTGAATTCCTCGGCAAGCGGAATGGATTGCGAGCCGATTTCCTCGGAAACCTTCTTGAACGAGGCTTCGATCGACATACCCGATTCCACGCAGATCAGCAGCAGGTCGAGCGCGTCGGGAAAGGCGCGGCGGATTGACAATTGGCGCTTCTGGATGCGGTTTTTCAGAAAGAGCCAGGGCAGATGCATGCCGGCATAGGCCGCGAAAATACATCCGCCGATCTTCAGGGTCAGCGGCTGGTCGAGCTGCAGCACGACGAAGATGTAGAATGCGGCGACGGCGAGGGCGACGACCGGCGTCACCATGCGGAAGAACAGATAGGTGACGTAGGGCGCCTGGCCGCGATAGCCGGCCTGGACGAGCTTGGCGCGTGCTTCCTCCTGGCCCACCCACTTGGCGAGGTTGAACCGCTCAACGACGTTTTGCATGTATTGCTTGGGCGATTGCCGGAGCGTCACCCTCTCGCCGCGCGCCATGCGCTCGCGTTCGCGCTGGCGGATCTTGTCGCGCTCGATCGCCACAGCGCGCATCCTGCGCGGCAGCGGGTCGCCGACGAGGAGCGGCATGGCGAGCGTGATCACGGCCGCCATCGCCGCAATCCCGGCAAGGATCGTGGTCAGGAGCCGGGTATTGTGCATGAGCGCGATGATTTGGTCGATCATGAGCGCGCCCTAGAAATCGAAATTGATCATTTTCTTCATCACGAACACACCGGTGCCCATCCAGACGGCTGAGCAGGCCAGCATCACCTGACCGAACGGATGGGTCCACAGAAGCTCGATATAATTCGGGCTCGTCAGGTAGACGAGGAATGCGACGAGGATCGGCAGCGAACCGATGATCGTGGCCGACGCCTTGGCTTCCATCGACACGGCCTGGATCTTGGCTTTCATCTTCTTGCGGTCGCGCAGGACGCGGGACAGATTGCCGAGCGCCTCGGACAGATTGCCGCCCGCCTTTTGCTGGATCGTGATGACGATGCCGAAGAAATTTGCTTCCGGCAGCGGCATGCGCTCATAGAGCTTGGCGCAGGCCTCCCCGAGCGGCAGACCGATGGTCTGGGTCTCGATGATCGCCCGGAACTCGCCGCGCACGGGCTCGGACGCTTCGGCGGCGACCACGCGAAAACTGTCGAGCAGCGGCAGGCCGGCCTTGATGCCGCGCACGATCACGTCCACGGCGTCGGGAAAGGTGTTGAGGAATTTCGCCTCTCGCCGCTTCTTCAGATATGACAGGAGCCAGAAGGGCGCGCCCGCAGCCGCAGCGAAACCGAAGCCGAGCGCGGCAAGGCGGCCGAAGCCGCTCAGCAGCACGAGCAGGAAGCAGAACAACCCGAAGCCGGCCGAGGCCAGCAGGAACTGGCGTTTCGTCAAAGACAGGCCGGCTTGCTCGATCCTGACTTCCAGCGAGGGGCTCTTGTTCTTCTGCCGCGCTTCGATCTGCTTCAGTGTTTCCTCGATCTGCTCGCGGCGGGATTTTTGCGAACCGCGAGGCGTGCGTACCGTCGCGGGTTCGGCGCGCGCGATATTCTCGCGCCGCCGCTCGGCCTGCCGTTCCCCGGACAGGATCGGATACACGAACACCCACAAAACCCCGCCGATTGCGACGGAGACGAGGCTGAACAGGGCGATCGTTTGCAGGTTCATCGGCGCCCCGGCTTGCTATTTTGGCAGCGCGTCGTCGATTTCGGCGGAATCGAGCGCCGCGGCGAGACGCTTTTCTTCGCCGAAATAACGCGCGCGGTCCCAGAAGCGCGGCCGGCCGATGCCGGTCGAACGGTGCCGGCCGATCAGGTTGCCGTTGGCGTCCTCGCCCAGCAGCTCGTAAACGAAAAGGTCCTGCGTGACGATGACGTCGCCCTCCATACCGAGCACTTCGGTGATGTGCGTGATTCGTCGCGAGCCGTCGCGCAGGCGCGCGACCTGGATGACCACGTCCACCGACGAACAGATCATTTCGCGAATGGTACGTGAGGGCAGCGCATAGCCGCCCATCGTGATCATCGATTCGATACGCGACAGGGCCTCGCGCGGGGAGTTTGCGTGCAGCGTACCCATCGAGCCATCGTGACCGGTATTCATCGCCTGCAGCAGGTCGAACGCTTCCGGTCCGCGTACTTCGCCGACGATGATCCGCTCCGGACGCATACGTAGGCAGTTCTTGACCAGATCGCGCATCGTGATCTGGCCTTCGCCTTCGAGATTCGGCGGACGGGTTTCGAGGCGCACCACGTGCGGCTGCTGCAATTGCAGCTCGGCAGCGTCCTCGCAGGTGATGATGCGTTCGTCGTGATCGATATATCGGGTCAGGCAGTTCAGGAGTGTCGTCTTGCCTGAGCCTGTGCCGCCGGAAACAATCGTATTGGCGCGGCAGCGGCCGATGATCTGCAGGATCTCGGCGCCCTGCGGCGTGATCGTGCCGAATTTGACGAGCTGTTCGAGCGTCAGCTTGTCCTTCTTGAACTTGCGGATCGTGAGCGCGGGGCCGTCGATGGCGAGCGGCGGCACGATCGCGTTGACGCGCGATCCGTCCGGCAGGCGGGCGTCGCAGATCGGGGAGCTTTCGTCGACACGGCGGCCAATCTGGCTGACGATACGCTGGCAGATATTGAGGAGCTGCTGATTGTCGCGGAAGCGGATACCGGTCTTGGTAATCTTGCCGCCGACCTCGATGTACACCGTGCCGGAGCCGTTGACCATGATGTCGGCGATGTCGTCGCGTGCGAGCAGTGGCTCGAGCGGACCGTAGCCAAGGACGTCGTTGCAGATGTCGTCGAGCAGTTCCTCCTGCTCGGAAATCGACATCACGATATTCTTGATGGCGATAATCTCGTTAACGATGTCGCGGATTTCCTCGCGTGCGGCATCGGCATCGAGGCGGGCGAGCTGGGAAAGGTCGATGGCCTCGATCAGCGCGCTGAAGATCGTGCTCTTGGTCTCGTAATAGCTTTCCGACCGACGGCTGTCGGTCGCCTGGATCATTCCCGGCTGCGGTGCTCTCGGGCCGGCATTGACCGGTCCGCTCGGTGGGGTCACGAGCGGCGCGCCAAGGCCGGCGAGCGGTAGCGGGGCGGGCGTCGGCTCTCTCCGGGGGGCGGGCGCGGCCTGGGATGAGGTCGGCGCCGGCGGGGCGGCCGGCGAAAGATGCGGCACTGGCGGCGCGGCGGGCGCGAGTCGCGGCGCGGCGGGTGCCGGCGCGGGCGGCGCGGTGCGAGGGTCGGTGGCGGTACGCTTGCCGAACACGGTTTACTCCTTACTCACCCTGGCTACTTCACCCGTGGCGCTTCAGCTTCTGCAGGAGTGGTGAAAGCAAGCCGGCGCGCGCGCGTTTCACCTCGGTGCGACCGGTCAGCGTCTGCGCGAGATGGCGGAAAATCTCCGCGGTCTTGTGACCGGCCGACACCTCCGCGATCATCTGCCCGTTATTGGCGGCGGTACCGAACAGCTGCGGCTCGAACGGGATGATCGCGACCGGATTGTCCTCGAGCGCCTTGGCGAAGTCTGCGGCCTTGATTTCAGGACGCTTGGGCATGCCCGCTTTGTTCAGAACGTAGAACGGGCGGTGATCGTTGACACGCGACGTCTTGAGTAGGTCGATGATATTCTTGGTATTGCGCAAATTCGCAAGATCAGGCTCGGCGATGATGAGAATGTCATCGGCGCTCATCAGCGTGCGGCGAGTCCAGCCTGTCCATTGATGCGGCAGGTCGAGCACGATGCTCGGCACCGTTCCGCGCAACGTATCGAAGATCGAGTCGAAAGCGTCTTCGCCGAAATCATAGACCCGCTCCAGCGTCGCGGGAGCCGCAAGCAAACTCAGATGATCGGAGCATTTCGACAGTAGCCGATCGACAAAGGCAGTATCGATGCGCTCCGGCGAGAAGACCGCGTCGGCGACGCCCTGGGGCGGATCCTGGTTAAAATCGAGACCGGCGGTGCCGAACGGAAGGTCAAGATCGGTGACGACCGAATCGAGATTAAGATCATGCCCGACCGCCCAGGCGACGTTGTGCGCGACGGTGGAGGCGCCGACGCCGCCCTTGGCGCCCAGCACGGCAACGATACGACCGACCGGCTTGGCATCGGGGGACGAAAAAAGCCCACAGATTGAGCGCACGATATCGAGCGTACCGAGCGGAGCGATCAGATAATCGCTGACGCCGCGGCGAACGAGCTCGCGATAGAGAATTACGTCGTTATGCCGGCCAACGACGATCACGCGCGTGCCCGCGTCGCAAACTTCCGCCAGGGTATCGAGCCCGGCGAGAATCTCCGTCGGGCGGGTTTCGAATTCCAGGATGATGACGTTCGGTGTCGGCGCCGCGCGATAGGCCTCGAGCGCCGCGGCCAGTCCACCCATCTGGATTTTCAGATGTGCCTTGACGAGCCGCCGGTCTTCGCCGGCCGCCTGAATCGCCGCCGCCGTCTCCATGGTTTCGCAAAAGGCCTGCACGGACACGCGCGGCGCGGGCGCGATATGTTCATCGCGCGCCGGCGCTTCGGCGCGCATGTCCAGTTCAACCTGTTGCGTCGCGGTCTTTATCATTGGCCTACGTCGCTGATCTTGCCGTTGTTCGGGTTACGGTAATTCGTCGAGGATTCGACGCCCTTGCGATATTGCTCGAGGGCATAGGTCCGCCGCTGCGTATAGGCCTGCGTTTCGCCGCGCGGCTGAACGAGGTCGGCGGGATTGTCGACCATCGCGGCGAGGTTGCGCTGTGACGCGCAGCCGAGATTCCAGTATTGGGAGTTCTCGGCATAGGCGCGGTCCATCGAGGCTCCGATATCCTTCGGCCACAGGCCGCACGGCCCGGCTTCCGCGACAAACCGGCCAAAATTGAGCTTGAGGGTTGCTAGCTTGGCCGGATCGACCGGCTGATAGGGCCGCACGATGATACTGCGCGGCGGTGCTCCGGCCGCGGCGAGAATCGCGTTGACCTCGCGCAGGGCGTCGTTGGCCGCGACCGCATTCGGGGTTCCGGTGGGCAGATCGATTGCGATGCCGCCGGTGCCCTCGCGCTTCCAACGTTGCGCAAAGGCCATGACCTCCGCGCGTTGCGAGGCCGTCAGCGCGCCGCGATTGTTGCCGATGAACAGCTCCATCGTCTGCTCATTCTCGCGGATCGAGATCGGATGACGCTTGCGATAGTCGGTCGGATAGGCGTCGGCCTGAAGCTGCGGCTTGCCGCCGGCCGCCATGCAGCCGGCGAGCGTCACGGCGATCACGCCGACCAGTGCCGCGCGCCGCGCGATCGCAAATTTTGAACTCATCGATCGTCTCCTCGTGGCGCGTTCAATCCAGGATGAACCCATAATTGCCGTGATAGGGTTTGGTTTTGTCGGCGGTCTGAGCGGTGCCGTAGATCCGGTTGAGCCGGCCGAGCAGGACGGCGGACGGATCGGAGGTGTCGGCAAAGCCGTCATCCGGCCGCGACAGGTCCTTCTGCGCGACGGCGCGCACGACATAGGGCGTCACCAGGAACATCAGTTCCGTCTGCCGATTGATGTAGTCGCGGCTCTTGAACAGGGCGCCGAGGATCGGCAATTGCATCAGGCCCGGCAGACCGTTGATCGCCTGCTTGGTTTGTTCCTGAATCATGCCGGCCATGGCGATCGAACCGCCGGACGGGATTTCCACCACGGTCTCGGCGCGGCGCGTGCGGATCGACGGGATCGTGAGCGTCTGGTTGCCGCCGGTGGTGCCGATGGTGATGGCGTTATCCTGCGACAGATCGGACGCCTCGGTCATGATCTTCATCGAGATGCGCCCTTCCGACAGGACGACCGGCGAGAAGGTCAGGCCGATGCCGAATTTCTTGAAGTCGATCTGCTGCTGGCAGACGGGCGGGGACTTGGTGGTGTCGCAGCTCAGCCCGTTCGGGACCGGAAATTCGCCGCCCGCGACGAAGGTCGCCGACTCACCGGAGATGGCCGTCAGGCTCGGTTCCGCGAGCGTGCGGATGACGCCGGCGCGATCCATCGCACGCAGCGTGGCGGTGATGTTTTTGAAGCCGAAGCCGATCGAGTTGTTCTGGCTGAGCGGCTGGCCATAGGCGGCGAAGGGATTGCTGGTGTTGAAATTCACCACCGCGGTGCCGTAACCGAGGCTTCCGGAAAGGTCGATGCCGAGCTGCTTGATGATGTCGCGCTGCACTTCCGCGACTGTCACCTTGATCATCACCTGGTCGCGGCCGCGCACGGTGATGGCATTGACGACCTTGCTGCCTTCCGCGTTGGTCGAGTTCGAGCCGACGCCAAGCAGTCGCGTCGCAATATCGTAGGCCTGCTGCGCCTCCGCCTGATTCGCGGCCGAGCCGGTCAGCACGACGCCGTCGCCAAGGCCCTCGACCCGGATATCGGCATCGGGGAGGACCTGCCTGATCGCCTGACGGATGCTGTTGAGGTCGCGCGTCACCGCGATATCGAAGCCGGCGATCTGGCGGCCCTCGTTGTCGAAGAAAAACACGTTGGTCTGTCCGACCTTGACGCCGATGATGTAGGCGCGCCGCGAGGAGCGGACGACGGCATTGGCGGTTGCCGGATCGGCGACGAGCACGTCTTTGATGTCGCGCGGCAGGTCGATCACCACCGATTTGCCGACGCCGAGCGACACGGGGCGCGACGTCGCCTCACTGGCGGCAACCTCGATCACCGGGGTTCGCGCATCCGAGCCCGGCGCGCGCTTGTCGGCGGCGCCAGCGAAATCGGCGCCACCCGCCGCAAGGACGAGCAATGCCGCAAAAGATGCGGCCTGGAACAACGCCCTGTTCGCCATGGATCGTCCTTTCGTCGGCACTTTGCCTCCGCCTATTTCGGGTTGCTCAAGCTCGGCACGCCGAAGCGCACGGTATTGATGCCCGACCGCCGCGGCTCATCGACGGGCCTCGTCTTGTCGCCGGAAGCGTCCACGAGCGATCGCAAAGCGAGCGAGAGGACACCGAGTTGCCGCGACAAGGCCAGTGTTTCGGCTTGGCGCTGGGTAAGCTCGAGCGTCGCGGTCTTGCCGACGACGACCTTCTGTCCGTTCTTCTCTTCGACCGTCTGGTCGATGGCGAGCACGCGCACGTTGGTCAGCACCGTCTCGCTGGTAGCCGCTTCCTCGTTGTTGCCCTTCTTCTTGTCGTCCTTGTCCTTGCGAATGGTGACAATGACGTCGACATGATCACCCGGCAGAATGAATCCGCCGGCCCCGGTTTCGGGCGAGATTTCGGTCGACACCGCGCGCATCCCCGACGGAAGGATGGCGGCGAGGTAGCCCGAGCCCGTCGCCTTGATCAGTTTTTCCTCGCGGATCGGCTCGCCGGCGTAAAACGCCACGCGCGAGATCGACCCGGAAAGCTGCTGCATCGCATCGGGGCGGTCGCTTTTCTTGATGAACACCGGCGAGGTGGTCGCGGCCGGCCAAGCCTGCCACTGCAAGTCGGCCGCGTTCACCGATTGCCCGGCATTGATGTCGCCCTTGGCGATCAGCACGTCGACCGTTTCGATATTGACGGTCGGCTTGGCGGGCTCGGTATCCTTATCGCTTCTGCTGGCCAAAAGGGCAGCGAGGCCGCCGGCGGCAACGGCAATACCCAGCACTACAAGGCGCGCGGCTTTCATACGCTTCACTTTCCACAGGACGCGATGGCGGAACGGACCGTCAGGACCGATATGACCATCGAAAGGTCAATTCGTGGTTAATGAGGCGTATCTAGATTGAGTTAATAGGGACTTGACGCCGCTCGTCCGTCCCACAGCTTTGGCCTCAACCGGCCTTTTCGATTCAATCGGATCAATTATCCGAAAAGCGTCATCCAGGCGGTATGCGGGTAAACCATCAGCGCGGCGGCAGCGAGCGCGATCCCGTAGGGAATCCCGGAATTCACGCTGTGAAGCCGTGCCAGCCATTCCTGCCCCTCGAGCGCCTTCGGCAGAGGCATGAAACGGAAGCGGATCAGGGCGAAGGTCAGCACGCCGCCGAACAGCGAGGCGTAAAGGGCGTAATCGAAAAGATGATCGAAGCCGAGCCAGAGCGCGGTCGCGGCCGCGAGCTTGGCGTCGCCGCCGCCGATCCAGCCGCGCGCGAAGAAGGTGAAGCTGATCACGAGCATCGTCGCGCCTGCGCCAAAATGGGACAGCACATCGACCATCGGCATGCCGGTGGCGGCGGCCATGGCGAGGAAGCCCGCAACAAGCAGCAGCGAGACGCGATTGGAAATCGTCATCGTCAGGAGGTCGCTCGACGCAGCGAAAGCCATCACCGCCGGAAACAGCAGCAGGCGGACTGCGTCGGTGAGAACCAGGGTCATCGGACCGGCATTGTTGTGAGAGACAGCCCGATCCTAGGCGGACGATCCTTGCGGATCGGTTATCGGAAAGCGCCGCATCCGCGCGATCACGGATGCGGCGCGATCTCGCGATTAGTTCAGCGCGTCCTTCACTGACGTGAAGGTGGTGCTCAGCTTGGAGCCGAGACCCTGTACCACGGCGATGATGGCGACGGAAATGCCGGCCGCGATCAGACCATATTCAATGGCGGTGGCGCCCGACTCGTCCCGCACAAAATTCTTGATCGTCTTCATATGACCTCCGATTGAAGTGTTCCGACAGAGCATGGAACATTTGAGCGGGCCGACTTCTACCGACAAGGAACGGAAAAAGCGTAACGCCAAACACTTGAAATTGACGTAGTTGAAACGTGCATTTTGCTCGTGAAAAGCAGGCAAAGAACAAAATAAAAAGCCCCGACTTTCGCCGAGGCTTTTATGGCAGGTCTTCGCGCGACTGATTAGTTCAGTGCGTTCTTGACCGAGGTGAAGGTCGTGCTCAACTTCGAGCCGAGGCCTTGCACGACGGCAATGATCGCAACCGAGATGCCGGCGGCGATAAGACCATATTCGATGGCAGTCGCGCCGGACTCATCCGACACGAAGCGCGAAACGAGATTCTTCATTTGAGGCTCCAATGATCCACACGTGGCTGTCTGAGCTGACCCGGGCGACCGCTTGTTTCGGCTCATCCAAGTCATGCGGCGAACATAGCCGGGCGCCGTTGCAGTGCGGTTAATCCGTGCGAATAAACATCGATCGCATGCGTCATTCCGAAGCGTGGTTAATGGCTGCTTGCGCGGACTCGTACAATTTGAAAAGCACGATTTTTCCGAAACAATTTGCGTCATTCGGAGGATCGCGTAAGGATCGCTTTCTCCGCGTTGCAATTCGTTAGCGACGTCCATTTGCACTTCATTCACCTATTTCCAGTGAAGTCGCAAAATCTGCGGTGCGTCTGTAAACGCGCATCGGATCCGGTGTCGGTGTTTGGAGCGTTCCGATGATTGGCGTGTTGACCCGTTTGGGCGCGGCTGCGCCCGCAGCCGCGATCTGCGCTGCTCTGTTTCTTCTTCCGGCCAAGGCCGACGCCCCGGGCGATGAGGACCGCGTCACCGTGCAGCTCGATCAGGCGACGATCATGAAGGTGCCTGATCGCGTCGCGACGCTTGTCGTCGGTAACCCGCTGATCGCCGACGTTACTCTGCAGCCCGGCAATATCGCCGTGCTCACCGGCAAGGGCTACGGCATCACCAATGTGATGGTGCTCGACCGCTCCGGCGCGGTGCTGACCGAAAAGATCATCCAGGTCAAAGGCCCGGTCGGCAATGTGGTGACGGTGTACAGGGGTGTGGCGAGGGAAACATACAATTGCGCGCCGAAATGCGAGCCGCGCAACACGCTTGGCGACGCGCAGCCGTATTTCGACGGCACGCTCGGCCAGATCGCGACCCGCAGCGGATTGGCGCAAGGCGCCTCCCCGGACAGCAAGTAGGCGAAGATCGGTGTCATGGTTAGCGGCCGGTAAATCGTCGACCCGGCCTGATGTGCGGTTCCTGAAACAATTCGACAAGGGCTCTTTGCTATTGCTCAACCTTGCAGCGGGCCGATGCCGCTACGTTGGATGAAGATGATGGCAGAGATCAACCGCAAGACGCTGGTGCGTCACGTGCGCCGCTTTCCTGGATTTGGCATTCTGCGGCGCAGCGTCGACCGTTTTGCGCGCAGGAACGACGGCGCCGTCGCAGTGGAATTCGCGCTGGTCGCCGCGCCGTTTCTCGCGCTGGTATTCGCGATCATCGAAACCGCCGTCGTCTTCTTTGCCGGTCAGACGTTGGAAACCGCGGTCGCGGATTCCGCCCGGCTGATCATGACGGGGCAGGCGCAAACCGCGGGCTTCACCCAGCAGCAGTTCAAGGATCAGGTTTGCTCGCGAATCTACGGCCTGTTCAATTGCTCGAGCGGCGTTGCGGTCGACGTCAGAACCTATTCGTCTTTCTCGAGCATCAATCTCTCGAAGCCGATTGATGCGAACGGAAATCTGGATACGTCGAAGTTCACCTATTCGCCTGGCGGTCCCGGCGACATCGTTGTCGTGCGTCTCTACTATCAATGGCCGGTCTATGTCTCGCTGCTCGGTCTCAATCTTGCCGATCTGTCCGGCAACAAGCGCCTGATTGTCGCGACTGCCGCCTTCCGCAACGAGCCTTATCAGTAAGGAGGGCGGGATGCTTGCCGCGATTGCCAAACGTTTGCAACGGATCGCCCGGTTCGGCCACGACGAAAGCGGCGTCTCTGCAGTCGAATTCGCCATGCTGCTGCCGCTGATGCTGACGCTTTATCTCGGGAGCGTCGAGGTTTCCCAGGGTATCGCCGCCGACCGCAAGGTGACGATGACCGCGCGCGCCGTCGCCGACCTCGTGTCGCAATCGGCCACTGTCAATAACGCGGCGATGACCAATATTCTCGCCGCCGCGTCGGCGGTGATGGCGCCTTACGATGTCAACCAGGCGGTGGTGACCGTCTCGGTCGTGGCGATCGACGCCAACGGCAAGGCAACGGTCAGCTGGAGCGATTCGCTGAACGGCACGCCGCGAACCAAGGGCTCGGCGGTGACCCTGCCGTCCGCGCTGCTGGTGCCGAACACTTCGCTGGTCTGGGGCGAAGCAAGCTACAACTACACGCCGGTCATCGGTTACGTGATCAGCGGCACGCTCACCCTGAAAGACCAGATCTACATGCGGCCGCGCCTGTCCGACACGATCACCCGCACGGCGAGCTGATCCGCGTGTCGCAGGTCAGGGGATCGGCAGCACCGTCGTCGATTTGATCTTTTCCATCGCGAAGCGCGAAGTCACGTTCTTCAGCGGCACGGTGGCGATCAGTTTCTTGTAGAAGGCGTCGTAGGATTGCATGTCGGCGACGACGACACGCAGCATGTAATCGACGTCGCCGGCCATGCGGTAGAATTCCATCACCTCCGGCATGGCGCGGACCGTCTCGGCGAACCGGGCGAGCCATTCGTGCGAATGATCTCCGGTCTCGATCGAGACAAAAACGGACAGGCCGAGGCCGATCTTGTCCGGATCGACCAGCGCCACCCGCTGCTTGATCACGCCTTCGGCCTCGAGCTTCTGGATGCGCTTCCAGCAGGGCGTGGAGGACAACCCCACCCGCTGGCCGACCTCGGCGACGGACAGCGAGGCGTCCTCCTGCAAGGCAGCCAAGATTTTTTTGTCGATTGCGTCCATAATCCAGCCCCGGAAAGAAAAATCTTCTATAAAGCCACAACTGAGGCTCTATAAATAGAAAATTCTTCCCAATCAAGGGGCTTAGCGCCTCGACGACAGGAACGCCTCGAGTTCCTCCCGACTTGGCGATCCCGCGATCCCGCCGAAGCGGGTGCATTTGAGGGCGGCGGCGGCGGCCGAGAATCGCCTGGCGCTCGCTTCGTCCTGCCCTTCGGCCAGGGCCAGGGCAAAAGCCCCGTGATAGACATCGCCTGCGCCAAGGGTATCGATCGCCTCGACCGCAAAGGCGTTCTCGCGGCCTGCCCGGCCGCGATGCAGCCACCACGCGCCGGCGTTGCCGCCCGTTACCGATAGATAGGCGTCGGTCATTGCCGCGATTTTCTGCAGGGCGGCTTGCGGATCGTCGATATGCGCGGTCTCGCGCAAGCCGTGCGCGGAAAAAATGATGTGCGTGCTCGCCGCGAACAATTCCGCCGTCAGTCTTGTCGGATTGTCGGCATCGAGCACCACCGGCACATTGTGCCTGCGGGCGGCGACCGCCACTCCCAGCGAGAATTCCGGGAAGCGATTGTCGATCAGCACCGCTCGCACCGATTGGGTCAGCGCATCTGCGTCGGCAAGGCGCGCGCCGTCGAGACTTTCCCCGCGCCGGCTTACGATCGTTCGCTCGCCCGTGCGGTCGACGACGATTGCCGACAGCGATGACATCGCCCTGGGCAGCACGACGAAGCGCGAGCAGTCGATGCCTTCCGACTCAAGATATTGCCGGATCGCCGCGCCTATCCGGTCGTCGCCGACCGGCGACGACAGCAGCACCTGCCCGCCGAGCCGTGCCGCGGCGATTGCAGCGTTGCCGGCATTGCCGCCGGAAATCTCGATGAAATCGACGGCGCGCGTCTTCTCCCCTGGCACGGGAAAACTTTGCACCTTGAAAATCTGGTCGAGCGTTGAAACGCCGACGCACAGAATGCGGGCAGCAGGATTCATGAGTTATCCGAAAACTCCGCCGCCTTTCTCGACCCAGGCGCGGATGATGTGATGAGCGATCGCCACCGGGGGCGGCGTGATCAGGCCCTGCGGATGCGTGCGCGCGAGCATGGCCGCCGCTTCGCCGCGATCGAACCAGCGCGCGGCCTCCAGCTCGTTCGTGTCGACGACAATATCCTCGTTGAGCGCCTCGGCATGGCAGCCGATCATCAGAGAGGACGGGAAGGGCCACGGCTGCGAGCGAAAATAGCGCACGCGCCCGCATCTGATCCCCGCTTCCTCGAAGGTCTCGCGCCGCGCCGCTTCCTCGATGCTTTCTCCCGGCTCGATAAACCCGGCGAGACACGACCACGAATTCTGGACGAATCGCGTCTGCCGGCCGAGCAGGCATTTGTCTCCGCGGATGGCGAGCATGATGACGACGGGATCGGTGCGCGGGAAATGTTCCGCCTTGCACGCCGGGCATTCGCGCCGCCAGCCGGCATTCGCGACATTGGTGCGGGCGCCGCAGACCGCGCAATGGCGGTGCCGCGCATGCCAGTGCAGCAGGGCCTTGGCCTCGGCGAGCGGTGCAAGCTCCTCGGCTTGCACAAGCCCCTGGACCGCGATCGTGCGCAGGTCGGTCACATGCAGGTCGTCGCGGCTTTTCAGCGCCTCGACCGATGTCGCCTCGAGCCCATATCCGAAACGCCCGCCGCCCCGGTCGAGGCCAAGGAATAGCGTCTCCATCACGGTTCCGAGCCCGGCCGCCTCGTCCGGCGAAAACAGCGAGATGAATTCCCTGCCGTTCTTCTTCAGCACGATCATCTCCCCGCCGATGACGTGCACCGCGCAATCGGGCCGTCGCGCGAGCCCCGCGAGGAAATCCTTATCGTCGCGTTTCTCGGCCGCCCGGTCGAGAATGCTGTCGACATAGCCGAGTTGCGGCTGCGGGCCGAGGTCGGGATGTGAGGACATGGGGAACTCCGGCGGGGCGCCAAAATCGCACGGCGGCGGCCTTGCCGCAACGCTAGTCGAGCCACACCCTGGCGCGAACCGCCTTGCGGAAATCCTCCAGCGCGTCAGGATCGAAAGGCAGAGGTTCCGCCGCGCCCCAGACGGGTTTCGGCCAGGCCGCGTCGGTCCTGCGTCGGGCGATGATGTGGACGTGAAGCTGCGGGACGACATTGCCGAGCGCCGCGATATTGAGCTTGTCGCACTTGGTGATCTCCCGCAGGGCCCTCGCGACGCGCGTTATCTCGACCATGAGCTGGGCCTGTTCCACCTCGTCGAGGTCGAGAATTTCGACAATCTCGGGCCTTCGCGGCACCAGCAGCAGCCAGGGGTAGTTGGCGTCGCGGATGATCAGCACCCGGCATAGCGGCAGGTCGCCGACGGCGAGCGTATCGCGCTCCAATTGGGGGTGCAGCGCCCACCGGGACAATATTGAATTCATCTGATGGCCCAAGGTCTTAACCGGCCGTGAGGATACCATGAAGCGGACCGGCGCGCTTGCTTTCCCCTCGGGATGGCCCGATATAGGTCGCGGGAGGTTGGCGGTGGACGAGCCACTCGCCAACCGGGTCAGGTCCGGAAGGAAGCAGCCCTAACGAGCTCCGGTTCGGGTCGCTCGTCAGCCTCCCACTCTTCTCGAACGAGGCGGACCGCGGTGCGCCGTGGCACATTCGCCGCAGGCAGTGAGCGACGCCGAACGCATGAGCGACGCCGGACCCAACACTTCCGCGAAGGCGGCAGCGCCGGAGGGCGATGCGGGTTATCGCGTGCTGGCGCGCAAATACCGCCCCTCGACCTTCGCCGACCTGATCGGCCAGGACGCGATGGTGCGCACGATCTCGAACGCTTTCGCGACCGGGCGCATTCCTCAGGCCTGGATCCTGACCGGCGTACGCGGCGTCGGCAAGACGACGACGGCGCGCATCATCGCGCGTGCGCTCAATTACGAATTGCCGGACGGTTCGGTCACCGCTCCGACGATCGACATGCCGGTCCTCGGCATTCACGATCAGGCGATCATGGAAAGCCGGCATCTCGATGTGCTGGAAATGGACGCTGCCTCGCACAACAGCGTCGACGACGTGCGTCAGATCAATGATGCCATCCGCTATGCGCCGGTCAGCGCGCGCTACAAGGTCTATATCCTCGACGAAGTTCACATGCTCTCCGGCTCGGCCTTCAACGCGCTGCTCAAGACGCTGGAAGAGCCGCCGCCGCACGCCAAGTTCATTTTTGCCACGACCGAAATCCGCAAAGTGCCGGTGACGGTATTGTCGCGCTGCCAGCGTTTCGATCTGCGCCGCGTCGAGGCCGGCCTGCTGGTCAGGCATCTTCAGGAGATTGCGGGGAAGGAAGGGGTCGAGATCGAGGCCGAGGCGTTGTCCCTGATCGCCCGTGCCGCCGAGGGCTCGGTGCGTGATTCGCTGTCCCTGCTCGATCAGGCGATCGCGCATGCGGCTGGCAAGGTTTCCGCCGAGGATGTCCGTCAGATGCTCGGTCTTGCCGACCGCGCGCGCGTCATCGATTTGTTCGAGGCGCTGATGCGCGGAGACATGGCCGCCGCGCTCGCGGAGCTGCGCGAGCAATACGATTCCGGCGCCGATCCGGCGGTGGTCCTCTCCGATCTCGCGGAATTCACCCATTTCGTGACCCGCATCAAGGTGGTGCCGGCGGTCGCCGACGATGCCTCTTTCAGCGAGGCCGAGCGCACGCGCGGACGTGATTTCGCCGCGAAGCTGTCGATGCGGATCCTGTCGCGCACCTGGCAGATGCTGATGAAGGGGCTGACGGAAGTGCAGGGCGCGGGCCGCCCCATCTCGGCCGCCGAGATGGTGCTGGTGCGCATCGCCTATGCCGCCGATCTGCCGACGCCGGACGATGTGATCCGTTCGCTCGGCGAGGAAGGCGGCGCGTCGCAGCGTCCTCAGGCCAACGGCGGCGGTGGTGGCGCCGGCGTGTCGGCGCAGGCGGGCGGATTCGCGCCGCGCTTCGAGGCGCCCCGGGCGTCCCCGCGCGCATCGTCGGCGGCGGCGGCCCGCTTGAGCGAGGCTCCCGTTCCGGAGAGCGAAATTGCAGTCAACAGCTTCGAGGAGATCATTGCGCTCGCCGCGCGCAAGCGCGACGTGCAAACGAAAATCGCCCTCGAACGCGACGTGCGCCTCGTACGTTGCGAGAACGGTCGTCTCGAGATCGCGCTCGAGCCAAGCGCGCAGAAGACCCTGGTGCACGAATTGCAGCGCAAGCTGGAGGAGTGGACGGGCCGTCGCTGGGTGGTGGTAGTGTCGAAGGAGCAGGGCGCGCCCACCGTCCGTGCGCAGGCGGAAGCCGCCGAGGCCGCGCTCAAGGTCGGCGTGAGGGCCGATCCGCTGGTGCAGGCGGTGCTCGACAAATTTCCCGGCGCCGAGATCGTCGCCGTTCGCAACCGCGAGGCCGGCACGCCGGAGGAGGATTTCCCGGATGCGCCGCCGGCCGAGGACAACGAAGACTGAGGGATCGATATCATGGCCGATTTTCTGGGCATGATGAAAAAGGCCGCCGAATTGCAGTCGAAAATGCAGGCGATGCAGGCCGAGCTGGAGGCTGTCGAGGTCGAGGGCAATGCCGGTGGCGGTGTTGTGAAGGTGACGCTGACCGGCAAGGGCGAGCTCAAGCGCGTGCAGATCGACGACTCGCTGATGAAGACCGAGGAAAAGGAAATCCTCGAAGATCTCCTGATTACCGCGCATGCGGATGCGCGCAGGAAGTCGGAAGGCCTGGTGCAGGAGAAGATGAAGGCGCTGACCGGCGGGCTGCCGCTGCCGCCCGGCCTCAAGCTGTTCTGATGACCGACGACGACTATCTCATCAAGCCTGATCCGCACGATCCGCGGCTGACAGAGCGCGTCCGCGGCGTGGACCAGACCGGCGCGGCGGTGGAGGCGGTCGTCACCGTCGAGCGCGCTCTAACGATCTTCCTGAATTCGCAGGAAATCGTGACCGCCATGACGGTCGGCGATCATCCCGACTATCTCGCCATCGGCTATCTTTTGAACCAGAACATGCTGCGGCCGGACGATGTCGTGACCGGGGTCGATTACGACGAGGATCTGGGCGTCGTCGTGGTGCGTACCGAGCGCGCCACCGATTACGAGCACAAGCTCAGGAAGAAGGTGCAAACGTCCGGCTGCGCCCAGGGCACGGTGTTCGGCGATCTAATGGAGGCGCTGGAGAACGTCACGCTGCCGAAGGCAGAGTTCCGGACCTCGTGGCTCTACGCGCTGACGCAGAAAATCAACACCACGCCGTCGCTTTATCTCGAAGCGGGCGCAATTCACGGCTGCGTGCTGGCCGAGCGGGACCGCCCGCTCGTCTACATGGAAGACGTCGGACGGCACAACGCGGTCGACAAGATCGCCGGCTGGATGTTCAGGAAAAAGGTGCCCGCGCACGACAAGATTTTCTATACGACCGGCCGGCTGACGTCCGAGATGGTGATCAAGACCGTGCGCATGGGCATACCGATCCTCGTGTCGCGATCAGGATTTACCGCCTGGGGCGTTGACCTCGCGCGCAAGGCGAACTTGACCCTCATTGGCCGCGCGCGCGGCAAGCGCTTCGTTGCCCTGGCCGGATTGGACCGCATCATCTTCGATCAGGATTTGCGTTACGTAGAAGAGGAAAGCGCCAGGCATCGCCGCAAGGCGGCCATGCACGATGACTAGCTTCCCGCCGAAGGGGCGCATGGAGGATTCTGACGGAAGGCCGGCTGCAGCGGAGCGCCCCGCAATGACAATGACAGGGTTCCCGCCTACCCTCGGCGTCGTTCTCGCCGGAGGGCTTGCGCGACGCATGGGCGGCGGCGACAAGGCGCTGATCGAGATCGCTGGCCAAACCATCCTGTCGCGCGTCCTGTCCCGGCTTTCGCCGCAATGCCGGCGCGTCATCCTCAACGCCAATGGCGATCCCGCGCGCTTTGCCTCGTTTGACCTGCCGATCGTGGCCGACGACGTTCCGGATTTCGCCGGACCGCTGGCGGGAATTCTCGCCGCACTCGACTGGACGGCGAGGAACGAACCGGGCATCGAATGGGTGGTGAGCGTGCCGGGCGATTGCCCGTTTCTGCCGCGGGACCTCGTTGAGCGCCTGCAGGATGCGCGCGCCACCAAGAGAAGGCCGCTCGCCTGCGCCAAATCCGGGGAGTGGCGGCATCCGGTCGTTGGGTTGTGGAACGTAACGTTGCGCGAGGATCTGCGCCGCGCGCTGACCATCGAACATCTGCACAAGATCGAAATATGGACGGCGCGGCACGGCGTCGCCATCGCCGAATGGCCGGAGAAGCCGGTCGACCCTTTCTTCAACGTCAATTCGCCGGAAGACCGCGAGCGCGCCACGATCATCGCGCGCGAATGGGGTGCCTAGTTGAGCACGCTCTCGTAGGGCAAGAACTGCACCGCGTCGCCGGGCGAGATCACGGTGACGTCCTCGGGCAGTACGATGAAGCCGGTGCTTTGCGTGACGCTCGACAGAATCCCGGCGCCTTCGACCGGCTGCTTGCATGCCTCGGGACCGTTGGCGGATTGCCGCAGCGTGCCGCGTAGATATTCGCGGCGGTCTTTCTTTTTCCTGTGATAGAACGTGGCGCGCGCGGGAATGGCTGTCGGCGGCTCTGCCGCCGCTCCGCACAGGCGAAAGATCAGCGGCCGCACTACGTTGATAAACGTGACCAACGCCGCGACCGGATTGCCGGGCACGCCAACAAAGGCGGCGCCGCCGACGACACCCATCGCGACCGGCCGCCCCGGCTTGATCGCGAGGCGCCAGAATACGAGGCGGCCGAGCCCTTCGACAGCCGCGCGGACATGATCGGCATCTCCCGTGGATACGCCGCCTGAGGTCAGAATGAGATCGTGTTTCTTCGCCGCCGCCTCGATCGCCGCAGCAATGGTGGCCCTGTCGTCCTTCAGAATGCCGAGATCCGTAGTCTCGGCGCCGGCCCGCGCGAGCAGGCTCAACAGCAGGAAGCGGTTGGAATCGTAAAGGGCGGCCGGCGGCAACGGTTTGCCCTGGGCGACGATTTCGTTTCCGGTCGAGAACAGCGCGACACGCACCGGCCTGCGCACTGTCAACCTGGAGAAACCGAGCGCGGCAGCGAGGGCCACGTCGGCGGGCTGCAGGCGTCGGCCGGCGGCAACGGCGACCGTGCCTCTCGCCACGTCTTCGCCGGCAAGCCTGCGGTTGGAGCCAGCCTTCAGGCCCGCCGGCAGGATCACCGTGTCGCCCTCAATTCTGCAGTCTTCCTGCATGTAGACCGTGTCGGCCCCTGCCGGCATCGGCGCGCCGGTGAATATCCGGACCGCCTCGCCCCTTGCGACGGCGCTCTGCGCCGCATCGCCCGCCGCGATCCGTCCGCCGATCCGCAATCTTGTCTCACCTTCGGTGGCGAGATCCGCGTGATGCACCGCATAGCCGTCAACGGCGGAATTGTCGAAAGGGGGCAGCGGAATCGGCGCCACCAGGTCCTCGGCAAGCACGCGCCGATCGGCTTTCGCAAGTTCAACCGACTCGGTTTCCACGATCGGCGCCACCTGCCGCACCATCAGGGCGGCAGCCTGCTCGATCGACAACAATTCACCGCCGAATGCGAAACAGTCGTCGCTGAGTTGTGCCATCAGTCCTGCTCGACAACGTCCAGCCGGTCCACGGCCATCGCTTCGGCGAGCATGATGTCGGCGATTTTTTCGATGTCGTTGAGATCGACGACCGGAACGGTCGAATCCGGCAAGGGACAGTCCGAAGCGATGGCGACGATCCAATCGTCATCCCCATACATCAGCGGCTTGCCGACGTCCTTGCGATGAATTTCGAGTTTGGGGAATTTTTCGCGCTTGTAGCCTTCGACGAGCACGACATCGACGGGCGACAGGTGTCTCAACAAATCGCGCAGGCTCGGTTCGGGCGCCTCGCGCAGCTCGCTCATCAGCGCCCACCGTTTGGACGAGGCGATGAGAACCTCCGTGGCGCCAGACGCTCGGTGCACGTAGGAATCCTTGCCCGGCTGGTCGAGATCGAAGCCGTGATGCGCGTGCTTCAGCGTGGATACCTTCTTGCCGCGGGCGATCAGGGCGGGAATGAGTTTGGAAAGCAGCGTCGTCTTGCCGGAGCCGCTCCATCCGGCAAGGCCGATGATGCGCATCGCTTCCGCCGCGGGATGCTCGCCATAGAGATCGGGCCGCAATATCGAGCGCCTGACATTCGTGACCGCTTCGACCTGCAACACCCGCTCGGCCGGCACCCGCGTCCAGTTGGACACCGAGGGCTGCGACAGGCCGACGCGGCGGGCGAGCTCGGTCACGCCGCCGGCGGCGCGAATGGCTGCTTCAAGTCCGAGGTCACGCATGGCGTTTTTATCGGCGCCGGGTCAAGGCCGGTCAATATATGAAATCGTTACGCATCGGGGGCTCGTCAAGCCGGCTCCATACCGAGGGCGCGGATGCGGGCGCGGGTGGCTTCGTCGCCCAGCGCCTCGATAAAGGCACGAACGGCGGGCCGGTCCCGCCTGCTTTCGACCAGAAGAAAATCGTAATGCTCCGGCGCGATCGGATGAAAGCCGAGGCCGTACATTCTCGCCACCGGTTCTATGGCGATCCCCCAGTCCGCGCGGCCTTGTGCGACCGCGGCCGCGACGGCGTTGTGCGATTTGGGCTGGTTGGCATAGCCCGCCGGGCGGGCGCCTGCGAGCAATCGGTCGATCAGGATGCGGGTCCCCGCGCCCGCGTTGCGATTCACCATCAGGCATTGGGGATCGGCAATGGCTGTCCTGATCGCCTGTTCGGCGCTCCTGTCCGCGAAGCGCGCATCGTCCTTGCGGAACAAGAAGCCCTGCATGCGGCGCCAGCCGGGGACGAGAGACAGCCCCGGCGTCGCGAGATGCCGGTTGTAGATCCCGGTTTCGGGATCGACGAGATGAACCGGGGCAAGATCGCATTGGCCGCGCTGCGCGGCGGCGACGCCGCCGATGCTGCCGACGGCGATCGTCCGCGCTGTAAAGCCGCGCGCGAGCAAGGCGTCAACCACCGCATCGAGCGCCACGTCGTGACTGCCCATCAGCACGAGGTCGGGGGCGCGCGCGGCGCCGCCGATCAGCGTGACCTCGGCGTCGCTGCCGGGTGCGAGCGCCGTGGCCAGCGCGTCGATGCAGATGAATCCATCAGCCTGGGAGAAGGCAGTTACCGAGCCCGAGCCCTTTGCGGTCGGAAAGGCGACCGGCCCGTCCGCGCCTTCGACCAGCGACACCATGACGAATTCCTGCCGACCGAGCTCGGAAGGGACATGCAGCGGCACTCGCGCGGCGAGGGTGTGCGCCGCATCCTGCGCCAGCCCTGCCCTGGCGCGTATAACCGGCGCGGCGAAAATCTGGAAGGTGAAGATGGCCGAGGTCGGGAAACCGGGAAGGACCACGATCGGCTTCCCCTGCGCGACCGCCAGACAAAGCGGCTTGCCCGGCTTCAGCGCGACGCCGTGGACGAGAATGCCCGGAGCACCAAGCTTCGAGACCACGCGATGTGACAGATCGCCCACGCCTTTCGACGTGCCTCCGGACAGCACCACCATGTCGCATTCGCCGAGTGCGCGCCGCATCGCCGCTTCCAGCGCGCCCGCGTCGTCCGCAAGGGCGCCGTAGGCGACCGGGTCGCCGCCGGCTTCACTGACCGCCGCGGCGAGGATCGCGCCGTTACTGTCGTAGATTTGCGCCGGTTTGAGCACTCCGCCCGGTCCGACGAGTTCGTCGCCGGTGGACAGCACGGCGACTTTGGGTTTGCGGATGACGCGGACCTCGGCCAAGCCACATGCCGCAAGCATGCCGATTTCCCGCGAGGAGATCGTGGTGCCGGCCCGCAATAGCGTCTCGCCGCGCGCGATGTCCGATCCGGCATAGGCGATGAACTGCCCCGGTGCCGCCGCCCGGCGAATGTCGATCGCGTTTTCGTTTTCGATCAGCTCGGTGTGCTCGATCATCACCACGGCATCGGCGCCGCGCGGCACAACTCCGCCGGTAGCAATCGCGCTGGCGGTGCTCGGGGCGACTTCGATTTGCGGGGCATATCCGCAGACGATGACTTCCCCGTTCAGCGTAAGTCGTCTCGGCGCCGAGTCGGTCGCGGTCCTGGTGTCGACCGAGCGCACGGCAAAGCCATCGACTCCCGAACGGTCGAAGGGCGGCACGTCGAGAGGTGCCGCGACATTGTCGGCAAGGACGCGGCCGAGCGAGACCGATAGCGGCACGGTTTCGGAAGCAAGCGGCGACAGGTCGAGGTGACGCGCAAATCGCGCCCGCGCTTCTTGAGCCGATACGACCTCCAGGAATTGTTCCTGACGCGCAGCGGCGCGTATCGCGGCGATCAGACCGTCCTCCGTTCGTTCGCGGACCTTGTCGTTCATGGCAGCGGTCTCACCGAAACTTGCGCACCTTCCGGGTAGCCCTCGCTCTGGGGGGGCACGACGATCCATCCATCGGCGCGCGCCATCGCCTGCAGCGGCCAGTGACCGGCGGCGAGAGGCTCGACCCTGTCGCCATCGCGTCGCACCAGCACCATATCGGCGATGCCGATGGTGGAGACCACCTTGCGCGACAGCATGGCTGGATTGCCTGCCTCCTCGTGGCGCGTACCGCAAAGCCGCCCGATGAGCCGCTGACCGATCGCCAGCCACGCGGAGAGAGCCGCATCGGCGCGCCCGGGCACCAACAACACCGGCCGGTCGCCGGCAAAGCCGAAAGCCGTCGTTTCGCCGGGCATTAGTCCTATGCCATGAACGGCGACGCGGCCGAGCCGCTTCAGCGCCGCCACGCTGCGATCCTTGCGGCCCTGTCCGGTGCCGCCGATGACGACGAAGGCGTCGGCGGAGACAGGATCGAAGTCATGGCCGAAAGCCGAAGAAGAGAGGACCGCTTCTGCGCCCGCGCGATGCGCGGCGTTCTCGATGCAGCGCAGGGCTGCGGAATTTCCACGCTCTTCCTCGGCGCAGGCAATGCCTATGACGGCTTTGCGAATGCGGACGGTCCTGATGCCGGCCGCCTCGAAGGCAATGAGATCTGTCATTCGCACGCGCCGGCCGGACGGCGCCAACAGCATTCCCGGGCTTGAATCGGATCCGGCGGGCAGAACGCCTTCGCCGGGCGCGACCGGGCGCACGAGATGCGCAATGCCGTTCTGCACGGCGATGCCGTCGAAAGACGCAACGGCATCGGCATCGGCGGGAAGGGGGTCTCCCACATCGACCTGCACGAGCTTTTGGGCGAGCGGGATGGGCGCGTAGGCGCTTGCGTCGGCCGTCATGTCGGATCTGACGGCGAAGCCATCGCGCAAGGCGGCAGGGCGGGGCGGCGCCGCGTCGGCCGCGCGCACGTCCTCGGCCAATATCAATCCGCCCGCCTCGGCGAGCGGGAATTCGCGCGGCATGACCGCCCTCACTTGCGCATCGACGATCGCCATGACATCGGCGAGCGGGGTCAGCCGCGTGATCCGCTGCTGCAAATCCTTATCCATCGGGGCGAACTTGACGCAAAGCCCTCGCGATGGCCAGTCTCACCGCGCTTCCCTTGGACCGGCTGCCAATGGCTGAAAAAAAGATGAATCTGCGCGGGCTGAAATGCCCCTTGCCGGCGTTGAAGACGCGCAAGGCGCTGGCGGGCCTTGCGGCGGGGGACGTCCTGACGATCGAATGCACCGACCCGCTGGCCGCCATCGACATCCCCAATTTGCTGCGCGAAACTGGCGATGTGTTGGAGAAGTCCGCACGCGATGGCAAGCTGCTTGTCTTCTCCATTCGAAAAAGCTGATCGCATGATCGGCGGCATCGATGGACACGGCGCGAGAGATCGGGGAAGGTCGCCCAGCCTGAAAGCCTTGCCGATTGCCGTCTCATGACCTTTCCTCGTGCCTCCGCCGCGTTGTCGCGCTTTACCGTCCTCGATCTGTCGCGCGTGCGCGCCGGCCCGACCTGCGCGCGCCAGCTCGCGGACTGGGGCGCCAATGTCATCAAGATCGAGGCGCCGGAGCGGCTAGAGCAAGGTGATCCCATCGGCGGAGCGCGGCACGCCGGCGACTTTCAGAATCTCCATCGCAACAAGCGCAGCATTACGCTCGACCTGAAAAGTTCGGAGGGCAGAGCCGCGTTCATGCGGCTTGCCGAACAGGCCGATGTGGTGATTGAGAATTTTCGGCCGGATGTGAAGTCGCGGCTCGGAATCGACTATCCGGACGTGCGCGCGATCAATCCGCGCATCGTCTATGCGAGCATTTCCGGCTATGGCCAGACCGGCCCCTATCGCGACCGGCCGGGGTTCGACCAGATCGCCCAGGGCATGGGTGGGCACATGTCGATCACCGGGCTGCCGGGCCAGGGGCCTGTTCGGTCCGGTGCCGCTATCGCCGATGTCAGCGCCGGCCTGTTCGCCGCGCTCGGGATCATGGTCGCGCTGCTCGAGCGCGAGGTGTCGGGCGAGGGGCAGCAAGTCGAAAGCTCGCTGCTCGAGGCGCAGATGTTCATTCTCGATTTTCAGGCCGCGCGCTGGCTGATCGACGGTGTTGTGCCGCCGCAGGCCGGTAACAATCATCCGACCAGCATCCCGACCGGCGTCTATCCGACCAAGGATGGCCACATCAATATCGCGACGACCGGCGGCCCCACCTGGTCGCGGCTGTGCAAGGCGATCTCGGCCGAGGAGTTGCACGATCATCCCGATTACCGCAGCGCCGCCCTGCGCTCGAAAAATCGCGATCCGCTTAATGCGAGGTTGAACGATATCTTCCGGACGCGGACGAGCGCGGAGTGGATCGTAATTCTGAACGATGCCGGCGTGCCATGCGGCCCGATCTATCGTATCGACGAAATGTTCGAAGACCCGCAGGTGCGGCATCTGGAGTTCGTGCACGAAGTTCAGTCGAAGGCGCTTGGTCCGCTCAAGGTTATGCGCCAGCCGGTATCCTTATCCCGCACGCCGAGCAAAATGGTGGCCGCCAGTCCAGAACGCGGAGAGCATACCGACGAGGTTTTGAAAGAATTCGGATTCAGCGAGGCGGAGATTTCCGCCCTACGCCGGGCCAATGCGCTCTAGCGCACCCGGCCGTTCAACTGGAGCAGCACGATGACCGATAAGATGATCGGCCGCAAGGATGGCGCGATCGGCTATGTGATCTTCAACAATCCGGAACGGCACAATGCCGTTTCGCTGGAGATGTGGGAAGCGACGAGTCGGATTCTCGCGGATTTCCGCGCCGATGACGCAGTGCGTGTTGTCGTGCTCGCTGGCGCAGGCACGAAGGCTTTCGTGTCCGGCGCCGACATTTCCAAGTTCGACAGCGAGCGCGCCTCGGAAGAGGCGGTCGCGCACTACAACAGGCAGACAGAAAAAACATATTCCGACATCCATGAATTTCCGAAACCGACGATTGCGATGATTCGCGGCTATTGCGTCGGCGGCGGGGTGGGAATCGCCACCTGCTGCGATATTCGCATCGCGTCGCAGGACTCGCGCTTTGCCGTTCCGGCGGCGAAGCTTGGGCTCGGCTACGACTATCCGGGCCTAAAACGCCTGATCGACATCGTCGGCGGGTCCTTTGCCAAGGAGATATTCTTCACCGCGCGCCAGTTCGATGCGGAGGAGGCGAGAACGATGGGCCTTGTCAACCGCGTCGTGGCGGACGGCGAGCTTGAAGCCTACGTCAAAGACTATGCCGAGACGATCGCGGCGAATGCGCCGCTGACCATCGGCTCCGTAAAGCTGATCGTGCGCGAGGCTCTGAAGGACGAAAGCAGGCGGGACACCGCGGCGATGGCCGAATCCGTCCGCCGCTGCTTCGCCAGCCGCGATTATGTCGAGGGCCGCACGGCCTTCATGGAGAAGCGCAAGCCGCGCTTTACCGGACGCTGACGCGGCGCGCGATTGGCGCGTCTTGCGGAAAATGCTAAGACGCGCACCAAATTCCTGGGAGCGAAAAGCGGATAGGACAGGCGATGTATACCGACCTCAATCTTCATATTGACGGCGAATGGCTCAACGGCAGCGGTCGCAAGGGTGAGGACGTCATCAATCCGGCGAACGGCAAGACCCTGGCCCATCTGCCGCATGCGACCAAGGCGGACCTCGACCGGGCACTGGAGGCCGCCGAAAAGGGTCTCAAGGTCTGGAGCGCGATCTCGCCCTACGATCGCGCCAAGGTCCTTCGCAAGGCCGCGGAGCTGATGCGTGAGCGCGCCGAGGCGATTGCGCGCGTCATCACCCAGGAGGAGGGCAAGGTCCTCACGGAAGCGCGCGCCGAGACGCTGACCACGGCCGATATCATCGACTGGATGGCGGAAGAGGGACGCCGCGCCTATGGGCGCATCATCCCCGGCCGTGCGTCCGGTTCGCGGCTGATGGTGATCCAGGAGCCGGTCGGCGTCGTTGCAGCGTTCACGCCTTGGAATTTTCCGATCTTGACGCCCGTCCGCAAATTCGTGGCGGCGCTCGCCGCCGGATGCTCGGTTGTGATCAAAGCGTCGGAGGAAACGCCGGGCGGGTGCATCGAGGCCGTGCGCTGCTTCGTCGATGCCGGCTTGCCGAAGGGCGTGCTCAATCTCGTGTTCGGCGTGCCGTCGGAAGTCTCCGAGCACCTGATCGGCGCCGACATCGTGCGCAAGATCTCGTTCACAGGCTCGGTGCCGGTCGGCAAGCATCTTGCCGGGCTGGCGGCCAGGGGCATGAAGCGCGCGACCATGGAACTCGGTGGGCATTCGCCGGTGGTCGTGTTCGGCGATGCCGATCCGGAAAAGTCGGCGGATATGATCGCGGCCGCGAAATATCGTAATGCCGGGCAGGTCTGCGTGTCCCCGACGCGCTTCTACGTGCAGGAGCCGGTTTACGAGCGCTTCGTGAAGCGGTTCACCGATTTCGCCAAGGGCATCAAGCTCGGCGATGGGCTGGCCAAGGAGACGACCATGGGGCCGCTCGCCAATCCGCGCCGCCTCGACGCGATGGAGGTGATCGTCAACGACGCCAAGAGCCGCGGGGGCAAAGTCATGGCCGGCGGCAAGCGCCACGGCAATCAGGGATTCTTTTTCGAGCCGACCGTCATCACCGACCTGCCGGACGATTCCAAGCTCATGACCGAGGAACCATTCGGTCCGGTTGCGCCGATCGTTCCGTTCAAGACCTTCGACGAGGTGATCGAGCGTGCCAATTCGCTGCCCTTCGGGCTTGCGGCCTATGCCTTCACCACCTCGTCGCATAACGCAACCAGGATCAGCGACGCGATCCAGTCCGGAATGATCGCCATCAACTCGGCTGTCGTCTCGATGCCGGAAACGCCGTTCGGCGGCGTCAAGGAATCCGGCTACGGTCACGAGGGCGGCATCGAGGGGCTTGAGGCGTATACCAACAAGAAGTTCGTCTCGCTGTCATAATCGGCACGAAGAAATCCGCGGGAACGGGGCGGGCGCTTCGGGCTTCCGCCCCGTCCGTTTTCTGGACCCGGCGCCTCCCGCCGCTGGCTAGACCGCACCGAATACCTGTCTCGCGAATTGCGGATAGACCTCGGCCAGTTCGGCCGCGACGGCGCCGCGCATCAGGCGCAGGGTCTCCTGATCGGGCGAGGGCGTGACCGGAACCGTTTCGGCGCGATCGAATTCAAAGCCTGTATGCTCGATCACGTCTTCGACCGTATGTCCGGGATGAACGCTTTCGAGCCGGAAACGCCGCCTCGCGCGGTCAAATGAAAAGAGGCAACGGTTGGTGACGAGCGCCACCGGGCCGCCATGCCGGTAGACGTTAGGCGCAGTCGTTCCGGGCGCGCTGATGAAGCTTACCCTCGGCACGAGCGTACGGCGCGAATGCTCGGTACGAAACAGGATGACCTTCGGCACGAGGTAATAGAGATAACCGGAGCCGAAAGAGCCGGGGAAACGCACTTTCGGCCGCTCGTGGTCGCCGATGCAGACGAGGTTGATGTTTCCTTCACCGTCGATTTCACCGCCCGATAGAAAAAACACGTCGATGCGTCCCTGTCCGGCGCAATCGAAAAGCTCCCGCCCACCGTCGGTGAAGAAATTGTGCTTCCGGCTTTGCAGGAGCGAAACGTAAGGCCGGCCACCGCCGCGTTCACGCGCGAGCAGGGCGGCGGTTGCCGGGATGGGCGAAGCGTTGCCGACTGCGACGTGACGCACCTCGCCGATAAGGTCGGCAATTACGCTTGCGAGCAGTTCTTCGGGGCGGCATTGCGGAGCGGTCATTGCGGACTCGAGCGTGGCGCGGGACCGGCAATCCGATCAGGCCGCGCGTTTGCCATGCACATGATCGTCAAGATAACGCTGGAAGCCCTCCGCGCTCGCGGCCATCCGCGCATATTCGGCAAGATGCGCACCATCGGCTGGATATTGATCCGGCAGGGGCAGTGGCCAAGCGCCGCGCGGCGCGACCGCGACGGTTTCGATGTAAAAGCCCGGAAGCGTTCCGGCCGCGAGGATGGGATCGGCCAACAGATTGTCCTCACTGATCCGTTCCACAGTTACGATGGTCTTTGTGGAGGCATGCGCCATCGTCGCCAGTTCGCGCTGTCGGCCGATCCAGACATTGCCGGCGTGGTCGGCGAGTGCGGCGTGGAATAGCGCCACATCCGGATGGATCGCGGGCAGCAGAACGACGGGATCGTTTTCGCCGAACGGATTGTCGGCCACGCGCCAGTCCGGCCTGTGCGCCGTCAGATCGGAGCCGATCAGCCCTCGCAACGGCATGAACGGAATGCCCTTTTCCGCCGCCTGAAACGCGGCGTGCAGGGCGGGGCAGGTCGAATCCTTCATTCGCAGCGCACCGGAGGTCATCGCTGCTGTAAAACGCGGCGCAGCGCCGAATTCGCCGAGGCTGACGGCCGAGGTCTCAAGGCTTGCGACGCAGCCCGCTCCGATCAGGAGGTCGGCCTGCAGGCTCGAGGTCGGCAGCGCGATGAGATGGAGGTTCCTGATGCCGCGGCGGATCAGCGAACGGGTCGCCGCCATCGCGACACCGGAATTTTCGCGCGGCACGGCGAGAACGCAGCCGTCGGTGATCGTAGCGAGCGCATCTTCAACTGTTGCAGCAATGGCGGTCATGCGAGGCCTCGCGAACGGCGAAGGCCATAGCACCGAATTCGGCCGCCGTCATCGGCTGCCCGTCAGCTCGCGTTCTTGATCCTGCGCACGAGATTGCGCTTGTCCATCACGTTTCGGCATTGCGGGCTCAGGTTGCGTCTTTCACTCTTCAGGCAATCGATGATGCTCGGAACGTTCGGGATATAGGCGCCGCACAGCCGGAACACGTCAGGCGTGCAGGCCTGCTGCTCTTCTGCGCTGCCGCGATCCTCGGGCTCGTCCATATATGCGAAGCTCGGGACCGAGCTGATGGCGAGTAGCAGCATCACCGGAAAGGCTAGCTTGGTTCGCATTGGACTCTCCCCCGTGCGCGCGGCCATGTTGCGACCTGACAATGCCGCCCACAACAGAAATCATCGGTCGCCACAATTTATCCCTGTGGCCCCTTGGTCACGTGGGGAACATCAACCCTCCGGATAGGCACTTTACCGGGCGGGGCCCTATCGATTTAATCGGACTTGAGGAGGTCGCATGCGCGCGCGGACAGGCTTGAACGCGTTGATAACGCAGGTGTTCGTGCTGCTTGGCGCGGTTCTGGCGAGTTTTCCGGCGGCCTTCGCGCAAGGTCATCCCTTGGACGAGCTTCTGGCCGGGGTCGTCCATATCAGGACCGTGATCAATCCGGACGCGCGCACCGGCGCCAATCTCGGCCGGGAGCGCGAGGGCTCCGGTATCGTCATCGACGATAACGGTCTCGTTGTGACGATCGGCTACCTGATGGTCGAGGCGGATGCCGCGGAAATCCGAACCAATGATGGCCGTACGGTTCCGGCCAATATCGTCGGTTACGATTACGAGACCGGATTTGGCGTGCTGCAGGCCATGCTGCCGCTCAAGGTGCGCCCGCTGCCGATCGGCAAATCCGCCGATGTGAAGGAAGGTGACGCGGTGGTAATCGCGAGCTTCGGCGGGGTCGCCGCCGCCAAGCCCGCTCAGGTCGTCGCAAAAAAGGAATTCGCCGGCTCGTGGGAATATCTCCTCGAGGGCGCCATCTTCACGTCGCCCCCGCACCCGAGATGGAGCGGCGCCGCGCTGATCAATCGCGAAGGGCAACTCGTCGGTGTCGGTTCGCTCGTTTTGAGCGATGCCGGCGGCAGCAGTTCACCGGGCAACATGTTCGTGCCGATCGACCGGCTCTCGCCGGTTTTGCCCGATCTGATCGCGCAAGGTCGCGCATCGAGTCCGTCGCGGCCATGGATCGGGATCACCACCCACCAGATCGGCGACCGGCTGCTGGTCAGCCAGGTTTCGCCGGCGGGGCCGGCTGAGCGAGCCGGGCTGAAACGGGGAGACATCATCGTCGGCGTCGGTGGAAAAAAGCCGGAGAACCTCGCCGATCTTTATCGCAAGATCTGGTCTCGCGGCGAAGCGGGCGCGATCGTGCCGCTCGAAGTCGAGCGGGAGGGTGAAACCCGGCGCTTCGACGTCCAGTCGATGGACCGGCTCGACCATCTCAAGCTGCATACCACCTACTAGACGGTCTGCGACGGCACTCGCGGACATTCGAGCGTGCAGACGAGGCCGGACAGGTCGAATTCGAGCTTGGCCTGCCCGCCCGTCTGCGCGGCGAATCCCTGCTGGATCAGGCGCGTGCCGAATCCCTTGCGTTCCGGCGGCTGGATTTGCGGTCCGCCGCATTCGCGCCAGGTCAGGCGGACTCCGCTGCCATCTTTTCCGGAAAGCTCCCAATCGACACGTACCTGACCACCGGCCACGGACAGCGCGCCGTATTTCGTCGCATTGGTAGATAGCTCATGCAGGACGAGCGACATCATCAAGGCGGCGCGCGGGGCGAGGCGCACGTCCGGCCCGGAAGATATCACGCGTTCGGCATCGACCATCGCGAATGGCGCAAGTGCATCGTGCACGATGTCGCGCAGATTGGCATTAGCCCAGCGTTCGTCGCTCAGCAGATTGTATGCATTGCCGAGCGCATGTAGCCGCTGCTCGAACTTGCGTGTCTGCTCGATCGGGTCGCCGCCGTTGCGGAACGTCTGCGAGGCGATCGACTGGATCGTTGCCAGCGTGTTTTTCACGCGGTGATTCAGCTCGTTTACCATCAGCGTCAACAGCGTCTCGCCATGTGCGATGCGCGCGGCCATCCCGATTGCGAAAGCAAGCGCGATGGACAGAAATGCCACGGCGATCACGAGGGTGATGGCCAGCGTGGTCCAGAGCGGCGCCGTGAGTGTGCTGACCGGTGTGCCGGCGATCAGAATCCAGCCGGTGAGGGACGAGCGGGTCCATGCGGTCAGCAGGGAAACACCCTCCAGCGAAACCGTGCTGCGCGTGCCTTCGGGGGTATCGAGAATGAGCGACAGGAAGGAGGGCGATGCCGCCTCTCCGATCCAGTTCTCCGGATTCGGCACGCGAGCGAAAATTGTTCCCTTGCGATCGACCAGCGATACCGTCCATTCGGACGGGGCTTGCCGGGCGATCAGCTCCTGAAAGAATTGCAGCGGCACGCTGAAACTCAGATCCGCGACGACCTTGCCTTCGCGGCGGACCGGAACGCTGATTGTGATCAGCCGCCGACCCGATACCGAGCCTACGAAAAGATTCGAGAATGACGGCTGCCCCGTGCGAAAGACATTTTCGATCGTTTCGAGATCGGTTCGTCGCGGTAGCTGCCTGCCAGCGGGTGCGCCGCTGTTGAAGAGGTGCGTGCCGTCGCGCTCGCCAAGCGCGATCGAGGCGCCGGGAAACTTTTCAAGGAAGTGATCGACGGAATCACGAAACGTATCGAGGTCATTATTCCGCAGGGCACGCGAGTTTGCGAGGATCTCGAGCGCAACTACGAGACCCTGCATCTTCGCATCCAGCACGCTGCGGCTGCTGCGCACGGTATCGAGCGCGCGAGAGAATGCCTCCTCGCGCTCGCTCCAGTAGTTGAAATAGACAAGCCCGCCGGCGAACAGAATGAACGGCAGACACGCGCCCGCAACGAGTATCGCGAGGCGCACGCGTAACGAGCCGCGGCGCCTTCGCGCCGACAGGACAGGAAGTTCCGGCGTTTTGGAAGGAAACATTCCGACCGAATATACCTAAGTTGGTCCGGGAAATGAAATCGGCTGCGGCCGCCATAACAATTGCATGACGCGCGAATTAACATCTCGGGAACCGTTGCCGCTTAATTAAGTGGGGCGTATTCGCGACGGGTTCCTTCCATGCTTCGAATGCAGTTGATCCGCCTGCCGATTGCGGTCAAGGCGCTGCTCCTGATTGGCGCGCTCGGCGTTCTGTCCGGGGCGGCCAACTGGTTTTGCTGGCGCAGCCTGCATGAGCTTGATCGCGTCAACGCCCTCGTGGCCGAAGAACTGGCGCCCGCGCGCCTGGCGCTGGCCGAGGCGAAGATCGCCGTCACATCCATGGGCCTGCTGACCTACAAGATTGCCGGAACGGCGGACGCGGAACTGGCCGGTCAGGCGGCAAGCGACCGCAAAAATGCCTTCGCTGCGGCGAAAACCTGGCTCGCCAATGTGACAAACTATTTTCCGGAAGGGGCCGAGGATGTGGGGCGCATCCTGTCGCGGATCGAGCTTGTCGACCGGCTCGCCGCCTCGGTCAGCGAACCGGTTTCCGGCGATGCCCGGCGCGAGGCGCAGAGCATGCTGGAACTGCGTTTCGATCCCGCGCTCGATGATGCCGTTTTCCACATGAACCGGCTCATCAATATCCTCGGCGGGCGCACCGAGGCGATCATGGAGAGGGCCGCAGCCGAGAAAGCGGCGACCTATCGGCTGATGCGCTGGATCCTTGTCGGCGGAACGCTGCTGACGCTCGTGCTCGCCATGTTCCTCGCCCATCGGACCGTCGCCCGCCCCTTGCAGCGATTGGCGCGCGTGATGCAGCAAATTACCGAAGGAAAGCTCGATCAACCGGTCGAGGGAGCGCAGCGCGGAGACGAGGTCGGCACCATGGCGCGAGCCGTCCTCGTCTTCCGGGATAACGCGATTGCGCTGGCCGAGGCCAAGGCGGCCAAGGATAGGGCCCGCGCACAGGCGGAAGCGGACAAGCGGGCTACTCTGGAACGGCTGGCGGTTGATTTCGAGAGCAAGATCCTGAAGGTCGTGTCGGCGCTTGCCGAATCAACCTCGGAACTGGATCAGTCGGCGCGGTCGATGGGGCAGCTCGCCGACCAGTCCGGACGTTATGCGCAAGAAGCCACCGTTGTGGTCGGCCAGACCAACGATGTCGCCAACACCATTTCTGGCGCGGTGGAAGAACTGTCGATCGCGATGCGCGACATTGACGATCAGCTCGCGCATGCCAATGCCGTCGTCGAGGACGCGACCCGCCGCGCCGGCGCCGCCGTCGCGAGTGCCGATGCGCTGACGCCGGCCGTGGCCGACATCGAAAAGGTGGCGGCAATGATCAATGCCATTGCCGGCCAGACCAACCTGCTCGCGCTGAACGCCGCTATTGAGGCGGCGCGTGCCGGCGAGGCCGGGCGCGGATTTGCGGTCGTCGCCCAGGAGGTCAAGACCCTCGCGGCGCGCACGACCCAGGCGCTCGCCTCCATTCAGGATCGCACCGCCTCGGTGACAAGGATCATCGACGAGGTCCGCACAGCGACGCAATCGATTTCGGGCGTAATGGGCCAAATCCGCGACGTCGCGCACGCAATCACCGATGCGATTAGGCTGCAAAGCCAGGCGACCGATCGGATCGCCGAAACCGTTGACGGCGCGACGGTTCGCACCCGCCGGATTGGCGACAGCGCCGCCGGGATGAACGAATTTGCCGCGCGCACGCGTGCGAGCGCGCAGCAGATCATGAAGGCGGTAGGGTCCGTCAATTGCGAGGCGGCCGCATTGCAGACCGAGGCCGAACAATTTGTTGCCTGCGTGCGCCAGGCCTGAGGTGCCCCAGTTCGCGGCTGCGGCATTCGGTCCGTGCCGGGGCACCGTTGCGGCCTCACGGGGTGTCTGCATAATGGGCCCTTGAAAGCAAAAGCGGCCGTTGCGCGCCACTGCGGCGCGCGTCGGCGCCGTGAGCGGGGCGGGAAATGGTCCAAGCCGTTGTCGATGCGCAAGCAGGACAGGCGGCCACCGCTATCCCACGCTACTACAATTTCGCACTCGACCTGATCGCCAAGACCGGCGAAGCGCGGTTGCGGAAGGCGGCTTATATCGACAATCGCGGACCGATGACCTATCGCGAACTGTTCGCGCGGGCGGAGCAATTCGCCCTTTTCCTCGGGGAGCATACGCGGCCTGAGGAACGCGTGCTGATGTGCATGCTGGATACGGTCGACTGGCCCGTCGCGTTTCTCGGCACGCTGGCGGCGGGGCGCGTCGCGGTGCCGGTCAACACGCTGCTGACCGAGGATGATTACCGCTTCATTTATGAGGATTCGCGACCGCGCGTGCTCGTCATCTCCGACGAACTTTATCCGAAAATCGAAAATGTCGTCGGCGAAGCGCGCGATCTGAAAATATTGGTGAGCGGAAGCGACACGAGAGGGCATACGTCGTTCGACGCCGCAATCCGTGAACGTCGGGACCGGATCTTCACGGCATTTCCGACCACCCGCGACAGCATCGCCTTCTGGCTTTACACTTCGGGCTCGACCGGAAAGCCGAAAGCGGCGGTGCATACGCATGCGAGCCTGCGGCTGACCAATGATCTCTACGCGAGAGCCGTTCTCGGGCTCGGCGAGGACGACGTCGTCTATTCGGTACCGAAGCTGTTCTTCGCCTACGGGCTGGGCAATGCGATGACGTTCCCGTTGTCGGCAGGCGCAACCACCGTGCTCATGCCCGGGCGCCCCACACCGGATTCGGTCGTCGCGGTGTTGAAGGACCATGGCGTGACTGCGTTTTTCAGCGTGCCGACATTCTACGCGGCATTCCTTGCCAGCCCGGCCGCGCCGGCGCGACACGAACTGAAGCTGCGCCGGTGCGTATCGGCGGGCGAGGCGCTGCCGGAGGAGGTCGGGCGGCGATGGTCGGAGAAATACGGTCTCGATATCCTCGACGGGCTCGGCTCGACCGAGATGTTGCACATTTTCCTGTCCAACAGGCCGGACGACAACAAGTACGGCACAACGGGGAAGCCGGTCCCCGGCTACGAGATCAAGCTCGTCGGCGACGACGGCCAGCCGGTACCGCCCGGCGAAATAGGAGAGCTTCTGGTTCGCGGCCCGACCAGCGCCGTGATGTACTGGAACAACCGTGAGCAGTCGCGCTCTACCTTTCTCGGGGAATGGACACGCTCGGGTGACAAGTACATCCAGGACGCGCAGGGCTACTATATCTATTGTGGTCGGCATGACGACATGCTGAAGGTTTCGGGGTTCTATGTCGCGCCGTTCGAGGTGGAGGGGGCCCTGCTGAGCCATGCCGAGGTGCTGGAATGCGCCGTGGTTGGCTGGCGGGACGGGGACGGTCTGATCAAGCCGAAGGCCTATGTGGTGCTGAAAGTGCAGGAAAAGGCCTGCGACGAGCTTGCCCGCGCGCTGCAGGAGCATGTCAAATCCCGTCTTGCCCCTTTCAAGTATCCGCGCTGGATCGAATTCCGGCACGACCTCCCCAAGACCGCGACCGGCAAGATCCAGCGTTTCAAATTGCGCGCGGAGGACCGCACGCGGTAAAATCTCGCGCATTGTGGGTTGGGAGAAGCCAGTATGAAGAAGTCAGTCGTTGCGGCGGGTTTGGGTCTGGTGCTTGCCGCCGGGCCGGTGATGGCCCAGCAGCCGATCAGGATCGGTTTCGTTTCGACATTCAGCGGGCCGACCGCGGTTATCGGCAATGACATGCGCAACGCCTTCGAGCTGGCGCTGGATCAGGCCGGCCGCAAGATGGGCGGCCGCCCGGTCGAGGTTGTCTACGAGGACGATCAGCAGAAGCCGGAGGTCGGCAAGCAGAAGACTGAGAAGCTCATCGAAAGCGACAAGGTTGATTTTATTGTCGGCTATATCTGGTCGAATGTTCTGCTCGCGTCGCTGAAACCGGTCGTCGATTCCAAGACAATTCTGATCGTTTCCAATGCCGGGGCGACGCAGGTTGCCGGCGAGCTGTGTGCGCCGAACGTATTCTCGACCTCTTGGACGAACGACCAGAATCCGCGTGCGGTCGCCGAATACATGAACAACAATGGCATCAAGACCGTTTATCTGGTCGGCCCAAATTACGCTGCGGGGAAAGAAAATCTCGGCGGTCTGCAGGCCGCCTTCAAGGGCAAGGTGGTGGGCGAAGACTACACCCGCTGGCCCGATCAGCTCGACTTCTCGGCCGAGCTGTCGAAGATCCGTGCCGCCAATCCCGAGGCGGTCTATACTTTCTATCCCGGCGCAGCCGGCGTGCAGTTCCTCAACCAGTATGCCCAGGCCGGGCTGCAGGGCAAGATTCCGCTCTACAGCACGTTCATGGTCGACTCGCTGTCGCTGCCGCGTCAGAAGGACGCCGCCGTCGGCTCGATCAGCGTGCTGCAATGGGGTGCCGATCTTCCCAACGACGCGAACAGGAAATTCGTCGCTGCGTTCATCGAGAGGTTCAAGAACGAACCCTCGTTCTACGCGGCCCAGACCTATGATGCCGGGAACCTGCTCGTATCAGCGGTGGAGGCGGTGAAGGGCGATGTCAGCAACAAGGAAGCGGTCCAGGCGGCAATCAAGAAGGCCGACTTCAAATCCGTGCGTGGAGATTTCAGGTTCGGGAACAACAATTTCCCGATCCAGAACTTCTATGTTCAGGAGGTCGTCAAGGCAGGGGAGGAGTACCGCTTGAAGACGATCGCTACCGCGGTCGAGAACGGGCAGGACATCCATCACAGTAAGTGCCCGATGAAATAGTCGGAGGAAAGCCTGTCAAGCCCTGCACATGCGGGGCATCCGCGCCGGATGGCCGCCGGATCGCCCGCTTCTGCGGGCGATGGCATTTGGGAGGGGTGTTGCCGACTCACATGTTCCTGTTGCTCGAACAAATCCTCAACGGCCTTCAGGCGGGCTTGTTGCTGTTTCTGCTGGCGGCCGGCCTGACGCTCGTCTTCGGCATCATGGATCTCGTGAATCTGGCGCACGGGTCTCTCTACATGATCGGGGCCTATTTCGCGGCGACATTCGCGGCGATGACCGGCAGCTTCGTGCTCGCGGCGATTCTGGCTTTCGGCGCGACGCTGCTTGTCGGCATGGGGGTGGAAATCGTCGCGATGCGCAGGCTTTATGGGCGCGATCATCTCGACCATGTGCTTGCCACCTTCGGACTCATCCTGTTCTTCAATGAGTTTGTTCGGCTGGTCTGGGGCCCCGCCGGAATGAATCTGCCGCTGCCGGCGTGGTTGAACGGCTCGGTGCAGCTTTTGCCAGGCTTGCCCTATCCGGCCTACCGGCTTGCGATCATCGCCGTATCGCTCGGTGTTGCTGCGCTTCTTTACGCTGCCGTGATGCGAACACGGGCCGGCATGCTGATTCGGGCAGGCGCCGCCAATCGGGAAATGGTGTCCGCGCTCGGCGTCAATATCAGGCTACTCTTCACCCTGGTCTTCGGGCTTGGCGCCGCGCTCGCCGGCCTGGCCGGCCTGATGCAGGCGCCGATCCTGACCGTGCAGATCGGGATGGGCGAAAATATCCTCATCCTTGCCTTTGTCGTCATCATCATCGGCGGCATCGGGTCGATCCGCGGCGCTTTCGTCGCCGCGATACTCATCGGCCTGATCGACACCATGGGGCGCAGCTATCTGCCCGCCCTGATGCATATCGTATTGTCTCCGCGCGAAGCATCGGCGATTGCGCCCGCCGTCTCCTCGATGCTGATCTACCTGCTGATGGCGCTTATTCTGATCGCGCGGCCGGAAGGCCTGTTTCCGGTATCGGGCAAATGAGCAGGCCGACGCTGCGCAATGGCGTGATCGCCGCGCTTCTGGCGATCCTCGTGCTGCTGCCGCTCTATGTGGCGCTGGGCGGAAATCCCTTCGTGATCACGCTGTTCACGCGCATCATCATTCTCGCGATGGCCGCGACGAGTCTCAATCTGATCATGGGCTATGGCGGCATGGTGAGCTTCGGCCATGCCGCCTTCATCGGTACGGGCGGCTATGCGGTGGGCATTCTTGCCGATGCCGGGGTGAAATCGGGATTCGTGCAATGGCCGGCGGCCATAGCCGTATCGGCATTCGCCGCGTTGCTCATCGGCGCGCTGTCGCTGCGCACGCGCGGAGTCTATTTCATCATGATCACGCTCGGACTGGCGCAGGTGCTCTACTACGTCGCCGTGGGTCTGGACCGTTACGGCGGAGATGACGGTCTGACCATCTACAGCCGCAGCGAATTTGGCCGCGCCGTCAATCTCTCGAACAAGACTGTTTTCTACTATGTCTGCCTGATCATGCTGTTCGCCGTGATCGCGCTCGTCTGGCGCCTCGCCAATTCGCGTTTTGGTCTGGTGATCCGCGGTTCCCGCTCGAACGACCGGCGGATGCAGGCAATCGGATTCCCCACTTTCCGCTATCGCCTTGCATGTTTCGTGATCGCCGGGTCGATATGCGGCCTCGCCGGCGCGCTTCTCGCCAATCACACCGAGTTCGTCAGTCCGGCCATGATGCACTGGACGCGTTCCGGCGATCTGATCGTCATGGTGGTGCTGGGCGGCCTCGGAACGCTGTTCGGACCGCTGATGGGGGCCGTCGCCCTGCTCGTTTTCGAGGAAAGCCTGCCGATCATGATCAAGACGCTCGGCACCCCATTTTTCGGCGCCGCTGCGGCACGGGCCTCGGAATACTGGCAGATCGTGCTCGGTCCGCTGCTGCTGCTGATCGTCCTCTATGCGCGCGGCGGCATCGACGGGCTGCTCAAGGGTGCGCGCGATGGCTGATGCAATCCTCGTTACCGAAAATCTTTCCAAGCATTTCGGCGGCATCGTCGCTTCGGACGACATTTCGCTCAATATTCCGCGGGGAGAGCTTCACGCCATCATCGGGCCGAACGGCGCAGGCAAGACGACGCTGATCGGCGAACTGACGGGGGAGATCGTGCCCGACCGGGGTCGCGTCTTTTTCGCGGGCCGCGACATCACCGGCCTGCCGGTTCATCGGCGTAGCGCGCTCGGCCTGGCGCGCTCGTTTCAGATCACCTCGCTTTTTCTCGATCTCACGGTGCTCGACAATGTCGCGCTCGCCGTGCAGGCCCATGCGGGCCATTCGTTCCGCTTCTGGCGGGATGTCCGGCGGGACAGGGCGCTGCGCGATCCGGCGCGGGCGGCGCTGCTGCGGGCTGGACTTGAGGGGCGCGACAACGCGATTGCCGCGAGTCTCAGCCACGGCGAACAGCGGCAGCTCGAAATAGCGATGGCGCTCGCCACGTCCCCGCAGATGCTGCTGCTCGACGAGCCGATGGCCGGGATGGGGCCTGAAGAATCGGCCCGCATGGTCGTCTTGCTGCGCGAGCTGAAGCGCGAGTTGACAATTCTGCTGATCGAGCACGACATGGAGGCGGTCTTCGCGCTGGCCGACCGGATCACCGTGTTGGTCTATGGCCGGGTGATCGCGTCAGGCGAGCCGGCCGAGATCCGCGCCAATGTCGAAGTGCGCCAGGCTTATCTCGGCGAGCAGGAGGCGGTGACGCATGTCTGAGCCGCTACTCGAGCTTGACCAGGTGGAGACCTGCTACGGTCCGAGCCAGGTGCTGTTTGATGTCAGTCTTGCGATCGCGCCGGGCGAGATGGTGACGCTGATGGGCCGCAACGGGATGGGCAAGACAACGACCGTCCGCTCCATCATGGGACTGACGCCCGCACGCGGCGGTACGATTCGTTTTGCCGGCGAGGACGTGCGCGCGCTGCCTTCCTACCGGATCGCTCAACGCGGCATTGGGCTCGTGCCGGAAGGCCGCCAAGTCTTTCCCAATCTCACCGCGCGTGAAAATCTCATCGCCACGTCCGCGAAGCGCAACGGCGCCGCGTCGCCCTGGACTCTCGATCGGGTGTGTGAGCTGTTTCCCCGTCTCGCCGAGCGGCTCTCCAGCATGGCCAACCAGTTGTCGGGCGGCGAGCAGCAGATGCTTGCGATTGGCCGCGCGCTGATGACCAATCCACGTCTGCTTATCCTCGACGAGGCGACCGAGGGGCTTGCGCCACTGATCCGTGTCGAGATCTGGCATTGCCTGTCGCGTCTCAAGGCAGCCGGTCAGGCGATTCTGCTCATCGACAAGAATGTCGAGGCATTGATCCGCATCGCCGATCGCCATTACCTGATCGAGCGCGGACGCACGGTCTGGTCGGGCACCTCGGAAGAACTGGCCGCCGACCCCGGCTTGCAGCACCGCTATCTCGGCGTTTGACCGATTCGCCGTTGGAAGCCCGCGGCGGCGAACTCACTCCGCTGCGGCGCGCGCCGGCCCGGCATGGGCCGATACAATGTAGTCCATCGCCGCCTGCACGCCGCCTTTCTTGTGCGGAATGCCGGCGAGCGCGAGCGCCATTTCGGTGTTGGCCAGCGCGCCGATCAGCGTCCCATCGTTGATGTCGCCGAGATGGCCGATGCGGAAATATTTGCCGGCATAGGGACCGAAACTCGCACCATAGGAAATGTTGAAGGTTTCCAGAGCGAGATTGCGGAACGTATCGCCGTCATGGCCTTCCGGCATCATCACGGCGGTAATGGTCGGTGAATAATATTTCGCATCGCGCTGCATGATTTCGAGGCCCCATGCGCGCACCGCGCGGCGCGTGGCCTCGGCGAGGCGTGCATGGCGCGCGAATACATTATCGAGGCCTTCCTCGTGCAGCATCTCGATCGCAACATCGAGACCCCAGAGCATCTGCGTGGCCGGCGTATAGGGGAAAAATCCCTGCTTGTTCATGGTCAGCATGTCTTCCCAGGACCAGAACGACTTCGGCAGGGTCGATTTCTTTGATGCTGCGAGCGCCTTGTCGCTGACCGCGTTAAACGACATGCCGGGCGGCAGCATCAGGCCCTTCTGCGCGCCGCCGACCGTGACATCCACGCCCCATTCGTCGTGCTTGTACTCGGTTGAGGCGAGAGAGGAGATGGTATCGACGAGCAGTAGCGCCGGATGGCCGGCCGCGTCGATCGCCTTGCGGATTTCTGCGATCGGCGACAGCGCGCCGGTCGAGGTCTCGTTATGCAACACGCATACGGCCTTGATGTCTTTGTTCCGGTCTTCGCGCAGCTTCGCCTCGATCGCCCTGGGATCTGCGCCGGTTCGCCAGTCCGTCGGAATGAATTCCGGCTTGAGGCCGATCCTTTCGGCCATCTTCTTCCAAAGCGTGGCGAACTGGCCGGTCTCGACCATCAGCACGCGGTCGCCGGGATTGAGCGTGTTCACGAGCGCGGCTTCCCACGCCCCTGTTCCGGTCGCGGTATAGATGATCACCGGATTTGTCGTCTTGAAGATGGTCTTGATGCCTTCGAGCACGCGCTTAGCGAGGCGGGCAAATTCGGGACCGCGGTGGTCGATGATCGGGGTGTCCATCGCGCGCAGGATGCGGTCGGGCACCGGCGTAGGTCCGGGGATTTGCAGGAAGTGGCGTCCGGCGACGCGCGAGGAATTCTTGGTCATCAATGGCTCCTGGGCGGCGTGCCGCGCCCCGCGGCAAGTGAAAACGCGCCAAACTTGCCGGTTTGAACACCGGATGCGACATTGCGGTCAAGCCTTATTCATTATGCCAGCGTCGGGAGCCCAGATTTGTCCGACCGATTGATACCCGGCCTCGAGCGGCGCCTGAAATCGGAGATGGCAGGCGACGTTCATTTCGACCGTTTTTCCCGCGGCCGATACGCGACCGATGCCTCCCACTACCAGATGATGCCGGTGGGCGTGGTGGCGCCGCGCTCCATCGATGAAGCCGATCGAGCGATAGCGATCGCACGTGAAGAAGGGGCAAGCGTGCTAGCGCGCGGCGGCGGCACGTCGCAGTGCGGCCAGACCGTCAACCGGTCGCTGGTCATCGACTGCTCGAAATATCTCAACCGGCTCCTCTCGCTCGACGTTGCGAACCGGCGCTGCGTGGTTGAGCCGGGGATCGTGCTCGACGATCTGAACCGCGCCTTGAAGCCGCACGGTCTCTGGTTTCCGGTCGATATCTCGACCGCCTCCCGCGCCACCATAGGCGGGATGGTCGGCAACAATTCCTGCGGTGGGCGCTCGCTGCGCTACGGAAACACCCGCGAAAATGTCCTGTCGGTCGAGGCCATTCTCGCCGACGGCTCGCGCGCCCGTTTCGGCCCGGTCAATGCCGACGCCTCCAATCTCGTGCCGGGCTCGCGTCTGCACGACCTAGCCCGCCATCTGCTCGAGATCGGTGCGCGCGAGGCCGAGGAGATCGAAGCGCGTTTTCCCAAGGTGCAACGCCGGGTGGGCGGCTACAATCTCGATGGGTTCGTACCGGGCCGCAACGACCTAAACCTGGCCCACATCCTTGTCGGGTCCGAGGGGACGCTCGGCTTTACCAGCCGGGTCGAGCTGAAGCTCGCTCCGCTTCTTGGCAAGCGAGCGGTCGGGGCGTGTCATTTCGCCCGCTTCTATGATGCGATGGACGCCGCGCAGCACATCGTCAGGCTCGCTCCGATAGCCGTCGAGCTCGTCGACCGCACGATGATCGAGCTCGCGCGCGACATCGCGATCTTTCGCCCGACGCTCGAGCAGTTCGTGCGCGGCGAGCCGGACGCGGTGCTGCTGGTCGAATTCGGCGAAGACGATAACGAGGAAAATTTGCGCCGCCTCCAACGGCTGCATGGCTTGATGGGCGACCTCGGCTTCGATTTCAGGAATGACGGCGCGAAATGGGGCGGCGTCGTCGACGTGCTCGATCCCTCCCTGCAGGCGGCGATTGCCGAGGTTCGCACTTCGGGGCTCAACATCATGATGTCAATGAAAGACGAGGGAAAACCTGTCTCCTTCGTCGAGGATTGCGCCGTGCCGCTGGAGCATCTGGCCGAATACACCGCCCGACTCACCGAGGTCTTTGAGAGGCACGGCACGCGCGGCACCTGGTATGCGCATGCGAGCGTCGGATGTCTGCACGTGCGCCCCGTGCTCAATCTGCGCCTCGAAAAGGACGTCAAGGCGATGCGGGCGATCGCCGAGGAAGCCTTCGCGATGGTACGCGCCTACAAGGGGTCGCATTCCGGCGAGCACGGCGACGGGATTGTGCGCAGCGAATTCCACGAGTTCATGTTTGGGCCGCGGCTGGTTCGCGCGTTCGAAGAGGTGAAGGATGGCTTCGACCCGGCCGGCCTGTTCAATCCGGGCAAGATCGTCCGCGCGCCGAAATTCGACGATCGCTCAAATTTCCGCTTTTCCCCGACCTATCGCGGCGAGGACATCGGCACGCGGCTTGACTGGTCTGCCTATCCCGGCGCGGGCGGCGGATTTCAGGGCGCGGTCGAAATGTGCAACAACAATGGCGCCTGCCGAAAAATGGCGGGCGGCGTCATGTGTCCGAGCTACCGCGTGACGCGCGACGAGCGCGACGTGACGCGCGGCCGGGCGAATTCCCTGCGGCTCGCCGTTTCCGGGCAACTCGGACCTGACGCCCTTGCCTCGGACGAGATGGCGGAAACCCTGAAGCTCTGCGTTTCCTGCAAGGCCTGCCGCCGCGAATGTCCGACCGGCGTCGACATGGCGCGCATGAAGATCGAGGTGCAGGCAGCCCGCGCCGCAAAACACGGTTTTTCGCTGCACGACCGCCTGATCGGCTGGCTGCCGCGTTATGCGCCCTATGCGGCGAGACTGCCGTGGCTTTTCAATTTGCGCGACGTCATCCCCGGCGCGGCGTCTCTGACGGAGCGGCTGACCGGTTTTTCCGCGCAGCGCCGGTTGCCGAAATGGCGTGCCGACATTTTCCGGCCGGAAGTCCAGGCCGAGGTCCCGTCCGGGGATCGCGACGTCGTGCTGTTCGCCGATACTTTCAACCGCTATTTCGAGAGCGAGAATATCCGCGCGGCCGCGGTTGTCCTCCAGGCCGGCGGATACGTAATGCGTCATCCCCATGTCGGCGAGGGAGATTCGCGCCCGCTCTGTTGCGGGCGAACGTTCCTGTCGGTTGGCGCGGTCGATCAGGCTCGCGAGGAGGCCGAGCGGTCTCTCGCCGTGCTGGCGCCGTTCATAGACGCCGGCGTTCCGGTGGTGGGCCTCGAACCGAGTTGCGTGATGAGCTTTCGCGACGAGATTCCGGCTTTGCTCAAGAGCGCGATCGCGCGCAAGGCGATGGATCACGTTCTTACCTTCGAGGAATTTCTTGCGCGGGAGCAGAAGGCGGGCCGCCTGAAGCTGCCACTGCGGTCAATGCAAAAGCGCGTGCTCGTGCATGGCCATTGTCATCAGAAGTCGTTCGGGGCCTTCGGCGCGGTTGCTGACGTCCTCAGACTTGTGCCGGATTTATTGGTCGAAACGATCGAGTCCAGCTGTTGCGGCATGGCCGGGGCCTTCGGCTATGGCGTCGATACCATCGATGTATCCAGGGCGATGGGCGAATTGTCGCTCTTACCGGCCATACGCAGCGCCGATGCCGACACGATTGTTGTCGCTGATGGAACAAGCTGCCGGCACCAGATCCATGACGGAGCGGCGCGCGAGGCGCTGCACGTGGCGCGCGTACTGGAAATGGCGCTCGATCGGGCGGCCGGCGACGGGCGCGGCCGCGCCTGCCGGGCTCGCCGATCCGAATCTGAAATCCGTAAGGACTGCTAGAAAACGATCGTCGAGCGGGCGCCGAAAATGAACGCGTTTCCGACGGTGAGCGCGGGATTGGACGGGTCGGGCACGTTGCCGCCGGGGCGCAGGATGTATTGCACATCCGGCTGGATCGTCCACCACTTCGCCACCTGATAGATGTAGCTCAGCTCGAACACGAGCTCGGAGGAACGAATCGGATAGGGCGGGCCGTTGAGCGCGAGCGTGTCCTGGTCGAGGGCGGCGGCGTCACTGCTGATGTTGTTGTAGGCGACGCCGAAAGTCAGCGTGTCGTCGGGCCGGCCGAACAGGCCTTTGACGCCGAAGCCGCCGTCAACATACCACGACAGGAGATTGCGATCGGATGGCGATGCGCCGCCGCGTGCGAAAAAGCTGAAGCTGCCGGCGTCGTTGCGGACGAGCATCTGATCGATCACCCCGTAGATGCCCCAATTGCCGCGGTGAAAAAGCGGATCGGCGCCGGTGGCTTGCGAGACGATCGTTCCGCCCGGCCCGATGCCGAAACGCTGATCGGCGAACGAGCCCGAATGGTACCATGCGCCGAGCTTGTAGGCCGCAGCGAGACCTTTCGCTTCCGGCTCCTGATTGCGCAGATACTGGATTTCACCGATCCAGAACGCTCCGCCATGCAAGGAAAATGTCGTGCCAAAGCGGTTGCAGGCTTGCGGCAAGTCGTTGCAGTCGCGCCCGGCGGGATCGCCGCTGAAGACCGCGCCGAGCACGGAAATGTTCTCGACCGGATTGACTTGGACGCGCACGCCTGGGGTGGCGAGCGGATAGGCTGGTCCCCCGCTCGGCAGGTTGGCGGCCATCATCGAGGCCCAGCCGAACGTGCCGTTGATTAGCCCGCCGGCGGTGGTGCTGGTCAGGAATTCGTCGTCGGCGGCAAGCTGACCGAGCCGGACCGAGCCGCTTTCTCCGAATTTCTGCTCGAACCAGAGCGTGAAAAGGCGGGTCGTCGGCAGGGCATCGATGTTTGAGGGATCCGAAATGCTGCCGACATAGTCGGCGGCGTTGCCGTGCGCATTATGAATTTGGAAGGCTTTCGCGAAAACCGTCGCGCCCTTCCACAGGGCTGGCTCGCCGATCTGGACCGACCCTTCGAGCCTGCCCTCATACGTCTGGCCTCGCCGCAGTCCGCCCGAAAGGATTGCGAGGGTTTCGCCGATATAGACGAGACCGATCTCGACGCCCTTCTCCTTGAGGGCGGTGCGCGCTCCGTTCCAGTCCCCGGTAAGTTGCTCGCGGTCCCAAATGCTCGTGTCGTCGGCTCGCGCGTATCCGCTCCCGGCGACGATCGCTGCCACGATCCAGCAAACAACGTCTCGCTTAAACCTCATCCCCCGGCCCCAACAGATAGAAATTTAGATCGAGTCTAATCAGCGGCCATCAACGAATGCAGTCGAGGGCGGAACAAGGTGGACCATTGCGAAATTCCTGGTTCGGGAGATCACCGGCGGATCAAGAATCACACCAAGCCGGGCTCCAAAGCAAGGGTATCGGCAGCTCTCTTCAATAAATTCAATAAAAAAGCCGCCCCGAAGGCGGCTTTTGCAGGAGCGCAGTCGGCGACCGTCAGGCGGCGCGTTGATATCTGATCACGCCGTCTATCATTTCACAGACGAGAACGTCCGGTTTTGAAAATTCGTGCTCGCCACCGCAATGCGGACAAGCGATCTTCGCCACGAAGTTTGGCGTAAGGTCGAGGCTTTTGCGATCAGTCTCGATCCCCGTTTCGATCTTGTGTCCGGTCACCGGACACGTCGTGAGCAAGGCTCCCATAAGGACCCCCGGCATTGGTGTGTGTTAGGGCAATTGCGGTAATTCTATCCGGAAATATGACGAGCGAACGACTTGAGCCGCGGCATTATTGTGGCCAAGGAGGACTCGCGGTTTGCGGCGCCGTTCGGACTGTAAAAGAGCGCGACATGTAGCAGAGGGAACCGAGTCGAGTGCTGCATCCAGTACCGGCGCCCGCTACCGCTCTCGACGGGTTCCATTGCCGCAAGCCGCTCACATTGTCGACATTATCGACAGGTCGACGAGATTTTCATAGGGCGGCGCGGCCGGCCGAGCCTGCTGGCCACACGTGACCAGCCGGCGGCGCGTCGACCGCGGCGCCGGACGATGCGGCGCCATCCACGCGGTTCAATGCGTTCAGAAACTTTTGCGGCCAAGCGCTGATGTCATTGGACGAAATGATTCCGTAGAGCGACTTGTGCCGCGCGCAGCGCTCATCGAGCGACATGGACAGGGCGCGGTGGATTGCCGAGCCGACCGAATCGACGTCGAACGGATTGACCAGCAGGGCGGGCTTGCATTCCATGGCGGCGCCGGCGAAGCGAGACAGGATCAGCACGCCGGGATCGTCTTCATTTTGTGCGGCGACGTATTCCTTGGCGACGAGATTCATTCCGTCGCGCAAGGGCGTCACCAGCGCGGCGCGCGCGGCGCGGTAGAGCCCGGCCAATGCCGCGCGTCGGTGCGTGCGCGTGACGTAGCGAATCGGAGTCCAGGTGGCGTCGCCGTAGTCGCCGTTGATGCGGCCGACCGTCTGATTCACCTGGCGCTCCATTTCGGCATATTCCTGGATCGCCGAGCGGCTTTTTGGCGTGATCTGCAGATAGGTCACATTGTTGTGCCATTCCGGGTGCTGCATGAGAAATCGCTCGAAGGCTTCGAGGCGTTCGTTGATACCCTTCGAATAGTCGAGGCGATCCACGCCGATGATCATGGCGCGGCCAGACAGGCTGGCCGTCACGCCCGATACGAAGGGCGATTTGATGGCGCGCCGGGCGAGCCGATTGAAAGCCTCGGTCTCGATGCCGACCGGAAAAGAACCGATGCGCACGACGCGGTCGCCCGCGGCATAGCCTTCGCCCTCGCGCTGATAGCGGCACTCGCTTTCGAGGTAGCGGGCAAAATTGGCAGAATCGGTCTCCGTCTGGAACCCGACGAGATCGTACTGGCAAAGCGCCGAAACGACCCGCTCATGATGAGGCAGCGCCGTGATGATCTCCGGCGGCGGAAACGGCGTATGCAGGAAAAATCCGATGCGATTCTTGAAGCCGCGTTCCCGCAGAGCCTTGCCGAGGGGGAAGAGGTGATAGTCGTGCGCCCAGACGATGTCGTCGGGCCGCATTATCTTCTGCAATTCGTTGGCGAAATGTTCGTTGACGCGCATATAGCCGGACAGATCGCGCCGGCTGAATTCCGCGAGATCGAGTCTATAGTGCAGGATCGGCCAAAGCACGCGATTGGCGAAGCCGTTATAATACTCACTATAATCCTCGCGCCCGAGATCGGTGACGACGTAGGAAATCTTATCGTGCTCGATCGAACGGGTCTCGATCCTCGCAGACATGCGGCCGCTCCAGCCGAACCAGATGCCCGGGTTCTGTTTGAGCGCGGCTTGCACCGCGACCTCGAGCCCGCCCGCCCGGCTTCCACTTTTCGGAACGGCAACACGGTTGGATATGACGACTAACCGCGCCAATATTTGTCCTCCCAACTTCGCGACAATCGCATTGCGGTCAGAATGAGGCCGGCCATCGAATAGGTCTGAGGAAAGTTCCCGAGCAGGGAACCGTCCTTCATACTGATATCCTCGGCGAGCAGCCCGTAACGGTTGCGCCGCTGCAGCGCGTCAATGAGCAGATCGCGCGCCTCCTGCTTTCGCCCCAGCACCCACCAAGCGTCGATGAGCCAGAACCGGCAAATCAGAAACTCAACCTCGGGAAATCCGAAATCGTCCTCGGCGGCATAACGCATGACGTGCTTCCCGCGCAGCAATTCGCGCTCGATACTGGCGACGGTCGCGGCAAAACGGGGGTCGTCCGGCTCCACGACCCCAAGCTCGCTGAACAGCAGAACGCTCGCGTCGAGATCTTCGGAGCCGAAAGCGGCGGTGAACGCGTTGCGTCCGGGATGCCAAGCCCTTTCCAGGAGTGCGGCGTGGATTTTGTCGGCGGCGTCGTTCCAGTAATTGGCACGATCCGGAAAGCCGAGCGTCTCGGCAATGGCGGCGAGACGATTGCAGCCGGCCCAGCACATCGACACGGAATGAGTATGGATGCGCGAACGGCCGCGATATTCCCAGATCCCGGCATCAGGTTCGAGAGCGAAGCGCTTGGCCTTCTCGCCAACTGATTCCAGCAGGCGGAACAGAGCGTGGTCGCCGGGCGCCGGAAGGCGCCGATCGTAGAACATGGGCATGGCCGCCAGAATGATCGAGCCGTAGGTGTCATGTTGTGTTTGATCGGAGGCGGCATTGCCGATGCGGACGGGGCCGTCACCCCGATATCCCGCCAGGTCCGGCGCGATCCGCTCAGTCATGGGGTCGCTAGGGACGATGCTGTAAACCGGCCGAATCGATTCGATGTCGCCGGACGCGACGTTCAACACGAACAGAATGAAATCTTCCATCGTGCGCGTCGCGCCGATGCGGTTGAGCGCCTTGACGACGAAATAGGCGTCGCGCAGCCAGCAATATCTGTAATCCCAGTTTCGCTTGGTGCCCGGTGCTTCCGGAATGGACGTGGTGTGGGCGGCGATGATCGCGCCGGTTTCGTCAAAACTCGACAGCTTGAGGGTGATGGCGGCGCGAATGATCGCATCCTGCCAGTCGTAGGACATATGCAGGCGTCGCACCCAATCCAGCCACCCGTCGCGCGTGCGCGCAAGGAAATCGTGACAGGTCGGGCCGATAGCCCCGGGAAACGGCTCATCGGTTCCGAAGATCATGTGCACCGGGCGCGTGATGACGAACGATGTCTCGCGCGCGATGTAGGAAAGGGGCGCATCCGTGGTAAGACGAATCTGCGTTAGTCCACCCCAGTAGCGGATATGCGATGAGCCGATGGCATGATTGATGGTCGGATTCCCGTAATCGTGAGCGGGGCGAAAGCGGATCGCGATGCGGGGCGTGCCGGCGATCGGTTCGATCATCCTGACGAGCTGCGGCGGATGAAAGGTCCGGTCGAGATTTTCAAAACGAGGCGCAAAATCGGTGATCTTGATCGCCCCGCCTTTCCTATCGGTCAGAATCGTTTCCACGATCGCGGTGTTGCGGACATATTCGGATTTGATGTCGACCACGTCCTCAAGCACGACGTCGGTGAACCCTTTTTCCTCGTCGCCGGTGACGAGCCGGCAAAACACGGGATCGCTGTCGAAGCGGGGAAAGCACCACCAGACGATTCGTCCGGACGGCTCCACCAGCGCCGCGGTGCGGCCGTTGCCGATAATGGCAAGATCAAGTCCGAATTGGCTCATCTGTGTTCTGCTTCCGCCTGTTTGCTGAGCTGCTCGAGCCAAACGCGGACATCGTGCGGCGATTCGAAATTGAACGAGGCGCCCGGCACGATCCCGCCGACCGAGAAGCCTACTCCTGAAAATTCCGGCAGCGCCGCAAAGGCCGCATCGTCGGTGGTGTCGTCGCCGACGAAAATGGGACGCCGCCCGGCGAAGGGCCTGTAGGTCATGAGCTGGCGCAACGCCGTTCCCTTGTCGAAACCGCGCTGCTTGATCTCGATCACCGACTTGCCGGGAAGAAGCTCGAGCCGCTCGGCGCCGTATTTCTCCGCGATGGCGGCGACCGCGCGCACCACGTCGCCGCCGAGCTTGGGGGCGAGCCGGTAGTGAATGGCAAGGGAATAGGCCTTGTCCTCCACGAGGACGCCGGGTCCCAGCCTGGCGACGCCGGCCAGAAGCTTTTTGAGCTTGGGGTCGAGCGGCTGGGCAAGCTGGCTGATCACCCCGCTGTCCACGCTGGGACGCAGTTCGGCGCCGTGGCCGCCGACGGCAGGCAATTTCATCGGCGCGAAAATCCGATCTATATCTGCAAGCGGGCGGCCACTGATGAAGGCAAGCGCCCCGTCGAGTTGCGACCAGAGATTCTGCAGCACCCCGCGCAGCTTGCTCGGCACGCGAACTTCGTCCGGGCGCGGCGCGAGGTCGAGCAGCGTGCCGTCAACGTCCAGCAAAAGTGTGATCTCGTCCAAATTCGCTAAGGGTAACAGCAGGGGACCACCCAATTATCGTTGCGCCGAGTGCAATTCTCGGCCCGTTTGGAATTGTTCGCCGCCAGCCCGATCCTATTCCCCCTGAGCCTGACGGAGAATGATTTGGGTCTGCAGGGCTTAGGGTGAATGCGGCGCCATCGGCTGGCGGTTCGACCGCTATTCGGGGATTTTGGTGCCCCGATCGAAGGTTGGCGCAATCATTGCGAGAAACTCATCAATATCGAGAAAGCAACCATGAACAGCCCCTCCGGTGCCGGATATGGTCAACCCCGTGTAACGCGCGCGTCGCCGCAAGGTTCCGCACCGCACGGCAAAAAATCGCGAATGAGGGTAAACGGACCGGCGTTCAGCAGCTCGCGATCCGCTGCGACTTTTCGTTCCCTCGCTGCGCATGAGGCATTTTCGGGGTTGTCTGCCTCGCTCTTGTCGCGTTAAATCGCGACCGATTTGCCGGGGGCGGTTTGGAGCCGCGATGAAGTCGCAGTCGCAACTTTGGTTCGGATCGGCGGGCGAACAGCCGTTGCCGGGCGAGGGGAGCGGCGCGGGGAAGGCCGCCGCAGCCCAGCCTCGGGCATTGATCGTCGAAGACGAATTGTTCGTCGCCTGGCATCTCGAAACATTGGCGAACGAATTCGGGCTCGATGTGATCGGGCTTGTGCCGGATGGCGAGGGAGCGGTCGAGCAATTTGCCGACGCTTCGCCCGATCTGGTCTTAATGGATATCAATCTTGCCGGCCGGATCGACGGCGTGGAAGCCGCGCAGCGCATCCGTCAAAGACGCGATGTTGCGGTTATCTTTGTTACCGCCTTTGCCGACGTGGCCACGATAGCTCGGATCGAGAAGGCGGTGCCGGGCGCGCAGGTCCTGAGCAAGCCCGTCTCCGCGGACCGGCTGCGTACGGCGATCGACAGGGCGCTTCTCTGTCGGCACCAATAGCGCGGCCGCTATCGACCCCGCCTTTTTCCTCGGCTAGTTTGCGCGGACGTCGCGCAGGGATGACGCCATGGCCCGAAAATCGAAATCCCGGTGGCAGCGTGATCCTCAGGGAATGAGGAAACGCATCCTGGAGGCTGCGCGGAGCGAGTTCGCCCGGCGCGGCAGCGATGGGGCGCGCATCGACCGGATTGCGCGGGCGGCGCGGGCCAACAAGCGGATGCTCTATTATCACGTCGGCAACAAGGACGCGCTTTATCTCGAGGTGCTGGAAGGCGCCTACGCGCATATCCGAGCCGCCGAACGCAAGCTCAATCTCGAGGCGCTCGCGCCTTCGGAGGCGATCGCCCGGTTGATCCAGTTCACCTGGCAATATTTCATCGACTATCCGGAATTCATGGCGCTGTTGAACAACGAGAATTTGCATCACGCGCGCTATCTCCGGCGGTCCCGGCGGGTCAAGGACCTGCATTCGCCGTTCATCAGCCTGATCGCCGATATTCTGCGTAAGGGAGCCGCGAGCGGTGAGTTCCGTTCCGATATCGATCCGGTGCAGCTCTATATTTCCATTGCAAGCCTTTCGTATTTTTACCTTTCTAACAACGCGACGCTGAGCACGATTTTCGGCCGGGACCTGCTTAGCGAGGAGGCCAAGGCCGCGCGCCTTGCGCATATGACGGATCTCGTCCTCGCGGCGTTGCGTCGCGGCGCGGCCGCAAAACTTGACCGTCTCGCGGCAGCCTCGTAGTATTTAACCAACCGGTTAAAATGAAAACCGGGCTGGGACGGAACGAGTAGGGAGCGTGCGATGACATCCATGCCGCAACGCCTGCTGCAAGCTGCGTGGCTCAAGCCGTTCATTTTTCTCGCCGGCATGGTCGTGGTGTGGGATCTCACGATCCGCGTCTTCCACATCCCGCCATACCAGATACCCGCACCGAGCGACGTGATCGTTACGCTCTGGCAGGACTGGCCGATGCTGATGACCGAGGCCTGGCCGACGACGGTGGCGACGCTGTGGGGCTTCCTGCTCGCGGCCTTGTTCGGCATCCCGATCGCGATGCTGATCGCCGGATCGCGCCTGATCGAGTCTTATGTCTATCCGCTGCTCGTGTTCTCGCAGTCTGTCCCGAAAATCGCGATCGCGCCCCTGTTCGTGGTCTGGTTCGGTTTTGGGCTTTTTCCGAAGGTCCTGTCCGCCTTCATGCTGGGATTTTTCCCGGTGGTCGTATCGGCGGTGCAGGGTTTCAAATCCGTTGAGCCGGACATGATGGACCTTGCACGCGCGATGGAAGCCAATCGCTGGCAGATGTTCCGGATGATCGCGCTGCCGCACGCGCTGCCTGCGATTTTTGCCGGCCTGAAGGTATCGATCACCCTCGCGGTGGTGGGCGCGGTGGTCGGTGAATTCGTTGGCTCGAGTTCCGGCCTCGGCGTGGTGCTGCAAAGGTCGATCGGAAATTTCGAATTGCCGACCATGTTCGCCGCACTTGTCATTCTCGCGCTGATCGGCGTGGTCCTGTTCTGGATCATCGACGTGATCGAGCGCGTCACCATTCCCTGGCATGCCAGCCAGCGTAACGACATCGTCATCGCGGCGTAAAATCGCCGCCAATAAGGGAGGACGACAGTGAAGAGACTGCTTTTGGCCCTTTGCGCCGCGATCCTTGCGACGCCAGCGCTCGCAGCGGACAAGGTCACGCTCATGCTCAACTGGTACGTTTACGGCGAGCACGCGCCGTTCTTCTACGGCAAGGAGAAAGGTTTCTACGCGAAGGAAGGCATCGATCTTGACATCCAGGAAGGCCGCGGGTCGGGCACCGTGACCCAGGTGGTCGCCGCCAAGACGATCAATTTCGGTTACGTCGACGTGCCGACGATGATGCGCGCGGCGGTGAAGGGCGCGCCGGTGACATCCGTGGGCGTCGCGCTGCAAACCTCGCCGATGTCGGCCATGGGCTTTGTCGAGAAGAACATTCGCAAGCCGAACGACATCAAGGACAAGACCGTGGCGGTGACGCCGGGCGATTCGATGTCGCAAATCTGGCCGCTGTTTCTCAAGAAGACCGGATTGAAGGAAAGCGACTTCAAGGTTGTCTCCGGCGACGCCACGACCAAGCTCAATGCCGTCATCAACGGCCAAGCGGACCTTCTGCTCGGTTATGTCATGGACCAGAGCATGAAGATCAAGGATGCGACCGGCAAGGACGTCTTTCCGATCAAGTTTGCCGATTACGGCATCAATCTCGTGTCATCCGGCATTATCGTGAACAGGGATTGGCTGAAGGAAAACGAGGCGCTGACGCGGCGCTTCCTGGCGGCGACGGTGAAATCGATCGAGGAGGCCTCGAAGGACCCGAAGGGCGCGGCACAGGCCGTGCTCAACGCCTTCCCGAAAGGCGGCAAGATCGACACCATGACCCAGGGGTTCGAGCTGACGATCCCGCTCTACAAGGATCCGACCGGGAAATCGAAGCAGGTCTTGCGCGTCAGCGACGAGAATATGAAGGAAACCGTGGACGTCATGGTCGAGTATGGCGGGCTCGAGGCCAAGGCCAAGGACGAGATCAAGACGTATTACACCAACGCCTATCTGCCGAAATAAGTATGGCTTCCGCAAATCTGCGCGTCGTCTCCGCCTCGGAGGCGGCGCGCCCGGTCATCGAAATCAGGAAGGTCGCCAAGACGTACAAGACCGCCGACGGCGACGTCCCGTCGCTGCGGCCGATCGACATGACCATCCACGAAGGGGAATTCGTCGTGGTCGTCGGACCGTCCGGCTGCGGCAAGACGACCCTGCTGAAGATGATCGCGGGCCTTTTGCCGCCGAGCGAGGGCGAAATCCGCGTCGAGGGCCGCGCGATCGTCAAGCCGCATGGCGATGTCGGCATCGTTTTCCAGAGCGCGATGCTTTTGCCGTGGCGGCGGGTGCTCGACAACGTGATGATGCCGGTTGAGGTCAAGGGTCTGCCGGACGGTCAGTATCGGCGGCGGGCACTCGACCTTCTCAAAATGGTCGGGCTGGAGGGATTCGAGCAGAAATATCCCTGGCAATTGTCGGGCGGCATGCAGCAGCGCGCCTCAATCTGCCGCGCGCTGGTGCATGACCCGAAGATCGTTCTGATGGACGAGCCGTTCGGGGCGCTCGATGCGATGACTCGCGAACGCATGAATGTCGAGCTGCAGCGCATCCAGAGCGAAACCAGGAAGACGGTGATGCTGATCACGCATTCGATTCCGGAAGCCGTATTCCTTGCCGATAGGGTCATGGTGATGACATCGCGCCCCGGCGCGATCGACGCGGTTTATCCGGTGCCGCTGAAACGGCCCCGCTCCATCGATGTTCTCGCCGATCCGACTTTCGTCGATCTGACTCAGAAAATCCGACAACATTTTTCCGGCGCCAAGACGGACTGATGGCCCCGAAAATCACCATCCGCGATGTCGCGCTCACCGAGTGTCCGGTACGGTTCGCGCATCCGTTTCGCTTCGGCGCGGTGACCGTGGACCGGGCTGACGAGATATTCGTGCATGTCGTGATCGACGTGGACGGCGCGGGCCTTGCCCGGGGCGCGGCGGCCGAGCTGATGATGCCGAAATGGTTCGACAAGAATTCGGCGCTGTCTCCAGTGGAGTCGGTCGCCGAACTGCGGTTCTCGCTCGATGTCGCCGCAAGGCTCTATCGCCAACACCGCGGGCCTGACACTGCCTTCGGCATTCACGCCGCCTGCTACCGCCCGCTGATGGACGCCTGCGCCAAAGAGGGCGTGCCCGCTCTCGCCGCTGCTTATGGCGCTGCGGAGATCGACAAGGCCGTTCTCGACGCGCTGTTGCGCGCGCTGAGGCTCGACACGGCTGCGGGGCTCGGCGGCAACGCGATGGGACTCGATGCGCGTCTGACCCCCGATCTTGATACGCAGGCGATCGAGCAATTTCTCTCCTCGCGCGTGCCGCAAAAACAGGTATTCGTGCGTCACACGGTGGGACTGGTTGACTCGATTGATGCGCTCGCATCCGCCGCCCGCGCCCAGGGTCTGCGCTACTTCAAGATCAAGCTCGGCGGCGAGCCGGCGGCCGACCGGAACCGGCTGATCGCAATCAGCCGGGCGCTGGATGCGGTCGTGCCGGATCACCGGGTCACGCTTGATGCCAACGAACAATATGCGGATGCCAAGGCGCTGACGGCGCTCGTCGACGCCCTGGCCCGCGACGAGGCATTGCAATCGTTGCGCCGCCGGCTCCTTTATATTGAGCAGCCGCTTCCGCGCGAGCGCACTTTCTCGTTTCCCCTCGGCGAAGCCGGGTCGCAATTCGCCTTCATTATCGACGAGGCCGACGACGATTACGGCGCATTTCCGCGGGCCGTCGAGCTTGGTTATCGCGGCGTATCGTCGAAATCCTGCAAGGGCCTCTACAAGTCATTGCTGAACGGCGCGCGGGCGCTGCGTTGGAATGCGCAAGGCGCAAACACCTTCGTTGCGGCCGAAGACCTTACCTGTCAGGCGGGGCTCGCCGTGCAGCAAGATACGGCTCTGGCGGCATTCCATGGAATCACGCATTGCGAGCGGAACGGCCATCATTACGGCCCTGGCTTTGTGACCGGGCCGCGGCTGCAAGCGCAGGCATTTCTCGAGGCGCATCCCGATTTGTATGAGATGTCGGATGGCGAGGTGCGCCTGCGCGTGAGCGATGGCGCTCTCGCGATCGGTTCGCTTTTCACGGCCCCCGGATTCGCCAGCGCCGTCGATCCGGCGCTGATCGGTCCGCAACCCACAGACGGCAACCCAAGCAAGGAAATGGCTTCGTGACCACAAGGCGTCTCGGCATCATCATGCACGGTGTCACCGGAAGAATGGGCACCAATCAGCATCTCGTGCGCTCGGTGCTCGCCATCATGAAGGAGGGTGGCGTACTTCTGAAGGACGGCACGCGGGTGATGCCTGATCCGATCCTAGTTGGCAGGAACGCCCAGAAGGTCGAGCAGCTCGCGAGACAGCATGGGGTCGGGCGGTGGACGACCGATTTAGACAAGGCGCTGGCAAACAAGGACGACACGATCTTTTTCGATTCCGGCACGACGCAAATGCGGCCCGCCCTGCTGAAGCGCGCGATCAGGGCCGGAAAGCACATTTATTGCGAAAAGCCGATTGCGACCGACCTGCGCTCCGCGCTGCAGGTTTGCGCACTCGCTGCAAAGGCGGACGTCAAGACCGGCGTCGTGCAGGACAAGCTGTTTCTGCCTGGGCTACTGAAGCTCAAGGAATTGCGCGACAAGGGCTTTTACGGCCGCATGCTCAACGTGCAGGTCGATTTCGGTTATTGGGTCTTTCCCGGCGACGATCCGCAGCAGCCGCCGCAGCGCCCTTCCTGGAATTATCGCGCCGAGGATGGCGGCGGGATCATTCTCGACATGGTATGCCACTGGCGTTACGTGCTCGATAACCTGTTCGGCGAGGTCAAAAGTGTCAGTTGCATCGGCGCGACACAAATTCCTTTCCGGATTGACGAGACCGGCCGGAAATATAAGGCAACCGCCGACGACGCCGCCTACGCCACCTTCGAGCTCGAGGGCGGAGTAATCGCGCACATCAACATGTCATGGACCACGCGCGTATATCGCGACGATCTCGTGACCTTCCAGGTCAACGGCACCGAAGGATCTGCAATCGCCGGATTGACTGAATGCCTGATTCAGTCCCGCAAGGATACCCCGCGCCCGGTCTGGAATCCTGATCAGAAACGTACCGACGATTTCCGCGCGCAGTGGCGGAAAGTGCCCGATGGCCGGTACGACAACGGATTCAAGGTGCAATGGGAAATGTTCATCCGTCACGTGATGGAGAACGCGCCCTACAAGTACACCTTGCTGGAGGGCGCCAAGGGAGTGCAGCTCGTGGAGGCGGCGCTGAGGAGCTGGAAGCAGCGGCGTATCGTCGATGTGCCGCCATTGAAGCTGCCGGCCCCGCCCAGGCGCAAAAGTACGCCGAAACGGAAATCCCAAGTCGCAACCAAAACCAAGAAGAGGGCCCGCCGATGAACCGCTACGAACGCGCCGACCAGGCGCTGACCATCCGATTGCCGCGCGCCGATCGTTCGCTAGAGACATTCCGCCTCTCCGCGCCACGCGACTTTCCGGAGAAGCTGGAAAAGCCGCACAATCGCGTAGCCTTTGCCGCCGCACACGTGGTTGCCGATCCGCTCGCCGAGTGCGATCCCTGGCTCGACACCAAGATCGACTGGGAGCGGACCATCGCGTTCCGTGAGCATCTCTGGAATCTCGGATTCGGCGTCGCCGAGGCGATGGACACCGCCCAGCGCGGCATGGGTCTCGACTGGCTGACCTCGCTCGAGCTGATCCGCCGGTCGGTGGATGCCGCGCGGGCACGCAAGGCCGTGGTGTTCTCGGGCGCCGGAACGGATCACCTCGCACCTGAGGCCGCGCGATCCGTCGATGAAGTGATCCGCGCCTACGAGGAGCAGTTCGAGGCGATCGAGAAGCTCGGCGGACGGATCATCCTGATGTGCTCCCGCGCCCTTGCCAGGGTCGCGCGCTCCGCAGACGACTACGCCAAGGTCTACGACCGCATCCTTACCCAGGCGAAGGAGCCTGTAATCATCCACTGGCTCGGCGACATGTTCGACCCGGCGCTTGCCGGATATTGGGGAACGCGCGATCTCGACAAGGCGATGGATACGGCAGTTGCGATCATCAACGCGCATGCGGCCAAGGTCGACGGCGTGAAGGTGTCGCTGCTCGACAAGCACAAGGAGATCGAAATGCGCCGGCGCCTCGCCAAGGGCGTGCGCATGTACACCGGCGACGACTTTAATTACGCGGAGCTGATCGCGGGCGACGAAAAAGGCCATTCGGACGCGCTGCTCGGCATTTTCGATGTTATTGCCCCGGCGGCGTCGGCGGCCTTGACGGCGCTCGCAGCCGGCAACCGCGCGACCTTCGACGAGATCCTCGCGCCGACGGTGCCGCTGTCGCGCCATATCTTTCGCGCGCCGACGCGCTTCTACAAGACCGGCGTCGTCTTCATGGCCTACCTGAACGGCCATCAGGACCATTTCACAATGGTCGGCGGACAGGAAAGCACGCGCTCGACACTGCATCTTGCCGAGATTTTCCGCCTGGCGGATGCCGCCGGTCTGCTTCGAGACCCAGCGCTCGCGGTCCAAAGGATGCGCACGGTGCTCGCGACGCGCGGCGTGGATGCCTAGCGACGCTGCGGGGCATGCGGCGAGGATAGGAACGTGACAGGGTTGGAAATGCGCGACTTTTCCAAGGATCACCGTTGGCTTTCAATCAATACGGCGACGGTGAGAAAGCAAGGCGACCTGCTTCAGATTATTGATGCCTGCGCCCGGCTGGGCATACGCGGCCTTTCGCCGTGGCGCGATCAGGTCGCGCACGTTGGCCTGAACAGGGCCGTGCAAGCGATCCGGGCCGGCGGTTTCGAGCTTTCCGGGTATTGCCGCGGCGGCTTTTTTGCTTCCGACGAGGCCCGTCACGCTGAGGTTCGCGACGATAACCGTCGTGCGGTCGATGAGGCCAAGGCTCTGGGCGCAGCCTGCCTTGTACTAGTCGTCGGTGGATTGCCGCAATTCACCCGGCCCGGCAGCGCGCCGACCAAGGATTTGTACGCGACGCACGCGCTGGTCGAAGATCGCCTTGGCGAGCTGCTCGACTATGCCAGGGATGTGGGGGTGCCCCTCGGGCTCGAACCCCTGCACCCGATGTATGCGGCCGACCGGGGTTGCGTGAATTCGATGCGGCAGGCACTCGACATCTGCGATCGTCTCGATCCCGGCAAAAGCGGGGCGATTGGAATTGCGTTCGACGTCTATCACAATTTCTGGGATTTCGAGGTATTCGAGCAGATCAAGCGCGCGGGCCGGAAGCGCCTTCTTGCATTCCATATCTGCGACTGGCGCGTGCCGACGCGGGACCTCCTGAACGACCGCGCGATGATGGGTGACGGCGCGATCGACATTCGGCGCCTCCGCGCGGCAGTCGAGGCGGAGGGCTTCGACGGCTATGCGGAGACGGAGATCTTCTCCGAGGACTGGTGGGCTCGTCCGATGGACGAGGTTCTGCAGACCTGCATCGAACGCTACCGGACGGTTGTCTAGGAACCATTTCTCGCATCGCTCCTTTGGAGTAGGATTTCTGCAGGAGTGGCCATGGCCCTTTCCTGCGACGATCCCACTGGGGATATGCCGCGCATCGGCTCTATGAAGGCGTTGCGCGAGGCAGAGGCCGCATGCACCCGCTGTCCGATTTACAAGCATGCGACACAGTTCCCGGCGAAGGCCGGCGCAAGCGAGGATGATGATCGGTGAACAGCCGGGCGATCGGGAAGATCTGGCGGGCAGGCCGTTCGTCGGGCCCGCCGGCCGCGTGCTCGACAAGGCGATTGCCGGCGCGGGAATTGATCGCCAAGAAGTGTTCGTCAGTAACGCGGTGAAACATTTCAAATTCGAGCACCGCGGCAAGCGCAGACTTCACAAGCGCCCCTCCGCTTACGAGATCGAGCGCTGCCGCGTCTGATATGATCTTGAGCGAAGCCTTGTCGGGCCCGACGTGGTTGTCGCGCTCGGAGCAAGCGCCGCGCGCAGCGTGATCGGGCGGGCGGTGACGATTGCGAAAATGAGAGGCGCCGCGCACGCTGTTGCCGACGGCACGCGCACCGTCGTGACAATTCATCCGTCATGGCTGCTGCGGATGGAAAGCGAGGACCAGAGGCGGGCCGAATATGCACGGTTTGTCAGCGATCTCAGGCTGCCCGCGCGCAGCATCAGGCACTAGAGGGGGGCGGCGGAACCTGCAATAATCTCAAACGTTTACGGGTCGCTGGTGCGGCGTTCTGCCGTCCCCGGGCCAAAAGCCGAGAGCGCGCAAGGATGCCCATGCCGCTACGCCCTGTCCGAGAAGGCTATTTCGAAACGTTGCCGGTCGGCGGCCGCACAGGCCGCGCCGCGATAACGCGATCGATCCGATGGACGGCATTGCGCGCAAGCGCGCGCGGGAGGCGGAATCGGGCCAGGGAAGGAAAGATGACCAGCCGCCCATCCCGCCACAAGCTGCAACGGGCAAGCTGATGGTTTTCCTGAAAACCTACCGCGCCAAGCGCGACTTCAACCTGACCCGCGAGCCGCGCGGAGGAAAACCGGGAAAAGGTCGTCGCTACGTGATTCAGAAGCACGCGGCGAGGCGGCTGCATTACGATCTCAGACTCGAGCTCGACGGCGTGATGATGAGCTGGGCGGTCACCAGGGGTCCGAGCCTGGTGCCGGGCGAAAAGCGGCTCGCCATCCACGTCGAGGACCATCCGGTCGAATACAACCGGTTCGAGGGAAACATCCCGAAGGACCAGTATGGCGGCGGCACGGTAATGATCTGGGATCGCGGGACCTGGTCGCCGGAGGGGGATCCGCATGCCGCGATGAAGAAGGGACACCTCGATTTCACGATCAACGGCAAGAAACTGAAAGGCAGGTTTCATCTGGTGCGGATGCGAAAGCGTCCGGGCGAGCGGCAGGAGCCGTGGCTGCTGATCAAATCGGATGACGAATTTGCCGCTCGCAAGGGCGACAGGGATATTCTCATGGCCAAACCAAATTCGGTCGTGACCGGACGCTCAATCGAGCAGATCGCAGCGGCGAACGACCGTATCTGGCATTCCAATCGCGCACCGGACGATCAGCCGGAAGCGAGGGAGCGCAAGCGCAAGGCATCTCCCGCAAGGCCATTGCGGCCGCGCGCAAAAGCCAGGAAGGCCCGCCGCTCGGGCGCGGCTAAATCGAAGACGAAGAAGGCTAAGAAGCGCGTTCGTCCGGTGGACTTGTTCGGCGCGAAGGGCGGCCGCGCGCGGGCGATGCTGGACTTCGTTCCGCCCAGCCTCGCGACACTCAGCGGCACCGCGCCGACCGGCGACAATTGGATTCACGAAGTCAAGTTCGACGGTTATCGGATCCAGGCGCGCATCGCGAATGGTGGCGTCACACTCAAGACCAGAACGGGGCTCGAGTGGACCGAGCGGTTTCCCGGGATCGCACAGGCTCTGAAGGACCTGCCCGTTCAAGAGGTGATCCTCGACGGCGAGCTGGTCGCGCAGAGCGACAGCGGCATTTCGGACTTTTCCGCCTTGCAGGACGCTCTTAGGACCGGGCATCAGGACCGGCTGGCCTATTATGTTTTCGACCTCCTTTATTACGACGGTGTCGATCTGACGGGCGCCAGTCTGATCGACCGCAGGCGTATCCTGTCCGATCTGTTCACGCAGGTATCGGAAGGACCGATCAAGCTGAGCGAGACCTTCGAGGTGCCAGGCCCCGTGCTGCTCGAACATGCGCGTCGTTTGCGGCTCGAGGGCATCATTTCGAAGAAAACCGAGGCGCCTTACCATTCCGGCCGCACGGGCGATTGGCTGAAGATCAAATGTGTCGCGAGCCAGGAATTCGTCGTCGCCGGCTATGAACCGTCGCCGATCGGAGGTCGGTCCATACGCGCGCTGATTCTCGGATATTTCGACGGAGATGATTTCCGCTACGCGGGCCGGGTCGGGACTGGCTTTACCCAGGCAGTCGAGCGGGATCTCGTCAAAAGACTGGGCGCCGTGAGGAGTGACGCAATGCCGTTCCAAAAGCTGCCGGAGGAGGAGCGGCGGCGGAAAGTGAAATGGGTCAAACCGGCACTCGTTGCCGAAATCGACTTCCGCGGCTGGACGCATGGCGGGGTTCTGCGGCAAGCGTCGTTCAAGGGTTTGCGCGAGGACAAGCTGGTGTTCGACGTGGTGCGCGAGGTTCCGAAAGTCGCGGCGGCCGCGCAAAGGACACCGCGCAAGGCATCAAATCCGGGCATCCCCCGCAAACTCGCCGTTCAAAAGGCCGCGCGTGTAGAAATTGCGGGCGTGATCCTCACGCACCCCGACCGTGTCTATTGGCGCGACGTCGGCGTTACCAAGGAAATGCTGGCACGCTACTATCAGCAGGTCTGGACGCGGATGGCGCCGCACCTCATCGACCGGCCTGTCGCACTGGTTCGCTGTCCGGAAGGTGCCGACTTCCGGAAGTGTTTTTTCCAAAAACATGTCTCGGCTGGCTTGGAAGTGGAACGGCTGATCTCCGTTCCGATAGAGGGTGAAGAGCCGGCAATTGCCGTCGACGCGTTGGCCGGCCTGATTGCGCTCGTGCAGGCAGGCGTTCTGGAAATTCACACGTGGGGAACGCACCGTCAGCACGTCGAGGCATGTGATTGTCTCGTTTTCGATCTCGATCCGGGACCAGGCATCGCGATCGCGGAACTTGTCGAAGGGGCCCGCGAAGTGCGCTCCCGGCTGGCCCAATTCAAGCTCAAGTCTTTCGTGAAAACGACCGGCGGAAAGGGATTGCACGTGGTCCTGCCGATCGCGCCTGCGGATTGGGGAAGGGCAAAGGATTTCGCCCATGCGATTGCCGACGCAATGGCCAAGGACAATCCCCGTCGTTATGTCTCCAACATGGCAAAGAGCAAAAGAGAGGGGCGCATTTTTGTCGACTATCTGCGCAACGGCCGCGGCGCAACTGCGATCGCTCCCTATTCGACGCGCGCCAGAGACGGGGCTCCGGTGGCCATGCCGCTGTCATGGGACGAACTCGGCACGCTGAAATCGGCCAGCCAATTCAATCTGACGAATGTGCCGGCGCGTCTCGCCCGGCAAAGCCGCGATCCTTGGGCAGGCATGAAAGGAATCAGACAAACCCTGACGCGCTGATTGCAAATCGCGGAACCGGTGGAGCGCGAACGCGTTGGTCAGCATAGTTCAGGAGGAGCGTCAAATGGACTGGAACCGCGTCGAAGGAAATTGGAAGCAGGTGAAAGGGAGCGTCAAGGAGAAGTGGGGCAAACTCACCGACGACGATCTGACCATTATCGACGGCAATCGCGAGCAGCTAGAAGGAAAGATCCAGGAGCGATACGGCATCGCCCGCGACGAAATCCGCAAGGATGTCGACGACTGGTTCAATGCTCAACGCTGGTGAGAATCGCACACTATTTCGTGGTGGCCGGGCGGGAAAACGCTCGGCCACCAGGATTTCTCAAGGCTAACCAATCGTTACCTAAAATTTTAATCGACCGTGTGAAGCGCTTTTCACTATGCGCCGTGCAATAGTGGGCGCACGGGTCCCAATTTAACGCAGTTCTAGCCGCGTTCAATTTAGCAAGGCGCCATACGGAGCACGGCGAGTCGGCCGATGCTTCGTGCGACAGGGGCGTTGAATGTCGGGCGGGCTGCGTATAGCGGCGGCGATTGCGGTCGCCGCTTTCTTCCTTGCATTGTCGTATCGCGTTGTCGCGCATGAAGCGCCCGCGCAACTGGCCTCGCTCGCCGAGTCCGGCGCACCAATGTCGCCTTCGACAAATCTTCAAACGCGCAGCGGTGAGCCTTTCGGATTGTCCGACGCGGACGTGCCCGGACCTGTTCTTGCCGGGAAATGGCAGGACGCGGAGCGGGCCATCCGGCGCGACATCGCGTCAACCGGAACATGCAGCGAGGAGCGATCCTGCAGCGACGCCCAGAACGCATTTCTTTCGCTGGTCAATGTGGCGCGTGAGAAATCGGGACGCGTTCAATTCGCGGTGATCAATCGCGCCGTTAATCTTGCAATTGCCGCTACCAGCGACCTGTCGCAATTTGGCAAAGAAGATGTGTGGTCGTCACCGATCGAAACTCTGGTGACCCGCAAGGGCGATTGCGAGGACTATGCAATTCTCAAGATCGCCGTTCTGCGGGCGGCCGGCGTCTCGCCGGACGATTTACGGCTCGCCGTGGTGCGCGATCCAGTGTCGAATGAAGGGCATGCCGTTGCGGCGGCGCGTCTGGACGGGCGCTGGCTTCTGCTGGACAATCGACGCTTCGCTCTTGTCGACGCCGCCTATTCGGCATACCGGCCGTTCTTTGCTCTGCATCTGCAGGACGATGCCGGCCAGAGGACGGTCATGCGGATAGAGACCGAGCCTAGCACGCCCTATCTTCTCTAAAGATACGGTTTCCGAAGCCGTCCGGCCGCCGTGCTAGGTGGTCCCGTCCGCCGCCTCCGGGGCGATCTTCAGCTTGTTCTGCTCGACGATGCGTTCGAGCCGGGCCACATTCTGCATCAGGCGTTCGCTTGTGAGGCGCAAGAAATAGAAGCCGAATTCGGGATTCTGAAAATATAGCTCGCGCACCTTGTCGTAGTTGATGGTTAGCACCTGGCCGCTCTCCGTGCATTCGACCGACTGGGTGCGACGATTGTCGGGTGCAAGGAGCCCCATCTCTCCCAGCAGATGGCCCTGCGCAAGGTCGACATTCAGTTCGGTGACGCGATACGCTCCGCTGACAATGAAAAACATCTCGTTGGCCACATCGCCTTTCCGGAACAACACGTCGCCTTTGTAATAATTGCGCTTGGTCATGAATGGCTTGAGCCATTCCATCGACAGGTCGCCCTGGGTCGCGCTTTTCACCTTCTTGACGAGTTGCAGCATTTGATAGAGGCGCACACAATTGACCGGCAGAAGCAGCGCATAAAGAAAAAATGTCGGGATCGAATTGGCCAGCAGACCGTAAAGGCCAAGAAAAAAATTGCTGGCGATGGCCGCAACGCGCAGCGGCACCATCGTCTTCATCACCATCGTGCCTACATAGAATATGCCGCCGATGAAGCCCATGATATTTGCCAGCGACAGCAAATAAGACAGGCTCAGATATTTTTCCAGAATCATGCGGTTGCCCCAACGGTCGCCGGTGTCAGCCAGCCATGATTATAGCGTCTGGTCGGCGAAGGCCAGTTGACGAAAAAGGCGCACCGCGGCGCTTATAATTCGATCAGACGACCCTCGGTGGCCACAATCGTGCCGGGCCGCAGGGCTTCGACCTCCCGAGCGATGCCGTCCATGAAGTCGTCGTCGTGTTCGGGCGCGTGATGAAACATGCAAAACGTCTTGATTTGGGCGGCGTCTGCGAGGCGAAGGCCGTCTCGCCACGTAGAATGGCCCCAGCCCGCCTTGTCGCCGATCTCGTCGTCGGTAAATGTGCAATCGTAGATCGCGAGGTCCGCACCCTGCGCGAGCCTCAGCAAGGCCTGGCTGAAGCCGCTTGCCCGTTTTTCGTTGTCAGTGAGATAGGCAACGGAACGCCCTGCGAAATCGAGGCGATATCCTGTCGCTCCGCCGGGATGGTCGAGTGGCACCGTCCTGATTGAGACCCCGGGCCGTGGTTCGAGCGTGTCTCCGGCGGAGAAATCGCGATAGTCCATCCGGGCACGGAAGGCCTCGATTCCGATCGGGAATGTAGGCTCGCTCATTAGGATCTGCATGACCTGCTTTAGACGGTAGCGCGGCAGCAAATTTCCAGCCCAGAGCCGGAACGAATTTGCTTCGCTGTAAAACGGGGCGAAGAAAGGCAGCCCCGATACGTGATCGACATGGCAATGACTGAAGAAAATGTCGGCATCGATGTGCTTGCCGAGCTTTACCAACGCCTCGCCAAGCGGCCGGATTCCAGTGCCGCCGTCAAAAATGACCATATGGTCACCGCAGCGGATCTCGATGCAGGGCGTGTTGCCGCCGTAGCGGACGGTGTCCGGTCCCGGACATGCGATACTGCCCCGCACGCCCCAGAAGCGCACGCTCAAGCGACTGTTCATTCAAATGCCCCCAATTTCGTGGCGGCAATCCGCTACCGGCGCCGCCTTTCTTGCTCGTTGGGCCATGCTGGCCGGGCGCCAATTTCCGACTTTCGTTCGTTTGCCGTCAATGTGGGATTCCCACCGGTGGGGACCGATATCCGTGGGCCGGAAAGGGTTCATGCCGTCGCCATCACCTATTTAGTGTCGAACGCATAGACGCCGTTCCAGTCCTCGGGTGGGGCTTCCTTCTGGAAGTCGTGAATACGGGCTAGATACAATGCGTAAACTTCATCGAGCTCGAAATCGTTGCGGGAGTGGCGGGCCAGCTGCAAAGCTTCGAGCGCGCTATTCCAGTCCCGGCGCCGATAGGCGGCAAGCATGCGCTCGGTCAGTTCGCGGATTGTCCGATATTCGCTGCTTGCCGCGATGGCTTCGTCGCCGAGCACGGTATAGATCCGCTCCGGCTCGGTCTTGCCCTTCACCGTGATCAGGTCGATCTCCAGGGTCGCGAACTTGCCGGCGACCTTGGCGGCGGTGCCGGAGCCGATGATGATCGGGGTGCCATAGGACTTGGATCGTCCTTCGAGGCGCGAGGCAAGATTGACGGAATCGCCAAGCACCGAATAGTCAAAACGCAGGTCCGATCCCATATTGCCGACGACGCATTGGCCGGTATTGAGCCCGACCCCGATCCGTATTGGTATGAAGCGTTGCCCGGTCTCGTTCGCTTCGATCTCCCGCTCGGCGTTGAGAGCGTCCACCTTTCGCAGCATCGCGAGCGCCGCCTTGCAGGCGTTGATTTCGTGCTCTGGATCGTCGATCGGGGCGTTCCAGAATGCCATGATGGCGTCGCCCATGTATTTGTCGATCGTTCCCTTCTCCTCGATGATCGCATTCGTCAGCGGTGTGAGGAAGCGATTCATGAGTTGAGTAAGCCCTTGCGGATCGTGCCTAAAGCTTTCCGAAATGGCGGTGAAGCCGCGCACGTCCGAGAACATAATCGTCATCGTTCGCGTTTCGCCTCCGAGCTGCAGCTTTTCCGGCGACTGCGCGAGTTGCTCGACGAGGGTCGGCGACAGATATTGTCCGAAAGCGGAGCGGATGCGCTGACGATCCTTCTGCTCCCGGAAATAGTTGATGAAAACAACCGTGACGTAGAGAATGAAGCTCGACAGCAGCGGGAAACTCAAGTCGAAGAGCAGCCCCCTCTCGGAATAGAAGTACCAGGACAAGGCGGTAAGGGCAGCGCCGACCGCGAACCCGAGAATAAGCAGGGGAAGCGCCCCGATCATCGGCGCGAAAACAAGAATGACGCTTCCAAACAGGATCGCGGACAGAAGCTCCACCGCGACGGCATAATTCGGATAGGAGAGCACGGCCCCGGTGAGGACGTTTTCGAGAATCTGCGCCTGGATCTCGACGCCGGGGATCGCGGCATCGAGAGGTGTCGTCTTGATGTCGAGAAGTCCCACGGCGGACGTTCCGATCAGCACAAGCCGGCCGTTGATGCGGTCCGCCGGCACCGTCCCGTTCAGCACGTCGCGGGCCGAGACGTATCGGCTCCCGTCATGGGGAGCGAAATTGACCCACATCATCCCGTTGCGGTCGGTCGGAATTTCCAGGCCCGGCACGGCGACACTTTGAAGCCCGGCAGGATCGGTCTTGATTCTGATCGCGCCGGATTTGGTCACGACGCGGAGCAGTTCGAGGGTCATCGCCGGGACGAGAATGTCGCCGGCCTTCATGACGAGCGGCACCCGCCGCACGATGCCGTCGCGCTCCGAGCGAATGGTCAGTACGCCGCGCCCGGCGGCGGCTCGTTCGAGAATCGGAATGTTGCGCAGGAGTCCGGGGAAAGTGACCAGAAACGGGCTCGGATCGGGGCCCAACATGGCAAAGCCTGTTTGCGGCAGGCCGGCCGGCGCGGTCGGCGTCGCCACCGGCACGCCGGATTGTCCGAGCACAACCTTGGCCGGGCGCATGGCCTCCGCCATGATCTGATCGTTGCTCGGCATGGAGCGCAGTTTTTGTAGCGTTTCGTCGTCGATGTTGCGGAAGGAATCTGCCGCCCTGGCGGGGGACAGGCGGTCTTCCTCGGCGAAAATCACGTCGAAGGCAATGCCGGCGCTGCCCATCTCACTCAGCTTGGTCACGAGGTCCGCCACAAGCGTGCGCGGCCACGGCCATTGGCCAAGCTCGCGGAGACTTGCCTCGTCGATGTCGACGATCACGACGGGCCGCAGTTCGGCGTCGCGCGGCTTGATGATCTGGTAGATGTCGAAACTTTTGAGTCGCAGACTTTCCAGCGGAAGCGGATCGTAAATGCGCAGGGCGACCAGGGTAGCGAGCAGAATCAGGCCGGCCGTGCGCCGGACGCCGAATTTTTTCGCCAGGCGGTAAAGCGTAGTAGTCATGTCAGATCGATCGGCGCCCCGGGATGTGGCGGCGCAAAGCCGCCGGCACAGTCTAACTTATTTTTCGCGGAAGGCGCGCGCGAGCTGATCGTATAGCGGCTTGACAAGATAAGACATCACGGTTCGTTCCCCAGTCTGCAGGAAGGCCTCGACCGGCATGCCGGGCACGAGCCTGACGTCGCCGAGGCGGGAAACTTCGTCGGGCGGCAAGGTGATGCGGGCGGTATAGTAGCTTGTTCCGGTCCGCTGGTCGGTCGAGATATCGGCCGATATACGATCGACGGTCCCGTAGATTTCCGGCGTCGTGCGCTGATTGAAGGTGGTGAAACGCAGAAGGGCTTTCTGGCCGATCTGCACTTGATCGATGTCCTGGGGGCTCACCCTCGCCTCGACCGTCAGCTTGTCTGCTTCGGGAACGATCAGCATGATCGTGTCGCCGGCGGTGACGACGCCGCCGACCGTATGGACATTGGATTGAAACACAATCCCATCCTGCGGCGCGCGAATGTCAATGCGTTTGAGCTGGTCTTCGGCGGTTACCTTGCGCTCGACGAATTCGCCGAGCTTGGCATCGACGTCGCGCAACTCCTTGGCCACCTCGCTGCTCAGATCCTGGTCGATCTGGAGAATTTGCAATTCGAGTTCCGCGATCTTTCCCTTGGCCTGCGCCACCGTCGCGATGATCTGGCCCCGCTCGCCGTCGATGCGCGTGCTCTCGCGTTCAAGCTGTGTCAGACGGTTGAGCTGCACCAGATTCTTTTGATACAGGTCGCGCACGCCCGCGAGTTCGCGCTCGATTAGCGCGATTTCTCGCGACTTGGCTGCCTGCTGGGCTGTGAGGCCCGCGATTTCCTCGGAAAGTTGCTGGATGCGCTGGCGCAATTGTGCGCGCTGGCCATTGCGTGCGTTGCGGCGCAATTCGAAAAGCTTGCGTTCGCTCGCGAGCGCGGCTCCGGTATCGGGATCGGCCTGACGCCGTAGGAGATCGGGAGGAAAGTCGATGGCGGCCGCGCCGTCCCGCTCGGCGATGAGTCTCGCCTTGCGAGCGGTCAATTCGTCTAGACCCTTCGTGACAATGGCAAGATTGGCCCGCGTTACGGTTTCGTCGAGCCGTACCACGATGTCGCCCGCCTTGACCCGATCGCCATCGCGCACGCGAACCTCGCCGACCACGCCGCCGGTCGGATGCTGCACCTTCTTGACGTTGGAATCGACGACGACGGAACCGGGGGCGATCAGCGCGCCAGCGAGCTGCGTGGTGGTGGCCCATCCGCCGACGCCGCATACAACAACGAAGACAAGAATGAGGCCCGCGAGCATATGACGGCGAATCGATTCTCTCGCTTGTGCCGCGAATGCCTCGCTCATGACGTCGAGCCTCCTTTTTCCGGCACGATTTTCAGGGGCCGCGGCAAGGCGGGACGCTGCAACACACGGGCGAGGACCTCATCTTTCGGGCCGAATGCCTGTTGTCGACCGTTGCTCATGACGAGGACGTGATCGACGCCCGAAATGGCGCTCGGCCGATGCGCGACAACGACGACAATCCCGTTTCGCTCGCGCACTCTGAAGATCGCGCGGGTGAGCGCCTCGTCGCCTTCCGCGTCAAGGTTCGAGTTGGGCTCGTCCAGCACCACGAGGAACGGATCACCATAGAGCGCGCGCGCGAGCGCGATGCGTTGGGCTTGCCCGGACGACAGGGCGGTCCCCTGGTCGCCGACCTGCGTCTCGTAGCCCTCGGGCAATTTGACGATGAGATCGTGCACGCCAGCCGCCTTGGCTGCGGCGACGATCGCCTCCGGCGGAGCGTCTGGCTCGAACCGCGCGATATTCTGCGCCACCGTTCCGCCGAACAGCTCCACGTCCTGCGGCAAATAGCCGATATGAGCGCCGAGGGCCTCGGTGTTCCACTGATCGAGCGCGGCTCCATCCAGCCGCACTTTCCCCCGAACCGGGGTCCATACACCCACCAGACAGCGCGCCAGTGAGGATTTGCCTGACGCGCTCGGCCCGATAATGCCGAGGCCGCACCCGGCCTGCAAGGTGAAGCTGATGTCCTGTACGACAAGTTTCTGATGCCCGGGCGGAGCGGCACTGATTCCTTCTACAGCGAGGGTGTTCGACGGCGGATCGAGCGCGAGCACGGCAGCTGGGGCCGGGAAGGCCGCGAGCAGGCGCGTCAGTCTCGCCCAGCCCTGGCGGGCCGACACAAAGCCCTTCCAATTGGCAATGGCGAGGTCGACAGGGGCGAGCGCCCGCGCGGACAGGATCGAACCGGCGATGATGATGCCCGCCGTCGCCTGTTGATAAATCACTAGGTAGGCGCCGACAGCGAGAACCGCCGACTGCAGCACCATGCGCAGCACCTTGGAAATCGCGCCGAGACCGCCTGCGACGTCGCTCGCCAGGCGCTGGCTTTGCATATATTGCCGATTTGCGTCATGCCACCGCGCCGCGATACGGCTCAACATTCCCATCGCGGCGAGGGCCTCGGCGTTGCGCTGGCTTGCCTCGGCCAATCCATTGCGCGCATGGCCGAAGCGCGTGGTCTCGAGCATCGGCCTCTTGGTGAGGTGTTCGGTCAGAAGCGTCAGCGAGGTGAGGATGATCGCGCCTATCAAGGCGGTCGTGCCGATCCAGAAATGAAACGCAAAGCACACGGCGAGATAAATAGGCAGCCAAGGCAGATCGCAAAGCGCGATGGGACCTAGACCGGACAGGAAGGAGCGAATGCTGTCCAGATCGCGAAGCGGCTGCAATCCATCGCTGCGGTTTCCCGCATGTAGCGGCAACCGCACCAGCGTCTCATAGACGCGACCGGACAGTGACTCGTCGAGGCTCGCGCCGACCCGCACCAGGATGCGCCCGCGGATCAGGTCGAGACAGCCCATCGACAGGAACAGAACGAGCGCCAGCACGGATAGCCCGACAAGTGTCGGTACCGAGCGACTTGGCAAAACCCGGTCGTAGATTTCGAGCATGAAAATCGAACCGGTCAGCATCAGGACGTTGCTGATGCCGGAGAAAACGGCGATCGATATAAAGGCTTGTCGGCAGGCGGCGAGCGCCGCGCCGAGCTCGGATCGCGGCGGAAATGGACCGGGACGCGGCTGCACGCGCTGCATCAGTCAACACCTGGCGGGGCGGGCCGCGCGCCTCTTGTCATGGCACCTTGCCTGATCGCGGCGGCCGAATGACTTATGGCACGATACCCGATGAATGTCGCGACGCTCTCGCGCATTGAGGTTAATGCCGTTGCCTCGCACCTGATCCGGTTAACCGACGAGCGGAGGATGGTGAACGATGAAATCGTTCGCGCTCAGCGTCGTCGCCGCGACGTTCTTCAGAAGGATCGTGTCGTTCGCGGTGATGTGAATCAACGTATCGTCGCCGATCTGCTCGAACGGCTGATTGGCAAGCCAGGCCGCAAAGTCGAGCGTGCCCCCGGATGTCGGGATGCTGGCAAAATCTCCGGCAATGCCAAGGTCGATCTTATCCGCGCCGTGCTGAAAGTCGACGATGACGTCATGACCGAAATTCGGCGCGAACACAAATGTGTCGTTGCCGCTTCCGCCGGCCATGATGTCGTTGTCGCCGCCGCCGGTCAGCGTGTCGTTTCCAGCGCCGCCAAGCAGCAAATCGGCCCCCGTGCCGCCGTTGAGGGCGTCGTTGCCCTTGCGGCCGACGAGAATATCGTTGCCGCTCTGGCCGTTCATCACATTGTTGGACGAAGCGTCACCCACCAGCGTGTTGTCGTTGCCGTCGCCGGTCGAGCCGGATTTGTAATCCGGCAGATTTTCGCCGATCGCGCCGTAAACCACATAGGAATCGCCGGTTGCGATGGCGAGCTTTGCATGCTCGAAGTTCTTGATCACCGAATTCCAATCGGAACTGGAGAGGTCCAGCGTGCGGTTGAACGACGACCCGGAACCGACATTGCCGTCGAGATAATCCTGCAGTTCGTTGCGCGCCCCGCCATTGGTCAGGATGTCCTCGAGTTGTGCGGTCTTGAACGCCAGCGTGATTGTGTCGCCTGCGGCGCTGTTGCTTCCGCCGTCGTATGTGGCGGCGCCGAAGGAGGGCAGACGATTCCATGCCGTAACGACGGAATTGTTGGATGAACCGAAGGCGAGATTCGATACGCCATCGATCGTCCAGCCCGAGAGATCGCTTTGCAGCGATTGATGACTGTCGAGCGTGATCGTTTTCGTGGTTACCGCATTGGGCGCGCCGCTCCCGTCATCGATGGCCACGGTCAGCGTATGGTCATTCGTGTTGGCGGCGTGGAAAATAAGCCCGCCGGTCGCAAGATAGGCGTTGATGTCGGCGATCGTGCCGGTCAGCGTCACGCTGCGTCCGAACAAAGACACGTCGCCTGTCACGCCGTCATGTTCGATCGCGTTGTAGGAGAAGAAACCGTCGGTCAAGAGTGAGTCGACCGAGAACCTCGCCGTGACCACGCCGGCCGAATCCGCGTCCTGGAAAAGGATCGTATCCAGCACGAATTTCGGCGTGTGGTCATCGTCGTCGCGAAGGTTGTCGATCGTGTTGGCGGCGGTGATGATCGGGGCGGCGTTGGTGCCGGTGATCGTGATGGTGATGGTCTGCGGACCGGATGTCGCGTTGGCGGTACCGCTGTTGTCGGTGACGCTGATGGTGTAGGTCGCCGTCACCGTCTCGCCGTCGCCGAGATATTGTACGAGCGAATTGTCGAGCGTGAAATTCCACTCGATCGTCCCGCTATTGGTAGCGAATGCGGAATTGGTCAAAGTCAGCGCATTGGCCAATGCCGCTTCAAGCTCGTCCGAAACCGTGCCGCCGTGACCTCCTACCGCCTCGACGAAATCGACCGCCGCCGTTTCGCGGTCGGTCGCGTCGACATCGGTGAAGGTCACCGATCCCGCGTCAGTCAAGGTCGGGGATGAACCGTCCTCGACAACCGCCCCCTCGACGTCGACGGCGCTGATGGCAGGCTGATCGTTGCTGCCGGCGATCGTGATCGTGATGGTCTGTGTCGCGGAATCCGCGTTGCTGGCGTGGCTGTCGTCGGTTATGCCAACCGAATAGGTAACGGTGATTGTCTCGTCCGCACCGAGATACTGCACCAGGGAATTGTCGAGCGTGAAATTCCAGGCCGTGTTGCCGGAATTGGAATTGAAGGTCTCCTGCGAGAAGGTCAGCGCCGATTGCAACGCCTCGTTCAGGTCATCGGGAATGCTTGCCCCGTCGCTCGGAAGGGCCGACACCAATTGAACTGACAACGTTTCGTGATCGGTCAGATCGGCGTCGGTAAAGGCGAGATTGCCGGTCGCTGTCAGAGGGGCCGCATCATCCTCGGTAACGCCGGCCGTGTCGTCGAGAGCAGTGATCATCGGCCTGTCGTTCGTGCCGGTGACCACGACCGTGACGGTCTGCGTCAGCGATGTGGCATTGGACGCTACGCTGCTATCGTCAATGGCTACGTCGTAGGTCAGCGTCATCGTCTCGCCATCCCCGAGAAAATCGAGGAGATGTTGCGCCACCGAGAAAGACCAGCTGACGGTGCCCGCCCCGCTTCCTGTACTGTCGGACCCGACGACGCCGGTCTTGACCTCGGCCGTAAGTGCGAGCTGAAGCGCGCTCATGGTATCCGAAGGGATCGTTCCTCCGTCCCAGCTTGCGTTTTGCAGAAGCGCTGCGCTGACCGTGTGACTGTCCGACAGATCGACATCGGTAAAGGCGAGCGTGCCGGTCGTCGAAGCCTGGGCCGTATCCGGCTCGCCGGTTCCTGTGCTCTCAAGAACGCCGTGCGTCGTCGCATCGGCGGCGATGACGGGCCTGTCGTTCGTGCCGGTGACGGTAATGACAACGTCCTGCGTGACGCTTGCGCCATACGCATCGACGATCGTGACCGGGTACGTCACCGTCAGGGTCTCGCCTTCCGCAAGGAAGTCGAGCGCAGCGTCGGGGATCTTATAGGTCCAGTCGACCCGCCCGCTTGTCGGCGCACTCGCGTCCACGGGCGTCGTTTCGCTCAAAGTGAGCGACAAGGTGGCCTGGGTCGTCAGCGTGTCGATCTGCGCCTGGTCGAGGGTCAGCGTCTGCGACCCGCTTGTCCACATGAATGACGGCGTCGGGGATTCGAGCGTTTGCGTTGCGGAATTCGCATCCAGGTGATGCTGATTGTTCGCGGCCACTGCGGAGTGGTCGACATCGTTGAAGCTGATCGTCCCTGAAACCTGATGTTGCGCATCGCTGCCCGTGATAGCAGCCGTCTCGCTGAATTCGCCTGTCGCCGTTGTCGTCGCCGTGGTGACTGTCGGCGCGTCGTTTGTTCCGGTAATCGTGACCACGAGGGTCGCGCTGGCGGCCGCGCCGAAGGGGTCCTCGATGGTGTAGCGGAACGTCAGGAACAATTGCTCGCCATCGGCGAGAGCGTCAACCTGCGGGTTGCTGTCGTTGACCGTGAACGTCACCGCGCCGTCGGCGGCAACAACCAGCGTGCCTTGTGGCACGACAATGGTGACGGCGCCCGTCACAGCGTCAATGGATGGGACTGCGGTCGGAACGTCCAGTGACACGACATTGCTGACGTGAATCGGATCGTTATCGGGATCATAGTCGTTGGGCATGACATCGCCGATACCCACGGTCCCCGGCGTAACCCCAAGTTCCTTCGCCCCGATCTGAGCGTCGTTGAAAATACCCGGATCGGGGCGCGCGACCGGCGCATGGTTTTCCTGGATGAAGAGATAATTGCTTTGATTGTTGTTGTTACCGTACTCGCCCTTGTAAGTGATCGTGACCGATTTCGGCGTGCCGGTGTCGTCGTGATTAATATCAAGCCGGTCTGAAATCGTGAACTGCGTGCCGATGGCGGTGTTCTTGGTATTGTTAGGATCGGTCAGATTGAGAAGCTGCTGGCCGATCGACTGGTTCTGAAAGACCAGGTTGATGATCGCGAGCTCTTTCTGAATGTCGTCGACGGACTTGTTGATCTGCTGAGCCAGCACCTGGTTCGGGCCCGCGGGAGTGACCACCCAGCCAATGTTCGAGTCCGACACCGTGCCGAGCAGCGCGCCCGTGCTGTTGTCGTAAATGCCGAAAGCTCCGGTGTGGTTGGTGAGCTGTTCGAACACGACCGAGAATTTCGTCGCGCCGTTGTCGGCGGAGATTTCCACCACCACGGCCGTGCCGCGAATTCCCATCGTGGCGACCGGCGTCTTGACCTTCATGTCACCGGTCTTGGCAACCTGGCCCGCGACGAAGCCGATCGTGCCCTGCACCAGGTTGATCAGCGCGCCGTTCGATGATCCGTTGGGGTCGTAAACGAATTCATTGATCACCATCCGCGCATTGGCGGAGAGGTTGAAGGTGGTGGAGTCGGTGAAAATGATGGAGATGGCGCCGCCGTCTCCAGTCTGCACGACGTCGCCCTTGAGAACGGCGTCGCCGGTGTTCGCTGCGATCGTGACGCCGTTGCGGACGATCTGCGCGAAACCCTGAACCGATACGACCTTGCCGACAAGTTCGTTGGCTTGCGACTGCGCCCCGGCCTGTGCATATTGTCCGGGCGTCGCGGGCCCCGCGAGCGCTTCGATAACGTCCGCAGTCAGCCCCGCGCCGTCAGGCGAGATCAGCTTCAGCTTGTGTTCGCTCTTGAAGTAATCAGCGACCAGAAAGGTCTTGCCGTCGTTGCCGATCAGCTTGAGATCGTCGCCGGCTCGCTTGAACTCCGCATGGAAAAGAAGGTGCGCATCGGGAACGACAATATAGTCGGCCCCGGGGTGCGACACGGTGTCATGGGTGAACGCAAAGGCAGCCTCGCCCGGGGCAATAGAATTGCCGTGCAGCATACCCGCTCTCCCCTAGAGGCCCGATTTCGTTTTTATAGACGCCAGCGCAAATCCGAGGTCGCGCGGCCCGGTCCGGGCAACCGGTAATACTTTATGGCTCAAGGGGTTATTAGGTCAATCAAACGTTAACTTTCGCGCACCAACTTTATGGATCGTGGTTATCGGGAAAAACCTCATGAGGGCAGGAACTTAGCTATTCAGCGCCCTCCCGGTACCGCCGACAGGACGGGGCCGAACAGGGTCCAGCGCTCTCCGTCGAAGCGCATCATTTGCATTTGCTCGATCGGGAAATAGTCGTCAGCCGAAGTGGTCAGGACGATGCCGGGCAGCAGCAAGTCGAGCCGCACGCCGTTCAGACTCGCCGCCTGCTTCATGATGTTGTCGCGCGACAAATCGTCCCCGCATTGCCTCAGCACCTCCACCAATGCCTGCGCGGCGAGATAGCCGTACGCGGTGAAGCTCGAGGTTTTGTCGCCGTCGGGAAAATACTTCTCCATGAAGGCGAGCCACGCCTTGAAACCGGGATCATCCCTCCAGGTCGGATCGGTCGGATCCTTGTAGTAGGATGCCGACAGGATACCCTTGGCGTTTTCCAGGCCAGCAGGCTTTAGCACCGAGCCGACCGAATACGATACATTGTTCAGAAGCTGCAGCGGCTTCCAGCCAAGTTCGGCGGCCTTGCGGATTGCTTGGGCGGCGAATTTCGGCGTCGCCACGTTGAAGAAAATATCCGCGCCCGACGCTTTCAGATTGACTATTTGGGAATCGATTGTCGCGTCGGATGTCTCGTAGGGCTGCGCGGAGACGATCGGAATTTTCCCGCCAAGACCGTCGGCGAGTCCTTTCAGATAATCCTTACCGTAATCGTCGTTCTGATAGAGGACACCGATCTTCCCGCCCGGATGATGGGCGAGAAGATATTGCGCATAGATGCGCGCTTCGGCCTGATAACTTGGCTGTAGGCCCATGGTCCAGGGAAAGTTCCTTGGATCGCCGAACTTGGTCGCGCCGGCGGCAAGAAAAAGCTGCGGCACTTTTCGTTCGTTCAGGTATTTGCGGATTGCCGTGTTGGACGGTGTGCCGAGCGCCTGGAAGACGACCAGCACGTCGTCGCTTTCGACGAGCTTTCGGGTCTGCTCGACGGCTTTGGCCGGATTATAGGCGTCGTCATAAGAGATGAAATTGACCTTGCGGCCATTGATGCCGCCTTCCGCATTCACCTTTGCGAAATAGGCCCCGAGCGTCTTTCCGATCAATCCGTAGGCGGAGGCGGGTCCGCTATAAGGATTGATGTTGCCTATCCTGATTTCCGCAGGCGCTTTCTGGGCGCCGGCCGATGTGCCCCATAGCAGAACCAGAAGAACGGCACCGAACATTCTTTTCATCATGACGTAATCCGCATTTTTTCACTGGCCGTGCGGAGCAATCCTGCCGCGCCGGATGGCATAAGATAGACGATTGCGATCAGGATGATGCCATAGACCGCGCCCGCCAGGTTTTTCGATATCCCTTCCGCGAAATTCGGCACGAACAGAATGAATGCCGCGCCGATGAGTGAGCCCCAGATCGATTCCGCGCCGCCGACGGCCAAGCCGACGAACAGGGCGATCGCGAAAGAGAATGTGAAGCTGTCCGGGCCCACAAAACCAAACGCCGTCGCCGCGATCGCGCCGGCAATGCCGGCATAGGCGGCACTGATGCCGAAGGTGATGGACTTGTAGAGGGCAATGTCGATACCGGACGTCTGCGCGGCCACGGGGTTGTCGCGGATCGCGATGATGATCCGGCCGAATCGGCTTTCCGCGAGGCGCGCGGCTAGAACAAGCAAGAAGCCGGTCGCGGCGAGCGACACGAGGCACAGCCATCGGTCGGCGCCAAGCGGAAGCCCGAACGGGGCGGAGGGTTTGCCGACCACGATGCCTTGCCCGCCTCCGGTCCAGGCTTCCAGGAACGGGGCCTTGAGAATTTGCGGCGTTGCGACCGCGAGTGTAAAAGTTGCGAGCGCGAGATAAAGCCCCTGCAGACGCGCGACCGGCCAGCCGAACAGGAATCCGGCGCAGAACGAAGCGATGCCGGCTGCCGGCAGCGTCCAATAAAAAGACAACCCGTATCGCTCGATCATGATCGCGGCAACATAGGCGCCGAGCGCGAAGAAAGCCGAATGCCCAAGCGAAAACTGTCCGTTGCAGCCGGTCAGCAGACTGAGCCCGGCAATGGCAATGGCGTAGCTCAGCACCAGGGTAAGCTGAAATGCGGCAAAATCGGTGGCCGCCCATGCCGCCACAGCGCTGAGCGCGACGAGAATGACGGCCGCGAGCGCGCGCTTCATCTCAGACCCCAGCCGCCACGCGAGATTCGAACGATCGGCGCCGGCTCGCGATCAGCGCGATCACGATGAGCATCAGCGCGATCGAAAGCTTCATGTCTCGCCCATAGGGAATGAATGTCCCGGCAAGATTTTCGATGACTCCGACGGCAAATCCGCCCGCCGCGGCGCGGGCCGGCCGTGCAAGACCGCCGAGCACGGCGCCCGCAAATCCATAGACAAGAATGCCGACCATCATGTTCGGCTCGAGGAATACGACCGGAGCGATGAGCATGCCGGAAACGGCGCCGATCGCCGCGGCCATGCCCCAGCCGACCGCGATCAGCCAGCCTGTGCCGATACCGAACATCTGCGCGGCCAGCGGATTGGCAACGGTCGCGCGCATGCCGAGACCGGGGCGAGTATGGTTAAAGAAGACGTGCAGGCCGAAAATGAGGACGAAGGCGACCGCGATCATACCAATTTCGTGTGTGCTGATCAGCCCGCCGACAACGGGATGCGCACCGAACGGTGTCGGGAATGTTTTGATGCTTGCATCCCAAATGAAGCCCGTCGCGCTGTTCAGGATCGAAAACAGCGCGATGGAAGCCGCGATATGCGCAAAGACCGTTGCCCTATGCAACGGCCTGAACAGGAGCCGCTCGATTGCGATGCCGGCGAAAAAGGAAAGGATGACGGCCGCCGTGAAAGCGATCCAGTAGGGCGCGCGCCATTGCAGGAGCTGCCAGGCCACGAAAGTCGACATCGTTGCCATTTCACCCTGCGCGAAATTCAGGTGCCCGGTCGCGCGGTAGATCATCACGATCGCGAGCGCCATCAGCGCATAAATGCTTCCGGTGGCGAGTCCGGCCAATATCTGGTGAACGACGAGCTCCATCCCTCAGGCTGCCCTACCAAGATAGGCCCTGACCACCGCCGGATCGTTGCGCACGGCCCCGGGCGTTCCCTGTGAGATCGCGCGGCCGAAATCCATCGCCATCACCCGGTCGGCGAGCGGCAGGACGAAGCCCATCCGGTGTTCCACAATCAGGATTGTCACACCTTCCTTGTCGCGCAGATCCCGCAAGAGATCCGCAAGCTCGGGCAAGTCCGCTGCGTCGAGGCCAGCGGCCGGTTCGTCGAGGAGGAGAAGCCGCGGCCTCGAGGCAAGGGCGCGGGCAAGCTCCGCGCGTTTGCGCATATTGGGCGCCATGTCGGCGACTTGGCGTTGCGCGGCGTCGGCAAGGCGCAGCCGGCGGAGCAGCGAGTGAATATGATCGTCCAAATCCCGGCCATGCGCCCCGACGGCGACGTTATCGAGGATAGTCATGCTTTCGAACAGCGCAGCGTGCTGAAAGGTGCGTGCCACGCCGAGCCGCGCAATCCGATGGGGTGGTAGGCCGGAGAGGGAATAGCCGTCGAAGAGGATTTCTCCGCGCTGTGGGCGATAAAGCCCAGATAGGCTGTTGAGCAGGCTTGTCTTGCCGCTTCCGTTCGGGCCAATAATGCCAAGGATCTCCCCGCGCGCTGCGTCAAAACTCAATCCGTCGAGCGCGGCTACGCCGCCGAACCGGATGGTGGCGTCGCGGACGGTGAGAAGCGGTGATGCAGGGCTCATGACACGCGTTTGACAGGGCTCGGGGCGCTTCCTAGCATTTTGCATGGCCACGTACAGCGTATGTGCGTGCGGCAGGAGGTAACACGGGTCGGTGCCGATCGGACCGTTTTCGCAAGGGCGCGGTCGTGCCGCGCAAACAAGAATGGCCAATACCAATCTCAAAATTGATGCCGAAAAGCTGTGGGACGATCTGATGGAGACCGCCAGGATCGGTGCAACCGACAAGGGTGGAATCAATCGCCTTACGCTCACCGATCTGGATCGGCAGGTGCGCGACTGGTTCAAGGCGCGCGCACAGTCGCTCGGAGCGACAGTGACCGTTGACGATATGGGGGCGATGTTCGCGCGCCGCCGGGGCCAGCGCAACGATGTGCCGCCGATCGCGATTGGCAGTCATCTCGATACGCAGCCGACCGGCGGAAAGTTCGACGGCTGCCTCGGGGTGCATGCGGCGCTGGAGGTTTTGCGTGTGCTGGACGCCGCCGGCTACGAAACCTTTGCGCCGATTGAGGCGGTTAACTGGACCAACGAGGAAGGGTCGCGTTTCACCCCGGCGATGGTGTCGTCGGGCGTCTTTGCCGGCGCCTTCGATCACGACTGGGCGTCTTCCCGGACCGACCGCAGCGGAGTGACGTTCGCCGAAGCGCTCGCGGCCATCGGCTATCGCGGCAACGTCCGTTGCGGTGAGAACCATCCACTGTCCGCCTTTTTCGAATTGCATATCGAACAAGGGCCGAAACTTGAGATGGAAGGCAAGGATATCGGCATTGTTACCGGGATTCAGGGCATTCGCTGGTTTGAAGTCACGGTTACCGGAGCGGAGCGGCACGCCGGCACAACCCCGATGCCGGCACGCCGTGACGCGCTTCTCGCGGCCGCGCGCATGATCGAGCGAATCAATTCAATCGCGCTTGCCTATGCACCGCTTGCCGTGACCACCGTCGGGCTGATCGAGACAAAGCCGAATTCCCCGAACGTTGTGCCGGGGCAGGTTTTTTTCACCGTCGACATGCGTCATCCCGACCAGGATACGCTTGCGTCGATGGAAAAAATGCTTGGCAAGATCGTCGCGGAAATGAAGGAATCCTCCCGATGCGATATCGCGATGAAGAAGATACTCGATCAGCCGCCCGTAAAGTTTGACGCGGATTGTATCGCGGCGGTCCGCCTGGCGGCGCAGGAGAGCGGCTTCTCAACCCGTGATATCGTGTCCGGCGCAGGCCATGACGCAGGTTACGTTTCGCGCGTCGCCCCGGCCTCGATGATTTTCGTGCCGTGCAAGGACGGCATCAGCCACAACGAAGACGAATACGCCTCAAAAAATCAATGCGCGGCCGGCGCGCAGGTCTTGCTGCGCGCGGTGCTCGCTTACGACCGCAAGCTCGCCGAGCGTTACGCAGAAAAGACAGGCGATGCGCCCGATCGGTGAACTTGGTGTGGCGGCCGCGCGGCGGATTGGTGCGCTGCTGACCGATATCGACGACACGATCACGACCGACGGGCGACTGAGCGGTGCCTCCTATGACGCGCTCGAACGGCTTCACGACAACGGTCTTTTTGTCATCCCGATCACCGGTCGCCCGGCCGGCTGGTGCGACCTGATCGCCCGCTTTTGGCCGGTCGATGGCGTCGTCGGCGAGAACGGCGCGCTGTATTTCCGCTACGATCACGCCGAGCGCACGATGAGGCGCTGGTATGCCGCGCCGCAGGCGGAGCGGGAGAAAAATCGGCGCAAGCTCGATGCGATTCGCAACGAAGTGCTGGAAAAGGTGCCGGGCGCCGCGGTCGCTGCCGACCAGGCATTTCGCGTGGCCGACCTCGCCATCGATTTTCGTGAGGATGTCGCTCCGCTTGATGACCGTGCGATCAAGACAATCGTGTCGATCTTCAACGCGCATGGCGCGCAGGCCAAAATCAGCTCCATCCACGTCAATGGCTGGTTCGGGCAATACGACAAGCTGACTACGAGCCTGAAAATGCTCAACGACGAATTTGTGATTTCCAGCGCCGCCGCCCGCGATCGGGTGCTGTTTGTCGGCGATTCGCCGAATGACGAGCCGATGTTCCGGTATTTTCCGCTATCAGTTGGCGTCGCCAATGTACGGGACGCCGCGCATCTCATGACGGCGAAGCCTGCTTTTGTGACCGCGAAAAAATCCGGAGCAGGATTCGTCGAACTGGCTGATCGTCTGCTCGCGCTGCGCGGCTAGTCGAGGCCGAGCATCGCCGCCGCGCCTTCCAGGGTCGGAAGGCGGATCGCCTCATCTGGAAAAACGTGATCGCCGTCGACGCCGATGGCGAGAAACGGAATGCCAAGCGCATTCGCGACGTCGTATTCGGTCAAGGCGTCGCCGATTGCGAGCGTGCGAGTGGGCTCGTAGCCGTGCTTTCGCATGATGTTGGCGAAGGCTTCCGGCTTCAGCACCGGCCCGCCCTGAAGGCTCTTGAAATATTTGCCGAGACCGCGACCTTCGACAATGACCTCAAGCTCATCAAGCGGCGTGCCGGAGACGAGATGCATGTCGATGCGTCCATGCGCCCTCTCCAGCAATTCGCGCGCGCCGGGAATGAAGCGGCATTGCATCACCGCGTCGAATACAAGATCGCGATAGCGTGTCGCGAGCATTTCCACGCTCGCCGGATCGCCTGACCGGCCGAACAGGTCCTTTTCAAAATATGCAATCTTGACCCGCCGTGTGACGCCGCCGTGCATCCGATCATAGCGCGCCATCTCCTCCACTTTGATAGGGTCTTCGTCGGCGTAGAGCCTGCGAAAGGCTTGATGCTTCAGCGGGGTCGAGTCGAGAATGACGCCGTCGAAATCGAAAATGATGGCGGCAGGCGGCCGCGGCAGGGCAAGGGTCATGGATGGCTTTCGAACGAGCGGCAGATCGAGGCGGGTGCCTCTTTCCGTGCGGGTTCTTTTGGCGATTGATTTGCCGGAGTTCAAGCCTCATTTGCGCTCATGATCGCCCGGGTCATCAGCGCGGCGGCATCCACTCGCCCGATCCCGCCGGCGTGCGTCAGCGTTCAATCCCGCCTGCAGCCTTGCCTTCCGGTCTCCGATCGCGCGCCATGCCTGGAAATCGGGCAGGGGATCATATTCAGCTCTCAATCCTGCCATGGGGTCGACGATCCGCAATCTGGCAAATCTCGCTCCACGGACGCTCGCGCTGATGCACGGACCGTCTTTTTCCGGCGACGGTGCGGCGGCATTACGCGCTCTGGCCAAGGATTACGACCGGCGCGTTTCAGAGAGCTGGCCGGCCACGAGCCGCGCGCAGGCCGCGTGAGGCAATCGCGGCACGCCACAGTCGCTGGAACTGGCCATGCGCTCACCATGTTGCGTCGAGGCCGAGATGATTGAGCACCTGACGCCGCAGCTCGGCGATGTGCGGATCGCCGCGATGTCGTGGGTGGGGTCTGTCGTTGCGGATTTCGGCGACGATCCGGGCCGGGCGTGAGCTGAAGACGATCACCCGCTCGGCCAGGAAAAGGGCCTCCTCGACATCGTGGGTGACAAGAAGGGCGGTAAAGCCGGAGCGCTGCCAGAGCGAGACAATCTCGCTCTGCATCGTAATGCGCGTCAGGGAATCCAGCTTGCCTAGCGGCTCGTCGAGAATGAGCAGGCTCGGATCGTTGACAAGTGCGCGAGCGAGCGCGGCGCGCTGTGCCATGCCGCCGGAAAGCTGATGAGGAAGCGCGTTGGCGAAATCGGACAGCCCGACCAGCGCCAGGGCCTCATCGACGCGGCCGCGGCGGGATTTCAGAAGACCGCGGGCCTCAAGGCCGAGCGAAGCATTTTTCCAGACCGTGCGCCATGGATAGAGCGTCGGATCCTGGAAGACCAGCACACGGCTTGGGTCCGGCGCCTGGATTGGCGCGCCGTCGGCAAAAATGCGGCCTGTTGTCGGCCTGTCGAGTCCCGCCACGAGCCGCAGAAGCGTGGATTTCCCGCAACCGCTGGGGCCCAGCAGCGCGACGAATTCACCGGACGCGACACGTAGGCTGACCCTGTCCAGGACCGGCAACGGTTTTCCGTCCAGCTCGAAATGGTGGCTTACGTCGCCGATATCGAGCGCGAGTCCACGCGATGGCGCGGGGGCCGCCTGGCCAGCCGGCTTTTGCATGAGCGCGGCTACCATCGCACAAGCCCTTTCTGCCACGAGAGCAGACGATCGCGTAGTTTGAACAGGAGCGTGATCAAACTCGAACAAATGAGCGCCGTGACGATCAGCGCCACGTACATGTTGGCGTAGGCGGCCCAGCCCTGCGCCCATTGCAAATACCATCCGAGGCCGGATTTGACGCCGAGCATCTCGGCGACCACCAGCACGGCGAAGGAATTGCCGAGACCCATGAACAGCCCGACAAAGACGTAGGGCATTGCCGCCGGGATCGCGACCTTCAGGACAAGGAATCGCTGGTTCGCGCCAAGCGTCCGGGCAATGTCGTAATAGTCGCTTCTCACGCTGGCCACGCCCGACCACGTCAATACAGTGACCGGAAATCCGGTAGCGAGCGCGATGAGGAAAGTGCTGGCACTGCCGCTCGAAGGAAACACGAAGAATGCCAGCGGGAGCCACGCGGTCGCAGGCAGCGGGCCGATGAATCGCAGGATCGGATGCACCCAGTAGCCGACCCGGATCGACCAGCCGATCGCGACCCCGATTGCAAAGCCGGCGAGGGCCCCGATCGCATATCCGCCTGCGAGCAGGCGTAGCGAAGCGATGGCGCCCTCCAACAAGCGCGGCCAATCGTCGACGACGACCTCGATCAGCGCCTGTGGTGGAGGAAAAAAGGGCATGGGCAACAGCCCAAGTTTGGCCGTCACCGTTTCCCACGACGCCGTGCCGACCGCAAGCAGCAGAAACCAGGGCGCATACCGCCGGATACGTTGCGAGAGTGCGATCCACGGCGATGACGCCGTCGCGAGAATGATGATCGCGCCGACCGCTGCAAACAGCAGGGCCGTGTTGTCTGTATGGACCCAGTCACTATCCGGTTTGTCGGCCCAGAAACGCGTTAACGCGGCGGTTGCCAGCCACGTTGCGCCGGCGGCGCCTCCGACAAGGGAAGCGCCGCCGAGCCGTTCCGCCAAACCGGCATGGGAGGTCCGCCGGCTTGCGGTCTCGATCGCCGTAATCGTCATTGCAGCCTGCTCAACTCAGCACATCCGCGTAGACACGGTCGGCAAACTTGGCCGCATCCGTGCTCGGCTTGATTACTTTCACGAGCTTCAATTCATCGATGTAGAGCCCGATCTGCTTCTTCAGTTCGGCGCCGGTCTTCTGGTCCTGGTGGGTGTGACTGCGCAGCATCGCCGCAAGGTCTTCGACCGATCCTTTTCCGCCATAACCAGAGAAAACGGCCGCCGCGTCGTTCGGATTGTGCGCCACCAAGTGTCCCGCATCGAGAATCGAGCGCGTCAGCGCGGCCGCGACCGCCCGCTCCTCGCGGACAAGACTGCCGCGGATGGCCAGCACGCAGCATGTACGGTCGGCATATTCTCCGGAAAGATTCGTGGCGAGCTCGTTCAGCTTGCCGTCCTTCAGCCAGAGATAAGTCCGCGGATCGTTGTCCGCCGCCGCCTGGACCTCGCCTTTGTCGACGGCCAGCGCGAGAAGATCAATCGGATATTGCCGCCACTCGACATCCCGTTCCGGATCGATGCCATGCTTGGCAAGCACGAGCGAGAAAAAATGCTTTGCCGGGCTTGATTGATCGCTGATCGCGATCGCCTTGCCGCGCAGCGCCTCGATGCTGTCGATTTTGGCGGCCTTGGAGCCCAGCAGACGCAGGCATCCGCCATGAACGCCGGCGGTGATCCGCACGTCGAATCCCTGCTCCAGCGGCTTGATCCAGCGCAACGCCATGCCAATCCCCGCGTCGGCCTTGCCGGTTGCGATCGCTTCGAGCAGTTGCTCGGTCGAGCCGCCGAAATTGACAAAATCGACATTCAGATTGTTCTTTGCAAAAATTCCCCGCTCTTTCGCGACCGGTGCGGCCGAGGTGCAGATCGCGCTCGCGTTCCAGGCAAGCTTCAGTTCGCGCGGCGGTCCCGACAGCACCGAGTCCGCTGCAGCCGTTCTGCAAATAGGAAATTCGCCGAATCCTGCCGGCAACCTGCCGACCCCGGTGAACGCGCGCGCCGCGCCGATACCGAACGGAGCAGCGAGGCTCAATGCGCCCGCCATGCCCAGCACTGAGCGGCGCGAAATTCGGCCCCGGCCGGTCGCTTGCAATGCCGATTTACGATGTGAGCTTTTGCGCGCCGTCATTTCCAAATCTCCTGATGAAAGCAGCAACGCGATACGTTGCCGTCGCTAAACAGATGTTGCGGCAAGCTTAAGTGGGGGCAGCATGCGGTCAATAGAATCGAAAACCAATGTTTGATGTCGTGCGTTATGTTTTGTCTCTACGAAAGAGCGACGATGGAATTTTGTTGACGGAGCGGTCGTCGAACGTCTGCTCGGGCCTCTGTCCAAGCGCCGGCCAGGCGCGGCTCACGATTGGCTCGCCGCCTGCTCCTCGCGCAAACGGCGCTGGCGGGAGCTTTGCGAAGAGGTGACGAATTGCCCGCCCTGTATGACGAGATATGGCGGCGGCTGGTGTTGTCGCAGGCCGCTGCACTCGATGTCGTGCTTACCTTTGCGCGGCATACCGGCGCTGTGCAGAACCGGGTTGGCGTTTTCGAGCCCCTCTACTGCACGGCATTGGGCAAGGCCCTTCTAGCCTTCCAACCCGAAGCGAGAGGAAAGCCTTGCTCACGACCGACCCATCTGCGCGCGGTCCGCGGGCGAGCGCCTACGGCTTGCGCGGCGGTCTCGGGCTCTGCTCCCGCTCGATCTGCGGCGCAATTCGCTCTCAACCACGTGGCCTCGGTCGGGTATTCTTTTGCACGTTCGTCCGGTCCTCCGAGAGAAGCGTTAGGCCTCAGCAACTTCAGCTTCCGCGGTCCGGTCCGGATGGACACCTATTGAAAGCTCACACCGAGAGCGCGCGGCGGATAAATCGGCCCGATCCCACCGCGCCGTGCATCACGCGCGATCAGTCGATGCGGCAGCAATTCGTCGGGCGGTGTCCGCCCGGACCAGATCGTTTTGAGCTGACGGACAATGGCCGCTCCGAAATCCTCATAAGGGATGTGCACCGAGTTGAGCCATGGGGCGAGCCACCGATTGAGCGGATTGTCGTCTATGCCGACAATCATGCATTGCTCAGGAACGGAGATTCCGCCTTCCATCGCGAATCGGTGGACGCCGTAAGCCATCAGATCGCTGACGCAAAGCAGGCCTTTCGGCCAACCGTACCGGGCGACGAGGGCACGCGCGGCCGCGTAGCCGATCTCGAGATGCGCAAGGCCGGGCGCACTCGCCCGGCGGATTTGGCTGCGCGGTACGCCTGCACGCGCCAGTTCGCCGACAAAGCCCTCAACTCGGTCGGCGATCGCCGAAGACGACAGCGCCGAATGAACGACTGCCGGGCGCTCGATGTGATGCGACAGAAAAAACCGCGCAACCTCCGCGCCGGCCGCGCGATTGTCGATGCCGACAAACGCTCCGGTCTTTCCCGTCGGATTGCGCCGGTTGACGAACAGTACCGGCTCGCCTCGCGCGACGAAGGCGGAAAGCTCCGTGCTTTTGACGGCGCTGACCAGGACATAGCCCTGCACGAATTGGGCCCGCATAGCGCGCAAATAGAAATCCTGCAGGTCGGCCCGATCATGCGTATCGGCGAGAACCATCACGTAGCCCGCTTCGCGCAAGGCCGCCTCGGTAGATGCGGCGATCGCGGCCATCGCCGGATTGTCGAGGTTGGGTGAGAGCATGGCGACAATACGGTTTGCCCGCCGCTGCAGGGCGCGCCCGACACTGTTCGGCACATATCCCATTTCGCGCACCACCTTGTGCACGCGCGCGACCGTGGCCTTCGATGCCCTGTCGAGCTGGCCGTTGACGATGCGCGACACGGTTGCAATCGACACTCCGGCCCTGTGCGCGACCGCGGCCAGCGAAACGGGGCTCGATGCGGATCGGTCGGAAAAGGTGCGGCGGGACATGGCTCGGATCGTCGGGGGAACCGTAATCACGGGAGAAAAACACGGATTGACGCTGTAGGCAAACGTTTGCCACAATGGTTTCAAAAGCCGGCGGATTACGCCGCGTTATTCGTGGAGGAAACGATGTTGCTGCGGATTCTGTCTGCCTTTGCCGCCTTCGCGGTGGCTGCATTCGTCCTGCCGGCCCATGCTCAGACGCAGGTGCGCATCACCTGGTATTCGGACGGCAATGAGGGCGAGGTCCTGCGCGACCTTCTCGATCGATTCGAGAAGACCAATTCCGACATCAAGGTCGTCGTCGACAACGTTTCATTCAAGGCGATCAACGAGAGCCTGCCCGTTCAGCTTGCCGCGGGACAGGGGCCCGATATCGCGCGCGTGACCGATCTTGGCGGGGTCGCGAAGTATCTGCTGGATCTGCGTCCGTATCTGAAGGACGCGGCATATTTCGATAAGAATTTCGAACCCTTCCTGCCCTGGATGCGCGTGCCCGGCGACACGAAATCGATTCCGGGATTCATGACGCAGCTCACCATCACCGGGCCTTTCATCAACAAGACGCTTTTCGATCAGGCCAAGGTCGCCGTGCCGGGTCCGAAGGCGACATGGGACGACTGGGCGAATGCCGTCAAGGAAGTTGCGGCGAAGGTGAAGGCGCCGTTCCCGCTCGCGATCGACCGGTCCGGACATCGCTTCTCGGGTCTGGCAATCTCGATGGGTGCAAAATTCTTCGACGCAAATGGCGATGTTGCCATGATAGATGACGGCTTCAAGCGGGCCGCCCAGCACATTCTCGATTGGCACCGGCAGGGTGTCATGTCGAAGGAATTGTGGGGCTCGGTGTCGGGGGCGACCTATCGCGGCGCGAACGAGGAATTCAAGAATGCCCAAGTCGTCATGTATATGAGCGGCTCCTGGCAGATTGCCCAGTTCGCCAAGACCATCGGCAGCGACTTCGATTGGGTCGCGGTGCCCAATCCGTGCGGCGCGGGCGGCTGCACCGGGATGCCTGGCGGCGCGGCGCTTGTTGCCATCAAGGACACTAAGAACCCGAAGGAAACGGCGAGGGTAATGGAATATCTCGCAAGCGAGCCGGTACTGTCCGAATTCTACGCTCGCACGCTATTTGTGCCCGGGCATCTCGGCATCGCCGCGAAGGGGGTCGATTACAAGACCGACAACGCGCTTGCCAAGGCCGCGCTCAACATGTTCTCCAGCCAGGTCGGCGCGACGGGGCCGCTTGCCTACAAGCTGCAAGGCTATCCTTATAGCCGTATCATGTTCAACGCGACGATCACGCGGCTCGGACAGGCCGTGGTCGGCGAAATGACGCTCGACGAGGCCTATCGCCGTATCGCGGAGGACGTCAAACAGCAGATCGCTGAACAGAAGCGCTGATCAAGGCAAGGACGTGATCGGGACGAGGCGCCGCGCCGGCGAATGGGCAGAGGATGCGATCGGGTGGTTTTCGGATCGCCTGATCGAGCCTTGGATTGCCGCGATTCAGCGGCGTATCGGGGCCGGGCGGATGCCCTGGTTTTTTCTTGCGCCGAATCTTTGCTTTTTCGCCCTTTTTGTCTTCGTCCCGCTTGCGATCAACGTTTATTTCTCGGTCACCGGAGGGCCGCGTCTCGAGCCGGCGGAGCGGCCCTTCGTCGGAACCGAACATTACGCGGCGCTCTTCGACTGCAAATCCTATTTCGATCCTTCGAGCTGCCGGATCGACCGCTTTTGGGCATCGGTCCGCAACACGCTGATTTTCGTGCTGATGCAGGTCGGGTTCATGGTGCTCGTGTCGCTGGCCACGGCGCTCGTTCTGAACGGGCGCATCGTGATGCGGGGCTTTTTCCGGGCGGTGTTCTTTTTTCCTGTGCTGCTGTCGCCGGTCGTCGTCGCGCTGGTATGGAAGTGGATCCTGCAGCGCGACGGGCTTCTGAATGCCGTTGTCGTCAGCCTGGGCGGCGAGCGTGTGCCCTTTCTCGCCGATTCCTCCTGGGCGATGTTCTGGACCATATTCGTCTCGATATGGGCCCATATGGGTTTCTATACCCTCGTGATCCTCGCGGGCTTGCAGGCGATCCCAAACGACCTCTACGAAGCGGCGGAGATGGACGGCACCTCCCGCATGCGCGTGCTGACACGCATCACGCTGCCGCTTCTTTGGCCGAACCTCATCGTTGTGATCGTGCTCGCGCTCATCAAGGGCGTACAGACATTCGACGAGATCTTCGTATTGACCGGCGGCGGACCGGGAACGGCGACATTCCTGATCGTCCAATTTATCTATGAAACGGGTTTCGGCAATCAGGTGCAGAATTTCGGCCTCGCGGCGGCGGCCTCGATTCTACTCGGCGTCATGCTCGTGGTGATGACCGCGATCCAATTACGTCTCACGCGAGGACGTCCGGCGTGATCCGCAAGCTGATCTTCGCGCGACGCAACGGCCTGCGGTGGCATTGGACGGACATTGTATCCTATGCCTATCTCGTCCTCGGCGTCGTGTTGATGTTCGGCCCGGTCGTCTGGCTCGCGCTGTCGTCGTTCAAAAGCGAATCGGGGCTTATCGAATTCCCGCCCGCGATTTTTCCGACAAGCCAGGTCGAGGTGCGGGTTGCCGGCTTTGAAAAGCCGCTGCCGCTTTATCGCGTGACGCGGCCGGACGGATCGAATGCGGTGCTTGCCCAGGTGCGGCGGATCGGCATCGAGGCCACGATGGTCGATCCGAAAAACCCGGCCGCGGTGGAGCGCGTGCCGCTCGAGGCGCGCGAACCGGTCCGCGAGTTCACCCTGGCGTGGGACAATTATACCGAGCCGCTCAAGCAGTTTCATTTCCTCAGCTATTTCTGGAATTCGGTCTTCGTGACGGCCGCGGCTACGCTGATTACGCTGGTGATCAATTCGATGGCGGCCTATGCGCTCGCCATCTACGAATTCCGGGGCCGCGGCGTGGTCATGGCACTGGTGCTGGGCACGCTGATGATCCCGATCACCGTGTTGCTCGTTCCGGTCTATCTGGCCGTTTCCAAGCTCGGGCTCGTCAATTCGCTCTGGGGCGTGATTCTGCCGGGCGCCGCCACCCCGACGGGCGTCTTTCTCCTGCGCCAATACATGCTGACCCTGCCGCGCGATCTGATCGAAGCGGCGCGCATGGATCGTGCCTCTGAGTGGAAAATCTATGCTCGCATCGTCATACCGCTGTCCTTGCCCGCGCTTGCGGTCCTCGCCATTTTCTCGGTCATGTGGCGGTGGAATGAGTTCCTTTGGCCGCTGGTGGTTCTGAACAAATCGGAAGTCTATACACTGCCGGTAGGTCTCAGCGCGTTCCAGGGCGAGCTGCAGGTTCGCTGGAATTACGTGCTGGCGATGACGATGGTGACGCTTCTTCCGGTGACAGTCGTTTTTGCCTTTCTGCAACGCTTCATTGCCACCGGCATCGCGAATACCGGGATGAAATAGCGATGCGCCGCACCGATGCCGTCATATCGGGAAGGGCAGGGCCATGGCGCGCCTGACACTTGAATGCGTGAGCAAGCGGTACGGCAAGATCGAGGCCGTGCGCGGCGTGAGCCTCGACGTAGCGGATGGTGAATTCGTCGTGCTCGTGGGCCCTTCCGGCTGCGGCAAGTCCACATTACTGCGGATGATCGCCGGCCTCGAGGAAATCACGACAGGAGAATTACGGATCGACGATGTGCGCGCGAACGAAATCGGCGCGGCGGATCGCGGACTGGCGATGGTGTTCCAATCCTATGCGCTCTATCCACATATGACGATATACCGGAACATGGCCTTCGGTCTGGAGAATGCGCGGATGCCGCGCGACGAAATCGCCAGACGGGTCGAACGCGCCGCCCGCATGCTTCGCCTCGAAGCGTATCTCGATCGGCGCCCCGGGGCTCTTTCTGGCGGACAGCGCCAGCGTGCGGCGATCGGGCGCGCCATCGTTCGCGACCCCAAGGCTTTTCTATTCGACGAGCCGCTGTCGAATTTGGACGCGGAGCTGCGCGTGGCGATGCGCAAGGAGCTGTCGGCGCTTCACGCTGAGCTCGGCAGAACGATGATTTACGTGACGCACGATCAGGTCGAGGCAATGACGCTGGCTTCGCGGATCGTGGTGTTGCAGTCCGGCCGGATCGAACAGGTGGGCACGCCGCTCGAACTTTATAATCACCCAGCGAACGTGTTCGTGGCCGGATTCATCGGTTCGCCGCGCATGAATATTCTGGAAACGCGGATAGCCGCGCGCTCGGAGAGCCGGTTCACCCTTGGCTTGGGCGAGACGGCGGTGGTGATCGACGGGCAGCCGCCGTCGTCGAATGAGGCCATTCAACTTGGCGTGCGGCCGGAACACGTGCGCGTGGTCGCGCCCGGCGCTGGCGATTTCAACGCGAGCGTGGAACATTGCGAGCATCTCGGGGCGCACACCCTGATTCACGCAACGGTGAACGGAAGGCCGATCACGGCGCTGCAGGAAGGGCAGGCATCCGCTCGGCGCGGCGAGCGTGTCGGCCTTCTGCTGCGCCGCGAGGCTCTTCACTTTTTCGGCGCGGATGGCGAGGCGCTGACCGGCTGGCGCGGGCGGACGCGCTAGCGCGACATTTCCGGAGTTTTTCATGAAGGCGTTGACCGAGGGCCGTTTCCTCGGATGCGAGGATGGGGCGGCGATTTTCGATGTCGGCTACGGCGCGCGGCTTTTCGTCCGCATTCTGGAGCACGACATCGGGCGCGTGACGCTTCGGCGGCGCGAAGGCTTTCGCCTCGATCGCACGTGGTCGATCGCGCCAGGTGGTCTTGAGCCGGACTATGCCGGGCGGATGCGCGCCGATGTGAATGGCTTTGCTCGGCCGCCCGTCGCGGTTCGGGAAGCGAACGGCATGATCGTGATCGGCGCCGAATCGTTGGAAGCGCATGTACGCCTCGATCCGTTCCAGATAGCGTGGAAGCGCAAGGACGACGATTTCTTTTTTTTGAGGGATCGCGATACCCAGGCCTACTTCCTGTCGCTCAAGGGCGAGGCATTTTCGCACTATACAGCGCGGCATGCGCACGATCGGCATTACGGGCTTGGCGACAAGGCCGGCCCGCTGGACCGGACGGGCCGGCGCTTCAGGCTCGATGCCACCGATCCCTGCGGCTTCGATGCGGAATTGAGCGACCCCCTGTACAAGGTCATTCCATTCGTCATCGTCGACGGCCGTCACGGCGCATACGGAATTTTCTACGACAATCTCGCCTGCGGCGAGATCGATCTCGGCTGCACGATCGACAACTATCACGGGCCTTTTCGATATTATCGCGGCGAGGACGGAGATCTGGATTTCTACGTTCTGTCGGGTCCGGCAGTCCCCGACGTTGTTCGGCGCTTTTCATGGCTGACGGGCGGCCAGGCGCTGGCGCCGCGCTGGTCCCTCGGTTTCGCATGCACGTCAATGGCGATTGCCGATGCTTCCGATGCCGATGCGCGCGTGAGCGGCTTCATCGCCGATTGCCGGCGATACCAAATCCCCTGCGACTCGTTTCACTTCGGGTCCGGCTATACCTCGATCGGAAATCGCCGTTACGTCTTTAACTGGAACTACGACAAGTTTCCGGATCCGGGCGCGACCATGCGGCGTCTGCGCGACGCCGGCATGATGCCGGTGACGAATATCAAGCCGTGCCTGCTCGATGATCATCCCCGTCTCGCCGAGGCGCGCGCGGCCCGCCTGCTCGTCAATGACGGCACGAGCGGCAAACCCGCCATGACCCAGTTCTGGGACGGCCTCGGCGCGCATATCGATTTTACGAATCCGCAAGGGCGGCGGTGGTGGCGCGAGGGTCTCGAAGCGGCCCTGCTGGATAAGGGCGTTGCCGCGGTCTGGAACGACAATAACGAGTATGAGATCTGGGACGAGGATGCCGTCTGCGACGGCGATGGCCGGCCTTTCGCGCAATCGCTCGCGCGCCCGTCGCAGGCTCTCCTGATGACGAAGCTCGCCTATGAAACGACCGCCGCGCGATCGCGGGGAAAGCGGCCCTATACCGTAACGCGCGGCGGCCCCGCCGGCATCGCGCGATACGGACAGACCTGGTCCGGAGACAACTACACCGCCTGGAAGACCCTGAAATTCAATCTGACGCAGGGGCTGAACATGAGCCTTTCCGGCCTGTTCAACACCGGTCATGACGTCGGCGGCTTTCTTGGCCCGACCCCGGATCCCGAACTGCTGTGTCGTTTCGTGGAGTTCTGCAGCCTGTGGCCGCGTTTCGTGATGAATTCGTGGAAGGAAGACGGCATCGTGACCCTGCCGTGGATGCATCCCCAAGTGCTCGATCATGTGCGCGAGGTCATGCGGCTCAGATATCGCCTCATGCCTTACCTCTACGCATTGATGTGGCGGGCGAGCGCGGTCGGCGAGCCGCCATTGCGTCCCCTATTCTATGATTTTCCCGGCGACGGAGCGGCGAGCATCGAAGACGCCTTCATGTTCGGGCCGGACATCCTTGTCGCTCCTGTTCTGGAGGAAGGACAGCGCGAAAGATCGGTGCGGCTGCCGGAACATCCCGGCGGCTGGTTCAGCTGGCACGACGGTACGCATTTTGCGGGCGGCGCGTGCGCCATCGTGGAAGCGCCGCTCGGGCGCTTGCCGCTCTTTGTGCGGGCGGGAGCGATGATTCCGGTCGGGGAACAGTATGAGGGGCTCCTGCGTGCGGCCGATACAAGGCGCGACGTTCTGGTATTCGCATATCCCTCGGCGCGGAGCGTCGCCTGGATTTACGAGGACGACGGCGAAACGCCGGCTTGGCGCGAGGGCGATAATTTCGCCGCGCGGCTCACGCTCGACAAGAACGGGGCGATCTCGGCCGAGCTGATTAGCGGCCGATTCAGGCCCGCCTATGACCGCATTTCGATCCGTGGGCAGGCAGGCATCCGTTCACCGCTCACGCTCAAACAAAGCGCGATCGGGCCGATCCGGCTCCATCTCGCCGGCGATTTGTCCTGACGATTCGTTTGATCAGACCGCCTTCAGCATAGCCCTTCCGCGACAGACGGATTCTCTCGATCGAGAGGAATACCAGCGTCTGCTTGTCGGACGCGACCGCCGCGTTGGTGCCCACGAACGCGACCGTCGCCTTGTTCGCGTTCCTGCGCGCAGCCGTGCTCGTGCGCGATCGCGGCGCGAGACGGATATCGGTTGTTTTGGGATCGGCGAAAACCGACGAATGACGCTTGCCAAGGAAAGGCACGCACGACTCGCACGGCATTCAAAGAAGGTCTCGCTGGCAAAAATATTACGGTTGGCAATGGTCGCGGTCAAGCGACACGGCCCGTTCGCAGGGCGGGCAAAAGGAGGTCTTGCATGCCTCGACCGTCAGCATGTTGCAGGCTCGCATGCGCTGCGATAGTGCGATATCCGGCGTCGCAGCACGTCGAGATCGGGAGGATGTCGTGTCAGAAAAGCAGCTTCCGCGCGTCACCTATTCCAACATCGCCGAGGATTTCGCGCCGGTGCATGCGCATCTCGACACGCTGATCCCGCGCGTGAAGGCTGGCCTTACCAGGACCGTGCGGCCGAATGTCATCGGCGGGCGCGAGGATAGCGATGGCAAGGAATACGTGGCCTCGAGCCCGATCGACCGCGACGTGGCGCTCGGCACTTTCGTCGAGGCATCGCCGGCCGCGATCGACCGCGCGATTGCCGCCGCGCGCGCGGCCGCTCCGGCCTGGCACGCGCTCGGCTGGCGAAAGCGTCTCGAAATCCTGGGCCGCGCGGCCGAGGAGATTGCGCGGCGCAAATATGAGCTGTCGGTCGTCTGCCTGATCGAGGTCGGCAAGTCGCGCATGGAGGCGGTCGGCGAGATCGAGGAAAGCATCGACCTGATCCGCTATTACTGCGGGCAAATGGCCGACCATAACGGCTATGCGCACGAGATGCGTCGCGCCTTCCCGAACGAGCGCGCCGAGGTCGTGCTGCGACCGCACGGCGTATTTGCCGTGATCAGTCCGTTCAATTTTCCGGTCGCGCTGTCGATCGGAATGATGACCGGCGCGCTGATCGGCGGCAACACCGTCGTTTTCAAGCCGAGCCCGATGGCGGGTCTGACCGGGCATCTGGTGTTCGAATGCCTGCGCGCGGCGGGCTTGCCAGACGGCGTTGTCAATATCGTGTGCGGCGGCGCCGCGGTCGGCGCGCGGCTCGCCGGCCATCCCGGCATCGACGGTGTCGCCTTCACCGGCTCGCACGCTGTCGGCATGGAGATTTTCCGCAAGGCCGCGCAGCGCCCCTTCGCTATTCCCGTGCTCGCGGAGATGGGCGGCAAGAACGCGGCATATGTCACGGCCAAAGCCGATCTCGCGACCGCCGCCTCGGGCGTCATGCGCTCGGCCTTCGGTCTGCAGGGTCAGAAATGCAGCTCCTGCTCAAAGGTCTATGTCGAGGACGAGGTCTATGACGATTTCATGGGCCGGTTGCTCGCGCTCACCGCGAAGATCGAGATTGGCAATCCGGAAGAGCAGCGCGTCTATATGGGCCCGGTCATCAACAAGGCGGCGGCGGAGCGGTTTGCTGCGGCGGCCGACAGCGTGCGCCAGCAGGGCGCGTTCGCCGCAGGCGGCGAAATCCTCTCGGGCGGGCTGTTCGATAAAGGCTATTACGTGCAGCCCTCGATAGCGGTCGACCTGCCGCAGGACCACGCCCTGTTCCGCGAGGAAAAGTTTCTGCCGCTGCTCGCGGTCAGGCGCTTCCGCGACCTGTCCGCCGCGATCGCTGACAGCAATGGCGGCGATTATGGGTTGACCGCGGGCATCTACACGCGCGACGAAAGCGAGCTGGCGCTTTTCCTCGACCGCGCGGAGGCCGGCGTGCTCTACGCCAACCGCGCGAGCGGGGCCACGACCGGTGCCTGGCCCGGCATCCAAACCTTCTGCGGCTGGAAAGGCTCCGGCCTCACCGGCAAGGGCGGCCTTGGGCCGTGGTACGTGCCGCAATTCATGCGCGAGCAGAGCCAGACCGTGATGGAATGAACGCGCACGGCTTTTCGGCCGGGAAAAAAGTGCTCGTCCCTAACGATAGAGATCAAGCAGCCGCTCGATATTGGCGTTGATGCGCGCAAGGTATGCGAGCGGGAATTCGGCCGCGAACAGCAGTTGAAATCCGATGCGGTCGATGGCCTCCACCTTCAATTCGCAGCGGAAGCCCTCAAACCATGCGTCGCGGTCGATCGCGAGACCTGCGCCGACGAGAGCGGCGCGGTGCGCCTCGACATGGCGATCGATCTCGGTGCGGCCAGTATCTGGCGGCAGCACAAACGTCAAAAGCTCCACGAGATCGCGGTGGGCCGTGTTGATCTGGCATAATTCCCAGTCGAGTACGACGACGTCCGGCCGAAAGCCGACATTGCGCTGATTGAAGTCGTTATGCGTAAGCGTTCCCGGCAGGCCATCCTTGATGGGATGCCAGCTTGGCAGACTCTCGATGAGCGCGTGTCGGCGCCTCCATGCCGCCTCCGTGACGATATTTGGGTGGCGCGTGCGACCGTCATCGACCAGCGCGTGCCACAGCGGCGCATCGGCGGTCATGTCGGCCGTCGAGGGGCGCGGCCCGGCCCAGGGAAACCTTGCACGATCGGCGTTCCACAGTACGGATTGCCATCCGGCGAGAGCCCGGAGGGCGGCGTCGATCGCGTCCGGCGGCCAGCCGGCCTGTGCGCCGGTCGCGTCAAGACGCTTGGCCTCGACCAATTCGAGAAACAGCGCGTGCTCGCCGCTTGCCGTATCGATCGCCGCGCCATGGCAGCGCGGTAACACGCGGCCAAGCGGCGCGAGCGTCGGGGCGAGCGCGTAAACCTGATATTCGCGCGATCCGGTTTGATCGAATTCGGCAGCCGCCCGATAGTCCTGAAATGGCCGATCGAGTGCGATCTCGCGGTGCGTAACGATCCACGGAATGAGCGTGCGGGCAAGGCCATCGCGGGGATTGATCTTGACGATCAGTTCCAATCGCTCGGCGGCGCGGCCCGGGGCGCGTTCGAAACGCGCGACCACCGGCACGACGCCGAACCATTCGTCCGGGCTGGCCGGCCCGTATTTGATCGAAATCCAGGGCTCGCGTGTCTCGTCGATCGCAGGCCGCTCGCCCTCAAGTGCGAGCAGACGAAGCTTCGGCGCTTCCAGATTCTTTTGCAGCGCCGATTCGAGCTGTCCCGCAATGAAAGCACGCCGCATGGCCGCCCCCTGGCCCTTGTGCTGGGAATGTTACACCCAATCGCGGGTCATGCCTGCTGGCACGGCGCGGTCGAAAACTTGATCCGCGTAGCGGCGCGCCAGCAATCGTTCTCCTCGTCGTCGGCGTGGCCGACATTGCATGGGCGTGGCTGCTGAGGCCATCCGCATTGCCGACGGGTTTCGCCAGCGCCAACGGCCGCATCGAGCCGACCGAAATCGATATGGCGATCCGGATCGCCGGCCGGATCAGGGAAATCCTGGCCGACGAGGGTGACTTCATCACTGCCGGGCAGGGGCTGGTCAAGACGGACACCCAGCTCTTGGAGCGCAGCGCCGCGAAGCCGATGCCCAACTCCGCCGCGCCATCATCGCGTGGATACGGCGAAAGCGCAGGTCGTGCAGCGCAAGGCCGAGAAACAGGCGGCGGTCGTGGTGATGGCGCAGCGGCAGGCAGAGCTCGATGCTGCGAAGAAACGCTTCGATCGCTCCCAGCAATTGGCCGAAAGCGGCTCCGGCTCGATCGAGGCGTTGGATAACGACCGCGCGCGTTACGAAGCCGGCAAGGCGGCAGTCGCCGTAGCGGAAGGCGCAGGTCGCCGCTACTAAATTTGCGGTGTCGGGAGGTCCGGAGAGAAAGCCGCGGGAGAGAGCGAACTTTGCACCGAGGTGGCATGCCACAGTCCGGAGGCTTCTGCGCAAAGCGCGCGGTTATTGGACTCACGTGCGTGCTCAGGAGCAGCAGAGAACGTTCTGCGCGATAGGGCTGGCGGAGGGAGAGGAACTGGCGTCCAGCATTCTCCAGGAAGCCCACCGTTAGATTACCCGGCCAAAAGAGTTCGAAAGTCGACCGGATCTGGATAAGGTGACAAGCGCTTTTCAATATCTTGGTGGAAATGCGTCTTGTCGAATTTCAGCCGCCGCGAGTCCGATCTGAGATTTTCGCCACACACGAGAATCGTTGTGAAGCTGCCATGGGCGACCACTGTTCTCGGTCGCGTTGCTGTATTGGTCCAACAGGCGGCTCGGCGAGGATACGACTCCGCTTGATCGGGCAAGAAATCCTCATTTGGCGGTTTAACTTCAACGTGTACAGCAAACCGTGAATTGTCCGGCGCTTTGAAGACCAACAGAATATCTGTCTCGATCCCCTTTTCACCTCGGCACTGGCAGCTGCGGTCCTTCGGGCAAAAAACATTGAACCAAAACCATTTCTTGGCGCTCGGAGTCGTTCTTAAGCTCGCTTGCAGTTCGGCAAGGGGGCGGGCCTCGCGCGCCATGGCTCCACACTTCGTACCCGTCAAGAACCATTCCCGGAAGCTCGCATCGGTCAGTAGCGCGCTCGCGATCGGCCGGGCGTATAAGAACTCATTTTTGGAATATCTTTCTTTTGCCATTCACCGCCTCTCCGTCTGTCCCGCCGGAACGTAGCTGACCGGCCCATACCGAGAAAAGTTGGATCCCGGTTTCGCTCGCTTGCTCTTGCATCACACCACCATCGGCGGATGATGGTGGATCCCGGACACAAGCTTGCGAAGAGCTTGCGAAGGCGCTTTTTGTCGATCTATTTTTTGCCGAAGGTGGCGGCGGGCTCCGGTTGGGGCGCCGAGCAGAAAGGCGATGACGGAACGGGGAGCGGCCGGATGCGGTCAAGGCGATGGATTGTCCTCGGGGCGGTTGCAGCAGCGGGGATCATGGCGGCATGGCCGGCGGCGCCGGCACGGGCGACATGCGATCCGCCTGCAGGCAATAATGTCACCGCGACCTGTACCGGCACAACGACCGATCAGAACACCCCAAACGGTTACGGCACGGGGACAGAGACCAATCTCTCGACCACCGTGGTCTCGGGCGCGAGCGTCAGCGGTACCACCTTTGGCATATTCTTCGATACCGGCAGCGTGACCAACTTTGGCACCATCACGGGCGGTCTAAACGGCATCTCCGCCAACACCGCCACCGTGACCAATTCCGGCACCATCTCGGGTGGTAATTTCGGCATCTTCGCCAACACCACCGCCAACGTGACCAATTTCGGCACCATCACGGGCGGCCTTGACGGCATGTTCGCCGACACCGCCGCCACCGTGACCAATTCCGGCATCATCTCGGGTGGTAATTTCGGCATCGTCGCCTTCGGCACCGCCACCGTAACCAATTCCGGCACCATCGCGGGCGGTGTTGACGGCATCAATGCCAACACCACCACCGTGACCAATTCCGGCACCATCACGGGCGGCTTTGACGGCATCAACGCCACCACCGCCACGGTGACCAATTCCGGCATCATCTCGGGTGCTCTAAACGGCATCTCCGCCAACACCGCCACCGTGACCAATTCCGGTACCATCACGGGCACGAGCAGTGCCGGCATCGAGGCCACCACCGCCACCGTGACCAATTCCGGCACCATTTCGGGCGGTCAATTCGGCATTTTCGTCTTAAACGCCACCGTGACCAATGCGGGGCTGATCAGCGGCGGCACGGCGGCGCTTTTCTTCGGTAGCAATGCCGACACGCTGACCTTGCTGCCCGGCTCGACCATTGTCGGCGCGATCAATCTCGGCGGCGGCGGCGATACGGTGAACTTCCGCACCGGCAACCAGAACCTCACCTTCGACACGCTTGCCGGCGCCACGGTGACCTCGACCGTTCCGTTTGCGGTTGCGGGCAATCAGGTGGCGACGATCGATCCC
>DASZTD010000008.1:0-36180 GCA_035548355.1 Pseudorhodoplanes sp.
AACCTACCACGGGGAAATCGGTAGGGAAGCCACGGCCTCACGCCATGCCTGCTTGTGCCGAGCGAAAACCTACCACGGGGAAATCGGTAGGGAAGCCACGGCACACGAAACGCTGGGTAGACAAGGCTTTTGAACCTACCACGGGGAAATCGGTAGGGAAGCCACGGCATACCCCTTTGCCTCGAGTTACAAAGACCGAACCTACCACGGGGAAATCGGTAGGGAAGCCACGGCGGGTCGCCTCTCCCGAACCTTCGGCATTATCGCTGTCGAGAGGATGTTCCACCGAGCGAAGGTTCGGGAGAGGCGAGCGCTGCGCTTGCAGAGACGACCGAGAAGATTCGCGCTTCGAACCCAATCAATGCGCTCAAACCGCAGCCCGTGGAGTGAAAGCTACGAGCTTTTGAAATTGCATCCGCGCGCGGCAGCGCAGAACCGCGAGCATTTCTTCTCCGAACCGTCTGCGTGATGGCGGAGAGGGAGGGATTCGAACCCCCGATACCCTTGCGAGTATGCCGCATTTCGAGTGCGGTGCTTTCAACCACTCAGCCACCTCTCCGCAGAGGCGCGACGGCGTGGCGCTTACTTAACGAAGCGGCTGCGGCCATACAAGCATCCAAGTCTCCGGCCGGACATGCTATGGACAGCGCCCGGCAAGAGGGGATCCAGGCGATGAAGCATGGCGCACGAAACGACATTCCCGCGATCGTGACCCGGATCAAGGAGGGCTCGGTGATGTGCCAGGTCGAGGTGAAGCTGAAGGGCACCAATTACACGATGACCTCGGTCATGACGGTGGATTCGCTGAAAAACCTCGGCCTGAAGGTCGGCGACGAGGTCGCGGTCGTCGCCAAGGCCGTCAACGTCCTGCTGATGAAGCCTTGAGGCCCCGGGCGGGCACCCGCGAAAGGCAGGCATTTTCTTGACTTGGCGGCCTCCCGCCGCCATAAACCCCGTCAACGGCGGGCCTTCGGGCCCTCGCGTGCTTTTAGGGCATGCCCAAGCCGTTGAAATTCCACAGAGACTGGAAAAAGCCGGTCCGGATCGTCCGAGCGCCGGGATACGAACACTAAGGACAGAACGATGTTCGCAGTCATCAAGACCGGCGGCCTGCAATACCGGGTCACCGAAGACCAGGTGCTCAAGATCGGCAAGGTCAAGGGCGAGCCGGGCGAGATCATCCAGCTCGGCAATGTCATCATGCTCGGCGGCGACAAGCCGCAGCTCGGCTCCCCGGCGGTGCCGGGGGCTTCGGTCGCGGCCGAGGTGCTGGAACAGGCGCGCGGGCCCAAGATCATCGCTTTCAAGAAGCGCCGCCGCAAAAACTCCCGCCGCAAGCGCGGGTTTCGCGCGAGTTATACGCTGATCCGGGTCACCGAGATCCTGACCGACGGCAAGGCGCCCTCGAAGGCCGCCAAGCCCAGGCCCCAGCCCAAGCCCAAGGCGGAGAAGCCGCAGGGCGAGGCAAAGGCAAAGCCAGCCAAAAGCAAGGCTGGCGCGAAAAAGCCCAAAACCGCCGCGAAAAAGCCGGCGGCCAAGGGAAAGAAATAACAATTGATCAAAAGAAGTGAGATGATTCCGTCGCGGAATCGAGGTAGAAGAGTTCAGGTTTAAGGAAGCGAGCAATGGCTCACAAGAAAGCAGGCGGATCTTCGCGCAACGGTCGTGACACGGCCGGGCGTCGCCTTGGCATCAAGCTCTTCGGCGGCCAGTCGGTGACGGCCGGCAATATTCTCGCGCGCCAGCGCGGGACGAAGTGGCATGCCGGCCGCAATGTCGGCATTGGCAAGGATCACACCCTGTTTGCACTGATTGATGGACGCGTGGAGTTCAAGACGAAAGCTAAGGGCCGCACATACGTATCGGTTAATCCGATGACGGAGGCTGCGGCAGAGTAAACGGCGAATCTCACCAACGAGGTCCGCCGGTTCCCAGATCAAACCCGGCGGGCTCTTACGGGCTCCAGTTTTTCAGAGGGGGAGATCGGGTAACCGGCTCCCCCTCGAAGTTTTTCAACCTGGAGCCCGTGCCATGACATGTCTGGAATTGCCGAGAGAGACCTTCGCGGAAGGAAGTATTCCCGTCCTCGAGACCGAGCGGCTCGTGCTGCGCGCGCCGCGTCTTGAGGACGCTAAAGCGGTCGCCCTCCTCGCCAACGACAAGCGCATCGCCGAGAACACGCGCCGCATTCCGTATCCCTATTCGCGCGCAGACGCCGACGATTTCATCAGCGCCGCCAACATTCCCGGCGGCGAGGTGACGTTTCTCATCACCCGCGACGATGACGTGATCGGCGCGTGCGGCATTTCCAATCAGGACGGCGCGCCCGACGTCGGCTACTGGCTCGGCGTCAAATATTGGGGCAAGGGCTACGCCACTGAGGCGGCGCGCGCGGTGATCGATTTCGCGTTCACCGAGCTTGGCCACGAGGTGCTGCAGGCCGGCGCCCGCGTGACCAATCCCGCCTCCCGCCGCATCCTCGAGAAGTGCGGCTTCCAGTGGACCGGCGTCGGCCTGTGCCGCATCCGGGCGCTGTCGAGCTCCGCGCCGATCGACCGCTTCCGCCTCGACCGCGGCCTGTGGGCCTCGCTCAAGAGCTGGGGCACGGTCAGGCGCGTCGCCTGAGCTGCGGAAAATCATCGGCCCGTTGAGGTGCGAGCTGCGGCAGGCACGACGCAGCGATCGCCTCGACGTGGTGATGATTCGTTCGGCAGGCCTTCATGCCGGCCCTAGACCGGCTCGACCGGCTGCTGCGGCCTGCCGAGTACGCGTTCGCGCCAGAAGACGTAGAGCCCGGCGGCGATGATGATGGCGGCGCCGAGGGCTGTGGTCGGCGGCGGGACGTCGCCGAAGAACAGATAGCCGAAAACCGCGCCCCAGATGATCAGCGTGTACTGGAACGGGGCGACGATGCTGGCGGCGGCGACCTTCAGCGCGCGATTGATGCAGACATAGCCGATCGCGGTCGGGATGCCGATCAGCACCAAAATGCCGAGATCGCGCCAGGTCGGCATCGTCCAGCCGTCCGGCAAAAGGCACCAAGCCGCGCCGAAGATCGCCGCCGCGACCATCTGGTTGACCGTCAGCACGATATCGACCGTCCCGCGCAGCGTCCGCGTGGCGATGACGCCGAGCGCATAAAGCATCGTTCCGATGACGGCAATCAGGGCCGGCAGGCTCACGGTCGCGGCCGAGGGCCTGAGCGCGATCAGAACGCCGGCGAAACCGGCCATGATCGCGCTCCAGCGCCGCCAGCCGACCTGCTCGCGCAGAAGAAGCGCCGACCAGAGCGTGACCCAGAGCGGGCCGGACAGGTAGATGGTGACCGTGTCGGCGATCGGCATATAGCTTACCGCCCAGAAGAACATCGACACTTCGATCACCGAGAGGGTGACGCGGGCGAGCTGCAGGCCGGGCCGCGGCATGTCCCGGAAAGCGTGCATCCCCTCGCGGGCGATGAACGGCGACAGCATGACCAGCGCGACGATGCTGCGGATCAGCATCATCTGCCCGACCGAATAGGTCGGCAGTACGATTTTCGCGATCGCGCTGGTCAGGCCGAACAGGAAAAAGGCAAACGTGATCAGGACAATGCCGGCGAGCGCATTGTCCGGAGGAGACATTCGGACGGGAGACCTCTGCATGCGTGCGATCAGGGCGGGTTGACGACCGATTGCTTCTTCGCGCCGGTGCGCTGTTCGCGCCAGAAAATGTAAAGGCCCGCTGCCACGATGATCGCCGCGCCGATCAGTGTGTGCGGCTGCGGCCGGTCGCCGAAAACCGCGTAGCCGAAAATCACCGCCCAGAGAATCATCGTGTATTGATACGGCACCACCACGCTCGCGGGCGCAAGCTTGAGCGAGCGGTTGACGCACATCAGCGCGAGCGTGGCGATGACGCCAAGCCAGGCCATCAGAAACAGGTCGAGCGACGTCGGCGTCACCCAGCCCGCCGAGGCGGTCGCGGCGCCGAACAGCAATGTCATGACGATCTGCCCGGTCGCCATCACGATGTCGCTGGTGCCGCGCAGATAGCGCGTCACGATCATCAGCAGCGCGTAGCTCGAGCTGCCGGTCAGAGCAATCAACGCCGGCAGGGTGAATGTGGCGGGCGACGGGCGCAGCGCGATCAACACGCCGATGAAGCCGACCACGACGGCGGTCCACCGGCGCCATCCGACCTTCTCGCCCAGAAACAGCGCCGACAGCGCGGTCACGTAGATCGGCCCGGCCATATAGAAGGTCACGATGTCCGCCAGCGGCAGGTACCGCACCGCCCAGAAGAACATCACCACCTCCGCGGTGGCGAGGACGAGACGAAGGATCTGCAGGCCGAGCCGCGGCGCGCTCCTGAAGCTGCCAAGACCCTCGCGATAGATGAACGGCGACAGCATTAGCAACGCGGCGGTGCCGCGGATCAGCAGCATTTGCCCGACGCCGTAGGTGCCCAGGATCCATTTGCCGAGCGCGTCGTTTGCCGAGAACAGAAAGATGCCGAGCAGCATCAGCCCGATGCCGGCCAGCGCCGCGCGATTCGCCGACATTGCGATCACGGCGCCTCCACCACCGGCGGCCTGGGCGCAACCTTCAGCTCGCGCGTGAAAATATAGACGCCGGCGCCGATGATGATCGCGGCGCCGATCAGCGTCGTAACGTCTGGCCGCTCCCCGAAGAACAGGTAGCCGAACAGCGCGCCGCCGACGATCAGGGCGTATTGATATGGCACGACGATGCTCGCCGGCGCGAGCGCGAGCGAACGGCTGATGCAGCCGGTCGTGACCACCGAGCCGAGTCCGAGCGAGCACATCAGCACGAGATCCGTGAGCGAGGGCTCGGTCCAGTTTTGCAGACCCGCGATCAGCGCATAGACCAGCGGGCCGGAAATCTGCGTCATCATCAGGACCACGTTCGGCGTGCCCCGCAGCATGCGCGTTGTCGTCAGCACGCCGGCATACAGGACGCTGCCGGTCAGCGCGATCAACGCGGATGCCGTCAGCATCGCCGAAGACGGGCGCAACGCGATCAGGACGCCGAGAAAGCCGACCAGGACCGCGCTCCACCGGCGCCAACGTACGGTCTCCCCGAGCAGCGTCGCCGAAAGCACGGTCACGTAGATCGGACCGGCCATGTAGAAAGTCATGACGTCAACCAGAGGAAGCTGCGAAATCGCGTAGAGATACATGGGCGCCTCGGCCGCGCAGAGGGCGAACCGGAAGAGCTGCAGCCACGGCCGCGGCATGTTCAGCAGCGGGCCGATGGCGAAGGGGGCGCATACGGCGGCCGCCGTGAGATTGCGGACCAGCAGCACCTGCATCAGCGGGAAGGCGAACATCATCGCCTTGGCGAGCGTGCTCATGCCGGCCGACAGAAGGCAGCCGAACAACATCAGGGCTATGCCGGCCAAAATGGCGCGAGGCGCCTTCGCGGCGCTGGATCGTGGTGAGATCATTCCGGCTTCTGGCGAGAAATCGGCGCAGACATTAGCACGGTGCCGGTCGTTTTCGATGTGCCGAAGCAGCGCATCTGGCCAGCGTTCCGCGAACGGAGCCGCGCTGCGTCACGAGCGCGAATGCGCCATCGCCTTGAGCAGCGAATCGATTCGCCGGGACAGTTCACCGCCGAAAAAGGCCTGGGGATTCGACGGATTGAGTTTGCCGGCGATTTCCCATTTCCTGATGAGTTTCCTGGCCTTTCCGAACGCCGTCTGAAAATCGGTGCCCGGCCGCAGGCTTTGATTGAAGAAGGCATCGCCGAAATAGGTCCAGCTTCGCTTCGCGCTGCACCCGAACGACGGACTGAACGAATCGGCGGCGGTGAGCACGAACGTGTCCTCGTTCGCAAGAGGCTTGAGATAGACGCCCGAATAGCATGCCGACACGATCACGACACGATTCTTGATCTGCTCCTGTTCGAGAGTCTCGGCGACGTCGCGCGGGGACAATTCCGCGACCGCGCGGCCGAGCTTCAGCACGACCCCACCCGGCGTGCCGTGCGACGTCATGAACAGGATCAGGGTATCCTTCTGCTTATCCATGACGCGGCCGACGGCGCCGATGGCGGCCTTGAAATTGTCCGGGCTCGCGATCGGAATCGTATCCACGGTCCTGACGTTGTTGACGAGCCGGACGACCCGGTCGCTGCTGATCGGCAACACCCTCGAGAGCGACGCGAGCGCCCCGTCCAGCTCCTTGATGAACACGTCCTGCGCCGACCAGCCGGCGACGCCGACCACGTAGATGCCGCCGTCGCCCTGCGACTTTGAGAGATGGGCAAATTGCTTTTCCAGCAGGGCGGGCTGGGCGGCGCGGATGCGCTCGAAATCCACCCATATCGCCGGATCCTCGGACTGGGCCCGCGCCGGCGCGGCAGCGGAAAGGACGAGGATGGCGGCGAGCGCGGCAAGCAGCGCCGCCTGGAAGACGGGAGATCGCCTGAATTTCTGCATGATCCGGCCGCTTATCGGCAAAATCCTCTACGGGATGCCGTCAATTCTCACTACATAACGGCCCGGGATGATATGGGGTGCCGTCGGGAGACTGACATGACGGCGCGGACGGTGCCATGAAATTTCTCGACGAAGCCAAGGTCTATATCCTGTCGGGGGCGGGCGGTAACGGCTGCGTGTCGTTCCGGCGCGAGAAATTCATCGAGTTCGGCGGCCCCAATGGCGGCGACGGCGGCAAGGGCGGCGATGTCGTGGCCGAGGCCGTCGAGGGTTTGAACACCCTGATCGATTATCGGTACCAGCAGCATTTCAAGGCGGGCCGTGGCGGCAACGGCATGGGCAAGGACCGCCACGGCGCCAACGGCGAGGACAGGCTCCTGAAAGTGCCGGTCGGCACGCAGATCTATGAAGAAGACGGAGAGACCCTTCTCGCCGACCTCGACCGCCCGGGCCAGCGCGTCGTGCTCGCGCGCGGCGGCAACGGCGGATTCGGCAACGCGCATTTCAAGACTTCGACCAACCGGGCGCCGCGTCATGCCAATCCCGGACAACCGGGTGAGGAACGGACGATCCGCCTGCGGCTGAAGCTAATCGCCGATGCCGGAATCGTCGGCCTGCCGAATGCCGGCAAATCCACCTTCCTCGCCGCCGTCAGCGCCGCGCGTCCGAAGATCGCGGATTATCCGTTCACCACGCTGCATCCGCAGCTCGGCGTCGCAGCGGTGGACGGGCGCGAATTCGTGCTCGCCGACATTCCCGGCCTGATCGAGGGCGCGCACGAGGGTGCCGGGCTCGGCGACCGCTTCCTCGGTCATATCGAACGCTGTCGCGTGCTGCTGCATCTCGTCGACGCCACTGGCGGCGACGCCGGGGCGGCCTATCGGACCGTGCGCGGCGAGCTTGAGGCCTACGGCCACGGACTGACCGCCAAGCCGGAAATCGTCGCTCTGTCCAAGGCCGACGCGCTGACGCCGGAGGAGATCGACGCGCAGGCCAAGGCGCTCAGGCGCGCGTCGAAAAAGGCCCCGCTCGTGCTCTCCGCCCATTCGCAGCAAGGGGTCGCGGAGGCGCTGCGGGCCCTTCTGAAAGTGATCGATGCCGCGCGGGCAAAGACGGACGGGGCCGAAAGCGAGCGCCTTCAGCAGCCCTGGCGGCCTTAGACCCCTCCCCACGGCGGACGCCGTGGTGTAGAGGCTGGTGCGCGACTGATCCATGACCATGACTCGAATTCCAGCGCTGTTGGATTTCCGCCGCATCGTCATCAAGGTCGGCTCCTCGCTGCTGGTCGATTCCGGCGCGGGGGCCGTCCGCGAGGGCTGGCTGAACGCGCTCGTCGAGGACATCGCGGAGCTGCACAAGGGCAAGCGCGACGTTCTCGTCGTATCGTCGGGGGCGATTGCGCTCGGACGCGGCATTCTGAAATTGCCGCGCGGACCGCTGAAGCTCGAGGATTCTCAGGCCGCCGCCGCCGTCGGCCAGACCGAGCTCGCGCGGCTCTGGACGCAGGTGCTCGGCCATCACGGCATGATCGCCGGGCAGATTCTGGTCACGCTGGGCGACACCGAGGAGCGGCGCCGCTACCTCAATGCGCGCTCCACCATCGACAAGCTGCTCGAATGGAAATGCGTGCCGGTAATCAACGAAAACGACACCGTCGCGACGAACGAGATCCGCTACGGCGACAACGACCGGCTGGCCGCGCGGGTGGCGACGATGGTCAGCGCCGATTGCCTCGTCCTCCTGTCCGACGTGGACGGGCTTTACGATGCGCCGCCCGGCGAGGGACGGCAGGCCAATCTCATCCCCGTGGTCGAACGCATTACTCCGAAGATCGAATCGATGGCTGGAGCGGCCGGATCGGAATTGTCGCGCGGCGGCATGCAGACGAAGATCGAGGCCGGCAAGATCGCGACCACCGCCGGGACGCACATGGTGATCGCCTCCGGCAAGACCGCCCATCCGCTCAAGGCGATTCTCGGCAATGCCCGCTGCACGTGGTTTCTCACGCCCGCCAATCCGGTCGCCGCGCGCAAGAAATGGATCGCGGGCTCGCTCGAACCGCGCGGCGTGGTGTTTATCGACGACGGGGCCGCGGCGGCGTTGCGGCGCGGCAAAAGCCTCCTCCCCGCCGGCGTGAAACGCGTGGACGGCGACTTTCAGCGCGGCGACGCGGTGATCATACGCAGCCTCGACGGGGCGGAAATTGCAAGGGGCCTCGTGGCTTACGATGCCGCCGATGCGCAAAAGATCATCGGCCGCTCCTCCGCCGACATCGTCGGCATTCTCGGCATCGAGGGCCGGGCGGAAATGGTTCACCGCGACGACCTGGTGATGGGCGGCTGACCCACATCCACGATTTGTTAAGCATGATCGCGTGTCATCTCCCTAGGATCGCCGAGGGGAAAACGATGCGCAAATTGATCATCGCCGCTTTGGCGGTTCTTGTACTGATCGCGGGTGGAAACAGCGCGCATGCCTGGGTTGAGCGCGTTCTGACCGGGGCCGCGATCGGCGCCGGAAGCGGCGCTCTCCTCGCCGGACCCGCGGGCGCCGCGGTCGGCGGCGTGATCGGGGGCGTAATCGGCGGACCCGTCTTTCCGCGCGGCTTTCAGGAATGCTGGTACGACCGCCAAGGCCATCGGCGCTGCAACTGGCGCTGATCGGCGCGGGACCGGCGCCGGAACTTTGCTGCGTTGCAATTGCGGAACCGGAACCCGCTCACGCGGCGGCGCATGGCTGATATCCGTGTGGATAAGCGAATTTTCGAATCTCGCTGTGTTCGGATGAAGTGCAAGGATGGCGCCACGTGGAGGTGGCGTCATGAGTTATCTCAAATATCGCTGTCCGGCGAGCAACGCCGAGGTGGAAACTAGTATCGAGACGGACGACCGGACTTTGAAGAAAATGCGATCGATGAAATTGTCGGTCTGGTGCCCGCATTGCTTCAAGTCGCACAGCATTCCCGTCGAGAAAGCCTACGTCGATATCGTCGCGGCGATCGGGCTGACCGGGCTGACTGCCTGAAGCGATCGAAAACATCCGGCGGTGACGGCCGATGCCACGCACTGCGCGCGGGCGCGTCATCTTCCGGACACTATAGGGAGTCTAAGTTCTTGCCGTGACCGGCCCCGCAGACGGCCGGATAAACAATAAAAGCAAGGGAGGTGCGGCAATGGACACCCGGTTCCATCAACCTCGGCTTTTCCGACCACAGCCCTCGGCGCCATGTGCGCAGTGCGGCGAAATGCTGCCCGGCCCCGAATGGTCCGAGCCGGCAGGCGACGGCCGCCTGCGCTATTTGTGGTCCTGCGCGAGCTGCGGCTATTCCTTCGAAACGCTGGTCTTTTTCGCGCAGGAGGAGCGCGACGAGGCGGCCTAGCCGCGAACCGGAAGCGGCGCTCCCGGGGCGATCGGCGCAGGCCCATCCCTCGTCGAAAGCATAGGTCCGCGCAAGCTCATCGGATAAGGTGCTCCCGCTAGGGACATTTCCTCATCCATGACACCGACCACCTTCGCCGCCGATCAGACGGGCGCGAGCGACGTGCGCGCGATCTCGCTCGTCGGCGCGGCGCATTTCGTCAGCCATATCTATATTTTCGCGCTGCCGATCCTGTTTCCGTTTCTGCGCGCGGAGTTCGGTGTCAGCTATACGACCCTCGGCGGGGTGATCGCCATCTTCAATGTCCTGACCGGAGTGCTGCAGACGCCGGCGGGATTTCTCGTCGATCGCACGAGCGCGCGCGCGGTTCTGATCGGCGGTCTCCTTCTCGGGGCCGTCTCGCTCGCGTTTGCCGCCGCGCTTCCCTCCTTCGCGGTCTTCGTCGCCGCCACAGCGCTGCTAGGCCTTGCCAACACCGTCTATCACCCGGCCGACTATTCCCTGCTGTCGAGCCGCATCTCGGCGCAACGCATGAGCCAGGCCTATTCGATTCACATTTTCGCGGGCTTCGTCGGAACCGCGGTCACGCCCGCGCTGACGATCGCGCTGGCGCAATCCTTCGGCTGGCGCGGCGCGCTGCTGTTTCTCGCCGCGATCGGCTTTGCCGTCGCCGCCGCGCTGGTCCTGTTCGGCGACGTTCTCGGCGGCGCGGACGGCCACCATGCGCCGTCCGCCGAAGGAAAACGGAACGGATCGGACTGGCGGCTGCTCCTGTCGGCGGCGATCCTGCTCAACCTCGTCTTCTTCATGCTGCTCTCGATGGCCAATTCTGGAATCGCCGGATACGGCATCGTGGCGCTCGAGGCGCTCTGGAACGTGCCGCTGTCTTTCGCCACGTCCGCGCTCACCGCCTATCTCACCGCGAGCGCGGCCGCCGTTCTGGTCGGGGGATTCATCAGCGCGCGCACCGGGCGCCATGATCTCGTGGCGATGATCGGACTTTCGCTCAGCGCCATCACCCTCATTCCTGTCGCGCTGTGGGACGTCGGCTCGACGATGGTCATCGTGCTGATGGGGCTGTCGGGCTTCTTCATCGGGGTGATCATGCCCTCCCGCGACATGCTGGTGCGGGCGGTGGCGCCGGCCGGCTCGTTCGGTAAGATTTTTGGCTTCGTCACCACCGGCTTCAATATCGGGGCGATCATCGCCCCGCCGGCCTTCGGCTTCATGATGGATCACGGCGCCCCGGCCGCCGTGCTGATCGGGACCGCGCTTTGCGGGCTTGCGGCGGTACCCACCCTGGTCGTCTCGACCCTCTGGGCCCGGCGCCGAAAGTCGGCCTCTGCGCGCTAGGCCAATGGCCTAGTCGGCCAGGAGAGCGATGCCTAGATATCGCGATATCGTCGCGGCCGTGCTAGAAGGCGCGCGACCGGATTTGGCCCATGACCGCGCTATTGAAGACACCCGATACCGCCTCCGATCTCGCCGGAATGATGGGCGAGATCGGGCGCAAGGCGCGTGCCGCGAGTCGCGTGCTGGCGCTTGCCGGTCCGGCGCGCAAGAATCAGGCACTCGTGGCGATGGCCGCGGCGATCCGGTCCCGCGCCGACGCCATTCTGGCCGCCAATGCCGAGGATCTCGCTGAAGCGCGAAAGCAGCAGGCCACCGCCGCCTTCCTTGATCGCCTCGCCCTCGACCGCGCGCGTGTGATGGCGATGGCCGAGGCGGTGGACGTCGTTGCCGGCCTAGCCGACCCGGTCGGCATCGTGACCGAACGGTGGACCCGCCCGAACGGCATGACCATCGAGCGTGTGCGCGTGCCTCTCGGCGTGATCGGCGTGATCTACGAAAGCCGCCCCAATGTCACGGCGGACGCGGCGGCACTGTGTCTCAAGGCCGGCAATGCGACCATTCTCCGCGGCGGCTCGGACAGCCACAGGTCAGCGCGCGAGATTCACGCGGCGATCGTCGCCGGCCTGCGCGAGGCGCAACTGCCTGAGGAATCGATCCAGCTTGTGCCCACGCGCGACCGCGCCGCCGTCGGCTTCATGCTGGCGGGCCTCGGGGGCAATCTCGACGTCATTGTGCCGCGCGGCGGCAAGGGTCTTGTCGAGCGCGTCCAGGCCGAGGCACGCGTCCCGGTCTTCGCGCATCTCGAAGGCGTTTGCCACGTCTATATCGACAAGGCCGCCGATCTCGAAATGGCGAAATCGATCGTGCTCAACGCCAAAATGCGGCGCACCGGGGTTTGCGGCGCGGCGGAAACGCTGCTGGTCGATCGCGGCGCCGCCGCTACCCACCTCAAGCCCCTGGTCTCGATGCTGATCGAGGCGGGCTGCGAGGTGCGCGGCGACGAGGCAGTCCGCAAGGCGGATCCGCGCGCCAAGGCGGCGACCGAGGCGGACTGGCCGGCCGAATATCTCGACGCCGTGATCGCGGCGAAGGTCGTGGACGGCGTGCAGGGTGCGATCGACCATATCGAGCGTTACGGATCGCACCACACCGATGCGATCGTGACGGCGGACCGAAAGGCGGCCGAGAAATTCCTGAACGAAGTCGATTCGGCCATCGTGCTGCACAACGCATCGACCCAGTTCGCCGATGGCGGCGAGTTCGGATTCGGCGCCGAGATCGGGATCGCGACGGGGCGAATGCATGCGCGCGGCCCGGTCGGCGTCGAACAATTGACGAGCTTCAAATACCGCGTGCTCGGCAGCGGACAGACGCGGCCTTAACGAGCCGCAGGGATGTCTCCGCGCATCGCCCTTCCGCCGCACGCTCCCCGTCTGCGCATCGGGCTGTTCGGCGGCTCGTTCAATCCGCCGCACGCCGCGCATCGGGCCGCGACGCTATTCGCAATGAAGCGCCTCGGTCTCGATCGAGTCTGGTGGCTGGTGACGCCGGGAAATCCGTTAAAGGATAATTCAGGGTTGCCGGCGCTTGATAAGCGTATCGAGGCGGCGCGACTCGTCGCCGCTCATCCGCGTATCGACGTCACCGGCATCGAGGCCGTCATCGGAACGAAATACAGTTACGATACGATCCTGAGGTTGCAGCACGAATGCCCGCACACGCGTTTCGTATGGATCATGGGCGCGGACAACCTGAAGAATTTTCATCGCTGGAAAAACTGGCGCGGCATCGCCTCGATCATCCCGATTGCTATCATCGACCGCGGCGGCACCGCGCTGAACACCTTCGGCAGTCCTGCGGCGCAAGCGCTCGCGCGCGCGCGGCTGCCCGAGACCGCCGCGCCGGCCCTCGCCGACCAGCCGCCGCCTGCCTGGATGTTCCTGCATGGCATGAAAATCGCCATGTCATCCACGGAACTGCGTGCCGCCCGGAGGTTTGTTTGAGAGGTTGAAACGGGCGGGAGTGCGTGCCTACATTTGTTTCACTGAGTCCCCGGTTCCGGGGCCGAATGGGAAGGAAAGGGCCACTGACCACCACAGTAATCTCTCGGATACGGCCGCGCCGTTCCGAACCCGTCTCCAGGTTGCGTCCAGACGCCGAGGAGACGCTAAGCATCGTCCTCTCCCGCCTCGAAGACATGAAGGCGGAGGACATCGTCACCATCGATCTCTCCGGCAAAACCTCGATTGCAGACACCATGGTGGTGGCCTCCGGCCGCTCGAACCGGCATGTCGGCGCGGTCGCGGATGACGTCGTCGAGCACCTCGCCAAGGCCGGCCTGAAGGACACGCGAGTCGAAGGCATGCCGCATTGCGATTGGGTGCTGATCGACGCCGGCGACGTCATCGTCCACGTCTTCCGCCCGGAAGTGCGCGACTTTTACAATCTCGAAAAGATGTGGGCGGGCAGTCGCACGCGACGACGGGCGAGCTGAAGGAATAGGCGGTCATGCGCGTGCTCGTGCTCGCGGTCGGCCGCCTTAAGCAGGGCGCGGAAGCCGACCTGTGTGGGCGCTATCGAAAGCGCTTGGCGCAGGCGGGGCGCAGTGTCGGCCTGCGCGAATTTGAAGTCATCGAAATCAGGGAAAGCCGCGCCCCCGACCCCGAAAAGCGCAAGATCGAGGAATCGATCGCGCTCGCCACGCTCATCCCCGACGACGCGGCCGTGATCCTACTCGACGAAAGCGGCGATAGCCTGTCGAGCGCAAGCCTGGCCGACCTGATCAAGGCCGAGCGCGATGCCGGGCGCGCCGCGCTGGCCTTCATCATCGGCGGGCCGGACGGCCTTGCCCGATCGCTGCGCGGCAAGGGCGCGCGAACCCTCGCCTTCGGCGCGGCGACTTGGCCGCACCAGTTGGTACGAATCATGCTCCTGGAGCAAATATACCGGGCGGTGACGATTCTTGCGGGTCATCCCTATCACCGCGCCTGACGGTCTTAATCCCGCCACCGGCCGGCATAAGATCGGGATTTCCGGCGAAGGCGGCTGATGGCTGGCATGCTTCCTCAGAATTTCGCTGTGTGCGCGGGCGTTGCGGCGGCGCTCGCGCTTGCGCCGCCGCCGTCCGCAGCCCAGACGCCGCCGCAAATGCCGGCGAGGCCGGCGGCGACCGACCTGCTTAGGCAACACGATCAGGAACTCGAGGAGCTGCGCGCGCGGCAGAAGCGGGCCGCCGAGGCGGAAAAGCAATTGCGGCTCGAAATCGAGCAGCTCGGCGCGGATCGGCGCAAGCTCAATCAAGCCCTGATCGATACCGGCGCGCGCGTGCAGGAAGGGGAAGCCAGACTCGCGGAGGCTGAGCAGAAGGTGAAGCCGCTGCAGGCGCGCGAGCAGGTTTTGCGATCTTCGCTGGAAAGTCGGCGAGCGGTGATCGCGGAAGTCCTCGCCGCGCTCCAGCGCATCGGCCGCCAAGCTCCGCCCGCACTGATGGTCAGGCCGGAAGACGCGCTCGATTCAGTGCGGACGGCGATCATGCTCGGCGCCGTGCTGCCGGAAATGCGCGAGCGCGCGCGGCTACTGAGTACCGATCTCGCCGAATTGGTGAAGGTGCGCGAGGGAATAGCCGAGCAGACGGCAAGGCTCGCGCGCGATCTTGCCTCGCTGTCCGCCGAGCAGCAGCGCCTGAACCTGCTGGTGGACGAGCGCCAGCGCAGGGAGGCGGAGAAGCAGAAACTGCTCGACAGCGAGCGCGCGCAGGCCGCGGCTCTTGCCCGGCAGGCCGACAATGTCCGTGACCTGATCCTGCGCCTGGAGAAGGAGCTCGATCCCGCCGCCCGCGCGGCGCGTGCCGCAAATCGGCCAGAGGAAGACAAGCCGGAAAATCGCCCCAATTTCGCCGCGCTCAAGGATCCCGGCCGCCTCACGCCGGCGGTTTCCTTCTCCGCGGCTAAAAAAATGCTGCCGCTGCCGGTCAGCGGGATAAAGGTCAAGGACTATGGGTCTGCCGACGGAGCCGGAGGCACGGAAAAAGGTATCTCGCTCGCCACGCGCGCCGGCGCGCCGGTCACATCTCCGTGTGACGGCTGGGTTGTCTATGCCGGGCCGTTTCGGTCATACGGGCAACTCTTGATCCTCAATGCCGGCGGTGGATATCATGTCCTTCTAGCGGGTATGGAACGGATTTCCGTCGATCTCGGCCAGTTCGTGCTGACCGGGGAACCCGTCGCGGTCATGGGAACCGGAGCACAAATCGCTTCATCCGGCCCGGGCAACGGCACCCAACCTGTGCTATATGTAGAGTTCCGCAAGGACGGGATTCCGATCGATTCCGGCCCATGGTGGGCGGCTCAAGAAGGTGAAAAGGTTCGCGGATGATGCGCAAGACATTCCTGGTTCTCCTCGGCGCGGCCACGGGTGCCGCGTTGACGCTGTTCGCCGTTCAGCCGCGCGTCGTCTTCATGGGCATGAGCGCGAAGGCGGCCGCTTCGACCGACACCTATCGCCAGCTCAATCTTTTCGGCGATGTGTTCGAGCGTGTACGCGCCGATTACGTCGAGAAGCCAGACGACGCCAAGCTGATCGAGTCGGCAATCAACGGCATGCTGGCGGGACTCGATCCGCATTCCAGCTACATGGACCCGAAAAGCTTCCGCGACATGCAGGTGCAGACGCGCGGCGAGTTCGGCGGCCTCGGCATCGAGGTGACGATGGAGGACGGTCTCGTCAAGGTCGTCGCGCCGATCGACGATACGCCTGCCGCCAAGGCGGGCGTCCTCGCCAACGACATCATCACCCATCTCGACGATGAGCCGGTGCAAGGGCTGACCCTCAACCAGGCCGTCGAGAAAATGCGCGGGCCGGTCAATACCAAGATCAAGCTCAAGATCATGCGCAAAGGGCAGGACAAGCCGATCGAGGTGTCGATCACGCGCGACGTGATCCGCGTGCGCTCGGTGCGCTGGCGGCCCGAGGGCGAGGACGTCGCCTATATCCGCATCACCCAATTCAACGAGCAGACCACCGAAGGGCTCAAAAAAGGCATCGCCGAGCTGACTTCGCAGATCTCGTCGGAGAAGCTGAAGGGATTCATCATCGACCTGCGCAACAACCCGGGCGGTCTGCTCGACCAAGCGATTTCGGTGTCCGATACGTTCCTGGAAAAGGGCGAGATCGTTTCCACCCGCGGGCGAAATCCGGAAGAAACCCAGCGATTCAACGCGCGTCCGGGCGACCTGACCAAGGGTAAGCCGATGATCGTGCTGATCAACGGCGGGTCGGCGTCGGCATCGGAGATTGTCGCCGGCGCGCTGCAGGATCACAAGCGCGCGACGCTTCTCGGCACGCGCTCTTTCGGCAAGGGCTCGGTCCAGACGATCATCCCGCTCGGCTCGGGCAACGGCGCCTTGCGGCTGACCACGGCGCGTTACTTCACGCCGTCGGGCCGGTCGATCCAGGCCAAGGGAATCACGCCCGACATCGAGGTGCTGCAGGACGTGCCCGAGGAGCTGAAGGCCCGCACCGACACCAAGGGCGAATCCTCGCTGCGCGGCCATTTGAAGGCCGAAGGCGACGAGCAGACCGGCTCGCAGTCCTACGTGCCGCCGGATCCGAAGGACGACAAGGCCCTGAAGATGGCGGCCGACCTCCTGCGCGGCACCGTCACGAATTCGGCCTTCCCGCCCTCCGCCAAGCGGGCCGCGCTGCCCCAATAACCGGGGCGGGTATCGGCGCAGCATTCGAAGGGCGGCCCGCGGGCCGCCCTTTCGTTTCCGGCGCAGCGATCCGGTCGAATCGAAATGCTAGACTCCGCCACTGATTCGCGAGGAGCCTGCCCGTGGCTTCGGATGATCTCGACGCCCCGCTCGGCAAAGACACCGCAGGCAAGGCAAAGCCGGCCGTTCTCGCCCTTCTGCCGAAGGCCGTTGCCGGGTTGCTCGCGGCCGCCGTGCTCGGTTTCCTCGCCTGGGTCCTGCTGGTCGACGATCCTTTCGGCGGCGAGCCGACAGCGGTTGCCGCGGTTGAAAAGCCGGATGTGAAGCAATCTGGCGGCACGCCCTCCACGGACAAGCCCGGCGCTACGCGCGACAACGGCGCCAACCCGGGCGCCGCGGCTGCGCAGGGAAAAACCGTCACCATTATCGACGGATCGAGCGGCAAGACGCAGCAGATCGTTCTGGGCGGCAGTTCGGAGGCGCCGCGCGCCCCGATCGACAGCCGGCTGATCGAGCAATCGCGGCACGGTGCAATTCCGAGGATCGCGCCGGACGGCACGCGCCCCTCCGAGGCCTATGCGCGGGCGGTGCAGCCCGGACCGGGCGCGGACGGACCGCGCGTCGCCCTTGTCATCGGCGGGCTCGGCGTCGGCGCGACAGGAACGATGGAAGCCCTGTCCAAAATTCCGGGCGCCGTCACCTTCGGCTTCATGCCTTACGGAAACGATCTGGAGAATCTCGTCGGCCGTGCGCGCGCCGAGGGGCACGAGGTGCTGCTGCAGGTGCCGATGGAACCTTTCGACTATCCCGACAACGATCCCGGGCCGCAAACGCTGCTGAGCTCGCTGTCGGTCGAGCAGAATGTCGATCGGCTGCATTGGTTGATGAGCCGCTTCCAGGGCTATGTTGGCATCGTTAATTTCATGGGCGCGCGCTTCACCGCGTCGGAACCGGCGATTTCAGCGGTCCTGCGCGAGGCCGCAAAGCGCGGACTCGTCTATGTCGATGACGGGTCCTCCCCGCGAAGCCTCGCGCCCCAGATCGCGGGCGCCAACAGGCTCGCCTTTGCCAAGGCCGATATCGTGATCGATGCCGCGCCGAGTCCCGCCGAGATCGACAAGGCGCTCGCCAAGGCCGAGCAGATCGCGCGCGAGCGCGGGCTTGCCGTCGCGGCTGGAAGCGCGCTGCCGGTTACCATCGAGCGGGTGGCGAAATGGGCGAAGGCCGCGACGGCACGCGGCATCGCGCTTGTCCCGATCACGGCCGCCGCGATCAAGCCGAAATCGAGCTGACGGGCGCCGCCCGCCGGGCTTGACCTGACGCGCTCCGTCTCTGAAAAGACGGGGCGCGTAATTAACCGCCCGGTGAGGTGCGAATGCCCCCCTTCGAATCCCTGCCCTATCGTCCCTGCGTCGGCGTGATGGTGCTGAATCCGAAGGGCCTTGCCTTTATCGGCCGGCGCCTGAGCGGGCCCGAGCACGTCGACGTCACGCACGAATGGCAAATGCCACAGGGCGGCATCGACGACGGAGAGGATCCGCTGGAGGCGGCAAGGCGGGAGCTCTACGAGGAAACCAGCATCAGGTCGGCCGAAAAGATTGGCGAAATCGCCGACTGGCTGACCTATGACATACCGCGTGACATCGTCGGGCGGGCCTGGAATGGCCGATACCGGGGCCAGACGCAGAAATGGTACGCTTTTAGATTTACCGGCGACGACAGGGAAATCGACATCGAGCATCCCGGCGGCGGCACGCATAAGCCGGAATTCGTCGAATGGCGCTGGGCCGAGATCGCCTCGCTGCCCGGGCTCATCGTTCCGTTCAAACGCCAGGTCTATGAGCGCGTGGTCGAGGAATTCGCGCCGCTCGCCGCACGATAATCACAAAAGCCCGGGGAGGGTCATGAACAAGGTTCGTTGGGGTATTCTAGGTGTCGCCAAGATCGCGCTCAATCGCGTGATCCCGGCGATGAAATCGTCGTCCAATTCGGCCGTTGTCGCCATCGCCTCGCGCGATCTCGCGCGCGCCAGGGAAGCGGCCGCGAAAGCGGGCATCGAAAGAGCCTATGGTTCCTACGAGGAGTTGCTCGCCGACCCGACCATCGAGGCGATCTACAATCCGTTGCCCAATCACATGCACGTCGAGTGGTCGATCAAGGCGATGGAGGCCGGCAAACACGTGCTTTGCGAGAAGCCGATCTCCCTCACCGCCGCCGAAGCCGAGAAGCTCGTCGGCGCGCGCGAACGTACCGGCCGATTGATCGAGGAGGCTTTCGCCATCCGCAACCATCCGCAATGGGCGGCGCTGCGCGAGGTGATCGATTCCGGCGAGATTGGCGCGGTGCGCGGCGTGCAGACTATGCTGTGCATGAACAGCCGCGATCCGAACGACATTCGCAACAAGGCCGATATCGGCGGCGGCGCCCTGTACGATCTCGGAAGCTACGCCATTACCGGCTGCCGCATGACCTTCAACGCGGAACCCGTCCGCGCCATCGGCGTCTTCGACATCGACCCTGAATTCAAGACCGATCGCCTGACCAGCGCGATCCTGGAATTTCCGAATGGGCAGGCGACCTTCATCGTCTCGATGCAGGCCGGGCCGACTACCGGGGGCACGCACCAGCATCTCGGTGTGATCGCCGAACGCGGCTGGATCCGCGGTGACTTCCCCTATTCGCACGCCATCACCTCCGATTGCCATCTCTATATCGGCGACACGCAGAGCATCGGCTTTCATCACAAGCGCGTGCTGACCTTTCCGCCGGTCAATCAGTATCAGTTGCAGGCGGAGCGCTTCTCCAGGCTCGTGCGCGGGGAAACCGCTTCGCAATTCCCGATCGAGACCGCCATCGCCAATATGCGCGTCATCGACGCCTTGCGCCGCTCGCGCGACAGCCGCGCATGGGAGACCGTCTGATCGTGAGCGACAAGCCCTATCGTCCGAATGTCGGCGTCGCGCTGTTCAACGCCGAAGGGCGCGTGCTGATCGCGCGCCGCTTCAAGGACGACGGGCCGGAAATCATCCTGCCGGGGCTCGAATGGCAGATGCCGCAGGGAGGAATCGACGGAAGCGAGGATCCGCGCAAGGCGGTGTTCCGCGAGCTGTGGGAGGAAACCGGCGTGCGCCATGCCGAATACCTCGCCGAGACGGACTGGATGACGTACGAATTTCCGCCCTATGACGGCCCGCCGCATCGGCTCGCGGTCTTTCGCGGGCAGCGGCAGAAGTGGTTCGCGCTTCGCTTCACCGGCGAGGAGAGCGAGATCGACCCGCTCACGTCGCGCAACGGCCAGGAGCCTGAATTCGACGCGTGGCGATGGGAAAAGCTCGATCGCGTAGCCGGGCTCGTGGTGCCGTTCCGCCGGCAAATTTACCAAACCGTCGCGCAGGAATTCGCGCGCTTCGCCGGATAGGCCGCGCCACAAAACAAAAAGCCCGGCCAGGCCGGGCTTTTGCGTTCCGGCGCGATGCCGGTCAATGCAACGCGGTACCCTGCAGATGCTGCTGCACCGTCTTGAAGTGATCGAGGCGCCAGATCTCGCGATCGAGCGCGTCGCCCGGCTGCATGCTCTGGATGCTTTCCTCGAGCGTCTTGATGTGTTCGGCCAGCGCCGCCTGGTCGATTTCCGCGACATCTTCGGCAACGTCGGCGAGAACCGTCAGTCCCGCAGCGGACACTTCGGCGAAGCCGCCATGCACGACGACCTGCTGCTCGCCCTGCTCCCCGTGGATCGTCAGGATGCCCGGGCGAAGCAGCGTCACCATCGGCGCATGCCCCTCGAACACGCCGAAATCGCCTTCGGCGCCCGGTACGTCGACCTGCTCGACCTTGCCGGAGAACAGAAGCTTCTCCGGGGAGACAAGATCGAAATGAAATGTGGCCATGCCAAGCTCCAGACTGTGTGCCTCATTTCGGAAGCCGCCGCCCGCGGCGGCCCCTCGATGCGAGGCGGCTTAATTACGCCGCTTCCGCCGCGAGCTTCTTGCCCTTCTCGACCGCCTCCTCGATGGTGCCGACCATATAGAAGGCGGCTTCCGGCAGGTGGTCGTACTTGCCTTCGACCACGCCCTTGAAGCCCTTGATCGTGTCCTCAAGCGCGACGAGCTTGCCCGGCGATCCAGTGAACACCTCGGCGACGTGGAAGGGTTGCGACAGGAAGCGTTCGATCTTGCGCGCGCGCGCGACCGTCAGCTTGTCCTCCTCCGACAGTTCGTCCATGCCGAGAATGGCGATGATGTCCTGCAGCGCCTTGTAGCGCTGGAGCACCTGCTGCACCTGCCGCGCGACAGCATAATGCTCCTCGCCCACGACCAGCGGAGAGAGCATGCGCGACGTCGAGTCGAGCGGATCCACCGCCGGATAGATGCCCTTGGCGGCGATGTCGCGCGACAGCACCGTCGTCGCGTCGAGATGGGCGAAGGATGTCGCCGGCGCGGGGTCGGTCAGGTCGTCGGCCGGAACGTAGATCGCCTGCACCGAGGTGATCGAGCCCTTGGTAGTGGTGGTGATGCGCTCCTGCAGCGCGCCCATGTCGGTGGCGAGCGTCGGCTGGTATCCGACCGCCGAGGGAATGCGGCCGAGCAGCGCCGACACTTCCGAGCCGGCCTGCGTGAAGCGGAAGATGTTATCGACGAAGAACAGCACGTCCTGACCCTGGTCGCGGAAATGCTCGGCGACCGTCAGGCCGGTCAGGCCGACGCGGGCGCGTGCTCCCGGCGGCTCGTTCATCTGGCCGTACACGAGGGCGCACTTGGAGCCCTGGCCGCCGCCCTTCTTATTGACGCCGGATTCGATGAACTCGTGATAGAGGTCGTTGCCTTCGCGCGTACGCTCGCCGACGCCGGCGAACACCGAATAGCCGCCATGGGCTTTCGCCACGTTGTTGATCAGCTCCTGGATGAGCACCGTCTTGCCGACGCCGGCGCCGCCGAACAGACCGATCTTGCCGCCTTTCGCATAGGGCGCGAGCAGATCGATGACCTTAATGCCGGTCACGAGAATCTGCGCTTCCGTGGACTGATCGGTATAGGCCGGGGCGGGCTGGTGAATCGCACGCTTGCCCGCGGTCTTGATCGGACCGGCCTCGTCCACCGGATCGCCGACCACGTTCATGATGCGGCCGAGCGTTTCGTCGCCGACCGGCACCGAAATCGGCGCGCCGGTATCGGTCACTTCCTGGCCGCGCACGAGACCTTCCGAGGTGTCCATGGCGATGGTCCGTACCGTCGATTCGCCGAGATGCTGCGCGACCTCGAGAACGAGGCGCTGGCCGCCGTTGTTCGTTTCCAGCGCATTCAGAATCGGCGGCAGATAACCTTCGAACTGCACGTCCACGACCGCGCCGATCACCTGCGTGATCTTGCCGGATTTGTTCGAACCGACCTGTGGTGTCGCCATCACTTTCTCCTTGAAACTTCAGCCGACGCTCAACGTGACCGGCACGTTGTTGCGCGTCGCGCGCGAATAGGGACAAATCCGGTGGGCGTCCTCGACCAGGGCCTGCACCTTGGTCCTGTCGGCGCCGGGAACGACGACCTTCAATTCGGCTTTGAAGCCGAAGCTCACGTCGTCCTTCTCCATCGAGAGCGTGCAAGTCACGCGGGCATCCTGACCATCGAGACCGTGCTTCTTGGCCAGCGCGAGGATCGCCTGTCCGAAGCACGAGGACCATCCCAGCGCGAAAAGCTGCTCGGGATTGTGCCCCTCGCCCGATCCGCCGAATTCCTTCTGCAGGCCCATCGCCAGCGCGAGCCCGCCATTGTCGAGGATCGCGCGGCCGTTGCGGCCGCCCCTAGTCGTCGCTGAAACGGTGTAAGCCATGCGCCTCTCCGCTACAGCGCCTCGGCGCCGGAGATGATCTCGATCAGCTCCTTCGTGATCATCGCCTGACGGGTGCGGTTGTATTGAATGGTCTGCTTGCGGATCATGTCGCCGGCGTTGCGCGTGGCATTGTCCATCGCCGTCATCTGCGCGCCGTAGAAGGAGGCGTTGTTCTCCAGCAGCGCCCGGAAAATCTGCGTCGCTACGTAGCGCGGCAGAAGATCGCCGAGTATTTCGTCGTCCTCCGGCTCGTATTCGTATGACGCGCCGCCGGCATCGGCCTTCGCTTCGCCGAATTGCGGCGGAATGATCTGCTGGGCGGTTGGGATCTGCGCGATGACCGACTTGAAGCGCGAATAGAAAAGCGTGGCGACGTCGAATTCGCCGCGCTCGAACATCGACAACACCTTGGCCGCGATCTCGGACGCGTTGACATAACCGATCGTACGTACCCCGCGCAGATCCAGTCGCTCGACGATCTGCCTTTCATAGTTGCGGCGAAGCTGCTCGTAACCCTTGCGGCCAACAGTGAGGATTTTGACTTCCTTGCCTTCCGATTGCAGGCGCGCGATGTGCTCCCGCGCAAGCCGAACGATGGCGGAGTTGAACGCACCGGCGAGGCCGCGTTCGCCGGTCGCCACGATCAGAAGATGAACCCGGTCGCTGCCAGTGCCCGCGAGCAGTCTCGGCGCGCCCGCGCCCGAAGTGCCCGCGGCGATATTACGCAGCACCGCCTCCATGCGCTCGGCATAGGGACGGGCCGCTTCCGCCGCGGCCTGCGCGCGGCGAAGCTTCGAGGCGGCGACCATCTGCATCGCCTTGGTGATCTTCTGCGTCGCCTTGGTCGCGGCGATGCGGACCCGCATGTCCTTGAGGCTTGCCATCTTACCCGTTCGTCTCTTCTTCCCTCACCTTTACGAATTCCGCGCCGCAGCCGGTAGGCCGCGACGGCGGCCCGCTCAGGCGAAGCTCGCCGCGTATTTGTCGACCTGTTCCTTCAGCTTCTTCTCGGTATCGGCCGAGAGATCAGCGGACTTGCGGATGTCTTCGAGAATGGTCTTCTCGTTGCGCAGGAGCGAAAGAAGCCCCGTCTCGAATTTCCGCACCTGGCCGAGGTCGAGCTTGTCGAGATAGCCGTTGGTGCCGGCCCAGATCACGACCACCTGCTCTTCCATCTTCAGCGGCGAGAATTGCGGCTGCTTGAGCAGTTCGGTGAGACGCGCGCCGCGATTGAGCAGGCGCTGGGTGGTGGCGTCGAGGTCGGAGCCGAATTGCGCGAACGCCGCCATTTCGCGGTATTGCGCAAGCTCGCCCTTGATCTTGCCGGCGACCTTCTTCATCGCCTTGGTCTGCGCGGAGGACCCCACGCGCGACACCGACAGGCCGACATTCACCGCCGGGCGGATACCCTGATAAAACAGGTCGGTCTCGAGGAAGATCTGGCCGTCGGTGATGGAGATGACGTTGGTCGGGATGTAGGCCGACACGTCGTTGGCCTGCGTCTCGATTACCGGCAGCGCGGTGAGCGAACCGGCCTTGTTCTCGTCGTTCATCTTGGCGGCGCGCTCGAGCAGACGCGAATGCAGGTAGAACACGTCGCCTGGATAGGCCTCGCGGCCGGGCGGACGTCGCAGCAGGAGCGACATCTGGCGATAGGCGACGGCCTGCTTCGACAGGTCGTCATAGATGATCACGGCGTGCATGCCGTTGTCGCGGAAATACTCGCCCATGGTGCAGCCGGAGAACGGCGCGAGGAACTGCATCGGCGCCGGATCCGAGGCGGTAGCGGCAACGACGATCGAATATTCCAGCGCGCCCTGCTCTTCGAGCACTTTCACGAATTGCGCCACGGTCGACCGCTTCTGGCCGACGGCGACATAGACGCAATAGAGCTTCTGGCTTTCCGGCGCGCCGGGAGCGTTGAGTGGCTTCTGATTGAGAATCGTGTCGAGCGCGATCGCGGTCTTGCCGGTCTGGCGGTCGCCGATGATCAATTCGCGCTGGCCGCGGCCGATCGGAATGAGCGCGTCGATCGCCTTCAGGCCGGTCGCCATCGGCTCATGCACCGATTTGCGCGGGATGATGCCCGGAGCCTTGACGTCCACGCGCATGCGCTTGTCGGCCTTGATCGGGCCCTTGCCGTCGATCGGATTGCCGAGCGCATCGACCACGCGACCGAGCAGCCCCTTACCGACCGGCGCGTCCACGATCGCGCGCGTGCGCTTGACGGTCTGGCCTTCCTTGATTTCGCGGTCATTGCCGAAAATGACGATACCGACGTTATCGGTCTCGAGGTTCAGCGCCATGCCGCGCACGCCGTTCTCGAATTCGACCATCTCGCCGGCCTGCACGTTGTCGAGGCCATAGACGCGCGCAATGCCGTCGCCGACCGACAGCACCTGCCCGACCTCGGAGACTTCCGCCTCCTGGCCGAAATTCTTGATCTGGTCCTTCAGGATCGCGGAGATTTCTGCGGCGCGAATATCCATCAGCGGGCCTCTTTCATCGCGTATTTGATCGAATTGAGTTTGGTGCGGAGGGATGAATCGACCATGCGGCTGCCGATCTTCACGACAAGACCGCCGATGATCGAGGGATCGACCTTTACATTCAGATCGACATCCTTCCCGGTGACTGAACTGAGCGCGCTCTTGAGCGCGGCGAGATTCTTGTCGGTCAGCCGTTCGGCGACGGTGACGTCGGCGCTCACTTCGCCCTTGTGCCGGGCGACGAGCGCGCGATAGCCGCGGATCATGTCGCGCACCGCGAACAGGCGCCGGTTCGCGGTGACAACGCGCAGGAAGTTGGCTGCTATCCCCTTGATTCCGGCCTTGTCGAGAATGGCGGAGAGGGCCTTGAGTTGCTCGTCAGCGCCGAAGACCGGGCTGCGCACGAGCCGATCGAGATCGGGGCTGCCGGCGACCAGCCTGTCGAAGGCTTCGAGATCGGCCTTCACCTGGTCGGTCGCCTTTTCCTCGCGCGCGAGTTCGAACAGCGCGGTCGCATAGCGGCCTGCCATGCCGGATACGATCGTGTCTTCGCCTGCCATGGGATCTTTCGAAAGCCTTCAATCCGCAAGCCTCGCGCCGCGCCGAGAGAGCGCCGCAAAGCCTTGGAATCCAAGAGGGAATTCCGATCTCGGAGGACGTCGCAGCGGCCTGCGGAAACCCTCGCAAAATCGCGGGTTTGCTAACACACGCCTCCGGGCGGTGCAACATGGCCAAGCGCCGCCGGGCCGCTATTGCGCTCCATTTTTGCGGGCTAAGACCGCCCGCGCCGGCGGCGAGGCCCCGGCCGTTTTCACCGAAGGGATCGTCGATGGCATGGGCTTTCCTTCTTATCGCCGGGCTTTTCGAAGTCGGCTGGGCGATCGGCCTGAAATATAGCGAGGGCTGGACGCGACTTTGGCCGTCCGTCTGGACGGTGGCAGCGATGGCTGCGAGCTTCGTCTTCCTCAGCCTTGCCCTGAAGTCGCTGCCGGTCGGAACCGCCTATGCGGTCTGGACCGGGATCGGGGCGGTCGGAACCGCGATCCTCGGCATCGTCCTGTTCGCCGAGCCGGCGACCGCCCTGCGGCTCGGCTGCATGGGCCTGATCATGGCGGGCATCGCCGGGCTGAAATTCGCCGGCTAGGCGCTAGAAGAAGCTCTGCGGATCGACGTCGATCTCAAGCTTGAGCGTGCCGCGCGTTTTCGGGGCATGCGCGAGCCATCCGCGCAGGTAGCCCGACAAATCGAACGCCCGCGGCGATTTGACCAGCAGGCGGAACCGATGGCGGCCGCGCACCACCGCGAGCGGCGCCTCGGCGGGGCCGAGCACCCGCACCTGATCGTCGAGCGGGGCGGCGGCGGCGATCCTGCGGGCGAAGCCTTCCGTCTCGTGCCGGTCGCCGCCGGACACGATCAGCGCCGCGAGCCGTCCGAAGGGCGGATAGCCGGCCGCTTCGCGGGAGGCGATTTCGGTGTCGTAGAACTTGTCGCGATCGCCGGACAGAAGCGCCCGCATCACCGGATGCTCGGGCTGGTGCGTCTGCACGAAGCCGAGCCCGCGCCCCTCGCTGCGGCCCGCCCGCCCCGCCACCTGATGCAGGAGCTGGAATGACCGCTCGGCCGCGCGCGGGTCGCCGTTGGCAAGGCCGATATCCGCATCGACGATGCCGACGAGATTAAGCTTCGGAAAATGATGCCCCTTGGCGACGATCTGCGTGCCGATCACGATATCGAACAGTCCCTCGGCGACGCCGTCCAGCTCCTCGCGCAGCCGCTCCACCGACTCGACGAGATCGCTCGACAGCACCATCACCCGCGCGCCGGGGAACAGCGCGCCGACCTCCTCGTGCAGCCGCTCGACGCCCGGCCCGACCGCCGCGAAGGTATCCTTGGCCGCGCATTTCGGACATTGCTCGGGCATCGGCATGGCGAAGCCGCAATGATGGCACACGAGGCGCCGCCTGAACCGGTGATCGACGAGCCACGCATCACAATTCGGACAGGAGAAGCGGAAGCCGCAGGCACGGCATAGCGTGAGCGGCGCATAGCCGCGCCGGTTGAGGAACAGCAAGGCCTGCTCACCGCGCGCGATGACGGTGCGCACCGCTTCCGCCAGCCGCGGCGCGATGAAGCGTCCGCGCGGCGGGCCTTCGCGGGTCAGATCGATCGCTTCGATATGCGGCAGGTGCTGCCCTCCGAACCGTTCGGGCAGATGCAGGCGGCGATAGCGCCCGCGCCGCGCATTCACCTCGGTCTCGACCGAGGGCGTCGCCGACGACAGCACCACCGGAATCTGCGCGATATGGCCGCGCACCACCGCCATGTCGCGCGCATGATAATGCACGCCGTCCTCCTGCTTGTAGGCCTGGTCGTGCTCCTCATCGACGACGATCAGCCCGAGATCGGCATAAGGCAGGAAAAGCGCCGAGCGCGCGCCGACAATGACCTGCGCCTTGCCGTCCACCACCGCGCGAAAAACGCGGGCGCGACGGCGGGGCGAGAGCTGCGAATGCCATTCCGCCGGCGGTACGCCGAAGCGCCGCGCGAAACGTTCGAGGAATTGGGCGGTCAGCGCGATCTCCGGCATCAGGATCAGCACCTGCTTGCCACGGCGGATCGCTTCCGCCACCGCCTCGAAATAGACTTCGGTCTTGCCGGACCCGGTCACGCCGTCGATCAGCGATACGGAGAAACCGCCTGCGGCGACGTGTCGAATCTCGTCCGCCGCTTTGCGCTGCGCGTCGGACAGGTCGGGCCGGGCGAAATCGGCGTCGGGCGGCTCCGCCGCCTTCTCCGGCGGCATGACCAGGGCTTCGAGCGTGCCCTCGTCGATCAATCCGTCGATCACGCCCGCGGAAACGCCGGCCTCCTGCGCCGCGTCGCTTTTGGAGCGCAGCATGCCGTCGGCCAGGGCCTCGAGCACGCGCGCGCGGGCGGGCGTCATCCGCCGCGGCGGCGGGCCGGCAAGCCGCACGCCCACGCGTTCGCGTTCCGGGCCAAGCTCCCCCATCCGCATCGTCATGCGCAGCACCATGCCGCGCGCGCCGAGGGTGTAATCGGCGACCCAGTCTACGAAACGCCGCAGCTCCGGCTTCAGCGGCGGCCGATCGAGCTTTTCGATGATATCCTTGAGCTTGTTGTGCAGGCCCGGACGCGGTGAAGCTTCACCCCAGACGACACCCGCATAGTCCACGGCGCCGAACGGCACGCCGACGAAATCGCCCGGCGCCACGTCGAGACCGGCCGGAACCCGATAGGAATAGGCTTGGTCGAGCGCGACCGGCACCAGCACATCGACGATCTTGGTTGCCATCCGCGCAGCTTGGTCCGATTCCGCAGGCTTAAGGAAGGGTGAAGAGTTTGGCTTCATCCTGGGTAGGCCGCAAAGCGGTGCTTTCAGGCGCGGCCCGACCTTTCGGAGCGCGGTCCCGCGTCCAACTCATGAGGCGGATCCAGGCATGAGCGCGCCCGCAACAGACCTGCCAACCGCGCCCGATGTGGCGGCTGAACTGGCGCGCTGGTTGTCGCATCTGTCCTCCGAACGCCGCATGTCGGACAAGACCGTCGAGGCCTATCTGCGCGACGTGTTGCAGCTCCTGTCCTTCCTCGCCGAACATCTCGGCGGGGCGCCCTCGCTCAAAAAGCTCGCCGCGCTCGGGCCGCAGGACGTGCGCGCCTTCCTCGCGGCAAGACGCGCCGCCGGCGTGGGCAGCAGGACGCTGATGCGAACGCTCGCCGGCGCGCGCTCCTTTGCCCGCTTCCTCGAACGCAACGGCAAGGGCCGCGTCGCGGCGCTGTCCGCGATTCGCGCGCCGAGGATCGCCCGGAGCCTGCCGAAACCCCTCGCCGTGCCGTCGGCAAGACGCGTAGCTGATGCCAGCCTGCGCGCCGGCGAGGAACGCGAGCAATGGGTTCTAGCGCGCGACGCCGCCGTGCTCGCGCTGCTTTACGGCTCCGGACTTCGTATCGCCGAGGCGCTGTCGCTGTCGCGCCGCGACGTTCCGCGTCCCGGCGCGGGCGATACGATCACGGTAACCGGCAAGGGTAACAAGACCCGCATGGTTCCGGTGCTGCCGCGCGTGCTGCAATTGATCGACGATTACGCGGCATTGTGCCCCTATCCGCTTGCGGCGGACGGCCCGCTCTTCCTGGGTGCCAGGGGCGGGCCCCTGTCGCCGCGCATCATCCAGCTGGCGATGGAGCGACTTCGGGGGGCGCTGGGATTGCCGGATACGGCGACGCCGCACGCGCTCCGCCACTCCTTCGCCACGCATCTGCTCGCCCGCGGCGGCGATTTGCGCGCCATCCAGGAATTGCTGGGCCACGCGTCCCTGTCCACGACCCAGATCTACACGGCGGTCGATACCGAGCGGCTGCTCGACGTCTATCGCGCCGCGCATCCCCGCCCGTGATCCGGCCGGTGACGCGGCGATGACAGATTGCGGATGACGGCCGCTTTTTATTCTCTTGCGAAAATGTTGAATTTGGCCCCATCGTCGCCGGCCCGGACAAGGAGGGGTCGATGGCTGGACCGCACGAAAATCTCGAACATGCCGAGCATGCGGAGCATGCGGCGCACTCCAACAAGACCATCGCGCTGCTTATCGCGGTGATCGCGCTGTTTCTTGCCTTCTCCGAAACGCTCGGCAAGAGCGCGCAGACCGCGGCGATCAGCCATAACGTCGAAGCGGCCAATCTTTGGGCCTTCTTCCAGGCCAAGACGATCCGCATGACGACCGTGCAGACGGCGGCCGATACGCGCAAGCTCGACCTTGCCGCCACCACCGATCCCGCCGCCAGGGATGCGATCGCGAAACAGATCGACGCCTGGACCAAGACGGCCGCGCGCTACAACGACGAGCCCGAGACCGGCGAAGGACGCAAGCAACTCGTCGAACGGGCCAAGGACGCCGAGCACAAACGCGACCTGGCGATGGCGCGCTATCACCACTACGAAGTGGCGTCGGCCGCCTTCCAGATCGGGATCGTGCTGGCCTCGGCGACGATCATCACCGGCATGATCGTGCTCGCCTGGCTTTCGGCCGGCCTTGCCGTCGCCGGACTTTTTTTCATGGCGATCGGCTTTTTCGCCCCACACGCGGTGCACCTGTTTTGAACGCCGGCTTCCGGCACGGCGGGAGCCGGGCCCGGCCTCACATGTGAATGGCGCGCTTGGCGACCGCCATCGCCGCTTCCTTGACCGCTTCGGGAAGGGTCGGATGGGCGTGACAGGTCCGCGCGATGTCCTCGGCCGATGAACCGAACTCCATGGCGAGGGCGGCTTCCGCGATCATGTTGCCGGCATCTGAGCCCACGATGCTGACGCCAAGCACCCGGTCGGTTTTCGCATCGGCGAGAATCTTCACGAAACCTTCCGTCTGCTGGTTCGCCTTGGCGCGGCCGTTCGCCGTGAACGGGAACTTGCCGACATTGTAGGCGACGTTCGCCGCTTTCAGGTCGTCCTCCGATTTCCCGACCGAGGCGATCTCCGGATAAGTATAGACGACATTCGGGATCACGTCGTAATTCACATGCCCGGCCTGGCCGGCGAGGATTTCGGCAACCGCGACGCCCTCGTCCTCCGCCTTGTGCGCGAGCATCGGTCCGGCGATAACGTCGCCGATGGCGTAGATGCCCGCGACATTCGTGGCGAAATGCGCGTCGGTCCTGATCCTTCCGCGCTCGTCCTGCGCGACGCCCGCATCCTTCAGGCCGAGCCCGTCGGTGTAAGGCACGCGGCCGATGGCGACGAGAACGATATCGGCGTCGACGGTTTCGGGATTGCCTCCCTTGGACGGCTCGATCTGCGCCTTCAGGCGCCTTCCCGAACCGTCAACGGCGGTGAGCCTGGAGCCGAGCCTGAACTTCATGCCCTGCTTCTCCAGAAGCCGCTGCGACTGGCGCGCGACCTCCGAATCCATCCCGGGGAGAATGCGGTCGAGGAATTCAACCACCGTCACGTCCGCGCCGAGGCGGCGCCACACCGAGCCGAGCTCGAGCCCGATCACGCCCGCACCGATCACCAGCAGCTTTTCCGGCACCCTGTCGAGCGCGAGCGCGCCGGTGGACGACACGATGCGCTTTTCGTCGATCTCGATCCCCTTGAGCCTAGCCACGTCCGAGCCGGTCGCGATGACGATATTTTTCGTATCAAGCGCCTGCGTCTTGCCGTCGCCGCCCTTCACTTCCACCTTGCCGGGCGCGAGAATGCGGGCGGTGCCGTGGAAGGACTCGATCTTGTTCTTGCGGAACAGGAAATCGACGCCCTTGACGTTGCCGTCGACCGCCTCGTCCTTGAACGCCAGCATCTGCTTGAGGTCGAGCTTCGGCTTGCCGACGCCGATGCCCATCCTGGCGAAGGAATGACCGGCCTCCTCGAAAGCCTCCGAGGCGTGCAGAAGCGCCTTGGACGGAATACAGCCGACATTCAGGCAAGTCCCGCCATGCGTCGCGCGCTTCTCCACCACCGCGACTTTCATCCCGAGCTGTGCGGCGCGGATCGCGCAGACATAGCCGCCGGGACCGGTGCCGATGATGATGAGGTCGTAGGACATTAGCTGTTCTCGCTTCGACAAAAAATTCGAATGCCCTCACGCCGTAACGCAGGCGCTACGATATGCGTTGAGACATCTTCATCGCCCAAATCCAAATCGACAGGTACGGGCACAAGGTCCTTCAACTCGGTCTCCCACTCTCCTGCCAGCGCGATCCGATTGCCAAGGCGAATCGCTTGTTCATCGCCCGCGATGATGACAGCTACGTCTAGATCGCTGTCATCTTGATGGTCGCCGCGAGCGCGGCTTCAAAATATCCAAAGCTCCGATATCTCGGATTTTCTGCGTGCCCATGACGCAAGCAGCAAGGACCACTGCTTAACATCATCGTTCATTATCAAAGGTCCAGCACGAGCCGCGCCGGGTCTTCCAGATTCTCCTTCACCCGCACGAGGAACGTCACCGCCTCTCGGCCGTCGACGATGCGGTGATCGTAGGACAGCGCCAGATACATCATCGGCCGCGCTTCGATCTTGCCGCCGATTGCCATCGGGCGCTCCTGAATCTTGTGCATCCCGAGGATGCCCGATTGCGGCGCGTTCAGGATCGGCGTCGACATCAGCGAGCCGTACACGCCTCCGTTCGAGATGGTGAAAGTGCCGCCCTGCATTTCCTCGATCTTGAGCGCGCCGTCGCGGGCGCGTCGGCCGAAATCGGCAATCGATTTCTCGATCTCGGCGAGCGACTTGTGATCGCAATCGCGCACCACCGGCACGACGAGACCCTTCTCGGTGCCGACCGCGACGCCGATATGATAATAATTCTTGTAAATGATGTCAGTGCCGTCGATCTCGGCGTTGACGGCGGGGATTTCCTTCAGGGCCTGCACGCAGGCGCGCACGAAGAAGCCCATAAAGCCCATCTTCACGCCGTGCTTCTTCTCGAACAGGTCCTTGTACTGATTGCGCAGATGCATCACCTCGGTCATGTCGACCTCGTTGAAGGTCGTCAGCATCGCTGCGGTGTTCTGCGCGTCCTTAAGTCGGCGCGCGATGGTCTGACGCAGCCGCGTCATCTTTACGCGCTCCTCGCGCGCGGCATCGTCGGCGGGCGACGGCGCGCGCATCTGGATCGGCTGCGCGACCGGAACCGGAGCCTGAGCCGCGCGCTCGATGGCCGCCAGCATGTCGCCCTTGGTGACGCGGCCGTCCTTGCCGGTGCCGGGCACGGCCGAGGCATCGATTCCGCTTTCCGCCGACAATTTGCGCACCGACGGAGCGAGCGGCGCGTCCGACCTGGCCGCCGCCGGAGCGGGCGCGGCGGATTTTGCCGGCGCGGGAGCCGCGGCCGAAGCCGCCGCAGGCTTCGCCCCGGCGCCGCCGGCGCCTTCCCTGATCTGGCCGAGCAGCGCGCCGACCGCCACAGTTTCCCCGTCCTTGGCGGCAATTTCCGACAGCACGCCGGCCGCCGGCGCCGGCACCTCGATCGTCACCTTATCCGTTTCAAGCTCGACTAGGGGCTCATCGACCGCGACCGCGTCGCCCGGTTTCTTGAACCACTTGCCGATGGTCGCCTCGGTCACCGATTCGCCGAGCGTAGGTACGCGGATGTCAGTCATTGCCCGTTCCTTTAATTCTCTCCGCCGTCATGCCCGGCCCGTTGCCGGTCAACCCGGCGAAGATGGACGCGGTGCCCCGGCGTAACGGCCGGGCACAGGCGTTTGAGGAAACGCCGCTCCTCGAACGGCCGCCGGTCATGACGGAAAAATTCAACCCAAAGCCTCGTCAAGCAATTGCTGGAGTTGGGCGATGTGCTTCGACATCAGCCCCGTCGCCGTCGCCGCCGAGGCCGCACGACCCGCATAGCGCGGATGGCGGTGCTTCGCGCCGATCTGGTCCAGCACCCATCGCAGGAACGTATCGACGAAGAACCACGCGCCCATGTTGCGCGGCTCCTCCTGGCACCACACGATCTCGGCCTGCTTGAAGCGCGACAGCTCGGTAATCAGCGCCTTGGTCGGGAACGGGTAGAGTTGCTCGATGCGCAGGATGTAGATGTCGTTGATGCCGCGCTTCTCGCGCTCCTCGTAGAGGTCGTAATAGACCTTGCCCGAGCAGAGGACGACGCGGCGGATCTTGTCGTCGGGCACAAGCTCGATCTTCTCACCCTTGAGATACTGCGCGTCATCCCAAAGCAGGCGGTGGAACGAGGTATCCGGCCCCATCTCGTCGAGTCGCGATACCGCGCGCTTGTGGCGCAGCAGCGATTTCGGCGTCATCAGGATCAGCGGCTTGCGGATCTCGCGCTTCAACTGCCGCCGCAAGATGTGGAAGTAATTGGACGGCGTCGTGCAGTTCGCGACCTGCATGTTGTCTTCGGCGCACATCTGCAGGAAGCGCTCGAGCCGCGCCGAGGAATGTTCCGGCCCCTGGCCCTCGTAGCCGTGCGGCAACAGGCAGACGAGCCCGGACATGCGCAGCCACTTGCGCTCGCCCGACGAGATGAACTGGTCGAACACGACCTGCGCGCCGTTGGCGAAATCGCCGAACTGCGCCTCCCACAGCGTCAGCGTGCTCGGCTCGGCGGTCGAATAGCCGTACTCGAAGCCGAGCACCGCCTCTTCCGAAAGCATCGAGTTGAGCACCTCGTAGCGGCCCTGCGGCCCGCCGAGATGATTGAAGGTGTTGTAGCGCTCCTCGGTTTCCTGATCGAAGATCACCGAATGGCGCTGCGAGAAGGTGCCGCGCTCGCTATCCTGACCGGATAGCCGCACGCGGTGACCTTCCTTCAGCAAGGTGCAGAACGCCAACGCCTCGGCGGTCGCCCAGTCGATGTCCTTGCCGCTCTCGATCGCCTTGGCGCGATTGTCGAGGAAGCGCTGCACCGTCCGGTGGACGTGGAAGCCCTCAGGCACCCTGGTGATGGCCTTTCCGATCGCCTTGAGGCCATCGATCGAAACGCCGGTATTGCCGCGGCGCGGATCGTCGGCGTCATGGGCGGCCTTGAGGCCCGACCAGCGGCCATCGAGCCAGTCGGCCTTGTTGGGGCGATAGCCCTGCCCGGCCTCGAATTCGGCATCGAGATGGGCGCGCCAGCCGGCCTTCATCTTCTCGACTTCGGCGTCGGTGATGACCCCCTCGCCGATGAGCTTCTTGGCATAAATCTCGAGCGTCGACGGCTGCGAGCGGATCTTCTTGTACATCAGCGGCTGGGTGAACGACGGCTCGTCGCCCTCGTTGTGGCCGAAGCGCCGGTAGCACCACATGTCGATGACGACAGGGCGCTGGAATTTCATGCGGTATTCGGTCGCCACCTTCGCGGCGTAAACGACGGCTTCCGGGTCATCGCCGTTGACGTGCAGGATCAGCGCTTCGATCATCTTCGCGACGTCGGACGGATAAGGCGACGAACGCGAATAGCGCGGATAGGTGGTGAAGCCGATCTGGTTGTTGACGATGAAGTGCAGCGAGCCACCGGTCTTGTAGCCCTTGAGATCGGAAAGGCCGAAGCACTCCGCGACCACGCCCTGCCCCGCAAAAGCGGCGTCGCCGTGAATCAGCAGCGGCAGCACCATCGTGCGATTTTCCGGCGTCGCGTCGTGCTGGTCCTGCTTGGCGCGCACCTTGCCGAGCGTCACGGGATCGACGATCTCGAGATGCGACGGGTTCGGCGTCAGTGACAGGTGCACCTTGTTGTTGTCGAACTCGCGGTCGGACGACGCACCCAGGTGGTACTTCACGTCGCCGGAGCCTTCGATGTCGTCCGGCGTCGCCGATCCGCCCTTGAATTCATGGAACAGCACGCGGTGCGGCTTCGCCATCACCTGCGTGAGCACGTTGAGGCGGCCGCGATGCGGCATGCCGAACACGATTTCCTTCACGCCGAGATTGCCGCCGCGCTTGATGATCTGCTCAAGCGCGGGGATCAGCGATTCACCGCCGTCCAGGCCGAAGCGCTTGGTGCCGGTGAACTTGACGTCGAGGAATTTCTCGAAACCCTCGGCCTCCACCAGCTTGTTGAGGATGGCGCGCTTGCCCTCGCGGGTGAAGGCGATCTCCTTGTCCTTGCCTTCGATGCGCTCCTGGATCCATGATTTCTGCGCCGCGTTCGAGATGTGCATGAACTCGATGCCGAGCGTCTGGCAGTATGTGCGGCGCAGGATTTCGACGATCTCGCGCATCGACGCGAATTCAAGGCCGAGCACCTTGTCGAGGAAGATCTTGCGATCCATGTCGGCTTCGCCGAAGCCGTAGCTCTTCGGATCGAGCTCTTCCTCGTTCGGCTCCTCCTGGATGCCGAGCGGATCGAGCTTGGCGTGGAAGTGGCCACGGATGCGATAGGCACGGATCAGCATCAGCGCGTGCAGCGAGTCGCGCGTCGCCTGCTGAACGCCGGTCTCGGAAATATCGACGCCGCCCGCCTGCGCCTGCTTCTTGATCTTGTCGCCGATGCGCCGCTCGGTCTCGACCCACTGGCCGTCGAGC
>DASZTD010000009.1:0-3613 GCA_035548355.1 Pseudorhodoplanes sp.
GCACGGCATTGCGGCCCTTCGGGCCGAGCGTCGCCTTGACGGCGTTCGCGAGAATGTTGACGCCTTTCACCATCCGGTTGCGGGCGTCATCGGAAAAACGAACTTCTTTGGCTGCCATGTTCTTAAGCTCCGATTACTTGCCTTCGATGACGGCCATGACGTCTTCTTCGCGCATGACCAGAAGCTCTTCGCCGTCGACCTTCACTTCCGTTCCGCTGTACTTGCCGAACAGAATCTTGTCGCCGACCTTCACATCGAGGGGACGGACCTGGCCGTCTTCGAGAATCTTGCCCTTGCCGACCGCCACGATCTTTCCCTGAATCGGCTTTTCGGCCGCGGTATCGGGAATGACGATGCCACCCGGAGTGGTGCGCTCTTCCTCCAGGCGTTTCACGATGACGCGGTCATGAAGAGGACGAATCTTCATGGATATCGCTCCTTAAGAGAGGTGAATAAGTTAAGTAGGGTCCGAGGCGCTGGGAGGGCAGCTTGGCCCGCCTTGAACGAGGCTATTAGCACTCCCCGCGAACGGCTGCTAATCATAGGCAGCGAGCTTCGGAATTCAAGCCAGGCCGTGGAAGATTGGGTACGGCGCCCGGCTGTTTTCGGGGAGCCCGCGATACTTTTGGCGCTTTCAGGTCTCTTAGCGTGACGGCCCCGGCGGGCGGACCGTAGGATCGAAAGGATGAGCACGATGCGTTTCTGGCGAGTGGGTTGGCTTGCGTGGCTGGTGTTCGGTGCGGTCACCGCGTTCGCAGCGGATGGCGCCACGGACATGCCGTCAGCCGGCGGGATCAATGCCATTCTCGGCGCGAAGCAGAGTGCGGAGCCCGAATTCCTGCCCCCCGACGAGGCGTTCCAGGTCGCAGCGGAGGCGGATGGCCCGGGGCGGGTGCGCGTCGAATGGGCCATCCACGAGGGCTACTACCTCTACAAGAGCCGCATTCACTTCGCGACCACCGATCCGCAGGTGCAGCTCGGTACGCCGTCTTTGCCGACCGGGAAGAAAAAGCACGATGAGTACTTCGGCGACCAGGAGGTCTACCACGACGGGCTCGTGGCGACCGTACCCATCACGGTCCCAGGCGGCGCCGGCGAGCTGCCGCTCGATGTCACTTATCAGGGGTGCGCGGAGGCGGGGCTGTGCTACCCGCCCATCACGAAGAATCTCAAGGTCAGCCTCGGTGGAGACGCCGCGGGGGCGTCGAGCGCCGCGGGCGCCACGGCGGCCGGCAAATCGGCCGGCAGTTCGACCACGGCGGCGGCTTCCGCAGCGCGCGACCGCGGCGGCTATGTCTCTGAGCAGGACCGGCTGGCCGGACTCCTGCGCGATGGAAATCTCGCGGCGGTTCTCGCCACCTTCTTCAGTATAGGCGTACTGCTCTCATTCACACCCTGCGTGCTGCCGATGATCCCGATTCTCTCGGGACTCATCGTGGGCCAGGGCGAGAAGGTCACCGCGACCCGCGGTTTCTCGCTCGCCTTTACGTACGTGCAAGGAATGGCTCTGACCTACGCCGCCGCAGGTGCGGCGTTCGTCCTTCTGTTCAAGCAGGCGCCGCAGGCCTTCTTCCAGCAGCCGTGGATGCTCGCCCTGTTCGCCGCACTGTTCGTCGCGCTGGCACTGGCGATGTTCGGCGCCTATACGCTGCAGCTTCCGAGCGCTCTGCAAACGCGCCTCACCGGCGTGAGCAACAAGCAGAAGTCGGGCACCTATAGCGGCACATTCATCATGGGCGCGCTGTCGGCCTTGGTCGTGACGGCGTGCGTCGCACCCGCGCTGATCGCCGCGCTGTCAGTCATCAGTCAGACCGGTCAGGTGGCGCGTGGCGCCGCCGCGCTGTATGTGACCGGGCTCGGAATGGGCGTGCCGCTGCTGCTAGTCGGCGCATCCGCCGGCTCCCTGCTCCCGAGAGTCGGGCCCTGGATGGACACGGTGAAGTCGCTCTTCGGCGTGCTCTTCCTCGGCGTGGCCATCTACTTCGTGCAGCCCCTCTTGCCGCCGGCGATTGCGATGCTGTTGTGGTCTGCGCTCGCGGTGGTTTCCGGCTTTTGGATCTTCTCGTTGAAGGCGCGTGATGGCGGACCTGCGCCGGCTGCAGTGCGCGCGCCCGGCCTGCTCGCGGTGGTGTACGGCATCATCCTGCTGATCGGGGTGGCTGCCGGCGGCACCGACCCGGTGCAGCCCTTGAGCCCGCTTCGCCTCGGGAGCACCGCCGTCGCGGCAGGCTCTGGGCCGCAGGACTCCGGACTCAGCTTCGAGACCATCAAGTCGGTGGGCGATCTGAAGCAGCGTGTCGCGGCTGCAAGCGCTGCGGGCAAGCCGGTCATGCTCGACTTCTACGCGGATTGGTGCGTCTCCTGTAAGGAGATGGAGAAATACACCTTCACCGATCCCTCAGTGCAGGCTGCCCTGCGCAACGCCGTGCTCCTTCGCGCCGACGTCACGCGGAACGACGCCGACGATCAGGCGTTGCTCCAGCACTTCGGCATCTTCGGACCGCCGACCATCGCGTTCTACGACCCGAGCGGACAGGAGCAGCGCAACTTCCGCGTCGTGGGCTACATGAAAGCGCCGGAATTCGCGACGGTGCTGCGCCAGGCCTTCGCAGGCGGCGGCAAGACGAGCTGAGCGGACATGAACGGCAAGGTGATTGCGGGCGTCCTCGTCGTGGCGGTCGCGATGGCGGGCGGCTTTGCGCTGCAGCGATCGCTCGGTCATCGCCCGACGATCACGCAACAGGACCGCGCCAGTGCCGCCGCGAGTGCCGCGGTGGCGGAAAGCGCAAAGGATGAGATCAAGGCGCCCGCCAACCAGGCCGCGCCGCAACCGCGCGCGATCCCGGAAACCCTCCCCGCCATCTCGCTCCCCGATCGCGACGGCGTGACGCGCACTCTCTCCGACTGGAAGGGCCAGCCGGTCGTGGTGAACTTCTGGGCGACGTGGTGCGGCCCGTGCCGCGAGGAGATCCCGCTGCTGAAGGCTCTGCGCAACGAGCGCAGCCGCGATCGCCTCGAGATCATCGGCATCGCCATCGATCAGCGCGACGCCGTGCTGAAGTACGCTCGCGAGATCGGCATCGATTACCCCATCCTCATCGGCGAGAAGGAGGGGTTTGCCGCCGCCGAATCGCTGGGCGTCGCCCTCGTGCTGCCGTTCTCCGTCTTCGCGGACAGCAGCGGCCACATCGTCACGGTGAAGATCGGCGAGCTGCACCCGAACGAGGCCGAGTTCATCCTCGACCGGGTGCGCGATGTCGATATGAAACGCCTCGATCTGGCCTCCGCCCGCCGGCAGATCGCGGACAAGCTCCGCGAATTCTCCATCGAGCGCGGCAAGCAAGCCGCCGCGGCCGGCTAAAGTCCTCACGGCCCGCGCTTCGGCAACCCTCACGCGAAACTCGACCGCGGGCGTGTGTTCCCGGCTATGATGCGCGGGCGCAACGCCCCGGTACCGACCCCCAGCGCGCCTCGCGACCCGTCAGATCGGACGAACGTCGCCAATCTCGCCAAGAAAGTATCGCTATTGACGGGAATTGGGGTACATTCGCGCCGCTTTCCGCTCTGATCGGAGTATGTCAAACAGGCCCATGGCCCGGCTGCTGCTGCTGAA
>DASZTD010000010.1:0-87549 GCA_035548355.1 Pseudorhodoplanes sp.
GCGCGCGAGACGGCAGAGCCTGGGCGATCCAGAGCGGGTGGCCGGCCTCGCGCTCGGCCGGCTGCAACAGGCCGATCGGTCGAGCCTGCGCCCGGTCTTCAATCTGACCGGCACCATCCTGCATACCAATCTCGGGCGCGCCCTGCTGGCGGAAGCTGCGGTGGAGGCCGCCCACGTGGCGATGCGCGAGGCGGTGACGCTCGAATTCGACATCGGCGACGGCAAGCGCGGCGAGCGCGACGATCACATCCGCACGCTGCTCTGCGAATTGACCGGCGCGGAGGACGGCACCGCCGTCAACAACAACGCCGCCGCCGTCCTGCTCACGCTCAATACGCTCGCGCATGGGCGCGAGGCGGTGGTCTCGCGCGGCGAACTGATCGAGATCGGCGGCGCCTTCCGCATGCCCGACATCATGGCACGCGCGGGTGCAAAGCTCGTCGAGATCGGCACCACCAACCGGACCCATCTCAAGGATTACGCGGCGGCGGTCGGCGCCGAGACCGGCCTCATCCTCAAGGTGCACACCTCGAATTACCGGATCGAGGGCTTCACCGCGGAGGTGCCGGCGCGCGATCTTGCAAGGCTTGCGCGCGACAGGAATGTGCCGCTGGTCAACGATCTCGGCTCGGGCACGCTGATCGACCTCGCGCGCTACGGACTCAAGCACGAGCCGACCGTTTCCGAAGCGGTCGCCGAAGGCGCCGATCTCGTCACATTTTCCGGGGACAAGCTGCTCGGCGGCCCGCAGGCGGGCTTCATCGTCGGCCGCAAGGACTTGATCGGAGCGATCAACCGCAACCCGATGAAGCGCGCGCTGCGCATCGACAAGATCAGGCTCGCCGCGCTCGAGGCGACGCTGAAGCTCTATCGCGACCCGGACCGCCTGGCGCAGCGCCTGCCGACCATGCGCCTGCTCGCGCGCTCGGAAAAGGACATCCGGCTCGCCGCCGGGCGGATGATGCCGGCCCTGCGCAAGGCCGTCGGCGCCGCCTTCAACGTCGAGGCGGTGTCCTGCACGAGCCAGATCGGATCGGGGGCGCTGCCGCTCGAAGGCATTCCGAGCGCCGGCCTCTCGATCAGGCCGGCGGCGGACCGCAATGCCGGCCGCGCCCTCGCCGCACTGTCGGCCGGGCTGCGGCGGCTGCCCATCCCGGTCGTCGGCCGCATCGCCGATCAAGCGCTGATCCTCGATTTCCGCTGTCTCGAGGACGAAGCGGGCTTCGCCGCCAATCTTGCGACGCTCGAGGTGGCGGATCATGGGCTGGATTGACCGCTTCCTGCCGAAGCGCGGCCGGGACCTCGCCGCGCAGATGGCCGCCGCCTATGACGCTTCCGCGCGCGGCGATTACGTCACCGCGCTCGAATTGTGGTCCGGTCCCGCCCATGCCGGCGTCGCCCGCGCGCAAAACAATATCGGCGCCTGTTTCGCCGAAGGCCTCGGCGTGGAGCGCGATCCGGCGCTGGCCCTGAAATGGCTGACGCTTGCGGCGAACGGCGGCGATCCGGTCGGCGCGCGCAACCTCGCCGCGCTCTACTTCAAGGGCGAGGGAGTCGCGCAGGATTACGAGCAGGCGCTGCGCCTCTACCGGCAGGCGGCCGAGGCCGGCGACGGGCCGGCGCAGGACATGCTGAGCTGGATGCTGCTCGAAGGCGAAGTCGCGGAACCGGATTACGTCGAGGCGCGGCGCCTTGCGCTTCTCGCTGCCGGGCAGAACATCGCCGCGGCGATGACGCGGCTCGGCATGATCTATCACAATGCGCTCGGCGTCGAACGCGATCCGGTGCTCGCCGCGCAATGGTGGGAGAAGGCGGCCGCGGCCGGAGATGCCGACGGGCAGGCCATGCTCGGCGCGGCGCATCATCTCGGCGCCGGGGTGCCGCGCGATCCGGAACGGGCGTTGCTGCTGCTGCTGCGCGCGAAAGCCGGCGGCAGCGCGCTCTGCGCGCCCTTCCTGGCCGCCGCGCGCGCCGCCCTGTCCGCCGAACAGATCGAGCGGATCGAGCGCGAGGCGACGGAGAGAGCCGCATGATCGTCGGCACCGCCGGGCATATCGATCACGGCAAGACCTCGCTGGTGCGGGCGCTGACCGGCGTCGATACCGACCGCCTGAAGGAAGAAAAGGCGCGCGGCATCTCGATCGACCTCGGCTTCGCCTATCTGCCCGCCCCGGACGGCTCGATCACGGGCTTCGTCGATGTGCCGGGCCACGAGGCATTCGTGCACAACATGCTCGCCGGGGCGACCGGCATCGACGCCGCGCTCCTCGTCGTGGCGGCGGATGACGGCGTCATGCCGCAGACGCGAGAGCATCTGTCGATCGTCGATCTGCTCGGCGTCCGCACGGGCATCGTCGCGCTGACCAAGGCCGATCTCGCCGACGCCGCGCGCATCGAGGCGGTGACCGGCGACATCCGCGCGCTTCTCGCCGGCACCGGCCTGTCTGGCGCGGCAATCGTGCCGGTTTCCACTGTGACCGGCGAGGGCATCGACGCCCTGCGCGCGCGGCTTTTCGATCTGTCGCGGGCGATCGCTCGCCGCCGGGAAGACGGCCGGTTCCGCCTTGCCGTGGACCGTTCCTTCACGCTGCAGGGAACCGGCACGGTCGTCACCGGCACGGTATTGTCGGGCACGGTTTCCGTGGGCGAGCGCGTGCAGATCAGTCCGTCCGGATTGATGGCGCGCGTGCGCTCGATCCATGCGCAGAACGAGCCGTGCCCGCGGGGCCGCGCCGGGGAGCGTTGCGCGCTCAATCTCGCCGGCGACGGCATCAGCAAGGAGGCGATCCATCGCGGCGACGTCGTGCTCGACCCGGCGCTGCATGCGCCGGCGGATCGGATCGACGTACGCATCCGTCTGCTTGCCTCCGAGGCGAAGCCGCTGACGCAGTGGATGCCGGTGCGGCTGCATCATGCCGCAAGCGACGTGGCCGCGCGGATCGTGCTGCTCGGCGAGCCGGTCGCGCCCGGCGGCGAGGGTTACGTGCAGCTCGTCCTCGACAAGCCGGTGGCGGCGGCCGCCGGCGACCGCTTCGTGCTGCGCGACACCACCGCCCAGCGCACGATCGGCGGAGGCGTGTTCATCGACCTGCGCGCGCCGGCGCGCAAGCGCCGCACGCCGGAGCGGCTCGCCCAGATCGAGGCGCTCGCCCTTGCCGATGCGGACAAGGCCCTCGCCGGCTTCCTCGCCTGCCCGCCGCATTACGCCGATCTCGCCGCCTTCGCCCGCGACCGCGCGCTCGGGGAGAAGGAGATCGACGCGATCGCCGCGCGGCTCGATCTTCTGCGCATCGACACTGCGGAGGGCCCGCTCGCGCTCATGCCCGCCACCTGGCTGGCGCTGAAGCGCGCCATGCTCGCCGCGCTCGAAAGCTTCCACGCCGCCAATCCGGATTTGCCGGGCATGGGCGTGGAACGGCTGCGCCTGCTGCTCCGGCCGCGCCTCCCCGCGCCGGGATTCATTTCGTTCCTCCAAGGGCTTGCGCGCAGGAACGAGATCGCGCTGGAGGGCGCCTGGGTGCGCCTGCCGAGCCACGAGGTGCGCCTCTCCCCCTCCGACGAGAAGACCTGGGCGCGCCTGCGCCCGCTGATCGCGGGGGCCGAGCGTTTCCGGCCGCCGCGCGTGCGCGACATTGCCGGGCAGTTCGGCATCGCCGAGAGCGAGGTGCGCCGGCTGTTCAAGCTGCTCGGGCGCATGGGCCTGGTGGACGAGGTCGCGCACGATCATTTCTTCCTGCGCGAGACCGTCAACGAGATGGTCGATATCGCCTCCGACATCGCCGCGCGCGCCCCCAAGGGCGAATTCACCGCCGCGCAATTGCGCGACCGCCTCGACAACGGGCGGAAGGTCGCCATCCAGATCCTGGAATTTTTCGACCGTCACGGCGTCACCTTGCGGCGCGGCGACCTGCGGCGCATGAACAGGCACCGGCTTGACCTTTTCCGGCCGGTGCGCGTGATCAGTCAGGCGGGTTCTGGAAGAGAATCGTCCCCGGTGGGGCGTCCGGACTTCAAATCCGGGAGGGACCGCGAGACGGTTCTTGGTGGGTTCGACTCCCTCTCTCTTCCGCCACATGCCAGGGCGCCGGCGGGCGACGCGGGCGCAAGCGCGCGCGAAGGCGGCGCGCCGCAGCAAAAGACCGGGAGCGCCCGATGATCGCCTTCCTCGACGCGCTGAAGCAGGCGGCAAGCCGGGCCGACGGCGCGGAAGCGGAGCTGCGCAAGGAGATGTCGGCGCGGCTGAAGGCGATCGAGCAGGAGCGTGCCTTCGCCTATCGCCGCCTCAACCTGATGCGCGCGGTGGCGCAAGCCGTGGCCGGCGCCGGCTCGCAGGACGCCGCGGCGGCGCAGGCGGCCGCGGCCCTGCGCGAAAGGCTCGGCTGGTCCGGCGACAGCGAGCCGAGGCTCAGGACGCTCGAAAAATTCGCGCCCGTCGCCAAAGCCGTTTTTGCAAGCCTCGCGCCGGCGGAGGCGGAAGCGCCCGAGGCGGACGCGCTCGCCGCGCTCGGCGATTTCGAGGCGTGGTATCTGCAAAGCTTCGGCACGCCGTTCTGGGTCCTGTTCGAGCACTACATTCCGGAGACACCCGTTGTCGACTTCTGATCCGCACGCGCACGCGACCGACTTCGAGGAATGGCTGGAGCGCGAATTCGCCGCCACCGGCGAATTCACCGCGCTCGTCATTCTCGTCGATATCGGGGAGACGACGGTCACGCCGCTCTGCTCCACCTATTTCAACGTCGTCGGCGACGAGGTGAGCTGGAACGACATCGTCGTAATGTTCGCCGGCTCCGGCGCCGACTGGCACGGCGCGGCCTTCTTCCCCGTCGCCGCCCGCAACGGCGGCCCGCTCGACAACCCGACCGCGCGCTTGCGGCTGCGCGAGCTCGAGGCGCGGGTCGATGAGGACCGTCTCGTGCTGAACGAGGGGCATTTCTTCGACAAATGGGGCCGGCGCATGCGCATCGACGAGATCGTGCAATGACGGATCGCGGCGCATGAGCGCGCGTCTTCTCATCGTGCTTTTGAACACCGATCCGCGCAATCCGGAGGAACTCGGCGCGCCCTTCTATCATGCGGCGATTGCCGCCGCGATGGATTACCGGGTGGATGTGGTCTGCACCGCCGCCGCCGGCAAGCTAATGCTCAAGGGCGTGGCGGAAAAGATCCGGATCAGGCCCGACAATCCGAAAACGGTCTATGACTGGATCAGGGAGGCACACGATCACGGCGCGAGATTGTGGGCCTGCCCCGCCAATCTGGACCAGGCCGGCGCCGCCGAGGACGATCTCATCCCCGAATGCAGCGGCATGATGGGCGCCGCCGCCATGATGCAGGACATCATGGACGGCGAATGCCGCGTGCTCACCTATTGAGGCCGCCGTGGTTTCGATCCAGGGCTACGACTTTCCCGAGCGGCTGCATTACGACATCGACAACCAGATCTGGTACGAGCCGCTCGCCGGCGGCACGGTGCGCGCGGGCTTTACGAGCTGGGCCGTCGGCCTGATGGGCGAGGTGCTGGTCTTCACGCCCAAGCGCATCGGCAAGGATTTCGAGAAGAACCGGTCCTTCGCCGTGGTCGAGGGCGGCAAATGGGTGGGCGCGGCGCGCGCGGCTTTCGACGGCGTCGTGCTCGCCCATAACGAGAAGCTCGTGAAGAAGCCCGAGTTGCTCAATTCTGACGCCTATGGCGAGGGGTGGATGCTGATCGTGCGCCCCTTCGCGGCGGATTGGCAGACCGGCCTCGTGACCGGCGCGGCACTCGCGCCGGCATTCGAGGCTTGGCTCGCTACCGATGCCTACAGGAATCGGACCGGCTGATCCCGCCGCGGGCGCCGGTCAGAGCGGACTCAATGCGGGCACTTGTTGTTCTGCGTGTTGAACGCCCAGCCGATGAAGGGCAATCCGAGCGAGGCGAAGGCTTCCTGCTGCGTCAGCTCCCGGCATTGTGTCTGCGACACGATCAGCCCGTTGAGAATGACGCTAAAGGCGCTGAGCCCGATTCCGATCACCGCCCAGGGAGTCGTCGCCGAGGCCGGGCACGGCACCGGCAGGGGCACGGCGAAGGCCGTGTCGGAGGGAAGGAACCAGTTCGTCACCGTCACGCCGCAGCCGACCGGCGGCGCGGCCCTTGCGGGAACCATCGACGGCGCCCAGAAAAACATCGCCGCCATGGTGATGGTGGCGATCGCCTTACGGATTTTCATGATGTCCCCCGGTCGCGCGGCCAATCTCGAGGCCGCCTGCGAACGCGCCGCCTGTAACCGGTAGGATGATGCGCCCCGGGTTCGCGGCGCCGCAAGCCCGGGCTGTTCTTTTCCGGCGGACAAGTAGCGCAAATCGCGCCTGTGCGCCGATTGTGCCACAGGCCGCGTCCGGCACCTGGCCGGGGACGGATGGGAGCGGGTGGGGAAAATGGTCGGAGCAGCAGGATTTGAACCTGCGACCCCCTCGTCCCGAACGAGGTGCGCTACCAGGCTGCGCTATGCTCCGGAGAGGCGCTTTATAGCCACGGCTCCCCGGTGCTGCAAGCGTCCGCCGGCCGCCGCCACATCGGAAAGGCGCTTCACAGCTTTCACGATCATGCTCTAGAAACCCGCATGGCTGTTGAACTGACCACGCGCGTGGTCCGCGCCGACCCCGATGCGATCGCCGCCGCCGCGCGCACCCTGCGCGAGGGCGGGCTCGTCGCCTTCCCCACCGAAACCGTCTATGGTCTGGGCGCGGACGCGACCAATGGCGAGGCGGTCGCCCGGCTTTATGCCGCGAAGGGCCGCCCTTCCTTCAATCCGCTGATTTCGCATGTCGCCGACGAAGCGGCGGCGCGCGCGCTCGCGCGCTTCGACGCGACCGCCGACAGGCTGGCGCGCGCATTCTGGCCCGGCCCGCTCACGCTCGTTTTGCCGAAGGGCGAGGCCTGCCCGGTCTCCGATCTCGCCACGGCCGGGCTCGACAGCATCGCCGTGCGCGTGCCGAGCCATCCGGTCGCGCACGACCTGATCGCCGCGACCGGCAGGCCGGTGGTTGCGCCATCCGCCAACGTGTCGGGCCATGTCTCCCCGACCAGCGCCGCGCATGTCCTCGCCGATCTCGACGGGCGCATCGACCTGATCGTCGATGGCGGACCGACGCGCGTGGGCGTGGAATCCACCATCGTTTCCTGTCTCGGCGAGCCCGCGCTACTTCGGCCGGGCGGCCTGTCGCGCGAGAGGATCGAAGCGGTGATCGGGCGGCCGCTCGCCTCTGCCGGCGGGACCTTCAGGGAGGGCGGCGAGGCGCCGCTCGCGCCGGGCATGCTGTCCTCCCACTATGCGCCGCGCGCCCGGCTTCGGCTCGATGCCACGAGCGCCGCCCCGGGCGAGGCGCTGCTGGCCTTCGGCCCGGCACCGGCGACCGCTGCAACGACATTCAACCTCTCGCCCGGCGGCGATCTCGTCGAAGCCGCGGCCAATCTCTTCTCGCATCTTCGCGCGCTCGACCTTGCCGGGGCGACGCGCGTCGCGGTGATGCCGATCCCGCATGAGGGCCTCGGCGAGGCGATCAACGATCGGCTGCGCCGCGCCGCCGCCCCGCGCCGGGACGCGCCTTCATGGCAGACATGAAGGCGGGACGCCGAGAAAGCCCTTGATCGGGTGGTCAAGGCCGATAAAGCTCTGCACCGCGCGCATTGAGGCGCGCGAGGTCAGCGCCCGCCAATGGCATCTCCCGAACTGCTTTCGCGATTTGCGGCCATCGTCGGCGACAAATATGCCGTCACCGATCCGGCCGAGCTTGCTCCGCATCTCGTCGAACAGCGCGGCCTTTATCAGGGCAATGCGCCGATGATGTTGCGCCCCGGCTCGGTCGCCGAGGTGCAGGCAATCCTCAAGCTCGCCAACGAAACGAAGACGGGCATCGTGCCGCAGGGCGGCAATACCGGCATGTCCGGCGGGGCGGTGCCGTTCGGGGAGATCATCGTGTCGCTGTCGCGGCTCGACCGGATCCGCGAAATCGACGCGGCCTCCAACACCATGACCTGCGAGGCGGGCGTGATCCTCGCCAACGCGCACAGGGCGGCGGCGGAGGCCGGCCGCCTGTTCCCGCTCTCTCTCGGCGCGGAGGGAAGCTGCACGATCGGCGGCAACCTCTCCACCAATGCCGGCGGCACGGCGGCCATCGTCTATGGCACGGCGCGCGATCTCGTTCTCGGAATCGAGGCGGTGCTTGCGGACGGGCGCGTGGTGAACGTGCTGAACAAGCTGAAGAAGGACAATACCGGGTACGACCTGCGCGACCTGTTCGTCGGCGCGGAAGGCACGCTCGGCATCGTCACCGCCGCCGTGCTGAAACTTTTCCCGCGGCCGCGCGCGGTGGAGACCGCCTTCATCGGTCTCGCCTCGCCGCAGGCTGCGCTCGATCTCCTCGGCCTGCTGCAGGAGCGCGCCGGCGGCATGGTGACGAGCTTCGAGCTGATGGCGCGCATTTGCGTGGAATTCGCGGTGAGCCACGGACAGGGCGTGCGCGATCCGCTCGATGCGCCGCATCCCTGGTATGTGCTCGCCGAACTGTCCTCGCAGAATGCCGAAGGGCTGCGCGGCCTGCTGGAAGAAACGCTGGAGACGGCGATCGAGCGCGGCATCGTCGATGACGCGACCGTCGCCGCCAATATCGACCAGCAGAACGCGCTCTGGAACATGCGCATGCAGCTCACCGAGACGCAGAAGCCGGAGGGCGGCTCGATCAAGCACGATGTCTCGGTGCCGGTGTCCGCCGTTCCCGCCTTCATCGCCGAGGCGAGCGAGGCGGTGGTCAAGCTCGTTCCGGGCGCCCGCCCCGTGCCGTTCGGCCATCTCGGCGACGGCAATATCCATTTCAACGTCAGCCAGCCGGTCGGCGCCGACAAGGCGGAATATCTGAAGGGCTGGAACGCGATGAACGAGGTGGTCCACGCCATCGTCATGAAGCATGGCGGCTCGGTGTCGGCCGAGCACGGCATCGGCAGGCTCAAGCGCGAGCTGCTCGCCAAGGTGAAGGACCCGGTCGCGCTCGATATCATGCGCCGGATCAAGTCGGCGCTCGATCCGAACGGGATCATGAACCCTGGAAAGGTGCTGTGACGCGCCCTCCCCGCAGGGCGCGAGGCGGCGGGGGCGGGAAAGGACGATCATGAGCGAAACCCTTCTCATCGCTCCGGCCACCGACGCGGATGGCGATGGGCTCGTTTCGCTCTGGGAAAGCTGCGGCCTGACCAGGCCGTGGAACGATCCGCGCGCCGACATCGCCTTCGCGCGGTCCTCGCCCAACGCGGCGGTGCTCACCGGCCGATTGGGCGGAGCGGTGAAGGCGAGCGCGATGGTCGGGCATGACGGCCATCGCGGCTGGGTCTATTACCTCGCAGTCGATCCCTCGCTTCGCGGCCGCGGTTTCGGGCGAAAGATGATGCGGGCAGCGGAGGCGTGGCTCATCGAGCGCGGCGTGCCCAAGCTGATGCTGATGGTGCGCGCCGACAACAAGGCGGTGTGCAATTTCTACGAGGCGGTCGGCTATCAGCGGCAGGAGCGGGTCATCTTCGCCCGTTGGCTCGACGGCCGCCCGATGACGCCGTGAACGGGCGCGAACCGGGCGCGCGCATCGTGGCGGTGCGCACGGCGGACGACCTCGCCGCGACCATCCGGCTGTTCCGCGACTACGCCGCTTCGCTCGAAATCGACCTCGCCTATCAGGATTTCGAGGGCGAGATAGCGGCCATGCCGGGAAAATACGCGCCGCCGCGCGGCGAGCTGCTGCTGGCGCGGGCGGCGGACGGCGCCGCCGTGGGTTGCGTCGGCCTGCGGCCGATCGAGCCGGAAGGCATCTGCGAGATGAAGCGACTCTACGTCGCCCCGCGCGGACGCGGCGAAGGCCTCGGCAAAAAGCTCGTCGAAACGCTCCTCGCCGAAGCCGCGCGCATCGGCTATCGCGAAATGTGGCTCGACACCCTGCCCTCGATGACCATGGCCATCGCGCTCTACCGCAAGTTAGGCTTCGAGCCGATGCCGCCCTATTACGACACGCCGGTGGCCGGAACGCTGTTCATGCGACGGGTCCTCGCCGCGCGAAGCGGCGAAGGAAAGGCGCGGTCATGACTTTCGCGCCGGCGGATCATGAAGGCGGCAGATCGGAAGAAGGGCGGCTCAGAACAGAGAGGATTGCCCGTCGTCCGGTCTCGCCTTGCGCCGCGGCTTCGCGGCAGCCCCCTCCATCTCGCGCTCGGCCCTTTCCTGCGCGGTGAGCGGCGCCTGGATGTCGGCAGAGTCGTTGGCGACGCGATTGACCCGATCGGAGATTTCCTGCGCGGCGAGATCGCCGTCCGGCCGGGGGCGGAACAGGGACGCCGCCGCATGCGCGTCCACGGTCCTGCAATCGAGCCACATCTCGAATTGATCGGGGTCGAGCATCACCGGCATGCGGTGATGGATGTGCGAGATCGAAGGGCTCGCGTCGGTCGTCACGATCGCCGCGCTTTCCATTTCCTCCCCGTTCGGCCCGGTCCATGTCTCCCACAGGCCGGCAAAGGCGAATGGCGCGCCGTCGGCGCGGCGGATGAAAAAGGGCCGCTTGTGTCTGCCGTCCCTTTTCCACTCGTAAAATCCGTCGGCCGGGATGAGACAGCGCCGATATTTCATGGCGTTGCGGAAGGCGGGCTTGTCGTTGACGCTTTCTCCGCGCGCGTTGATGAGAAGCGTGAACGCGGCCGGATCCTTCACCCATGCCGGCAGAAGTCCCCAGCGCACCAGCGCGAATTGCCGCCGGCCCTCGGCGAGCCGCACGATCGGGATGGGCTGCGTCGGGGCCACGTTATAGCGCGGCGGAAAGTTCGGCTGCTCGGCATAGCGGAACAGCCGGCGCATCGCCTCCGGAGCGGTGGTGATGGAATAGCGGCCACACATGCGATAAACCCGGTCCCCAAGATCGGGTCCGGAGCCACCCGGCGCAAGCGCAGCACGACGGAATTCCACATTGACCGGATCGCGCGATTATCCCGGCCGCCCTTTCCTCGCGGTCAGCGCAGCCATCCTGCGCGAGGGAAAGCTGCTGATCGTGCGCCGCGGGAAGACGCCGTCGCAGGGCCTGTTCACGTTGCCCGGCGGGGTGGTCGAGCCGGGCGAGCGGCTCGCCGATGCGGCCGCGCGCGAAGTGCGGGAGGAGACGGGCCTCACGGTCGAGCCGTTCCGGCTGCTCGGCTATCGCGAGGCGATCGCGCGCGACGGGGCCGGCAGGGTGGAGCGGCATTACGTGATCCTGCCTTTCGCGGCACGCTTGCTTGGCGGGGAGCTTCGGCTGAACGAGGAATTGAGCGAGGCGCGCTGGATCGGCCCGTCGGGCCTTGCCGGGCTCGACACCACCGAAGGACTCGCCGAAATCGTCGCGGCGGCCTTCGCGCTCGGGCCGCCCTGACGCGATCCGGCTTGCCCTGGGCGGCGGGCGGGCGCATATCCGCGGGCATGAAACGCCTCGCCGCCCTCGCCTGCGCCCTTGCGCTTTGCGCCCTGCCGGCGCGCGCGGCCCCGGATTCGAGCGTCAATTTCGAGGCCGAATTGTCCCGCCTCGCCGAAATCCTCGGCGCCCTGCATTACCTGCGCAATGTCTGCGGCGCCAACGAGGGGCAGAAATGGCGCGACCAGATGCAGGCGCTGATCGAGGCGGAGGGGCAGACGCCGGAGCGGCGGGCCAAGCTGTCGGCGAGCTTCAACCAAGGCTATCGCGGATTCCAGCAGACCTACCGCACCTGCACGCCGGCCGCGGACCTCGCCATCCGCCGCTACCTCCTGGAAGGGGCGAAAATCGCCCGCGAGGTCACCGCCCGCTACACCAACTGACGGGCGCGAAGGCTTTTTCCGCATCCACCGCCGCCGCCGTTAACCTTTTTTAAAGGCACCGCTAGAGGCCGCCGAGGCGCGTGCTAGAACCCAAATCCGATTGTTTGCGGCGCGGCCACGCGCCAATGTCCTGGTGCGTATGAACCACTTGTCGCGTCATCTGTTGGCCGGGCCGGCGCTTCCCGACCATGAGCAGAAGCAGGTCGCCCTCGGCTATATCCACGAGGCCTGGGCCGAAGCCAGGCTCGACGGGGTCGACGGCGATTGCCTGGCGCAGGCCTGCCTGTTCACCGCGCTGATCGAGTTCGTCTCGACCTATGGCGAGGACGCGGCGGCGAAATTCGCCGAAGGACTGCCCGCCCGCATCCGCAACGGCGAATTCTCCATCGAGCGCTCGCGGCAATAGCCGCGGCCATCCTCGCGCGGCCTAGAGCTTGCGCAATCCGAACAACCGGTGCAGCACGTCGTCCACGTCGGCGGGATAAAACGGCTTGCGAAGGAACCCGTCGGCGCCCGCCGCCCGCGCGCGCCCGGAAAGCTCGGCGTCCTGTTGAGCGGTCATGATCACGACGCGCAGCGCCGGCTTTTCCAGCTTGAGCGCCTTCAGCGTCGCGAATCCGTCGATCCCCGGCATGTTGTAATCGAGCAGCACGATATCGACCGGGCTGTTCTTGACGTGGGCGAAGGCGACCGCCCCGTCGGCAGCCTCCAGCACCTCGACGCGGAACCGCGTGGCGCAAAGTATCTTGCGCACGAGCCCGCGCGTCGCCGCCGAATCGTCCACGATCAGCACGGTCAGGGCCATCAGCGCCCGCACGCAGCCGCCGATCAGCCTATGTGCATCGGCCGCGTTTGTTGGCCTGCGCGCCCGCGCATCGGCGAAGCGCCGGTCCACATCCTCGTTCGGATCGGTCAGCGCCACGACGAAGGGCGGGACGGCGTATGCCCGGCACGCGTCGGCGACGCGCGCGCGTTGGCCCTCGTCCCAGGCGCCGTCGAGCAGCACGAGATCGAACGTCTTGCTGCCGATCAACCCGGCCGCTTTCGTTCCGTCGTCGGCCTCGGCGAATTCGAGCGGAACCGCCGACCGCGCGGCGATATCGTGCAGCGCCTCGCGCATCGGCCCGGCATTCGCCGCGACAAGGATCCGCAATGTAACGAGATCGGCCATTCTCCCGGCATTCCCGATATATTTTAATAGCGGGGGGTGATCGTATCCAATCGCTCATACGTTGTATGCGGCAATTGGCGCGGAGGCGGCCGCGCGCCGATCAGGCGCGGCCGGAATGCAGCGTTTCCAGAAAGCGCACGGCCTCGCCGCGCGCGGGGGCGACAAGCTCGCCCTGCCACATCACGCGATGGCCGCGCAGAAAAGTTCCGACCGGCCAGCCTGTCACCGAGACGCCGTCGTAGGGCGTCCAGCCCGCGCGCGAAGCGGTCCAGGCATTGGTGATGGTCTCGCGGCGCTTGAGATCGACGACCGTGAAATCGGCATCGTAGCCCGCGGCGATGCGGCCCTTGCAGGCGATGCCGAAGATGCGCGCGGGGCCCGCGCTCGTCAGATCGACGAAACGCAACAGCGACAGCCTGCCGGCATTGACGTGATCGAGCATGATGGGAACGAGCGTCTGCACGCCGGTCATGCCCGAGGGCGTGGCCGGATAGACCTTCGATTTTTCTTCCAGCGTATGCGGGGCGTGATCGGAGCCGAGCACGTCGACCACGCCCTGAACGAGACCCTGCCAGATGCCGGCCCTGTGCGACGCCTCGCGCACCGGCGGATTCATCTGCGCGCGCGCCCCGAGCCTTCGGTAGCAATCGGGCGCCGCGAGCGTCAGGTGATGCGGCGTCGCCTCCACCGACGCCACATCCTTGTGGTCCCTGAGAAACTCCATCTCCTGCGCGGTCGAGATGTGCAGCACGTGCACGCGCTTTCCGGTCTCGCGCGCGAGGCGCACGAGCCGATGGGTGGCGATCAGCGCGGCTTCCGGATCGCGCCATTCCGGATGCGAGGCGGCGTCACCCTGCCGCTGCAGCGCCTTTCGCTCGCGCAGGCGCGCTTCATCCTCCGCGTGGAAGGAGGCGCGGCGGCGGATCGCCTTAAGCACGTCGCGCAGCCCCTCCTCGTCCTCCAGCAGGAGCGAACCGGTGGACGAGCCCATGAACACCTTCACACCCGCGCAGCCCGGCAGCATTTCCAGCTCAGGCAGCAGATGCGCATTCTCGCGCGTGCCGCCCATGAAGAAGGCGAAGTCGCAATGCATGCGGTGATGCGCGGCCTTCAGCTTGGCGGCCAGCGCCTCCGCCGAGGTGGTGAGCGGGTTGGTATTCGGCATCTCGAATACCGCGGTGACGCCGCCCATCACCGCGCTGAGCGACCCGGTCTGGAGATCCTCCTTGTGCGTGGCGCCCGGTTCGCGGAAATGCACCTGCGTGTCGATCACCCCGGGCAGGATGTGCAGCCCGCGGCAATCGACCGTTTCCGCCGCGCCCGCGCGCGACAGGTCGCCGATCGCGGCGATCCGCCCGCCGGTCACGCCGACGTCGCGCGCGATTTCCCCGTCCTGGTTGACGACGGTGCCGCCTTTCAAAATGAGGTCGTAGGACTGCGCCATGTCATCGGCACCCATGATTCCCGCCCGCCGGGCGCGATGCCCGCCGGCCCGGCGCCGGACATCTCCTTCAACTCCTTCAACAGCCCTGCGGACGGCCTGAATGGCGGACCGGCGAGGACAAGGGTTGAGGGTTGCGGCCCGGAGCCTTACGTTCCTCGCACGATCCGCCAGGGAAATGAAGATGAAGGCCGCACTTCTCCCCGACCGCGGGGTGGTCAAAGTCACAGGCGAGCAGGCCCGCGCGTTTCTGAACGGGCTCACGACCGCCGATCTCGGCAAGGTCGCGCCGGATCGCCCGGCCTATGCGGCGCTGCTCACCCCGCAGGGCAAGATCATCGCCGATTTCATCGTCGCGGAGGCGCCGGCGGGGGACGGCGGCGGATTCTTTCTCGATGTGCCGCGGGCGCTCGCCCGCCCGCTCGTGGACAAGCTCAATTTCTACAAGCTGCGCGCCAAGGTGATGAACGAGGATCTGTCGGAGACGCTCGCGGTGCTGGCGGCCTGGGAGGGCGATACCACGACCGAATACGGCCTCTGCTATCGCGACCCGCGCCTGCCCGCGCTCGGCCTGCGCGTCATGCTGCCGCCGCATCTCGCGCAGGCGGCGGCGGACGATCTCGGCGCGGAGCTGGTCGGCGCGGACGATTACGAGGCGCGCCGCATCGCGCTCGGCATTCCGCGCGGCGGATCGGACTTCATTTACGGCGACGCCTTTCCGCACGAGGCTGACATGGATCAGCTCGGCGGCGTCGATTTCCGCAAGGGCTGCTATGTGGGCCAGGAAATAGTCTCGCGCATGGAGCATCGCGGCACCGCGCGCACGCGCGTGGTGCCCGCCGATTACGACGGCGCCGCGCCCGCCGCCGGGATCGCGGTGGAAGCCGGCGGCAGAGCGATCGGCATGTTCGGCTCCGCCGCGCGCGGCAAGGGGCTCGCCTTCGTCCGCCTCGACCGCGCCGCCGAGGCGCTCGCGGCGGGACAGAGGCTCAGCGCCGGCGGCGTTCCGATCGTGCTGCGCAAGCCGGACTGGGCGCGCTTCGCCGTGCCGGAGGACGCGAAGGCGGCCGAATGAGCGGGTCCATCCTTCACCCCGACGGCAGGCATCGTTGCCCGTGGCCGAAACCCGACAATCCGCTCTACGTCGCCTATCACGACGGCGAATGGGGTGTGCCGGAATACGACGACCGCGCGCTTTTCGAGAAGCTCGTGCTCGACGGATTCCAGGCCGGGCTGTCGTGGATCACGATCCTGCGCAAGCGCGACAATTTCCGCGCCGCCTTCGACGATTTCGATCCGCGCAAAATCGCGCGCTACACGCCGAAAAAGATCGAACGGCTGATGAAGGACGAAGGCATCGTGCGCAACCGCGCCAAGATCGAGGGGGCGGTCGCCTCGGCGAGAGTCTGGCTCGACATCATGGAAAAGGGGCCGGGCTTCTCCGCGCTGTTGTGGGATTTTCTCGACGGCAGGCCGAGGGTCAACGAATTCAGAACGACGCGGCAGGTCCCCGCCGAAACGCCGCTGTCACGCGCCATGTCGAAGGAGCTTGCGGCACGCGGCATGAAATTCGTCGGCCCGACGATCGTCTATGCGTTCATGCAGGCGGTCGGCATGGTCAACGACCATCTCGTGAGCTGCTACCGCCACGAGGAATGCAAAAGGCTGGGGCTCAAGCCTCACCGTCATCGCGCGCAGGCTTGACCCGCGTATCGCGCTCAGGGAAGCAATGGGTTCGTCGAGCGGGATGGCCAAGACCGGCCCGGCCATGACGTGCGGAGGGAGCGTGCCGAAAATACCAGCCAGAAAACCCCATGCCCGCGCCTGGCAGCGCATGCTGTCGGGGCGCCGCCTCGATCTGCTCGATCCCTCCCCGCTCGACATCGAAATCGAGGACATCGCGCACGGGCTGGCGCGCGTCGCGCGCTGGAACGGACAGACGGCCGGCGCCAACATCTTCTCGGTGGCGCAGCACACGCTGCTGGTCGATGTCGTCGCCCGTGCGCGCGGAGACATCGACCGCAAGATCCGCCTTGCCATCCTTCTGCACGACGCGCCCGAATACGTGATCGGCGACATGATCTCCCCGTTCAAGGCGGTGATCGGCGATTCCTACAAGGCGACCGAGGCGCGCCTTCTCGCCGCGATCCATCTGCGCTTCGGGCTGCCGCCGAAATTGCCGGCGGCGATCACGAGGATCGTCAAGGATGCCGATGCCTGCGCCGCCTATCTCGAAGCGACGAAGCTCGCCGGCTTTTCCGACGCCGAAGCTCGGAAATTCTTCGGCACCCCGCCGAGACTGTCCCCCGCGATCCTGCGCGATTACCTGACGCCGTGGACGGCGGGCGTGGCGGAAAGGCGCTATCTCGAACGCTTCGCCAAGCTCGATTCCGGCACGCATTGCTGAGGCTCGCGCAAGCCGCGCGGCGCCGGCCGCGGCCCGGCAGGCATGAGCGACTCGCTGCCCCCGAAAGTTATCCCCGCGCTCGCGACCAGCCTTATCTTCTTTCCGTCCTGCTCGATGAGGGGCGCTTCTAGAGGCGTTCTCGAAGTGGAGCAGCCTCCGGTCCGCGCGAGCGGCCCGGCGGGAAGGGCCGGAGAACAGGCCCTTCGGCGCGGCGCCCGCGCCCGTGCCTCGCAAGCACGGGCCCGGGCGGCATCGGGACTCCGCCCGGGGTCACTACGGACCCCCGCAAGGAGCTTGCTGACGATCCGGGCTGGAATACCCGGACGAAAGCGCGGCCCGCTGCCGAACAAACGCCGCACGTGGAGCGCCGCAAGGCGCGCGCCCCGCCAAGGGGCGTGCCGCATTCGCAAGGATGCGGCCCCGTTCGGATGCGCCCTGTGGCGCTCCACTCCCCTCGCATGCCGCGAGGAACCGGAAGGAAGGCGGACCCGGCGCCTGCCAAAGAATACGGGCGGCGGAGCGTTGCCTTTTCCTTGCCCCCGACGGGGTCTATATCTGACGGAGATGACCAAGGACCCATGATCCACGTCTGCTCCCTCGCGCGGCTGCACAACACGGTCGATCAGACCGGCGCGCGTCATATCGTCACGCTGATGAAGGATATCGCGCAGGTGCGCCGGCCGGCGGCCGTGCCGGCGCACAATCATCTGCTGCTCGACATGGACGACATCACCGAACCGATCGAGGGCTGCGTGCCGCCCTGTGGGGAGCATGTCGAGCAGCTCATCTCCTTCGTCACCAAGTGGGACCGGGCGGCGCCCCTGGTCGTGCATTGCTTCGCCGGCATCAGTCGCTCGACTGCCGGCGCCTTCATCACCGCCTGCTGCCTCAATCCGGGCCGCGACGAGCGCGCCATCGCGCGGCAGATCCGCGCCGCATCGCCGACCGCCCAGCCCAATATCCGGCTGGTGTCGCTCGCCGACGAAATCCTCGGCCGCGACGGCCGCATGGTGCGGGCGATCGACGAAATCGGTTTTGCGCAGCCGGCGATGGAAGCGATGCCGTTCCGCATCGACCTCGAATGAGCGACCTGACCCCGATCGAGGTCGGCCTCACCGCCGCGATCGTCGCCGTGAGCGAGGATCGCCCGCTGGTGCTCGTCACCGGGGAGGATTCCAGGGACGTGGCGGGCCTGCCCTTCGGTCCGTTCGACCCGCTCAGCCATCGCACGCTGGAAATGGGGCTGCGCGCCTGGGTCTCGGCGCAGACGGCGCTCAATATCGGCTATGTCGAGCAGCTCTATACCTTCGGCGACCGCGGCCGCCACGCGCGGCCCGGCGACAGCGCCCCGCACGTCATCTCGGTCGGCTATCTGGCGCTGACGCGCGTTTCGGAAAACGCGCAGGCGCCGCGCGATGCCGGCGCGAGCTTCGAGCCGTGGTACAGGTTCTTCCCGTGGGAGGACTGGCGCGAGGGCCGTCCCGACATTCTCGACAATCTGATCCTACCGCGCCTGACCGGATGGGCCGCGCAGAACAAGGGCGGTGCCCGAGAGGAACGTTTGCGCCTCGGCTTCGGGCTCGAGGGTATTCCCTGGGATGAGGAGAAGGTGCTCGAGCGCTACGAGCTTCTATACGAAGCCGGACTCGTCGAGGAAGCTTTCCGCGACGGGCGTGCCAAAGCGCGGCCCGATCCGATCGGGGAATCGATGCGCTTCGATCATCGCCGCATTCTCGCCACCGCGATCGCGCGGCTGCGCGGCAAGCTGAAATACCGGCCGGTCGTGTTCGAGCTGATGCCCGAGAATTTCACGCTGACCGAATTGCAGCGCACCGTCGAGGCGATTTCCGGCCGTCACCTGCACAAGCAGAATTTCCGCCGGCTGGTCGAATCGACGGCACTGGTCGAGCCGACCGGCGAGATGTCCACCGCCACCGGCGGGCGGCCGGCGGCGTTGTTCCGTTTCCGCCGGGACGTGATGCAGGAGCGTCACGCCCCGGGCTTGCGGCTCGGGATCAGAAGCTGATGCGGGCCGGGCCGCTCATGGCCGGGCTTGTCCCGGCAATCCGCGTCGGAGAGGGTGCGAAGGCTCGGCACCGGGCCAGACATATTCATGCGCAATGGGGCGACGAATGAACCACGCCATTCCTAACGTTGTGCCGCAGGACGTCCTGCTCGCGCATGACGGCATCAGCTTTCTGCAGGGGATCATCGACGGAAAATTTCCGCCGCCGCCGATCGCCGAAACGCTCGGATTTCGTCTCGCGCTCGTCGAAAGAGGCCGCGTGCAGTTCGAAAGCGATCCGCAGCCGCGCCACTACAATCCGATCGGCACAGTGCATGGCGGACTGGCGCTGACGCTGCTCGATTCCGCGCTCGCCTGCGCCGTGCATTCCACGCTGGGGCGGGGGGAAGCCTATACCTCGGTCGAGATCAAGGTGAATTTCGTGCGCCCGCTCACCGCGCGCACCGGCCCGATCGTCGCCGAGGGGCGTGTCCTGCATCGCGGGCGCACCATCGCCACGTCGGAAGGAGAGGTTAAGGATCGCGGCGGCAAGCTTTACGCGCACGCCACGACGACATGCATGATCTTCCCGTCGAGGCAGGAGCGCTAATGGCCGGTGCTGGCGACGGTGGAACGCAGCTTCAGCGGGCCTGCGGTCTCGACGCGGCCTTTGCGGGTGAAATCGCAATAGGCGAAGCTCAGGCCCCAGACCGAACCGCGGAAGCTCTTGTTGTCGGTCTGCGTGAGATTGAAGCACGGCTCGATCGGCAAGCCGTTCACCTTGGCGCAGACATTCTCGCCCTTCACGCGCAACGTGTCGGCGGGCAGCGAGGCGAACCGCACCGGGCCCTGGCCGCGAAACTGGATCGTGCCGGCGACCGAGCCGTCGGCATAGACGCGCCCCATCCCGCGCGTGCCCTCAAAGCAGGTGAAGGTAAACAGCTTTCCGACGACAAAGCGCCTCGCCTGCTCGGCCGTCATTTCGCCGGCGAGAGCGGACGAGGATGCCAAGAGACCCGCTACCAGGACCGTGGAACGCAACATGGGACCCCCCGCGAAACTTGCGATTTACCGACTGCTTACCATAGTCGCGGCCGATCATGACCGAATTTCGTAGCCAAATCCTGAATGCATTTACCCTATCTTGACCACGATTCGGCCGCGGACCTGTCCTCCGAGAATTTTCGGCGCGGTGGCGATCACCTCCGCCAAGCCGATTTCCGTCGTGATCGCCTGCAGCTTGGCCGGATCGAGGTCGGTTTCGAGGCGCTTCCAGGCCTCCTCCCGCCGCGCCCGCGGGCACATCACCGAGTCGATGCCCAAAAGCGACACCCCCCGCAAAATGAACGGCGCGACGCTGCCCGGTAAATCCATGCCGCCGGCGAGGCCGCAGGCGGCGACCGCGCCTCCATACTGGGTCATCGACAGCACGTTGGCGAGCGTGGTCGAACCCACCGAATCGATGCCCCCCGCCCAGCGTTCCTTCGCGAGCGGCTTGGCCGGGCCCGACAATTCCTGCCGGTCGATCACCTCGGCGGCGCCGAGCTTCCTGAGATAGTCGGCCTCGCTCATGCGGCCGGTGGAGGCGATGACGTGATAACCAAGCCAGGACAGGATGGCGACGGCCACCGAGCCGACGCCGCCGGCGGCGCCGGTCACCACGATCGGCCCGCGCTCGGGAGTCAGTCCCGCGCGTTCGAGCGCGATGATGGCGAGCATCGCCGTGTAGCCCGCCGTCCCGATCGCCATCGTCTCGCGCGCCGACATGCTCGCGGGCATGCGCACGAGCCAGTCGCCCTTCACCCGGACTTTTTCGGCATAGGCCCCAAGATGCGTCTCTCCCAGTCCCCAGCCATTGAGAATGACGCGGTCGCCCGGCTTCCATGCCGGATTGGCGGAGGACTCGACGGCACCGGCGAGGTCGATCCCTGCGATCATCGGGAAGCGGCGCACGACCGGCGCCTTGCCGGTGACGGCGAGCCCGTCCTTGTAGTTGATCGTGGAATATTCGACGCGGACCGTGACATCGCCGTCCATCAGATCCTTCTCGTCGAATTCCTTGAGCGCGACGTTCTGGCCCCCGTCGTTTTTCTCGATCACGATCGCCTTGAATGTGCTCACGCGCAGCCTCTCGCTCGTCCCCGCCGTGCGGAGATACCGATATCATTCCGAGCGATTATAGGGGGCCGTTCCCGCGAGGACGACCCCAAAAGACGGTGGGCGTGGAAAACGTCAGGCCGTCGCCGCGGTGGCCCGCCGCACGGGCTTTTCCACGATCGGCAGATTGATGATGGCGGAGGCGACGCCGAAAAACGCCGCGAGCCACCAGATCAGGTCGTAGGAGCCCGTGCGCTCGAAGGCGATGCCGCCGAGCAGAACGCCGAGGAAGCCGCCAACCTGATGGCTGAAGAAGCAGAAGCCGAACAGCATCGAGAGCCAGCGCGTGCCGAACATCACCGCCACCAGCCCGGACGTGGGCGGCACCGTCGAGAGCCACATCAGGCCGGTGACCGCGCCGAAGATCAGCGTCGCGGGAATGCTCGGCGGCAGCACGATGAAAGCGACGATCGCCGCGGCGCGGACGAAATAGATGAACGAAAGAAGGTAACGCTTGGGCATGCGGCTCGACAGCCAGCCGGCCGAAAGCGAGCCGACGATGTTGAACAGACCAATGAGCGCGACCGTCCAGGCGCCGACCTCGAGCGTGAGCCCGCGATCGACGAGATAGGCCGGCAGATGCACGGTGATGAATGCGAGCTGAAATCCGCAGGTGAAGAATCCGAGCACGAGCAGCACGTAGCTGCGATGTCCGAATGCCTCGCTGAGCGCGTGCCCGAGCGATTGCTGCTCGGCGACATCGGGCACTTTCGACGGCGGCGTCGGCGCGGTGGCGAGCGCCAGCGCCAGCGGCAGGATCGCGAGCATCAGCAGGCCGAACAACACGAGCGTCGCCTGCCAGCCGAAATGGCCGTTCAGCGCCGCCGCGAGCGGGGAGAACAGGAACTGGCCGAAGGAGCCCGCGGCGGTCCCAGCCCCGAGGGAAAATCCGCGCCATTGCTCGGGAACGAGCTTGCCGAACGCGCCAAGAACGAGATTGAACGAACAGCCCGAAAGGCCGAAGCCGATCAGTACGCCGGCAGTCAGATCGAGCATCAGCGGCGTCGTCGAATAGGCCATCAGCGCGATGCCGAGGCCGTACATGATCGCCCCGGCCCAGAAGACGCGCACCATACCGAACCGATCGGCGATGCCACCGGCAAAGGGCTGACCGACGCCCCACAGCAGGTTCTGAATCGCAAGCGCCAGCGCGAACACGTCGCGGCCCCACCCGTTTTCGGTGGAAAGCGGAGTGAGGAAAAGGCCGAGCGCCGAGCGCGGGCCGAAGGTCAGCATCGCGATCAGGCAGCCGCATACGACGATGATGGCCGGGGTGCGCAAAGCGGCGGGCAAAGCAAGGGCTCGCGACATCAGGGGGGCATCCTTCCAGGGGAGACGCTTGCGCTGTTTAGCAGCGCCCCTATCATGATAAAAGTGAAACATCGTGATGTTAATCATTCCCATATGGCATGAAATAGGACCTGCGAGCAGAAAAGGACCTGAAAACAAGAAGCCCCGCGAACAAGAAGCCCATGAACATAGAAGACGTCCGCGCCTTTGTTGCGGCTGTGGATAGCGGATCGGTGGCCAAGGCCGCGGTCCGCCTCAACCTCACCCAGCCCGCGATCTCGCGCCGAATCCAGCGGCTCGAGGAGGATCTTGGCGTGGCCCTGCTCGACCGGGACTCCAAGCCCGCCAGGACCACCCGTGCAGGCGAAGCCGCCTATCGGCGCTGCGTCGCGGTGCTGCGGGCGACCGAGGCGCTGCGGCTGGAGACGCGCGGGGCGGCCAATCTCGGGCCGCTGCGCCTTGGCCTTACCTACGCGCTGTCGGATTCGATCCTCACGCCGGCCGTCGAAGCCGTGCGGAAGAATTGTCCTGACGTCCAGCTCCGCGTCGTCACCGACCGCAGCCCGCTTCTGAGGAAGCAGGTGGAGGAAGGGTTGCTGGATGCCGCAATCGTGGCGAGCCTGCCCAGCCGACCGCTGGATAGCCCTCACGCCACGAGCCTCGGCACGGAAAAGGTTGCCGTCGTGGGACCGGCCAGCCTCGGACGGCGGGTCTCGCACATTCGCGATCTCGCCGACCTGCCCTGGGTGATCAACCCGGACGGATGCGGCTTTCGCTCCCAGCTCGACCAGGCGCTTGCCGCCAGCGGCCACACGCTCAACGTCATCGCCGAAATCTGGGGAACCGCCCCGCAGCTCGCCTTGATCGCCCGCGGGGTCGGTCTTGGCCTGGTCTCGGAGCGGCTGGTCGAGCAGTCCCCGCACCGGGCCTCGCTGCGCGTGATGCCGATCGAAGATTTCCAGGCCTCGGTCTCGGTATGGCTGGTGCGCTCCGGCCAGGCGGGCCTGTTCGAGCACAGCCTCGAAGTCCTGCAGCAAGCCGTCGCACAGACGCTCGCGAGCGATGCGCGATCGACATAGCCCGAGGACTCGCAATCGCGGTGCAAAGATGGTATATGTGTTTTGCTCTAGTTGAGGATAATAGAGACGTAAATAATGAGGGGCCCGGCTTGCGCCGGATATTTTGGACCCCAAATATGCTCTAGTTGAGCATATACGGCGAAGGGAGGCCGCGATGCTGCTGGAAATTCACGGTCCTGGGAAAAGCCGTCCCCCGGTCGCCGCGCCCGTGCCGGCGCCGCAGGGCTCGTCGGCGGCCGCCCGCAAATTCGGCGTGAAGCCGATGCCCCCGCTCGAGTGGAACGAGAATGTCGCGCGCGAGACGGCGCACCTCTACGAACGAATCAAGACAGTCGTTCCGGCGGTCGAATGGCCGTTCTTCGCGCCTTACGTGAAAGCGATCAACCAGCTGAAGCGCGAGCGCAACGCGGTGATCCTCGCGCACAATTACCAGACGCCTGAGATCTACAATTGCGTGGCCGATTTCGTCGGCGACTCGCTGCAGCTTGCGCGCGAGGCGACGAAGGTGAAGTCCGACATCATCGTGCAGTGCGGCGTGCACTTCATGGCCGAGACGTCGAAAATTCTGAACCCGGAAAAGACCGTGCTCATTCCCGATCTGCGCGCGGGCTGTTCGCTGGCCTCCTCGATCACCGGCGAGGATGTGCGGCTACTCCGCGAACGCTATCCGGGCGTGCCGGTCGTTGCCTACGTCAACACCTCGGCAGACGTGAAGGCGGAGGTCGACATCTGCTGCACCTCGTCGAACGCGCTGCAGGTGGTCGAAAGCCTGCCGGGCGACACCGTCATTTTCCTGCCGGATCAGTATCTGGCGAAATACGTCGCCTCGCAGACGAAAAAGAAGGTCATCGCGTGGCGGGGCGCCTGCGAGGTGCACGAACGCTTTACCGCGGACGAGCTTCGCCTCTATCGCGAGAGCGATCCGAACCTGAAGATCATCGCGCATCCGGAATGCCCGCCGGATGTGCTCGCGGAATCTGATTTCACGGGCTCCACCGCGCACATGATCGACTGGGTTCGAAGCCACAAGCCCAAGCGCATCGTGATGGTGACCGAATGCTCGATGGCCGATAACGTGCAGGCGGAATTGCCGGACGTGGAATTCGTGCGCCCGTGCAACCTGTGCCCGCACATGAAGCGCATCACGCTGCCGAAAATCCTCGACAGCCTCGTGTATATGAAAGAGGAAGTCGTGATCGACCCGGCGATCGCCGAAAGGGCGCGCCGCTCGGTCGAGCGGATGATCAACCTGAAGAACTGATTCTTGCCCGCTTCTCTCGGCGCAGGCGCGGAGAGGAAGTCGCAAGCGTCGGCGAGCCGGATGAGGCGCGCATCCCCATGCAGCGGAAAATGACCGTCGGCCCCTCCGCTTCCGCCCGTTCCGGCGCAAGCCTTCTCGCCGCCGATGCCTTCCTCTCGCCGCTCGAGATCGACGAGGCTGTACATCGCGCGCTCGCGGAGGATCTCGGCCGCGCCGGAGACATCACCTCGATCTCCACCATCCCGGAAGACAGGCAGGCGCGCGCCGTCGTGGTGGCGCGCAAGGCCGGCACCATCGCCGGCCTGCCGCTGGTCGAAGCCACGTTCCGCCGGCTCGCATCCGATATCCGCATCGACGCGCATGCGCGCGACGGCGATGCCGTGGTCGCCGCAACGAGGTTGATGACGGTTTCCGGGAGCGCGCGCGCGATCCTCGCCGGGGAACGCACGGCGCTGAATTTTCTCGGCCATCTCTCGGGCGTCGCGACGGCGACGCACGAATTCGTCCGGCGCGTCGCCGGCACGAAAGCGCGCATTGTCGAAACGCGAAAGACCACGCCGGGACTGCGCGCGCTCGAGAAATACGCGGTGCGCTGCGGTGGCGGCTTCAATCACCGCTTCGGGCTCGACGACGCGATCCTGATCAAGGACAATCACATCGCCGTCGCGGGCGGCATCCGCCCGGTGCTGGAACGTGCCAAGGCAAGCGCCGGTCATCTGGTGAAGATCGAAATCGAAGTTGACGACCTCGATCAGCTCCGTGAGGTTCTGGATTGCGGCCTCGCCGACGTCGTGCTGCTGGACAACATGGACGTCGCGACGCTGGCAAAGGCGGTCGGCCTCGTCGCCGGACGGCTCGTCACGGAAGCGTCGGGCGGCATCACGATCGACAATGTGGCCGCGATCGCGGCGACCGGCGTTGACACGATTTCCTCCGGCGCCATCACCCATTCCGCGCCGAGCCTCGACGTGGCGCTCGATATCACGGTTTGATTGGGCTATCGTTCCCGCCAGGGAGCGACGGCCATGCGCACGCTTGCCGTTTTCGTCTTTCTCGCGGTTGCGGCGGTCCCGCCGGCGCGCGCGGCGGACAAGTGCACATGCCGCGCCATGGGCCGCAATTTCGAGCTCGGTCAGACAGTCTGCCTGCGCCTGCCCTCGGGACAAAATCGGCTGGCGAGATGCGGCCTCGTGCTGAACAACACCGCGTGGGAAATCAGCGATATTCCCTGCGTGGTGTCGGTCCGTCCTGTACGCCCCTCGCTCGCCTCGATCGTCGTTCGCGAGCGCGCTGCCGTTTGTCAGAGCTTGGCGGCGGCCACGCTCGGCTGCGCGGCATCGGCTTGCGGGGCGAGCGCCTTGGCGCCGGCACCCCAAGCCGGTTCGTCCGCGCCGTCGCCCCAAGCGCGCGGCCGGTAGAAGGTGTGCACACCGAACTTGTAGAGCCGCCGCATTTCGCCGACCCATGACGGACGCACCCAGTAGGCGTGATAGTGCGTCGACTTGCCGACCTCCGGCACCCAGACCTTGCCGTCGAGCGTGTCGCGCGCGATCCGCTTGGCCTGTTCCCACATGTCGGGCTCGTCGATCACGAGCTTCTTGCCTTCGCAGGCGAAGGTGAATTGGCAGGCGAGATAGCGGTTGGCGTTCTGATAGACGACGCCGCAAACGTTGTCGGGATATTTTCCGGAGAACACGCGGTTCATGACCACCTGCGCGACCGCCTCCTGCCCTTTCAGCGGCTCCCCGCGCGACTCGAAATAGATCGCGTCGGCGAGACATTTCTCGTGCCGCGCGCGCTCCTTGCCGACGAGCCCGAGCCGCTCGGCGGGCGTTTTCGGGCGGCGGCCCTCCCCGGTCACCTCGCCTTTCGGCGCGATGCTTTCGCCGTCCTCGAGCTGACCGCCCGGCATCGGCCGATCCGGCCGCAGCGCCGAGAGCTTGAAATCCGGATCGCCGCGCGGGGCGATGACCGGCTCGTCCCCGGGCTGCCAAGGCTCGAGCGTCGTTCCGCTGCCGAAGATGTTTGGACCGAAGAACAGTCTCGCGGTCTGGATCGAGGGATGCTCCGGCGAGGCCACGGGCGCGGCGGCGTCCGTGTCGAACGGCTCGCCGCCGGCCGGCGGCTCTGGCAACGAAGCACCGGGCAGGCTCGCGAGCCTCGTCTCGGGCACGACCTCGACATGGGCCTCGGTCGCGGGCTTCGTCTCAACCGGCGAAATCTGCGGCCGCGCCTCGGACACTGGCGAGACGGCCTGTCCGTTTTCCGTCAGGTCGCGGTCCTTCGCGCGCACGGGCGCTTTCGGCTGCTGAGCGGGCTGCGGCAGCGGTCTCGCGCGCGGAACCAGCAGGTCGCCCTTGAGCTTGCGATCAACAATGGGGAATTCGAGCGGAGCGGAATCGTCGAGCGGATCAAGCCCGCGGCTGCGCGGGATCGATCCGGTAACATCGAGGCTGCGCGGATCGAAATTGGCGAGCTGGTATTGGAGCGGAGCAGGAATCAGCGTGCCGAGCGGCTGGGGGAAGGAGAATGTCGCGGCGTGGATCGTGCCGAAGGGCGATGCGAGGATGTGCTGGCGCCACCGGTCGGAAACGGCCGGCTGCCGGGCGATGAGCGCGGCGAGATCCTGATAGCCGATCGGAGCCGGCATCATGGCCAGCCCGAAGACCAGGAGGCCGAAGAGACGGTTTCGCCTCCCCGGCCGTTGACTCCACGCAAACATCGATACGCTCACGCAACGCAACCAACGCACACGCACAAATACGGGGCCGGACGCGTCCGGACTCGCTCAAATTGTCGGATCAATATTTCGATGTCGTTAACCGCAATTCGCCGGCGGCGAACCGGTTACCTTCCCCTCCGACAATCGTGGTGAATGAAGGATGAAGATTGCGGCCAAACAAAAACGGCACCGCGCGGGCGGTGCCGTTTTCGTCTTGGGACGGTAGGCGATTACATCTTCGCGCCGCGTTCGGTGAAGAATTTCACCGCGCCGGGGTGCCAGGGCACCGGCGAATTCGCCCTGACCTGGTTTTCGACCGTGAAGCTGTTGGCTTCCTTGTGGACCGCGACCAGATCGGCCTTCTTGTCGATGATCAGCTTGACGATGTTATAGGCGTCCTCGTCCTTCATCTTGTCGTCGGTCACGAGGATATTCCACACTGCCGCGACCTGGTTGTCCTTGTCCTGTCCCGGATAGACGCCGGCCTTGATCGTCGATGTGGCATACAGATTGTGGTATTTCACGTTCATTTTCGCGACCAGATCGGCGTGATCGATCAGCTTGATTTTCAGGCCGGGAGTAGCGCCGAGATCGGTGACCGCCGCGGTCGGCAAGCCGCCGACCCAGAAGAACGCGTCGATCTTACGATCTTTCAGGGCGTTGACGGACTCGGCGACGCCGAGACGCTCGCGCTTGAGATCCTTGTCCTTGTCGAGGCCCCCTGCTTCGATCAGACGGAAGGCCATCACCTCGGTCGCGCTGCCGCCGGACCCGGTGGAGACGCGCTTGCCCTTCAGGTCGGAAAATTTCTCGATGCCCGTGCCCTCGACCGTCACGACATGCATGATGTTCGGATAGAGCACCATCAGCGTCCGCAGGTTGACCTTGCCGCCCTTGAACTTGTCCTCGCCGTTCAGCGCCTCGAGCGCGGCGTCAGCCATGGAGAAGCCGATTTCGCTCTGCCCGGAGCCGATCAGCTTGAGATTGTCGACCGAACCGCCGGTGACCTGGGCAGTCGCCTGCACGTTCGGCATGTTCTTGGATAGCAGGTTGGCGAGGCCGCCACCGATTGGATAATAGACGCCGCCCGTTCCGCCCGTGCCGATGGCGATCGTGCGCTGCTGCGCCTTTGCGGCGTCGACGGCGAAGGCAAGCGCCGCGGACACGGCGAGAGCAATCTTCAATTTCCTTCCCAGCATTTTTTTCTCCTTGACGTTCTCAAGTCATTCTAGCGGCAGCGGCTTCCCGCGTCATCCATTGCCAGCCGACGAGCAATGCGCCGAGCGCGAGGCCAAATGGCGCAGGATAGGGAATGTCGAGCCCGGTTGCCGCCTCCATCATCGCCTCCAGCAGACTCGGGAACACGAGCAGCAGCCCGCAGAGACAGAACAGCCCGCGCTCCAGCGGCGTGGTGCGCCGCACCGCCCAATTCTGCGCCGCCGCGGCCAGCGCGGCGAGGCCGGCCCCCGTGACGGCGGTGATCCAGATGATCGTGCCGATGCCGCCGTCCTTCGGAATCTTCAGCAGCAGGCCGATGCCTTGCGGATCGAGAACGAACACGAACGGCACCAGAAAAGCCGGCAAGGTGTATTTCCATGCCTGCATCGTCGTCCGGTAGGGATCTCCGCCGCAGATCGCGGCCGCGGCGAACGGCGACAGCGCGGTCGGCGGAGACACTTCCGACAGCACGGCGTAGTAGAAGATGAACATGTGCGCGGCGTAATCGGGCACGCCGAGCTTGATGAGCGCGGGAGCCGCGATCACCGCGCAGATGATGTAGGAGGCCGTTACCGGCACGGCGAGACCGATTACCCAGACGATCAGTGAGGTATAGATCGCGGTCAGCAGAAGACTTCCGCCCGCGTAATCGATCACGATCGAGGAGAATTTCAGGCCGAGGCCGGTCAGCGTCACAATGCCGACGATGATGCCTGCGGCGGCGCAGGTGGTCGCCGCGCCGAGCACGCCGATCGAGCCGTCGGCGAGCGCGCGCACGAGCTTCGGGTTGGTTGCCCTCGCCTCGCCGTTACCGCGATACTGCATGACGATCAGCGCGACGGCGAGGATCGCCGCGGTGATGAACAGCGGATCCTCCGGCAACGTCACCCTGACGTTGACCGCGCACAGAAGAATGCCCAGGACCGTGATTGCCGCCAACAACTTCGACGGCGCGAGCGCGGTATCCTGGGCAAGCCCGCTCAGCAGAAAAGCCAGAATGACCGAATAGAAGACCGACAGCATCGGCGAATAGCCGAGCACCATGAAGATAACGACCGCGATCAGCGAGACGAAGTGGAAGCCGTGACGCTTCACCATCTGCCAGAGCGGCATTTCCTGCCTGAAGATGACCTCGCGCGCGCCGAAGCGCAGCGAGTCCAGCTCGACCATGAAAAGCAGCGACGCGTAATAGAGGCAGGTGGGGATCGTCGCCATCCAGATCACGTCGAGATAGCCGATCTTCAGGAATTCGGCGATCAGGAAGGCGGCGGCGCCGAGCACCGGCGGCGAGATGATCGCGCCGAGCCCGCCGGCGGCGAGCAATCCGCCGGCGGCGTTTTTCTCGAATCCGGCCTTGGCCAGCATCGGCCAGGCGACCGTGCCGATCATCACCGTGGTCGCCACGCCCGAACCGGACGGCCCGCCGAGCAGAAAGGACGAGGCCACGACCGCGCGCCCGGCGCTCGAGGGCTTGCCGCCCATCACCGCGAGCGAAAAATCGATGAAGAATTTTCCCGCACCCGAATGCTGCAGGATCGCGCCGTAAATGGTGAACATGATGATCAGCGACGCGGACACGTCGACGGCGACGCCGAAAATGCCTTCCAGCGTGATGAACAGGTGGCCGACGAGACGGGCGATGTCGAAGCCGCGATGCGTCCACGGCGGCGGCAGATACGGCCCGGCCATCGCGTAGACGATGAACAGGATGGAGACCACCGGCATGATCGGGCCCGTGGTGCGGCGCGCCGCCTCCAGCACGAGCACGATCAACGCGACGCCGAACACGATATCCCAGCGGTCCGGCACCGCCGCGCGATCGGTGAAATCGTCGCCGCCCGCGATCGCATAGACCATAATCGCCACGCCGAGGACGGCGGGTATCACGTCGAACCACTGGATGCGATTGCGAAAGCGCGCGGCGAGCGGAAACAGAAGAAAGCTCAGCACCAGCACGAAGGCGACGTGCGTATAGCGAAGCGGCTGGGTAGGAACGATGTCGTAGGCGGCGTAGAGGTGAAACAGCGTCATCGCCACCGCGATCGCCGTGACGATGGTGCCGCTCCATCCGGACAGCCGGTTGGCGGCACCCTCTTCCTGCTGGACCAACTCCTCGGCTCGTCTCAGCCCCTCTTCCGAGATCGCAGCATCGTCTTGTATTCCGACGATGTTCTTTTCCGGCATCGCTTGACCCCTCATTCCCTGGACCGGCCGACGCGACGCGCCGATCAATCTGCGCCGTAACGTCGCATCCGGCTCAATCGGGAAACCCCGCTCCCGTTTCCGTGCCCTATCGCATTAATACCAAGGAAAACAACAGGATACCAGCCAGACCCGCCCCCGGCGCACAATCCTTGACGGCTATTAACCATAAAGAAACAGGGCCTCTGCCATGTTGCGCGGGCGCGTGCGGAACCCATGATGCTGCAAACAGTTTCGGTCTTCGCCAACGGAAGCGCCTTCCTCCTGAGCGCGCTTTGCGCCCTGGTGGGGGGCGCCGTCGCGCTTTGGCAGTCGAGGCGCAACCGCCTCCTCCGCCGCGCGCTCGATCACATGGCCCAGGGGCTGTGCTGGTGGGGCTATGACGGCCGGCTGATCGTCTGCAATGCCCGCTATATCGACATGTACGGCATGTCCCGCGCCGTCGTGAAGCCCGGTTGCACCTTTCGCGACGTCGTGCGGCACAGGTCCGAGATCGGCATCTTCAAGGGGGATATCGATTCATACGTCGACAGTGTCTTCGAGCGCGTGAAAAAGCGGCAACGCGCCGCCCATGACCTGCATTTGCACGATGGTCGCATCATCTCGGTGGTGGAGGAGCCGATGGAGAACGGCTGGCTGGCCACGCATGAGGACATCACCGACAAGATGCGCGAGGAGCGTTTGCTGGCCGAGGGCCGCGCGCTCGAGCAGAGGCGCGCGCTGATGGATGCCGCGATCGCCTCGTTCCGCACCCGCGTCGAGGGCGTGCTGAACACGGTGCGCCACAGCGCACAGGCGCTGAAGCTCACGGCATCATCGCTGTTCGCCGCCTCCGAGCAGACCTCGCATCGCGCGCAAGGCGCGGTCGCCGCGTCCAACGAGGCCTCCTCGAACATCGCCACGGCATCCGCCGCCACGGCCGAACTGTCCCAGTCGATCGGCGAAATCGCCCAACAATTGTCGGAGACGACCAAGGTCTTGACGGTTACGGTCGAGGAGGCCCGCGCGACGAATGCCAGCATCAGGGGCCTGGCCGATGCCGCGCAAAAGATCGGCGACGTGGTCGAATTGATCCGCAACATCGCCGGCCAGACCAACTTGCTTGCGCTGAACGCCACTATCGAGGCCGCTCGCGCCGGCGAGGCAGGGCGCGGATTTGCCGTCGTCGCCTCCGAGGTGAAGTCGCTCGCCGTGCAGACCGCGAAGGCGACTGAGGATATCTCGATGCAAATTCTCGCGGTACAGACCTCGACCACGAGCGCGGTCGAAGCCATTCACCGCATTACCGGCCGCATGCAGGATATCGAGCAAAGCGCGACATCCGTCGCCGCGGCAGTCGAACAGCAGAACGCCGCGACCGGAGAGATTTCGCACAACGTCACCGGCATCGCCTCGGGAACGGATGAGACCGTCCGCGTCCTCGACCAGGTGGCGGGGGCCGCGGCCGATATGCGCAGTTCCGCCGAGACCGTTCTCGGCAAATCCACCGAGCTTGATCAGGCTATCGCCAACCTTCGTTTAGAAGTCGACACCTTCCTCGGAAAAGTCGCCGTCTGAACTTCCCAACGAGCACGTGCATGATTGACGTTCCATTTTCTTTCGCGGAGCAAGCGATCGCGCTTGCCGGTACACTAGTCATCGTAGTCCTGAGCCTAGCCTGCCTGCGACTGCGGCGGCGCGTCGGGCAGCTCACCACGGCAGTCAATCATATGACGCAGGGCCTTTGCATGTGGGACAACGAGGCAAGGCTCGTGATGTGCAACGAGCGCTACAAGCAGATCTACGACATGCCCGACGCGCTGATGACTCCCGGCCGCCCGCTGCGCGAAACGATCCAGCACCGCATCAATCGAGGCAATTTCAGCGGCGACGCGGAAGCCCATATCGCCGATTGCCTCGCCCAGGCGGCGGCCGGCAATACCGTTACCAAGCTCATCCACATCAGCGACGGACGCACGGTTTCGGTGTGCAACCGCCCGACCGGCGACGGCGGCTGGGTGTCCACCCATGACGACATCACCGAGCTGCACCGTGTCGAGCAGGAACGCACCGCCATGAAGGCGCTGGAAACGCGGCGCGGCTCGATCGACGACGCCATCTCCTCTTTCCGGGAGCGAATGGAAAACGTGGCGAAGGCGGTCGCCGAGAACACTGCCGCTCTGAAATCGACCGCCAAGGCGCTGTTCGATGCCTCCGAGCAGACATCACAGCGTGCGCAGACGGCGTTCGATGCCTCGAACGAGGCGTCATCGAACGTCGTGACAGCTTCCAGCGCCACCACCCAGCTTTCGCAGTCGATCGGGGAGATCAGCCAGCAGCTCGTCCAGACGACGGACGTGCTGAAACTCGCCGTCAACGAAGCGCAGGCGACCAACGAGGACATCAAGGGTCTCGCCCAGGCCGCGCAGAAAATCGGCGACGTGATCGAGCTGATCCGAAATATCGCCGGACAAACCAACCTGCTGGCGCTGAACGCCACGATCGAAGCCGCGCGCGCCGGGGAAGCCGGACGCGGATTCGCCGTCGTCGCCTCGGAGGTGAAGTCGCTCGCCGTGCAGACCGCCAAGGCGACCGAGGACATCTCGACGCAAATCCTCGCGGTGCAAACCTCGACCGACAGCGCGGTGGACGCGATTCACCGCATCACCACGCGCCTGAAGGACATCGAGCACAGCGCGACCGCGGTCGCCGCCGCGGTCGAGCAGCAGAACGCGGCCACCGGCGAAATCTCGCATAACGTGGCGGGTGTCGCCGCCGGCACCAACGACATCGTTAAAGTGCTCGACCAGGTCGCGCGCGCGGCTTCCGAAACCCGCCAGTCGGCGGAGACCGTGCTCACCGCCTCGCACGCAGTCGAAAGCGTCGTGACCGATCTGCGGCACGAGCTTGACCAGTTCCTGCGCAAGGTGGCGGTCTAGCGGCGTCCATCTCCGCCGCCGCATGGCGAGGGCGAGCAGGATGCGCCGGGATTTCCCGCCCGCCCGCGGTTACGCGGTGCTCGCCACGTCGCGGCCGAGCGCCGCCTGCGCGGCGGCCAGCCGTGCGATCGGTGCCCGGAAGGGCGAGCACGAGACATAATCGAGTTGGGCCGCGTGGCAGAAGGCGACCGAGGCCGGATCGCCGCCGTGTTCACCGCAGATGCCGACCTTGAGATCGGGCCTCACCTTGCGCCCGCGTTCCACGCCGATGCGGATCAGCTCTCCGACCCCGTCGCGGTCGATCGACACGAAGGGGTCGACGGGAAGGATGCCGCGCGCGGTATAGGTGCCGAGGAAGCTCGCCGCATCGTCGCGGCTGATGCCGAACGTAGTCTGGGTCAGATCGTTCGTGCCGAAAGAGAAGAATTCGGCGCCGGCTTCGCCGGAAGCGATCTCGCCAGCCATAAGCGCCGCCCGCGGCAGCTCGATCATCGTGCCGACCTGATACTTGAGCTTGACGTTTTTTTCCTTCGCCACCGCCTCGGCCATCGCGTCGATCCGCGACTTGACGACGTCGAACTCCGCGCGCGTGGCGATCAGCGGCACCATGACTTCCGGCACGACCGGCTGGCCGGTGCGCCGCCCCGCCTCCACCGCCGCCTCGAATATGGCACGCGCCTGCATTTCGGCGATTTCAGGATAGGCGATTGCGAGCCGGCAACCGCGGAACCCGAGCATCGGATTGAACTCGTGCATCTCGCGGGCGCGATTGGCGAGCTTCTGCGGATCGGCGCCCATCGCGGCGGCGACTTCGGCGATCTCGTCCTCTCCGTGCGGCAGGAATTCGTGCAGCGGCGGGTCGAGCAGCCGGATCGTCACCGGCAGGCCCTTCATGATCTCGAACAGCTCGATAAAGTCGCCGCGCTGCATCGGCAAAAGTTTCGCAATCGCGTTTCTGCGCGATTTCTCGTCGTCGGCGAGAATCATTTCCCGCACGGCGCGGATCCGTTCCTCGTCGAAGAACATGTGCTCGGTGCGGCACAACCCTATCCCCTCGGCGCCGAATTTCAGCGCGGCGCGCGCATCCGCCGGCGTATCGGCGTTGGCGCGCACGCCGAGCCTGCGGATCCCGTCGGCCCAACCCATCAGCGTGGCGAATTCGCCGGACATCTGCGGCTCGATCATCTTCACCTGCCCGGCCAGCACCTGTCCGGTCGAGCCGTCGATGGTGAGAATGTCACCCTCCTTTAGCGTATGGCCGGCGGCGGTGAGCGTCTTTTTCGCGTAGTCCACGCGGATCGAGCCGGCGCCGGACACGCAGGGCTTGCCCATGCCGCGCGCAACGACGGCGGCATGCGAGGTCATGCCGCCGCGGGTGGTGAGAATACCCTCGGCCGCGTGCATGCCGTGGATGTCTTCCGGGCTCGTTTCCACGCGCACGAGGATGATCTTGCGGCCCTGGGCCTTGGCGGCCTCGGCATCCTCGGACGAGAACACGATTTCACCGGACGCGGCGCCGGGAGAAGCCGGCAATCCGGTGGCGATGATGTTGCGTTCGGCCTTGGGGTCGATGGTGGGGTGCAGAAGCTGATCGAGCGAGGCCGGGTCGATACGGGTGACCGCCTCCTCCTTCGTGATCAGGCCTTCATTGGCCAGCTCGGTCGCGATCTTCAGCGCGGCCTTGGCGGTACGCTTGCCGGCGCGCGTCTGCAGCATCCACAGCTTGCCTTTCTCGATGGTGAACTCGAGGTCCTGCATGTCGCGGTAATGCTTTTCGAGCACCCCATAAATGCGCTTCAGCTCGGCAAAAGCCTGCGGCATCGCACTTTCGAGCGACGGCTTGTCGGAGCCGGCTTCCTTGCGCGCCTCCTCAGTGATCTCCTGGGGCGTGCGGATGCCAGCCACCACGTCCTCGCCCTGCGCATTGATGAGGAATTCGCCGTAGAGTTTCTTTTCCCCGGTCGAGGGATTGCGCGTGAAGGCGACGCCGGTCGCCGAGTCATCGCCCATGTTGCCGAACACCATCGCCTGCACGTTGACGGCGGTGCCCCAGCTTTCGGGAATATTGTGCAGCTTGCGATAGGTGATGGCGCGCGCGTTCATCCACGACCCGAAGACCGCCCCGATCGCGCCCCAAAGCTGCTCTTTCGGATCCTGCGGGAAGGACTTTCCGCTCGCGTCACGGACCGTTTCTTTGTAGCGCTCCACAAGCTCGGCCCAGTCGTCCGCCTCGAGCTCGGTATCGAGCGTGCAGCCCTTGCGGTCCTTCGCTTCGTCGAGCAGGTCCTCGAAATGGTGATGGTCGATGCCAAGCACCACGTTGGAATACATTGTGATGAACCGCCGATAGGAATCGTAGGCGAAGCGCCGGTCTCCGGATTTCTTGGCGAGCGCCTGCACCGTCGCGTCGTTGAGACCGAGATTGAGCACCGTGTCCATCATGCCCGGCATCGAGGCCCGCGCGCCCGAGCGCACCGATACAAGCAGCGGATTGGACATGTCCCCGAAGGTCTTGCCCGTCAGCTTGCCGACATAGGCGAGCGCCGCATCGACCTGCGCGGCGAGCTCGGCGGGATATTGCCGCTCGTGGGCGTAATAATAGGTGCAGACTTCGGTGGTGATGGTGAAGCCGGGAGGCACAGGCAGGCCGAGATTGGCCATTTCGGCTAGGCCGGAGCCCTTGCCGCCGAGCAAGTTCTTCATGTCCGCCTTGCCTTCGGCCTTGCCGTCGCCGAAGGTGTAAACCCACTTAGCCATCAACTAGTCCTACCAAAACATGCCGGGATTGCGGCCTGAACAGGCCCGCGCTCTCTTGACCGGTTTTGGCATGCCTTTCAACCCAGCCTAAAGGCCGAATCAGGATTTGGTTCGATCTAATAGGCTCAGAAACGGATGATTCCGAGCCCGATCAGGCCGACGATAATAAGGTAGATCGCGACGATGAAATTCAAAAGCCGCGGTATGACCAAAATCAAAATGCCCGCGACCAGCGCGACGAGCGGCTGAAGATGCGCAGCGGTTAAGGTCATCAGAAAAACCTCCTCGGGATGGGGGGTGGGTCCCTCATTCCGCGCCCCCGGCACGGAATCGGGGAGACCATAGCAGGCGCGGCCCAAGTTCGCCCCGGTCCGGGCGCCCTTGACTTGGGGCGTACGCCGCGTTCGGCTTGGGCGGCCGGGCTTGTTCGGCCGTTACGGGGGACATCCGATGCCTAGTCTGAACGCACCAACGCAGGTCGTTTTCCTGATTTCGCTCATTCTCGTCGTGCTGGCCGTTCTCGCGATCTTTGTCAGCATTCCCTTCGTGAGCGGTTACGCCTTCTGGTTCGCGGTCGTGGGCTATGTCGTGCTCGCGGCCGGCTGTATTTTGAAAGGAATGTAGCGTATCGGCGCTTGACTTCGCGCCCGTCAAACGGTCCGCTGGCGGAGTCGGGTATCATGATCCGGCTTCGTCAGGGGGACATTCATGGCCAAACGCCGTCGATCTTCGTCACCGCCTCGTCGTTCGTCTTCGTCTTCAGCCGCCGCATTCCGCCTCAACGCGCCGACCGAAGTGCTGTTTATTGTCTCGATCGCCATCGCCGCCTTCGCGGTGATCGCCGAACTGGTCCGCATCCCGAACGTTTCGGCATATTCATTCTGGATCGGCATTCTCTCGTTCGTGGTCCTCGCCCTGGGCTGCGTCCTGAAGGGGTTGTAGCCCCCCTCAGTCATCCCGGGACGGTACGCCGGAGCCGGAATCCAGACATCGCCACCGGATTTCCGGATCCGCGCGGCCGGCGCGTGGGGCTAGCCTTCGATCCTGGAGAAATCCGCGACCGCGCGGGTCGCCTCGCGGATTTCGTTGAGTAGCCGCAGCCGGTTCTCGCGCAGTGCCTTGTCCTCGACATTCACCGTGACCTTGTCGAAGAAGGCATCGACCATCGGACGCAGCTTCGCCATTGCCGACATCGCCGTCGCGAAATCCTCGCGCGCGACGGCGGCGGTGGCGTCGCGTTGCGCGACTTCGATGGCGGTGGCGAGCCCCTTCTCTTCCGGCTGCTGCAACAGCGTCGCATCATGCGCGCCGACATACTCGCGCTTGTCCTTTTTCTCCTCGATGCGGATGATGTTGGTCGCGCGTTTGTATCCCGCGAGGAGATTCTTGCCGTCCTCGGTGTCGAGGAATTTGCCAAGCGCCTCGACACGGCGGACGACCAGCAGGAGATCGTCCTGGCCTTCCAGCGCGAACACGGCGTCCACGAGATCGTGACGCGCGCCCTGCTCGCGCAGTTGGACTTTCAGGCGGTCGGCGAAGAAGGAGACAACATCCGAAGTGAGCTGCAACGGATCTTTTATCTGGGTTTGCGGCGATTCCACTACACCTCTTTCTTTGAATTTTTGAGAAAGCTTGCTGTTAGGATCATAGCCCCAAATCCAACGCTCTCCTTCTCCGTTTTCAGGTGCCATCAAATTTATCGACGACGAGAGGGCTTGAGTGATTTTAATACGGAGATTGTTCTCAAGAATGATCCTAATAACTCCTAATGCGCTTCGCCGCAGCGCATACGGGTCCTTGCTCCCCGTCGGCTTCTCATCAATCGCCCAAAACCCGACCAGCGTATCGATCTTGTCCGCCAGCGCGACGGCAATGCTCACCGGATCGGCCGGCACGAGATCGTCCGGCCCCTTCGGCTTGTAGTGATCCTCGATGGCGTGGGCGACCGCCTCGTCCTCACCCTGCGCCTGCGCGTAATAGCGCCCCATCAGCCCCTGAAGCTCGGGAAATTCGCCCACAACCTCGGTCAGCAAATCCGCCTTGCAGAGCCTTGCTGCGCGGCGGACCTTCTCGACGTCCGCCTTCACCAGCGGCGCAAGCTCGACAGCCAGCCGCTCGATGCGGGCGATGCGCTCCGCCTGCGTGCCGAGCTTCTCGTGGAAGACGATGTGCCCGAATTTCGGCAGCCGGTCTTCCAGCCGCGTCTTCAAGTCCGTCTCATAGAAGAATTTGGCGTCCGACAGCCGCGCACGGATGACGCGCTCGTTGCCGGCGACAATCGCCTTGCCGCCGTCGGCGGCCTCGGTATTGGCTACGAGAATGAACTTGTTGACGAGCTTCGATGTCTGCGGATCGCGCAGCACAAAACATTTCTGATTGTTGCGGATCGTCGTGCGGATCACCTCGTCGGGGATTTTCAGGAAGTCCTCGTCGAACGATCCCATCAGCACCACCGGCCATTCGACGAGACCCGCGACCTCGGCGAGCAGCCCCGGGTCCTCGACCAGTTCCAGTCCCTGCGCGAAGGCGAGATTCCTGGCTTCCGTCAAAATGATGTCCTGGCGCCGCGCGGCATCGACTACGACCTTCGCCCTTTCGAGCTTGGCCATCCAATCTTCCTGCCGGCGCACCTCGATCGCCTCTGGCGCGAGGAAACGATGGCCGTAGGTCGTGCGTCCGGCGGCAATGCCGTCGACCGAGAAGCGTACAACCTCGGGATCCTCGGTTTCCGGCCCGAAGGTGGCGACGATGGAATGCAGCGGCCGCACCCAATTCAAGCTGCCGGGTTTTGCGGATGCGTCGCCCCAGCGCATCGACTTCGGCCAGGGAAAATTACGCACGATCTCAGGCACGAATTCCGCGATCACCTCGATGGCGTTGCGGCCCACCTTTTCGATCACCGCGACATAGAATTCGCCGCCCTTCTTGTCCTGTTGTTTCTGCGCCTGATCGAGCGAAGTCAGTCCCGCGCTCTTGAGGAAGCCGGCGATTGCCGCTTCAGGCGCGCCAACGCGTGGGCCCTTCTTTTCTTCCTTCTGATCCGGCTGCCTCGCGGGTACCCCGACCACCGACAGCGCAAGACGCCGCGGCGTGGCGAAGGCCTTGGCCCCCTCATAGACGAGGCCCGCCGCGACGAGCTTGTCGGTGACGAGCTTTTTCAGGTCTTCCGCCGCGCGCGCCTGCATGCGCGCCGGAATTTCCTCGGAAAAGAATTCGAGCAAAAGGTCAGGCATGAATCAGACTTCGATCTCGGCGAAGCGCGTCACGGTCTCAAGGCGATCGGTCGAATCGGCGCTGGCCATTCGTAGCAGGGGCGTCGCGTTGCTCATCGTCCACCGCCTTCCGTCTTGAGCCATGCCTCGCCGCACGCCTTGGCAAGCTCGCGCACGCGCAGAATGTAGCTCTGGCGCTCGGTCACGGAGATCACGCCGCGGGCGTCGAGCAGATTGAACACGTGCGAGGCCTTGATGCATTGGTCGTAGGCCGGCAGCGCCATCAAATGGCGCTCACGCTTTCCGTCCCGCCATCCGGCCTCGAGATATTTTCTGCAGGCCTCTTCCGCCATCTGGAACTGCTCGAACAGCATCGCGGTGTCGGAATGCTCGAAATTGTGACGCGAATATTCCTGCTCGGCCTGCAGGAACACGTCGCCATAGGTCACCCTGTCCTTCCCATCGCGGCCGTTGAAATTCAGGTCGTAAACGCGCTCGACGCCCTGTACATACATGGCGAGCCGCTCAAGGCCGTAGGTCAGTTCGCCCGACACCGGCTCGCATTCGTATCCAGCGACCTGCTGGAAATAGGTGAATTGCGAAACCTCCATGCCGTCGCACCAGCATTCCCAGCCCAGGCCCCAGGCGCCGAGGGTCGGGCTTTCCCAGTCGTCCTCGACGAAACGGATGTCGTGAACCTTCTCATCGATTCCGATCGCGGCGAGCGACTTCAGGTAGAGGTCCTGCAGATCGGAGGGCGACGGCTTGAGGATCACCTGGAACTGATAATAGTGCTGCAGCCGGTTCGGATTTTCGCCATAGCGGCCGTCTTTCGGCCGGCGCGAAGGCTGGACATAGGCCGCCTTCCACGGCTTGGGCCCAAGCGCGCGCAGCGTGGTCGCCGGATGAAAGGTCCCCGCCCCCACCTCCATGTCGTAGGGCTGCAGGATGACGCAGCCCTGCTCCGCCCAGAAGCTCTGCAGCGTCAGGATCAGGCCCTGAAAGGAACGGGTCGGGTTGAATTGCGATTGCGACATGCAAAGAAGGCCGTTGGACGAGAGGCGCGGCCCTTATAGCAGAGCCGCCCTCGCAGGAAAGGATTAGGCCTCAGCCCTTTTTTCGGCCCGCGCGGCCGGCGTCCCGGAGAACGGAAGGCCGGTCGCCAGCACCGGCGGGCGCGTCATGCAGAACCGCCCCCGCCTCAGTGCCCCTCGAACGACACGAGAGTGCGCACCGGGACATCCAGCTTGCGCAAGCGGTCCGCTCCGCCGAGCTCCGGAAGATCGATCACGAAACAGGCGGCGAGCACCTCCGCCCCGAGCTGGCGCAGTAGCTTGACCGCCGCTTCCGCGGTACCGCCGGTGGCGATGAGGTCGTCGACCAGAACCACGCGCTCGCCCTTCACCAACGCGTCGGCATGGATTTCGATCTCGTCGGTCCCGTATTCGAGCGCGTAGGTCACGCTGACGCGCTTGTGCGGCAGCTTGCCCTTCTTGCGAATCGGCACGAAACCCGCCGACACTTGGTGCGCCACGGCGCCGCCCAGGATGAAACCGCGCGCCTCGATACCGGCCACCTTGTCGATCTTGCCGCCGGCCCAGGGCTGCACCAGCTCATCCACCGCGCGGCGGAACGCACGCGCATCGCCGAGCAACGTCGTGATGTCGCGGAACATGATGCCGGCCTTGGGATAGTCGGGAATGGTCCGGATGGACCTCTTCAAGTCGGTGTCGAGCACGGCAATCATGGTCCTGGCCCTGTCACTGCCGGTCGAGGCCCGGCAAACGATCGAACGAAATCAGCGTCTTAGAAATGAGATGGGCGCGCGGGTCAAGCCCGCGACCGGCCTCGCTAGGTCTTGCCGAGCACCCGCCCAGCCACGGCGTCGAGCTTTCTCACAAGCTCGGGATCGCGTGCCTTCGGCGCCGTGATCAGCGCGGAATCGAGCGCCCGGTCGGAGCCGATCGGGCATGGTTCGTGCTCGCGCGGAAAATCCCGGGCGAGCCGCGCCACGAGGCGTTTCGCCTTCTCGGCATTCTCGTTCAGCACCTTGATGATGTCGCTCACCTGCACCGCGTCGTGATCCGGATGCCAACAGTCGAAATCGGTGACCATCGCGACGGTCGCGTAACAGATCTCCGCCTCACGGGCGAGCTTGGCCTCGGGCATGTTGGTCATGCCGATCACCGAATAGCCGAGCTGCTTGTAAGTCATGCTCTCGGCATAGGTGGAGAATTGCGGCCCCTCCATGCACAGATAGGTCCCGCCGAGCTTGACCTCGATGCCCTCGGCGCGCGCGGCCTCGGCGATGTGGATGCGCAGCCGCGGCGAGACCGGATGCGCCATCGACACATGGGCGACGAGGCCTTTGCCGAAGAACGAGCTTTCGCGCTTGTAGGTTCGATCGACGAACTGATCGACCAGCACGAAAGTGCCCGGCGGCAATTCCTCCTTGAAGGAGCCGCAGGCGGAGAGCGAAACGAGCGAGGTCACGCCGGCGCGCTTGAGCACGTCGATATTGGCGCGATAGTTGATGTCGGAAGGCGACAGGCGGTGGCCCTTGTCGTGCCGCGGCATGAAAACCACCGGCAGTCCGCCGATCTCGCCGATCCGCGGCGCGGCCGAAGGCTCGCCCCAGGGACTCGCAATCCGCTGTTCGCGCGCATTCTGGAGGCCCGGCAGATCGTAGATGCCGGAGCCGCCGATGATCCCAAGAACTGAATGGCCCATCGCCAACCTTTACTCCGATGAATGTGAAATATACCGTTTGCCAAGTCCCGACGGGGATAGGCGAATGATCGCGGCGGGCGCGGAGGACCAATCCCGGCAAGCGGGCAGTCTCGCCTGCCTGACGCCTTTCGGCTGGACCGGCGGCCTTTTGGTGACGCTCGGCGGGCTCATCGTCTCCTTCTTTCTTTCCGGCTTCTGGATGCCTTACTGGCGGATCGCCGACCAGGATATCATTCTTCTTTACGATGCCTTTTTACAGAATTCCGGCCTGACCCGGGAAATTGCAATTTCGCCCGCCCATCTCAGCGTCACGCTGCTCGGCTGGACGTTACGCGCCCTGCACTCGTTCGGCCTCGCGGTCTCCTATTCCATCGCCACCGTCCCTCCCGCAAGCGATCCCGTCGCCTTCACGCATGGATGGACCGTCAATGTTCGAGTGGTGCGGCTTTTCTCGCTCGCGACCGTCCTTGCCTATGTGACCGCCTTCGCCTTTCTCCTGCGCCGCTTCATCGGCGATTGGCGGGCAGCCCTGCTCGGCGCATTCGCCCTTGCCTTCTCCGGCGGTGCGGCGATGTCGGTGCGCTCGCTCAAGCCGGAATTGCTGGCGGCCGCCTTGGTAACGATCGGCTTGATCATCCTGCTCATTGCCGCGCGCTCGCCCAGGCTTGCGGCGCGTCCCGCGCTGGTTGGCCTCGCCGCGCTCTGCTCCACGCTCGCGGTGAGCAACAAGCTGCTCGCGATCTTCCTGATTTGCGCGATGCCGGTGCTGGCGCTGGCCTTCGGCGAAAGCGCACCGGCGATGGGCGATTGGTGGCGAAGCCGGCGCGGCTGCGGGGCGGCATGCGTGGCGGTATTGGCCGCGCTGGCCGCGGCCTGGTTCGCCTATCCACTGCTTGCCGAGGGCCTGCGTGCGCCGCTCGAACAACGATTCAGTACCGCGATTCCACTGTTGCGGATGATCGGTCTATTCGATGTGCTGATCGCTGGCTGGGTCATTGCCGGGATTCTCGTTTTCGCGGCGGTCTGGCGGGTTTCGCCGGCCGAAACGATTGCGACGAGCGCAGCCGTTGTCATCGGCACGGCCCTTGGGCTGCTCGCGCTCTATCTGCCGTACCAGCCGCCGGTGGTGGTGGCGACGACCACCCCTCTCGACACGCTGCTCGGACTGGCGGCGGCGTCCGCCCGCGCCTCGCCCGATTGCGGACTGGCGTGTCTGCTTGGCCGAGCCCCATCGATGATTTACGAGATGTTTCGCCATCACACCTTCATTTTCAGAACCAGCTCACGCGCTTCGCATTTCCTCGAGTGGTGCGTGATCGCGGGCTGCGTCGTCGTTTTCCGGCGAGGCGAAAAGCGGCTTGCGCTGCAATGCGCCCTGCTGATCGCCACCGCGGTCTTCATCGACACGCTGCTTGCCGCCCGCTCGCTCAAGCAGGACTATTACAATTTCGGCGATCCGCCGATCATCATCGCCACCGCGCTGATGCTGGCCTATCTCGACCGCCAGCCCGCCAAGCCCTGGATCTATCCGGCCGGCGCGGTGCTGATCGCGCTGCACGTGGCGTTCAGTCAGGCCGAGCCGATCAAGCATGCCTGGCTGATGCGCTCGGGTCCGCAGGAAACCTGCAACTATCTCGAGGGAATGCCCCGCCTCGGGCACTTCCCGTTCTGCGCGGGCGGCAAATTCGGCCCCGGCTGACCGGGCGGGCCGCACCATCGCCGCGCGAGAATGGCGCACCAAAAGCAAGGGCCCCTTGCGGGGCCCTTTATCGTCTTCAAGGCTTCGTCTGCGGCTCCTAGTGAGCGTGAACGTCGGCCCAGACCTTCTTCTTGGTGAAATAGAGAAGGCCGGACAGCACGATCAGGAACACCATGACCTGCAAGCCGATCCGCTTGCGCTGCTCCATGTGCGGCTCGGCGACCCAGACCAGGAACGCGGCGATGTCCTTGGCATATTGCTCGACCGTCTGGGGGGAACCGTCGTCGTAGGTCACCTGCCCGTCGCTGAGTGGCGGCCGCATCTTGATGACATGGCCCGGGAAATATTCGTTGTAGTAGGACGCCTCTGGCACCTGGAAGTCCTTCGGCGCATCGCGGTAGCCCTTCATCAACGCCACGATGTAATCGGGGCCCTGCTCCTGGTACTGCGTGAAGATGTCCAACAGGAACCACGGGAAGCCGCGCTCGTAGGTGCGCGCCTTGGCGAGAACCGACATGTCGGGCGGCACTGCGCCGTGCGTCGCGCGCGCGGCCGCATCGTTCGGGAACGGCTTCGGGAAGGTATCGGCCGGCCGCCCAGGACGTTCCGTCGGCTGGCCGGAATCGTCGATGTCGGGGATCTTGTATTCCGCCGCCACCGCCGCCGCCTGCGCCGGCGAATAGCCGGGCCCGCCCGGCTCGGCGAGGTTGCGGAAGGCGAGCATCTCGATCGAATGGCAGGTCGAGCAGACCTCACGATAGACCTTGAAGCCGCGCTGCAACTGTGCGCGGTCGAAGGTGCCGAACGGCCCGGAGAAGGACCACTTGTTGCGCGGCGGCTGCGGCGTCGCGTGCTCCTGCGCGAATGCAGGCGCGGCGATGGCGGCAGCCAGCGCCAACGCGGCGGCAAGGGAGAGTGCGGTGCGTTTCGTCATGATCCGCTCCCTCACGCCTTCGCCTTGAAGATCGATTCCGAAATCGAATTCGGAAGCGGCTTCGTCTTCTCGAACATGCCGAGCAGCGGCAAAATGATCAGGAAGAAGCTGAAATAATAGATAGTCAGGATTCGTGCCGCGATCACGTAGATGCCCTCCGGCGGCTGCGAGCCGAGATAGCCGAGGCCGACCACGCTCGCGATGTAGATCCAGAAGAATTGACGGTAGAGCGGCCGATAGCGCGCCGAACGCACTTTCGACGTATCGAGCCAGGGCATGAAAGCGAGAATAAGAATCGACCCGCCGAGCGCGAGCACGCCGAGCAGCTTATTCGGGATGGCGCGCAGGATGGCGTAGAACGGCAGGTAATACCATTCCGGCACGATATGCGTCGGCGTCACCGAAGGATTGGCGGGAATGTAGTTGTCGGCGTGCCCGAGATAGTTGGGCACGTAGAAGACGAACCACGCATACATGATGCAGAACACTGCCATCAGGAACGAGTCCTTCACGGTCGCATACGGTGTGAAGGCCACCGTGTCCTTGTCGGATTTGGGCTCGACCCCGGTCGGGTTGTTCTGGCCCACGACATGCAGCGCCCAGATGTGCAGCACGACCACGCCGGCGATCGCGAAAGGCAGCAGGTAGTGCAGCGAGAAGAAACGGTTCAGCGTCGGGTTGCCGACCGCGTAGCCGCCCCACAGCCAGGTGACGATATGCTCGCCCACCACCGGGATGGCGCTGAACAAGTTGGTAATGACGACCGCGCCCCAGTAGCTCATCTGACCCCAGGGCAGCACATAGCCCATGAAGCCGGTCGCCATCATCAGCAGATAGATGATGACGCCGAGGATCCACAGCACCTCGCGCGGCTCCTTGTACGAGCCGTAATACATGCCGCGCGCGATATGCACATAGACGGCGATGAAGAACATCGAGGCGCCGTTGGAATGCAGATAGCGGATCAGCCATCCGTAATTGACGTCGCGCATGATGCCTTCGACCGACTTGAAGGCGAGATCGACGTGCGGGGTGTAGTGCATCGCGAGCACGACGCCAGTGACGATCTGCACCCCGAGCATGAAGGCGAGGATGCCGCCGAAGGTCCACCAGTAATTGAGATTGCGAGGGGTTGGATAGGCCACAAAGGAGGAATGAACGAGGCCCGCGATCGGCAGACGCTTTTCCACCCATTGCAGAAACGGATTTTGCGGCTGAAAGGTGCTGTGTCCGCTCATAGTCGAACCTTCGGTGCGTTCCGGCGTCAGCCGATTCGGATTTTGGTGTCAGAGACGAATTCGTAGGGCGGGATGGCGAGATTCAGCGGCGCCGGTCCCTGACGGATGCGTCCAGAACTGTCGTATTGCGAGCCGTGGCACGGGCAGAAATAGCCGTCGTAATTGCCCTGGTTGGCGAGCGGGATACAGCCGAGATGCGTGCAGATGCCGATCAGCACCTGCCACTGCTTGTGGCCCGGCTTCACGCGCGCCGAGTCCGGCTGCGGATCGGGAAGCGTGGCGACATTGACGCTCTCCGCCTCCTGAATCTGCTTGGCCGACCGGTGATTGATGAAAATCGGCTTGCCGCGCCAGAACACCTTGATGACTTGCCCTTCTGCGATCGGCGTGAGGTCCACCTCGATCGGAGCGCCGGCGGCGATTGTGGAAGCGTCCGGGTTCATCTGATGGATGAGCGGCCATGCCGCAGCGGCGGCTCCGACCGCGGCGACGGCACCAGTCGCGATGTAGAGAAAATCGCGGCGCGTTTCGCCCGACGACATAGTTGTCACGATAACGTCCCTCTTCCGTATGCCGGGGGAGTCCGCCCGCGCGGTGAACCGCCAAAACCGCGCGATGGCAGCGACCTTGGGGGCGGGAGAACCGGCCGCATCCAGCCTTGCAAAAAGACCTTCATCGGCACGATCCGGCGGCGTTTATTGGCACCCTTGCCGCATCTGCGCAAGCCCACTATCGCCGCATTCTAAAGAGCGGGGGATAGTCCTTTCGCCTCAATAGCCAAGGCCAGGCCAGAGCGCCCAAAATGACCGTCCGGATCGCCCTTCTGGAGCCCGATATCCCGCAGAATACCGGAACGATTCTGCGCCTTTGCGCATGCCTTGGGGTCGAGGCGCACCTGGTCGAGCCGGCCGGCTTCCCGATCACCGACCGGGCCTTTCGCCGGGCCGGGATGGACTATCTGGATCGGGTCTCGCTCGTCCGCCACGGGTCGTGGGCGGCATTCGACGAATGGCGCAGGGCGCAGGCGTTGCGGCTCGTCCTGTTCACGACCAGGGCCGAGGGTTCCTATCTCGACCACCGCTTCGGCCCGCGCGACATCCTCCTGTTCGGGCGCGAATCGGCGGGCGTGCCGCAATCCGTGCACGCGGCGGCGGACGCCCGGGTCACCATTCCGATGCGGGAGGGGCTGCGCTCGATCAACGTGGCGATGGCCGTCGCGATGGCCACCGGGGAAGCAATTAGGCAGACTGGATCGATGCTGCACAGGCCCAACGAATGAAGACCCGTCCCGATTCCGCGACGCTCAACATGCGCAAGGCGCGCGCCCGCGCCTGGTTCGAGAAGCTGCGCGACGACCTGTGCGCGGCTTTCGAAAGGCTGGAGGACGAATTGCCGGCGGATGCTCCGCATGGCGGCGAAGCGCCGGGCCGCTTCGTGCGCACACCCTGGGAGCGCAAGGATCATACCGGGGTCCCCGGCGGCGGCGGGGTGATGTCGATCATCAAGGGTCGCATCTTCGAAAAGGCCGGCATTCATTGCTCGACGGTGCACGGGGAGTTCTCGCCCGAATTCCGCAAGGACATTCCCGGTGCGGCCGAGGATCCGCGTTTCTGGGCGTCGGGTATTTCGCTGATCATGCATCCGCGCAATCCGAACGTGCCCGCGGTTCATATGAACACGCGCTTCGTCGTGACGGCGAAGGCATGGTTCGGCGGCGGCGCCGACCTGACCCCGATGCTCGGCGCGCGCCGCAATCAGGAGGACCCGGATACGCGGGACTTCCACGCGGCGATGCGCGCGGCCTGCGATGCACATCCCTCCGTCGCGCCCTATGACAGGTTCAAGGCCTGGTGCGACGAGTATTTCTTCCTCAAGCACCGCAACGAGCCGCGCGGGATCGGCGGCATCTTCTACGACTGGCTGGACGGCGGCGACTGGGACGAGGATTTTGCCTTCACGCAGGATGTCGGCCGCGCCTTCGGGCGGATCTATCCGCAGCTCGTGCGGCGCAATTTCACCACGCCCTATACGCGCGACCAGCGCGAGGAGCAGCTCGTCCGGCGCGGACGCTATGTCGAGTTCAACCTTCTCTACGACCGCGGCACGATTTTCGGCCTGCGCACCGGCGGCAATGTCGACTCGATCCTGTCGTCGCTGCCGCCGGAGGTGAAATGGCCCTAGTGCGAATGAGCCGGCGCGGCGGCCCGCCCGGTCCGCATCTCGGCGACCGATTGCTGCACGATCCTGAAAGACGACCACAGGAAAAGCGAGGCCATGATCGCGGCGACGATCAGGTCGGGCCAGGCGGTTGACGTGCCCCACACGGCCAGCGCGGCGGCCATCACCGCAACGTTGCCGATGGCGTCGTTGCGCGAGCACAGCCAGACCGACCTGACATTCGCGTCGCCGTCCTTATAGCGCGCAAGAATAAGGACGCTCGCGACATTGGCGGCGAGCGCCAGCGCGCCGACCGCGCCCATCACCTCCGCGCGCGGCAGCCCGAGCACCAGCACATGATAGGCGGTCGAGCCGAGCACCCACAGGCCCATGACCGAGAGGCTCAAGCCCTTGGCGAGAGCCGCAACCGACCGGGTGCGAAGGGAAAAACCGATCACCGCGAGGCTGACGCCGTAGGTCGCCGAATCGGCAAAAAAGTCGAGCGCGTCGGCCTGCAGCGCCTGCGAGCCGGACAGCGCGCCGGCCGTCATCTCGACGGCGAACATCGCAAGGTTGATGGCGATGACAAGCCAAAGCCTTCGCCGGTAATCGGCCGAGGCGCCTTCGAAAGGCTGATGCCTGTGACCGCCGCACGCGCTCATGGGTCGCTCCTCTCTCCCGCAGATAGGAAGGGAGCGCGCCGTTACACAATTACATTCAGCCGAGGATCGCGCCGAGAACCATCAGCGTGCCGCCCGCGATCACGACCGCGTCGAGGATCGCGCCATGCACATGCAGCGGCAAATGCTCGACGATCCGTCTGGCGATGAAGGCTCCGGGCACCGTCGCGCAGCCGATGACCAGGGCAACCGCGACGAGCTTCGCGGTCATCGCGCCGGCCCAGCCGAAGGTCGCGACCTTCACCGCACCCATCGCCGCCGAAATCGCCGCGTCCGTCGCCACCACCGCCGAACCCGACAGCCCGGCCGCCATCAGCATCGACAGCAGCATCACGCCCGCTCCCGTCGTGCCGCCGACCAACACCCCCCAGCCGACCGAGGCGGCGGCGAGGCCCCGTCCGGACAGGGCGAAGCCCCGCGATTTCAGGACGCGCCTGAGCACCACGCTCGCCGCCAGCATGGAGCCGATGACGATCATCGCCCCCTTACCCGTGAGGCGCGTATAGCCGTAGGCGCCGAGCACGCAGGTAGGCATCGAAAAAAGGAGGATGAGTCCGGCCCGTTTCCAGTCCACATGGGATCGGAAGGCGGCGATCCGGCTGCCGTTGTTGAACAGCGCGGCAAGCGCAATGATCGGCACGACGGGCTCCGCCCCGACGATCGGCACGAGCACGAGCGGCATCAGCGCGCCCGTGCCGTAGCCGGCAATACCGCCGATGGTCGAAGCGCCCGTCGCCGCGAGCGCGATGATCAGAATTTCGGCAAACGAGATATCGGCGAAGGCGGACGGCAAGGATTCACCGTTGGGCCGGCGATATCCGGCCGCGGAAGCGGAAAAATTCCGCGTACCATATCACCGCGCCGCCGCCGCCATCCTTGTCTGACCAACGGACCTGCCGCCGCGCGGCGGTACCGAATTCTTGACGCTGCGTGAACGGAGGGCGCCCGGGCTCCATCCGGTCGCGCCCGATCAGCGGGAATTTAGCTTGTGGAATCATTGGCTTAGGGAGGCGCGCGGTGGCTGCGACAAGTGTTCCCGGTCGTCTTCTTTCCGGGGACAGTGTTTCATTTGTCACACATTTGCGGACGGTATCGGCATATGATCCACATCGAAATGCGGTGAATGCTCCCAGTACTCAGTAGAGGGGTTTCGAAATGAAACTTTCCACATTCGCAATTGCCGCAGTGTTGGCCGCAGTAGCGACGGCTGCATCTGCGGCCGATCTCAGTCCAAAAATGGTGACGAAAGCTCCGCCGGCTCCGCCGGTGGCGACATGGACCGGGTTCTATGTCGGCGGCCAGGTCGGCTGGGGTCACGCCGAAACCGAAGCGGGGCCGTTCTTTTCGACGGTCGGCCCGTTCATCGCGGGCGTTCCCGGTGGCACTTTCAGCGGCGATGGCATCGCCGGCGGCGGGCATATCGGCGCCAATTATCAATTCCAGAATAACGTCGTCGTCGGCGTCGAGGCCGACATCAACGGCACCAACGCCGATCACAGCGGGAGTTTCCTTGCGCTGGGAATCCCGCCGGGACTGCCGTTTACGGAAAACAACAGCATCGATTATTACGGCACCGTGCGCGCGCGTCTTGGCATCGCTTCGGGCCAGTGGCTCGTCTATGGCACCGGCGGCTGGGCCTGGACGCGCATGAATTCGACCATCACCAGCCCGGGCCAGTTGGCGGGTCCCTTCACGACCTCGAACACGCAAACGCTCGACGGTTGGGTCGCCGGGGTCGGCATCAACTACATGTACACACCCAACTGGATCGTCGGTGTCGAATACAAGCACCTCGATTTCGGGTCGGCGACGTACACGTATATCTTCCCGTTCGCAGGCGGCACGCCGGTGACGGCTTCGAACAGCCTGACCATCGACGAGGTCACGTTGCGCGCCAGCTACAAATTCTGATCGCGCGCGGATCGCAAAAAAAAAGCCCCGGCCTTAGCCGGGGCTTTTCGATTCTCGCGGGCCGTCTGTGAACAGCCGCGCGGCGCGGCGGTATCTTGATCCGCGGCGGTAAACTTTCATGGTCGCATGCGGACACGGCTGCGGCAGAAATTTGGCAATGGAACCAATTCGTTGCGCATGTGCAACGAACGCCGCCGAATAAATCCCCGGCACGCGATCAATTCTGGACTTTGCACCGCGAAGGGAAGGATATCCCAGTCATCACGGTCCTCACTCAAGAAGACCTCAACAGGAGGCCTCGATGCGCAAGACAACTCTCGCTTTCCTCGCCACGGTCGCTCTCGCTGCGCTCTCCCATGCGGCATCGGCGGCTGACCTCGGCACACGGCAGCAGCCGGTTTACAAGGCCCCTCCGCTTCAGGTCGCCGAATGGACCGGCTTCTATTTCGGTATCGCCGGCGGCTGGGCCTGGGATCGCACGTCGCAGACCAACACCACCACGCTGGCCTCGACCGGCGGCTTCAGCGGCGACGGCGGCCTGATCGGCGGCACCGCCGGATACAACTGGCAGAGCGGCAACGTCGTGTTCGGTCTTGAAGGCGACATGTCCTGGGCCCGCATCGAAGCGAGCACCACGACCAACTGTCCGACGGGCTGCAGCAATCGCCTCGACTGGCTGGCAACGGCGCGCGCACGCGCGGGCCTGCTCGTCAGCCCGACCACGCTCGCCTACGTGACCGGCGGCGGCGCCTTCACCGGCATTTCGTCCTCGACGCTCGGCGCCTCCGGCGACGACACCAAGGCGGGATGGACCGTGGGTGCGGGCGTCGAGCAGAAATTCGCCGGCCCCTGGTCCGCGAAGCTCGAATATCTCTACACCGACTTCGGCCAGACCGACGCCTATGTCACCGGCGGACAGCCGGTGGTCAACGATTACGCGCGCGCGCACGTGCTGCGGGCCGGCATCAACTATCAATTCGGCGCGCCCGGCGCAGGCTGGCGCTGAGCCGAGCGGATCGCAACGAAATGAAAAGCCCCGGCATCGTCCGGGGCTTTTTGCTGGAGGGTCAGTCGGCCGTCGGCAGCCGCCGCATGGTGAATTCGATGCGATCGTCCGGCAGCACGCGCCAGCTCTCGATCTCGGTCATGTAGGCGGCTTTCGGAAACCGCGTGAACCATTCGCGCGCCTTCTCGCGCGCCTCCGCCCGCGGCAACGCGAAGGTCTCGCGCTTGAAGGGATCGGCCTTTCGCGCCTGCCGGGTTTGTCCCATGCGGCGGGCAAGGTCCGCCGGTTTTCGTACGCCACGCATCATTTTCATAATGTAAGACGCGGACCTCGCCCAGGCGAGTCCGCCGGGCGGCTAGACCGCGTGATCGGCAATCGCCTTCAGCGTCGCCGGATCGAGCGGAAAATCGGCCCCGACCCAGGCATTTTCCGCCCTGCGCAGCGCCTCTCCGAGACGCGGCCCCTTTTCGACGCCGCGCGCGGTGAAATCGGCCGCCCGCAGCGGGAATTTCGGCGCGGTCCAGCGCCGCGGCAGCCCGATCAGCCCATGCCAGTGGGGATCGTCGGCGGCCGCCTGCGAACGCGCGAAAGCGAGCGTGACGCGATCGGCGTAGCGCAGCGGCCCTATCCGGTAGAGCAGCGCGCGTGCCTCCTGCTGCGGACGCGCGGGCCCGATCGCCCACCACCCCTCGCCCATCGAGGCCAGCCGCGACTGCTCCTCGTTCGAGAGCCGCAGCTTTTGCGCGAGCCGATCCGCATCCTCGACGACGAGCACGGCGAGCGCCGCGAGGCGGCGGATCGCGTCGGGGGCGGCGCCGAGCGCCTCCTCGACCTTCACCATCCTGGCGAAGGACGCGAGAAGCGGAACGCCGCCGATCACCGGCATGAGCAATCCGCCTTCCGACATCGCCACGATGGCCGCCGCCGCGCCCCGCGCGACCAGAAGCTTGAGCAATTCCATCCGCACGCGCTCGCGCGACAGCGCATTCAGACCCTCGCGCGCGGCGATGCAGGCGCGCATGCCCTCGGCGTCCGGTTCGCCCTGCCCATAGGCGGCATGAAACCGGAAGAAGCGAAGGATGCGCAGATAATCCTCCTCGATCCGCCGTTTCGCATCGCCAATGAATCGCACGCGCCGCGCCGACAGATCGGCCAGGCCGCCGACATAGTCGCGCACCGTCCCCTCGCGCGTCACCGACAGCGCGTTGATTGTGAAATCGCGCCGCTCGGCATCCTTCTTCCAGTCCCGGCCGAAGGCAACCTTCGCCTTGCGTCCGTAGGTCTCGACGTCCTCGCGCAAGGTCGTGACCTCGAACGGTCGGCCATCAATGACCACCGTCACCGTGCCGTGGTCGATGCCGGTCGGAACCGCCTTGAAGCCCGCACCGGTGACGCGGCGGATGACCTCGTCAGGCAGGGCGGTCGTGGCGATGTCGAACTCGTGCACCGGCTCGCCGAGCAGAGCATTGCGTACGGCGCCGCCGATCACCGCCGCCTCCTCCCCGTCGCGGTCGAGCACGGCGAGAAGCCGCGGCAGCGGTCCCGCCGTCAGCCAGGGAACGTGAAGTCTCTCGCTCACTTCGCCAGCCCCGGCACCAGTTTTCCGTCCTCGATATGCGCCGGGATATAGGTCGATCCGACCGGAATTCCGGAAAACTCCGCAATCAGGACAAAGCTCACGATCATCAAGACGAGCGCGGCAGCCGTCAGCCAGACCAGGACCCGGGGCGGCCAGGATTCGATATTGATCACGCCCGCGCGCGTGGCGATGAGGAAAATCGCATAGACGGCAAAGGGGGCGATGAAAAGGGCGATTTCCGTCAGGATCGGTCGGATCATCGATAAATCCGTTCGTGCAAATTGCGCAGAATGCCGGCGGTCACGCCCCAGATCCTGCGGTCGCCGAATACGATCTCGAAATAGCTTCGCTGCATCCCGTTCCACTCGCGGCTTTGGCGGCGATGGTTCGTGAGCTGCATGAGAAACGACAGCGGCACCTCGAACACGTCGTCCACTTCCGCCCTGTTCAGGGTCAGCGTGAAATCGGCGCGCACCCGAGCGACAAGCGGCACGATGCGATAGCCGCGCGTCGTCATGTAAAGATCGAGATAGCCGATAGGCGATACGAAACCCCGATCGAGCCCTATTTCCTCCCGCGCCTCGCGCAAGGCCGCATCGAGCGGCGTGTTGTCCTGCGCGTCGATCTTGCCTCCGGGAAATGAGATCTGCCCAGCATGATCGCTGAGATGGGCGGCGCGCTGCGTCAAAAGCACCATCGGCTGCTCGCGATCGACCACCGGCACCAGCACGGCGGCTGGCTTGATCGGGCGCACGTCGGCGATCGCCTTCAGCACCGGATCGATATCGTGATCGCCCCGCTTGGGGATGACGTGGGGATCGAAAATCTTGGGCGGGAGATCGAGCGTCAGGCGCTCCCGGGCGCGCACAAAAAAATCCGCCGCGCTGGTCAACGTGCCGCTTTCCATCACGCCGGTTCCTGCAAGGTGGCGGCGGGCGCCATCGGAAAGAATTGTCCCTTTGAACTCACGCCGAACATGCGCACTCCGTCCACGTCGCGTTCCTCGCCAAGCGCCACCAGATCGTAGAATAGTGCACGCGTCACCTTCGCCCAAAGATTGCGGCGGACATGGAGATAGGGCTTGAGTCCGCCCGTCTCGGCTTGCCGCTCGAAGCGCAGCGCGTGGCCGTCGCCGCATTCGACCCAGTCATCGACATTGGTCCGGAAGCACAGAGTGCGTCCGGCCGCGGTCTCGGCCAGCCGCAACTCGACCGCCAGGAAGGGAGCGTCGTCGACCGCAATCCCGACCTTTTCCACCGGCGTGACCAAGAAATACTTGTCGCCCTCCCGCTTCAGCACCGAGGCGAAAAGCCGGACGAGGGCCGGGCGGCCGATTGGAGTCTTCAGATAGAACCAGGTTCCGTCCGAGGCGATTCGCATGTCGAGATCGCCGCAAAACGGCGGATTCCACAGGTGGACCGGCGGGGGGCCCTTCGCGCCCTCCCGCTTGGCCGCGCCGAGAATGGCGTCGATGCCCGGTTGTGCCTGCCCTTGGTTCGCCATTGTTTTCCTTGAGCTTATTTCATGCCTCGTGCGCAGGCTCGCAATGTCGTGAACGGCCTAACAATCGCCGTCGCCCGTTGAAAAATAAAGTAAGCTTCCCACGCGGGCCGGGCCAGCCGCAGATTCGCACCTTCTCGGCATGGCGCGGGAGTTGCATCGCAATCTGCCGGACGCATCACCGGCCGAACAGGAGTTTCAAACATGGCTCAAACTGGCGGCGAGAGCCCCGAGAAGCTGGAAGACGCGATCGTCCGTTCGGCCGAAGCGACCGCCGTCCATGTCCGCGCGGCCAAATCCGCGATCGGCGCCGTCATCTTCGGCCAGGAGCGCGTCGTCGAACAGGCGCTGATCACCGTCCTTTCCGGCGGCCACGCGCTGCTTGTCGGCGTGCCCGGTCTCGCCAAGACCAAGCTCGTCGACACGATGGGTATCGTGCTCGGCCTCGACGCGCGGCGCATCCAGTTCACGCCCGACCTGATGCCCTCCGACATCCTCGGATCGGAGGTGCTGGAAGAAAGTCCCGGTGGCAAGCGCAGCTTCCGCTTCATTCCCGGACCGATCTTCGCGCAGCTCCTGATGGCCGACGAGATCAACCGCGCAAGCCCGCGCACGCAATCGGCGCTGCTGCAGGCGATGCAGGAGCAACACGTGACGGTGACCGGCACGCGACACGACGTTCCCAAGCCTTTCCATGTGCTGGCGACCCAGAACCCGCTCGAACAGGAAGGCACCTACCCCCTGCCCGAGGCGCAGCTCGACCGCTTCATCATGCAGATCGACGTCGATTATCCCGATCTCGCCGCGGAACGGCGTATGCTGTTCGATACGACCGGCGCCGAAGAGACCAAGCCGAAAGCGGCGATGAAGGCGGACGAATTGATCGCGGCGCAACGACTGGTGCGGCGGCTGCCAGTCGGTGAATCCGTGGTCGAGGCGATCCTGACGCTGGTGCGCTCCGCCCGCCCCGGCGACGACGGGGCCGAAGCGCGCATGATCGCCTGGGGCCCGGGACCGCGCGCAAGCCAGGCGCTGATGCTGGCGGTCAGAGCGCGCGCGCTGCTCGACGGGCGGCTCGCGCCGTCGATCGACGACGTGCTCGCATTGGCGGTGCCGATCCTCAAGCACCGAATGGCGCTCACCTTCGCCGCGCGCGCCGAGGGCGAGTCGGTGGAGAACGTGATCGGCCGTCTCAAGAATCGCATCGGATAGGATTATGGCGGCCGACGCACGCGCCCGCGGTATCGAGGCACAGACGGTCCGGCGCGCGACGTTCCGGGCGCGCACGCTTTCGGATTCGCTGCCGCGCCTGATGCTCGAGGCGCGCCGCATCGCCGCAACCGTGATCCACGGATTGCACGGGCGCCGCCGCGCCGGCGCCGGCGAGAATTTCTGGCAGTATCGCCACTTCACCTCCGGCGAGGCGGCAAGGCGCGTGGACTGGCGCCGCTCCGCGCGCGACGATCATCTTTACGTGCGCGAGCAGGAATGGGAGGCCGCGCATACGGTCTGGATCTGGCCGGACCGTTCAGCCTCGATGGACTTCGCCTCCGCTCACGTCCAGGACACCAAGCTCGAGCGCGCGCTCGTCCTCGCCTTCGCCCTCGCCGAGGTGATGGTGGACGGCGGCGAACGCGTCGGCATTCCCGGCGTGCTGCGCCCGACCGCGAGCCGCAACGTCATAGACCGGATGGCGCAGGCGCTCGTCCACGACGCCGGCGCGCGCGACAGCCTGCCGCCGGATTTCGCGCCGTCGCCTCTGTCGGAGGTCGTGCTGCTGTCGGATTTCTGGACGCCGATCGCCGGCGTGAGCGCGAAGCTCGCGCAGATGTCCGGCGCGCGCGTACAGGGCCACCTTGTGCAGGTGGTCGATCCGGCGGAAGAAAGCTTTCCCTATTACGGTCGCATCGAGTTTCTTGAGCCGGAGGACGGCGCGAGCCTGACCGCCGGGCGCGCCGAGACTTGGCACGACGATTACGTCGCGCGGCTGGCGCGCCATCGCGCCGACATCCGCGAGGAAACCGACCGTCTCGGCTGGAGCTTCGCCGTCCACCGCACCGACCGGCCGGCAAGCGAAGTGATCCTGGCGCTGCACGCGCGGATGGGCGCGGGCGCCGACAATGCCGCGCTCGACCGCTATCGCCGATGGGGCATGCAGGAAGGCGCGCGGCCATGATCTCCGGGCTCCCGCTCGCTTTTGCGCAACCGCTTGTCCTGCTCGGGCTGATGGCGCTGCCGGTGCTGTGGTGGCTGCTGCGACTCGTGCCCCCGCGTCCCCGGCGCATTCATTTTCCGCCGACGCGCCTTCTGTTCGATATCGCGCCCAAGGAGGAGACGCCCGCGCGCACGCCGTGGTGGCTCACTTTGCTGCGGCTGGCGCTGACCGCGCTCGTCATCGTCGCCGCGGCCGGGCCGATGTGGAATCCCTCGATCGCGACGTCGGGCGCCGCGACACCGCTCGCCATCCTGATCGACGACGGATGGGCCGCGGCCTCGCATTGGGATGCGCGGCTTCGCACGGCCGAGGAACTGATCGCGCGCGCGGAAAACGACGGCCGCAGCGTCGCCATCATCCCGCTGTCGGAAGCTCAGCGCGGAATCGCGCTGCAACCGCCGGCCGCCGCGCGCGTGCGCGTGCAGCAGATCAAGCCGAAGCCGCACGCGGTCGAGCGCATCGACTCGATCCAACCGCTGCAGCGTTTCCTCGCCGCCGCGCCCAATGCCGAGATCGTGTGGCTTGCCGACGGCGTCGATCTCGGCCGCGCCCATGACTTCGTGACCGAGCTGGCGCGTATCACCGACCAGCATCGCCTGACGGTCGTCGATGGCGGCATCGCCCCGGCGCTGGCCTTGACCGGGGCCGACAATGCGGCCGGCGCGCTGACGGTGAAAGTGCTGCGGGCCTCCGGTGGCGGCAGCGGCAATGGTCTCGTGCGCGCGCTCGATCTGAAGGGTCTGCCGCTTGGCGACGCGCCGTTCTCGTTCAAGTCTGCGGACCGGGAGACCGACGCCGAGATCGACCTGCCGGTGGAAATCCGCAACGACATCGCGAGACTGGAAATCGTTTCAGAGCATTCGGCCGGCGCGGTGCAATTGCTCGACAAGCGCTGGCGCCGCCGCTCCATCGGCGTGATCACGGGCGCGACCGTCGATACGGCGCAGCCCTTGCTCGCCTCAACCTTTTATCTTTCGCGCGCGCTCGGCCCCTTCGCCGACGTCCGGCTCGCAGAGCGCGGCTCCCCGTCCAACAGCGTGACCGCCTTCATCGACCAGAACCTGCCGATGATGATCCTCGCCGATGTCGGCACGATCACCGGGCCCGCGCGCGAGCGCCTCGTGAAATGGATCGAGGATGGCGGCGTGCTCGTGCGCTTCGCCGGACCGCGCCTCGCGGCTGCCGACGACGATCTCGTGCCGGTGAAGCTGCGCCGCGGCGGCCGTATCCTCGGCGGCAGCCTGACCTGGGAAAAGCCGCAGGCGCTCGCCGCCTTCTCGCATGACAGCCCGTTCAACGGCATGGCCGTGCCGGGCGACGTGACGGTGACGCGGCAGGTTCTGGCCGAACCGGAGGCCGGCATCTCCGAGCGGAGCTGGGCGACGCTCGCCGACGGCACGCCGCTCGTCACCGGCGCGCGGCGCGGCAAGGGACTGATCGTGCTGTTCCATGTCACCGCCGACACGCGCTGGTCGGATTTGCCGCTCTCCGGCGCTTTCGTCGAGATGCTGAAGCGGCTCGTCGCGCTCGCGGGTTCCTCGCAAGCGACGGACACGAACGCGGAGACGACGCGCGAGACGCTCGCGGCGGCACGCGTGCTGGACGGCTTCGGCGCCTTCACCGCGCCGGCCGCCACGGTTCGGCCGGTGCCTGCGAATTACGCGGCGCGGGCCACGGCCGATTATCCGCCCGGTTTCTACGGCCCGCCGGAGGGCCTGCTCGCCGTGAACACGCTGACGGCGGCCGACCGGCTTGCTCCGCTCGACTTGTCGGCGCTGAACGCCACGCGCGAGGCCTACCGGCTGAGCGAGCCGGTCGATCTGCGCGGGCCGATCATGCTGGCCGCCCTCGGCATGCTGCTGATCGACGCGCTGGTGGTGTTCTGGCTCGCGGGAGGACTTGCGCGCCTGCTCGGTCGGCGGGGCGCGACCGCAGCGGTCGCGATCGCCCTCGCCGCGATCGCGCTCGGGGCACCAATGCAGCATGCCTTCGCCCAGTCTCAACCGCGCGCGCCGGCGACGCCGCGCGCCGTCCCCGCGCCGCCGCAGCCCGCCTCGCCGCCTGTTTCGAACGCCGACGATTTCGCCATGAAGGCCACGCTGGAAACGCGTCTCGCCTATGTCATCACCGGCGACGCGGAGACCGACAATATCAGCAAGGCGGGATTGAGCGGTCTCACGCTGTTTCTGGCGCAGCGCACGGCGCTCGAAGCGGGCGAGCCGATCGGTCTCGACATCGCGCGCGACGAGCTGAGCTTCTTCCCGCTGATCTACTGGCCGATCGTGCCCGGCGCGGCGCAGCCTTCGCCGCAGGCGATTGCGCGCGTCGATGCGTACATGAAGCAGGGCGGCACGGTCTTGTTCGACACGCGCGACGCGATCATGGCTCCGCCCGGCCCCGGTGGAGAAAGCCGCAGTCCCGGCATGACCGCCTTGCGCCAGATTCTCAGCGGGCTCGACATTCCCGAATTGGAGCCGGTCCCGCGCGACCATGTTCTCACCAAGACGTTCTACCTGCTGCGCGATTTCCCCGGCCGCTTCACCTCCGGCCAGCTCTGGGTCGAGGCGCTGCCCAACGATGACGGCGAGGAGACGACTGAAACGACGAAGCGCCCGGCGCGTGCGGGCGACGGCGTGTCGTCCATCATCATCACCTCCAACGATTTTGCCGGCGCCTGGGCGATGCGCGCGGACGGCCAGGCCATGCTGCCGCTGGTCGGCGGGCAGCCGCGCCAGCGCGAATTGGCGTATCGGGCGGGCGTGAACATCGTCATGTACACGCTGACCGGCAACTACAAGGCCGATCAGGTGCACGTGCCGGCCTTGCTTGAGCGGCTGGGGCAATAGGAGTCTCGGGTTTTGGGTCTTGGCATTTCCTTTTCCCCGCTCGTCCCGTCCTATCTCGTATGGGCGGCCTGCGCCGCAGCCTTCCTCGTTGCGCTTCTTCTCGTGGTGTCGCGCGCGCGCGGCGCATTGGTGCGCAGCGCGGCGCTGGCGCTGCTCGTGCTTGCACTCGCCAACCCGTCGCTGACGCGCGAGGACCGCGACCCGATCCCCTCTATCGCCGTGATGGTGGTCGATAAAAGCGCGAGCCAGAATTTCGGCGACCGCGCCAAGCAGACCGAGGCGGCGCGCTCCATCCTCGCCGATCGCCTCGGCCGCATTCCCGGACTCGACGTGCGCATCGTCGAAGCCGGAGAATCCGACGGCGAGACGGACGGCACCCGCCTGTTCGCGGCGCTGGAAGCGGCGCTGGCGGACGTGCCGCCGGACCGCGTCGCGGGCGCGATCTTCCTGACCGACGGCCGCGTGCACGACGTTCCCGCCGAGGCGGCCGCGCTCGGCTTCAGCGCGCCGGTCCATGCGCTGATCACCGGCCATCGGGACGAACGCGACCGCCGCGTCGCGCTCGTCACCGCCCCGCGCTTCGGCATCGTCAACCAGGCCCAGACCATCGCGTTCCGCGTGATCGACGAAGGCGTGCGCGGCGCGCCGGCCCAGGTCACGATCCGCCGCGACGGCGAGGTGATCGAAACGCGCAACGTGACGCCGGGCGACGTGCAGCGGGTGCAGGTCCAGATTCCGCATCCGGGCCAGAACATCGTGGAGATCGAGGCGTCGCCCCTGCCCGACGAACTCACGCCCTTGAACAACCGCGCCGTCGTCTCGATCGACGGCGTGCGCGACAAGCTGCGCGTGCTGCTCGTGTCCGGCGAGCCGCATGCCGGCGAGCGCGTCTGGCGCAATCTGCTGAAATCCGACGCATCGGTCGATCTCGTGCATTTCACCATTTTGCGGCCCCCGGAAAAGCAGGACGGCACGCCGATCAACGAATTGTCGCTGATCGCCTTCCCGACGCGCGAGCTGTTCCAGCAGAAGATCAACGAGTTCCAGCTCATCATCTTCGACCGCTACGCGCGCCAGGGCGTGCTGCCGATCATCTATTTCGACAACATCGCAAAATATGTGCGCGACGGTGGAGCCGTGCTGATCGCGGCGGGCCCCGATTATGCGAGCCCGACAAGCCTGTGGCGCACACCGCTCGAGCAGATTCTGCCGGCCGAGCCGACCGGCGGCATGACGGAGCAGGATTTCCGCGCCCGGCTGTCCGTGCTGGGCAAGCGCCACCCGGTCACGCGCGACCTGGAAGGCGCCGACAGCGAGCCGCCGCACTGGAGCCGGTGGTTCCGGTTGGTCAACGCCAAGGTCAATGCCGGAACCTCGATCATGGAGGGTCCAGACTCGAAGCCGCTGCTCGTTCTCAACCGGGAAGGCGAAGGCCGCGTGGCCCTTCTTCTGTCGGATCACATCTGGCTGTGGGCGCGCGGCTATGAAGGCGGCGGCCCGCATCTCGACCTCCTGCGCCGGCTGTCGCACTGGCTGATGAAGCAGCCTGATCTCGAGGAGGAGGCTCTGCGGCTTTCGGCGAGCGGCCGCACACTCAATATCGAGCGACAGACGATGGCCGATACCGCCAATCCGGTCACCGTCACCACCCCGTCTGGCGCCACGCGCGAGCTTGCGCTCACGCCCGGCGAACCCGGAGTCTGGCGCGCCTCGACCGAGGCGAACGAGCTAGGACTTTGGCGCGCTACCGACGGCAAGCTGACCACGCTCGTCAATGTCGGCCCGCCCAATCCTCGCGAATTTGCGGCGGTCACTTCCACGACCGAAGTGATGGAGCCGCTGACGACGGCGACCGGCGGCGGAGCCGTGCGCATCGAGGACAACGCGACATTGCGGGTCCCGCGCGTGGTCGGCGTGCGTTCGAGCGACACGTTCAAGGGCGACGACTGGATCGGGCTGAAGCTGCGCGACGCGAGCGTCGTGCGCGGCATCGGCGTGCTGCCGCTTTTCGCCGGGCTGCTCGGATTGCTGCTGCTGGTCGGCGCGCTCGCCGCGACCTGGGCGCGAGAGGGGCGCTAGCCGATCCTTCAGGGAGCGGCCGGTGCCGCGAAATCCCAGTCCGGCTGCACCGCGCCCCTGACGCCTTCGGCCGCGCCGGTCTCCAGCTCCGCGATCAAGAGACGCGCCGGATCGACCGGCCCCGGCATTTTCATCTCGCCCTTTTTCACCGGCCGGAAGCCGAGCGGGCCGTAATAGGGCTCGTCGCCGACCAGCAGCACGAGCCTGTGTCCCTTCGTCCTGGCAAGCTCGAGCGAGCGCAGCACGAGCGTCTTGGCGATGCCGCGCCCGCGGAACGGCGGTTCGACCGTCAGCGGGCCAAGCAGCAGCGCCGGCGTCCCGCCGATGCGGATCGGTGACAGCCGCACGGAGCCCACGAGCAGCGTGCCGATACGCGCGGTCAGCGACAGGTCGAGCTGGTGCGGGACGCCTTCGCGGATTCGGAAGGCGGTGCGCGCGAAACGGCCGGGGCCGAAGGTGCGCTCGTGCAGGCGCTCGATCGGCTCGGCGTCGGCGACAGTCTCCGTCAGAATGGTCAGGGACAGGTCGGTCATGCGGCAAGCCGATTAGCATTTGCGCGGCACGCGGTCCAATCGGACACGCCGGCCGCGAACGCCGCCTCAGCACGGGCGGCGGAGAGGCTTCACCACCGCTCCGCCGATTTGGTGCCGTTGATCACCTCGTCGATGCGCGCGCGTGTGGCCGGCGTCGCGTCCTTCGGCAGGGCGTTCGGCGAAAAGAAGCCGTGCTCGACGATCTCGCGATTTGGCTTGGGCGGCGCCGGCTGACGATAATGGTCGATGACGAACAGCGCGACATGGTCGCGCCGTGAATCGCGTGGATTGAAATAGAATCCATACAGCTCGGGCGGGCGGGTGAACTCTATGTTGCCCTCCTCCCGCATCTCCCGCGCGAGCGCCGCGATCAACGTCTCTCCCGGCTCGACACCGCCGCCCGGCAGGTGCCAGCCGGCGACATAGGAGTGCTTCACCAGAAAGACGCGGCCGTTCCCATCGAGCACAAGCCCGCGCACGCCGACCGTCAATCCGCGCGAAAAACGCCAATAGCCGTGCAGAAGCCGCCGTGTCACCGGCTCCAGCGGGCGAAGAAGTCTTGGAAAAGCGTCCATTGCTTCTTTAGAACCTTTCCAAAGAGATGGGTGCAGGCTATAAGCGGATTTCAGCCATTCCGACGGCCTGTCCACGAGCGCCTAGCATGAAGCGTTTTTCCGACCTTTCCGAGCAGGAAATTCTTGCCCTCGCCATCACCAACGAGGAAGAGGACAGCCGTATCTATCGGGGCTTTGCGGAAGGGTTGCGACAACAATACCCCTCCTCCGCCAAATTGTTCGACGAAATGGCCGAAGAGGAGATCGCCCACCGCACTTGGCTGTTCGATCTCTACCGCATGAAGTTCGGCGAATACCTGCCGCTGATCCGCCGGCAGGACGTCAAGGGTTTCGTGCGTAAGAAGCCGCTCTGGCTGATGCCGCCCCTCAACCTGGACGAGGTGCGCAAATACGCCGCCGACATGGAATACGAGACGGCACGTTTCTACCGCAAGGCGAGCGAAACCGCGCGCGACGCATCGGTGCGCGAATTGCTGCTGAAGCTCGCCGAGGCCGAGGACAAGCACGAGGCGCATGCCGAACAGCTCGGCGAAACGCTGCTGCACAAGGACGCGCGCGCGATGGAGGACGAAACCGCGCGCCGCATGTTCGTCCTTCAATACGTGCAGCCGGGCCTGGCCGGGCTGATGGACGGATCGGTTTCGACCCTTGCCCCGCTCTTCGCGGCCGCCTTCGCCACGCACAATACCTGGGAAACCTTCCTCGTCGGCCTCGCCGCCTCGGTCGGCGCCGGCATCTCGATGGGATTTGCCGAGGCCCTGTCCGATGACGGCTCGCTGACCGGCCGTGGAACGCCCTGGCTGCGCGGCGCGGTGTGCGGCCTGATGACCACGGTCGGCGGCATTGGGCATACCCTGCCCTATCTCATCCCGAATTTCTGGACCGCGACCGTCGTCGCCTTCGCCGTGGTGATCGTGGAGCTGATCGCGATCTCGTGGATCCGCTACCGTTACATGGACACGCCCTTCCTCAGCGCGGCATTCCAGGTGATGGTCGGCGGCGCGCTCGTCTTTGCCGCCGGAATCCTGATCGGCAGTTCGTAGGGGGCGCGGAACCGCCCTGCGGAGCGGTCCGGCGCCCGCGCGGAAGGCGGCCGGGCCGCTGTTTCGCGTTGCGCCCCGCGCGCGGCCGGTCAAGATGGCGGCCATGTTCACGCTTGCGCATCTCTCCGACCCGCATCTCGGCCCCCTGCCGCGCGCCAATGTGCGCGAACTCTCCGGCAAACGCGCCATCGGATTCATCAACTGGCATCGCCGGCGCAAGACATTCCACCGCGGCGACATCCTCGAGCAGATCCTTCAGGACCTGAAAAGCCATCGGCCGGACCATGTCGCGGTGACCGGCGATCTCGTCAACCTCGCGTTGCCGGCGGAATTCGCGCCCGCCCTGCAATGGCTGCGCCGCGTCGGCGATCCGAAGGACGTCACGATCGTGCCCGGCAACCACGATCTCTACGTGCGCACCGCGATGCACGATCCACATACGCATTGGGGCGAATACATGCTCTGCGACTCCGGCGGGCATTTTCCGTTCGTGCGGCGGCGCGGGCCGCTGGCCCTGGTCGGATTGTCGAGCGCGATACCGACCGCCCCCTTCATGGCGACGGGCCGGGTCGGCGCCTCGCAGCTCGCGCGCCTCGCCTCGCTTCTGACCCAGCTCGCGGACGAAAGCCGGTTCCGGGTCGTGCTGATCCATCATCCGCCGATGCGCACGCGTGGCGACCGTTTCAAGCGGCTGATCGACTCGGCCGCCCTGCGCGCCGTGCTCGCCGAGCGCGGCGCCGAACTCGTGCTGCACGGGCACGACCATGTTCATTCGGTCAGGTTTCTCGACGGTGCCAACGGGAGAATTCCCGTGGTCGGCGTGCCCTCCGCCTCGTCGCGCGGTGGCGAAGCGAGCGACCCGGCCGCCTATCATCTCTACCGGATCGACGGAGCGCCCGGCGCCTGGCGATGCGAGGCGGTGACGCGCGGCCTTCGCCGTGGCCTCGACGGCGTCGGAGAGATCGCCAAGCGTGTGTTGATCGGTTGACCGGGCCCGGCCGCACGCCACGGCGCGGGCTTGGCCGTCAGGGCCTCGCAACGAGCAACGCGGCGACGATCAGCGCGCCGGCGCCGGCCAGCACGCCGAGCACGAATGCAAACAGCGGATGACTCTTGCGGCGCGACACGAGGGAGCCGCGCGGATCGGCCATGTCGCCGAGCGCGCGCTCGCGCTCGACCAGGCGGCCGGCGATATAGCGCGTCACCGCCTCGACGATCTGCTGCGGGTTCTGCGATTCCAGCAGGATCTTGCGGCCGAAACGCGTATCCTGCACGAAGCGGTAGCTGCGTTTGTCACGGCCCATCACCACATACGCAATCGCATCAATCCACAGCCGCGGGACTTCGCCCTTGCTGATGCCGCGATCGAACAGATCGACCTCAGGCGGAATCTCGGCGAAGACCGGCTCGAGCGCATCGTTGACGAGTTCGAGCCGCGCCGCTTCCGCGTCGCGCAAATCGACGACGACGCTCGTCCGCTCGGCATTCTCGATCCGCACTTGGCGGATCGCCTCCTTCAGCGGCTGGTGCGGCGCCGGCGTTCCCGCCGAGGTCGCCTGCGCGGTCTCGGGTTCTGTCCTGCCTTTTCGTCCCCACATGTATTTAATGTTAGCATCGACGCGCAGCCGGTAAAGTGCAGCCTGATACCGAAGCCGCAAATGTGGATGCATGGCGGCTTTCCGGTGACAGCGCTTGCTGGTTCCGGCGGGATGCGCGACATTTAATTCGTGACGGATCTTTCCGACAGCGCGCAAAGGGTTCAGGACGCGGCCAGGGCGCTCGCGCTTGACATCGCCGTGCGCGAAATGGCGCAGCCGACCCGCACCGCCGAGGAAGCCGCCGCCGCCTGCGGGGTGACGGTCGGGCAGATCGTCAAGTCGCTGGTCTTTCTCGGCGCCGATAGCCGCAAGCCCTATCTGCTGCTGGTCTCCGGCAGCAATCGCGTCAACGAAAAGGGCGTGGCCGCGCATCTTGGCGAGGCGCTGACGCGGCCGGATGCGAACAAGGTGCGCGATCTGACCGGATTCGCGATCGGGGGCATTCCGCCATTCGGACACGCCACCGCATTATCCACCTATATCGACCGGGACCTGCTGCAATACGACACGGTATGGGCGGCGGCGGGAACGCCGCGCGCGGTATTCCGCGTCGATCCGAAGATCCTTCGCAGCGCGACCGGCGCGACCGTGATCGCGGTGACCTGACAGCTAGACGCAACGCCCGCCGTCCACCTCGACGATATTGCCGGTGACGAATTCCGCCTCGTCGGAGGCGAGAAACAGCGCCATGTTGGCGATGTCCTGTGGACGGGCGAGCCGGCCGAGCGGAACGGTGGCGATAAATTTCTCGCGCTGCCCTTCGGCATTGCCGAGGAAAGTCGGAAGAAGCGGCGTCTCGGTCGCAACCGGGGCGATCGCGCAGACGCGAATTTTCTCCGGCGCGAGCTCAACCGCGAGAGTCTTGGTCAGATTATGCACCGCCCCCTTGGTCGCATTGTAGGCGGACAGGCCGGGGCGCGGGCGCAAGCCCGCGGTCGAGCCGATATTGATCACGACGCCTCCCCCGCTTCTGCGGAAGTGGGGGACCGCCGCCTGCGTGAAGAAAAACAGGCCCTTCACGTTGACCGCGAAAACACGGTCGAACTCCGCCTCGTCGATATCGAGCATTGGCTTGTTGACGTGGCTGACGCCGGCATTGTTGACGAGCACGTCGAGGCGGCCGAAGGCCTTGATTGTCGCCGCCAGCGCCGCGTCGATATCCGCGCGCCTCGCCACGTCGCAGCCGAGCGCGATCGCGCTCCTGCCGATCGCGCGCGCCACGGCCGCGGCCGCGTCCTCGTTCACGTCGAGCACGCCGACCTTCGCGCCCTCACGCGCATAGGTTTCGGCGATGCTGAGACCCATGCCCGATCCGGCGCCGGTAACCAGCGCCACCTTGTCCTGCAAACGCATCCGTCCTCCCGCCGATTCTGAAGCGAATCGGTTATCGTTGAAGTGGGGACTGCATCTTAGCGGGCGCCGATGAAGCCGATCCACCCTGTTCTCGCGGGCCTGCTGGCGTTCGCCGCCGTCGCGCCGGCGAGCGCGCAGGACACTTTCTGCCCGCTTCTGAAGCGTGTCATCGCCGCCAAGGCGCAGCGCTTCGCCCCACTGAAGACCAAACCCTATCACAGCGACACGCGCGAATGGGATGCGCGGGTGAAGTTGCCCGGCACCCAGTTCTGCCGGATCGATCAGGAGCGCGCGCTGTTCAATTGCTGGGTCACCGGCCTGTCGGAGGAGTGGACGAAGGAACAGACCGGCCAGATCAAGGCCAGTCTCGTCGCCTGTCTCGGCGATCCTTCATCGCCGGAAAAGAGCGATGAACTCGCCTCGACGCGCCGCACCGGCGTCGCGTGGGAGAATGAGGGCGCGCGCATCGAGCTGATCACGCGCATCGGCAAGGGCAAGCCGGAGAAACACTCGATCTTCATTTACGTAAGATGAAGCACATCGCTCGCCCGCTCCTCGGCTGGACGGCGCCTTCGATCAGGTACCGATGCCGAATTCGCGCCCCCAGCCCAGGCCGTCCTCGGTCCTGCCGCGCGGGCGGTATTCGCAGGCGACGCAGCCCGCATAGCCGGATTTGTCGATCGCACGAAAAATTTCCGGGAAGTTGATCTCGCCCTCGTCCGGCTCATGCCGGTCCGGCACCGAGGCGATCTGCACATGGCCGATCGTCGGCAGATGCGCCTCGAAGCGGCGGATCAGATCGCCGCCCACGATCTGCGCATGATAGAAATCGAACTGCACGCGCACGTTCTTGCGGCCGAGCGTGGCGACGAGATCGGCGGCGTGCTCGACGCGGTTGAGAAAATAGCCCGGCCGGTCGCGCGGATTGATCGGCTCGATCAGCACCGTGACATTGCTTTCGGCGGCGAGATCGGCCGCGCGCGCGATATTGGCGAGGAAGGTGCGTTCCCCCGCCGCGCGATCGCCCGCCTCGACCATCCCGGCAAGCGCGTGCACGGCGCTTCCGCCCATGACCGTGATGTAATCGAGCGCCTGGCGGAACAGGGCGTCGAAATCCTTTTCCCGGCCGGGCACCGCGGCGAGCCCGAACTCCTTTTCGCCCCCGCGCCAGGTGTTGATGCCGAGCATGGTCAGCCCATGCCGGTCGATCTCGGCGCGCAGGCGAGCCGCCGGCACGTCATAGACGAACTGCCCCTCGACCGCCGTGAAGCCGCAGGCGGCAGCGGCGCCGAAACGCTCGAGCAGCGGCCGTTCTGTGAACAGATAGCCGAGATTGGCGGCGAAGCGGGGCATCGGCGGTCCTTGAGGCTTGCAACATCGGGCGCGGCGTTATTCATTAGCCGCCTCGCCCCGACCAGACCACCCGGAAAATCCGCAGATGCGCGTAAACGACGCCTTCCACATCGCCGTGATCGGCGGCGACGGCATCGGCCCGGAGGTGATGGCGCCGACGCTCGAGATCCTGCGCAAGGTGGAGGCGGCGACGCCCGGCCTGAAATTCCGCTTCAGCGAAACCCCGGCGGGAGCGGGCTATTATCGCGAGACCGGGCGGTCGATGCCCGACTCCACCATCCGGCTGTGCGAACAGGCCGACGCCATCCTGCTTGGTGCCTGCGGATTGCCCTCGGTGCGCTATCCCGACAATACCGAGATCATGCCGCAGGTGGAGCTCCGCTTCATCTTCGATCTTTATGCCGGCGTGCGCCCCTGCCGCCTCATCCCCGGCGTGCCGAGCCCGATCGTCGGAGCCGCCGAGCGCGGCATCGACCTCGTGGTGATCCGCGAATCGACCGAAGGGCTGTTCGCGTCGATGGGCAAGGGCGAGGTCACGCAGGACGAAGCGCGCGAGACGCTGGTGATCACGCGCAAGACCTCCGAACGGCTGTTCGATTTTGCCTATCGCCTCACGGAGCGGCGCAGGAAACGTGGCCGGCCCGGCAAGCTCACCTGCGTGGACAAGGCGAACGTGTTCAAGGCCTACGCCTTTTTCCGCGACATGTTCGACGCATGCGGCGCGCGCCACCCGGACGTGGCGACCGAACGTCTTTACGTCGATGCCTGCTCGGCGATGCTGGTCAAGCGGCCATGGGACTTCGACGTGATGGTGATGGAGAACATGTTCGGCGACATCATCTCCGATCTGACCGCCGCGCTGATCGGCGGCATGGGCATGGCTCCCTCCGCCGATATCGGCGACAAGCACGCCGTGTTCCAGCCCTGCCACGGCACTGCCCCCGACATCATGGGCCAGGGCAAGGCGAATCCGACGGCGATGATCCTGTCGGCCGCGCTGATGCTCGACTGGCTCGCCGACCGCCACGAGCACGCGCCCGCGGCGGAAGCGGCCCGCCGCATCGAGCAGGCGGTCGACAGCGCCTTCGCCGGCGGGCTGAGGCCGGTGGAGTTGGGCGGCCCGGACGGCACCGCCGCGGCCGCGCGGGCGGTGCTCGCCGCGCTCTAGGACCTTTCGCGGCGCGCCCATCGGTGGTGGGCAACCCGCGTCCCGCCCGTCTTGGCTCGTCAGTGGGCACCCGCCGGCTCAAAGAGCCTTTCGCGGAAAGCCTCGGGAAGCGCCATTCTCCGAAATGGGCTATTGCCCATCACCAGTCCCATCGAACTCGTGGGCCATTTTGTGGTTGATCCGGAAAGTCCGCCTTGTTCGACTGCGGCGCGACGAGCCGCCCGGGCCGGCGGAACAGACGCTGGAGTGAGCGGGATGAACGCGCAAGATCTGTTGCAGGAAATCTCCGACTATTGCCGCCAGACAGGCCTCGCCGAATCGACCTTCGGCCGCCGCGCGGTCAACGACGGCAAGCTGACGAGTCGGCTGCGCAATGGCGGGCGCATCACCACCGAGACGCTCGACCGCATCCGCCATTTCATCGCCACCCACCAGGGCTCCGCCAGGCGGCCGATGGTTATCGAGCGGGCGCCGCGGACAGCGGCGGCGAGCGCGGCCATCGCGCGGGCGGCGCAGGCCGCCGCCGAAGACCCGCAGCGCAATTTCCGATTCTTCGACAACCGCCAGAAATATCTGCTTTTCGTGAACACCTGCAGCGAAAAATGGGTGATCGCCAACCGCGTGTCGCTGGAGCTCGGCAACATCCATCCGCGTCCGCCGGCGGTACGTGTGTTCGATGCCGGCATCGGCGACGGCTCGGTGCTGATGCGGGTCCTGCGCGCGATGCACGACCGCTATCCGACCATGCCCTTTTATGTGGTCGGCAAGGAAATCAGCCTCGAAGACATCCGCCTGACCCTGCAGAAGGCGGCCGACCGCTTCATGGAGCATCCCTCGACCGTGCTCGTGCTGACCAACCTCGCCTATGCCGATGCCCCGTGGCTCGCGGTCAAATCGATGAGCGCGGCGACGAGCTTCGTGTGGCACGATCTCGCGCTGACCGGAAACACGGCGCACCAATTCGAGCAGCAGATCATCGGGCTTGAGGATTTCCTGTCGCAAAACTGGAAGGCGGGCGTAAGCCCGAAGACCGGCAATCCGGTTTACGAACGCCCGGTGGTGCTCGTCATCTATCGCGCCGATCACAAGTTCCTACTCGATCCGATCATCCCCAGGCCCGGCGGCACGCAGGCGAACTACGATCTCGTGATCGCCTCGCAGCCCTATCGCGCGCGCTCCCCGCTCGAATTCAAGGCCGGGCGCGTGATCGCCCCACTGGCGCGCGCGCTCGGGCCCGGCGGGCGGCTGATCGCGATCCACTCGCATGGCAGCGATCCCGGCATGGAAATCATCCACAAGGTCTGGCCGCAGGATCATCCCTTCATTCACGACCGGCACCAGATCATGCGCGCGGTGAAGCAGGAACTCGGCAGCGCCGGCCGCGATCTCAACTTCAACGCCTATGCCGACAACCGCGCGATCTTCCGGTACGACATGCACACGCTGCCCTCGGAAATTTCCGCCTCGATCGGCACCTCCACCCTGCTCGCGGCCTGGAATGCGGCGATCTATGTCGCCCAGATCGAGGACGACCGACTAACCGAAGCGCAGGCGGACGGCCGCTATCTCGATGCCACGCGCGAGGTGCTGCGCGAGCGCGGCGGCCTGTGGTTCTATGACGAGTCCTACGTCATCTCGCGGCGCCGGGAATGACGATGCTCTCCCCCGCCACACAGATGCAATCCGGCCACGGGTCGGTCGAGATCGCGCGGATCTCGGCCTTCATGCGCGGCTTTTCGCTGGAGGCGACCCGGCCTTCCGCAGCCGACATCGAGGCGCTGCGCAAGGCTGCTCCCGCGGGCACGCATGTCTATCTCAGCGCCGTGCCCCGCCAATCCCTGTCCAGCCTGTGCGGCCATGCGCTCGCCCTGCGGCGGGCGGGATTCGAGCCGGTGCCGCATCTTGCCGCGCGGCGCATCGCCGATCGCGGCGAGCTTGACGCCTTTCTCGCGCGCATCCGTGCCGAAGCGTCGGTGCGGCGCGTGCTGGTGATCGCGGGCGACCAGGACGAGGTCGCGGGCCCCTTCGCCGATGCGCGCGACCTGATCGAGAGCGGACTCCTGCAGAAACATCAAATCGCCGAGATCGGCCTGTCCGGCTATCCGCAGGGCCATCCGCGCATCGCGCCCCTGGCGCTCGAACGCGCGCTGGCGGCGAAAGCAGAAGCGGCCGAACAGAGCGGGCTCAGGGTGCACATCGTCACGCAATTCGGCTTCGATCCGCAGGCGATCCGGCTCTGGCTGCTCAGACTGCGCGATCTCGGCTTCGAGCAGCCGGTGCGGATCGGCATGGCCGGACCGACCGATCTCGCCACGCTGCTGCGTTACGCCGCGCGCTGCGGCGTGCGCGCGTCCGTCGGCGGCGCCGCGCGCCAGGCGGGCCTGCTCAGGAAGCTGTTCGGCGTCAGCACCCCGGACGCGATCGTGCGCGGCCTCGCGCAAGCCTATGGCGGAGGCGAGGTTGCGGCGCATTTCTTCTCGTTCGGGGGCGTTGGCGCCGCCGCGCGCTGGGCCGCCGCGGTCGAGGCCGGACGCATCACCCTCGATAACGGTGAAGGCTTTTCCGTCGCCCCACCGTGACTAGCCCCTGCCGCCGATGCGCGGAATGAATTTGGCGAAGGCCTCGAGCTGCTGCACGACAAATTTGCGCGTGGTCTCGTCGGTCAGCTCCCCCTTGTCGTTGAATTTCGAGGCGCAATTGCCGACGAAAATTTCCGGCTTGTTCAGTGTGAAGGCATCGAGAAAAATCATGATCTGGCGCAAGTGATATTGCATGCGCGCGCCCCCGACCGGCCCTTGCGAGCAGGATTGCAGCGCCACCGGCTTGCCGGCGAAGGGCTGATCCTTCAGCCGCGACACCCAGTCGAGCGCGTTCTTCAGCCCGCCAGGGGTCGAGAAATTGTATTCCGGCGTCACGATGATCACGCCGTCCGCCGCGCGCACCGCCTCGGCGAAGGCCGTGACCTGCGGCGGAAATCCCTTCTCCTGGATGTCGGCATCGTAGATCGGGAAATCGGCGAAGGAGGGAGCAGGCCTGATCGACATGCCGGGCGGGGCGAAGCCGGGCAACGCATTCATCAGCATGCGGTTGAAGGAGCCCTTGCGCAGGCTGCCGCAAATCGAAATCACATTAGTCATATCCAACCTCGCCGGAAGAATTCGCCCCGCGGCAATTCGTTCCAGACCGGCTAAAAGACTTCAACCGACTGAATGCGCGCACCTGATACGCCGGCAGCGCGGGCCGTGGCGACCAGAGCGTCCCACGTCTCCTGCGGCAGGAAGATGCCGCCCGCGCGCCGCGCCGCCCGCTGGCGCAGTTCCGGCTCGCCGGGAATGAGGACCGGCTCGTCGGCTTTCACCGGGCGGCTGCCCTTCACATAGTCGATGAAGCGCCTCATCTCGCCGGGAAAGAAATTGTCGGGGTCGACCACTTTCGGATCGACATAGATCGAGAACATGCCCTGCGACCAGGGCCGCTCCTCGAGCGAGGCGCCGTTGCCGGTGAGCGCGCCGGCGAGCGTCTCGCACATGAAGGCAAGGCCCGATCCCTTATGCTCGCCGAAGGCGCGGATCGCGCCAGTGCCGTTGCGGTAATTACGCGGCGTCTTCTCGTCATAGGGGCCGTAGAGGACGTGCGGGTCGCCGCTCATCCTGCCGTCCGGGCTGATCAGTGCGTTGTCGGGAATCTTCTTACCGCCCTGGCTTGCGACCAGCACCTTGCCCTCGGCGACGAGAGAGGTGGCGAAATCGAGGATGATCGGGTCGCGGCCCGGCAGGGGAATGCCGATGCAATAGGGCGCGGTGGAAAACCGCTTTTCCACCCCGCCGAAGGGAGCGACGAGCGCGCTGCCGACGACGTTCACGAAATGGATCGACACGATCCCGGCTTCCGCCGCCATCTCGCCCCATTCGCCGACGCGGCCGACATGGCCGGAATTGCGCAGGCCCACCGCGGCGAGGCCCATCGCCCGGCACTTCTCGATGCCGATCTCCACCGCTTGCGGCGCGATGGTCTGTCCGAAACCGAACTGCCCGTCGAGGATCGCGATCACCGGCGTATCGACGACGCGCTTCACCTTGCGGTCCGGGTGGATGGCCCCTTCCGCCTTCCACGAGACGTAGCGCGGCACGCGCGCGACGCCGTGGCTGTCATGGCCGGCGAGATTTGCGCCGACGAGATAACGCCCGATGCGTGCACTCTCCTCCTGCGAACAACCCGCGGCGACGAAAATGTCGCGCACGAAATCGGTCAGAACCTCAGCTTTGATTTTCGGCATTTCCTTCCCCGAATGCGTCCCTCGGCACGGCTCGCGACCGGCCCTGCCGAGCCAGGCCCCGTGCGGGGATGACGATGCGTTGTCGATCCGGCCTCTAGCATATCAGGCGGTCGAGCTCACCCCTGCTCGTCGGCGACCGGATTGCGCAGGATGCCGACGCCTTCGATCTCGATCTCGCATATGTCGCCGCCCTTCATCCAGACCGGCGGCTTGCGCGCGTGCCCCACGCCGGACGGCGTGCCGGTGACAAGAATGTCGCCTGGCTCGAGCGTCATGGCCTGCGTGACATAGGCGATGGTGTCGGCGACCGGAAACATCATGTTGTCGGTATTGTCCGACTGCATCACCTGCCCGTTCAGCCGGCTCTGGATTTTCAGGCCCTTGCCCGCGCGCGGCAATTCGTCGGCGCTCACCATCCACGGCCCGAAACCGCCGGTGCTGTCGAAATTCTTGCCGAGGTCCCACTGCGTCGTGCGGCGCTGAAATTCGCGGATCGATCCTTCATTGAAGCACGACCATCCGGCGATAATCGAGGGTGCGTCTTCCACGCTGACATGCTTGGCGCGCCGGCCGACGATCGCGACAAGCTCGGCCTCGTAATCGAATTGCTCGGACACGCGCGGCCGGATCAGCGGCGACAGGTGCGGCGCAAGCGACGTCAGGGTGCGCAGGAAGATGGTCGGAAATTTCGGGACGTTATCGCGCTGCGGCCCTTCCTTCACGTGATCCATATAGTTGAGGCCGAGGCAGATGATCTTGCCCGGCCGCGCCACCGGCAGCCCATAGACGAGGTCGGCGAGCGGTCGGCGCGCGGGGGCCGGCGCGCGGCGGGCGAGATCGGCGAGCGGCGCGAGGTCGCCGCCCGTGCGGGCCAGCACCGTTCCGAGATCGGCGGGCAGATCGGGATCGACCGCGTTCAGATCGATTACCTCCGCGCCCTCGACCAGTCCGAGGCGCGGCGAGCCGGCGGAGAGAAAACCAACGATTTTCATGAGGCGCCCCGGAATCAGGCAGGAAAGAAATAGTGACGCAGCTTTTCGCGCGCCTGGAGCCCGGCCGCAAGGTCCAGCGCGTTGACGATTGCGAGGCGGAATCCGCCCGGCGGCATGGAATGATATTCCGGCGGCCTGTCCTCGTGAAAGGTGATCTGCACGCTGGACACGCCCGGCATGGCGCGCAACTCGGCGACGAGGCCCGCAGGCGGATGGCCATAATTCAGACCATGCGGGCCGAACAGCACGACGCTATAGCCCTCGCGCCGGTCCCGATCGGCGAATTGCCACGTGCCCCTGGCATAGAGGCCGACGACCGCTTCCACCCAGCCCGGGCCGTAAAGGTCCGGCCACTGGTCGGTGAAACGCAGATGCGCCTCGATGATCGTCCCGCCGATCGTCTCGATATTGATCATGCCGGTATAGCCGGCGAGATGCTTGGCGATCCAGGCGCTGCATCCGCTTTCAATCGCGGGGTTGCCCGCGGCATGAATCGTCCAGCTATCGAAGGTCCCCTCGCCGGCCGGCTTGCCCGAGGCATGGCGCCACCAGCGCGGGACGCCGCTGACGATCGCGGCGTCGGAGGACACGTGCGGGCCTTCCAGCATCGTCATCCAGAAATGGCCCGGCGTGAAATGCCGCTCATAATCCTCCGCGGAGGAGATCACGCGGGAGCCCGCGCCCATGCCGCGCAGGTTGCACACCGGCTTGGAGAAGACGGGGAAAAACGGGATGCGCGTGCCGTGCGGCCCGGCCTGCAGGCCCTGGCTCTGGGCCACGGCGAGCTTGTCGTATACCCAGGCATGCTGCGGATTCCACTCCCACGCGTCGCTGTCCTCGGTGGGGATATGGACATCGGCCGGACAATCGATCCCGGCGAAATATTGCGCGCGCCAGGGGTCGATCTCGTGGATAGGCATCGCGCAGGTCGATCCGGCTCCGGCCTCAGTCCGCGCGCAGGGCGTGGACCGAAAAATACTTGCGCCGGTCGGTCCACACCGCCAGCGGCCGCCAGCCGGCGCCGCGCACGAGCGAGACGAACGAGCTTGGCGTGTATTTGTAGCTGTTCTCGGTATGGATCGTCTCGCCGGCTCGGAAGTCGATCACCTCGCCCGCGACCTTCACCTTCTGGCGCCGCACGCTGGCGAGATGCATCTCGATCCGGTGGCGTTCGCGATTGTAGAAAGCGTGGTGCTCGAAGCTCGACGGATCGAAATCGGCACCGAGCTCGCGATTGATCCGGTTGAGGAGATTGAGATTGAATTTCTCCGTCACGCCCTCCCCGTCGTTATAGGCGGCGTTCAGTATCTGCGCGCTTTTCTCGAGGTCGGTACCGACGATCAGCACGCTTTCCCGCCCGAGAATACGGCGTGCATTCTGTAAGAAGGCGTAAGCCTCGTGCGGCTCGAAATTGCCGATGGTCGATCCGGGAAAGAAGCCGGCGCGCGCAAGCGCCTCGATCTCCGCCGGCAGCGCGAAGCGTGCGGCGAAATCAGCCGCGAGGGGCAGCACGCGAAGGTCCGGATAATCCTTGCGCAGCCCCTCGGCTTCCTGCGCAAGATAATCGGCCGACACGTCGACCGGAACATAGGCGACGATGTGCGGAGCGGCGTCGAGCAGGATTCGCGCCTTTACCGAGGATCCACTGCCGAACTCGACCAGCGCCGCCCGCTCCGGAATGAGCGCGGCGATCTCGCTCGCATGCGCGCGCAAAATCTCGATCTCGCTGCGGGTCGGATAGTATTCGGCAAGCCGTGTGATCTGATCGAACAGGCGCGAGCCTTCGCTGTCGTAGAAATATTTCGGTGGAATCGCTTTCGGTGTCCTTTTCAGCCCGTCGAGCACGTCGCGCGCAAATTCGCCCCGCGCAGCGCGGTCGTCTGACGGAACGATCTTTCGGGCAGTGGCGGCCATCGAAGCCTCACGCATAGTCCGCAAGCCGCAATCCGGTGAACTGCCAGCGGGCGGGTGGATAGAAGAAGTTGCGATAGGTCGTGCGCGAATGACCGGGCGGCGTCGCGAGCGAGGAGCCGCGCAACACCATCTGGTTGACCATGAACTTGCCGTTATACTCGCCGAGCGCGCCGGGTGCCGCCCGATAGCCGGGATAAGGCGCGTAGGCGCTGCGCGTCCACTGCCACACGATGCCGAAGGCGTCCTCGATGAAGCCCGCGCGCGCGGCGACCTCCCACTCGAATTCCGTCGGCAGATGCTTGCCCGACCAGCGCGCGAAGGCGTCGGCCTCGTAATAGCTGACATGGCAGACAGGCGCCGCCGCATCGACGGGCTTGAGGCCGGCAAGCGTCATCGCCATCCACGCGCCATCGCGCTCGACCCAGTATCCCGGCGCGCGCCATTCTTCGCCCTGCACCTGCGCCCAGCCGTCCGACAGCCACAGTTCCGGCCTGGCATAGCCGCCGTCACCCATGAAGGCGAGCCACTCGCGGTTGGTGACGAGAGCGCGCGCGATCCGCACCGGTTGAACGAGCGTGCGATGCGCCGGTTGTTCGTTGTCGAAGGAAAAGCCCTCATCGGAATGACCGACGCCATAAATTCCCTCCGTCAGCTCGACATAGCCGCTTTCGCTTGTCGCGCGCGGCCATGTCCATGACGGATCGTATGCGGGATGAACCGGATTCTGCGCAAAGGCGTAGAGGATATCGGTCAGCAGCAACTCCTGGTGCTGCTGCTCGTGATGCAGCCCAGTCTCCAGGATCGGCACGATCTTCTGAAAGAGTGCGTCGTCCGCTTCGTCGATGAGCGCGGTGACCGCGGCATCGACATGCGCGCGGTAGGCGGCGACATCCTCGCAGCTCGGCCGGGTGATCAGCCCGCGCTTCGGCCGCGCATGACGCGGGCCGGCGGCGACGTAATAGGAATTGAACAGGAAGGAAAAGCGTTCGTCGAAAACAGAATAGCCGAGTGCGTGCGGCACAAGCAGGAACTGCTCGAAAAACCAGGTGGTATGCGCGCGATGCCATTTCGTCGGGCTCGCGTCCGCCATCGCCTGAATCTGCTGATCCTCCGGCGACAGCGGGGCCGCGCGGCGTTCGGTCTCCGCGCGCACGGCGCCAAAGGCATCGCGCCAGAAGGTGCGGCTATCCGCCTCGTTCGAACGTTCGGCCAGCGCCGCACGCATCGGCTATCTCCATGACAGGAAACAATATTCGACGGACAACGGCTTAAGACCACGCCCCCCAAACCGGTTCCCCGCCTGCCTTGGGACAGAGACCGAGGACGGTCAAATTACAGTGTCGTGAAATGTGGACGTCTCCACGTCTCCGCAAGACCCGAACAGAGCGCGAACCTCGCCGCCTTCCCGGAACCATGTTTTCGTGGTTCAGTTGTTCTTTGATCGGTGGAGTTGCGTCATGGCTTTGCGTATGTACTGGAAGGGCTATCTGAAGCTCTCGCTTGTCTCCTGCGCCGTCGCGCTCGTTCCCGCCACCACCACCACCGAACGAACGCGTTTTCACACGCTCAATCGCGCCACTGGCAATCGCCTCAGGCAGCGTATGGTGGATGAAGTGACCGAAGAAGTGGTCGAGCGCGAGGATCGCGTGAAAGGTTACGAGATCGGCCGCGGCACCTATGTGCAGGTAGAGGACGACGAACTGGACAAGATCGCGCTCGAAAGCAATCACACCATCGAGATCGAAAGCTTCGTACCCCGCACCGAGATCGACAAGCGCTATCTCGACGCGCCGTATTATCTCATTCCCAATGACAACGTTTCGCAGGAGGCTTTCGCGGTGATCCGCGAGGCGATGCGCGATGAGAAGCGCGTGGCGCTGGCGCGCGTCGTGCTGCACCGGCGCGAACGCATCGTCATGATCGAGGCGTTCGAGAAGGGCATGCTGGCGACGACCCTGCGCTATGCCTACGAGGTGCGCGACGCAAAACCGTATTTCGAGGAGATCCCTGAGGTCACGGTGCCGGCCGAGATGAAGAAACTCGCCACGCACATCCTCGATCAGAAAGCGGCGCATTTCGATCCGACGAAATTCGATGATCGCTACGAGGAGGCAGTGCAGGCGCTGCTGAAGGCTAAGCAGGCGGGCCTGCCGACGCGGGAGCCAGAGACGCCCTCGCCGAGCAACGTCATCAACATCATGGATGCGCTGCGCCAGAGCGTCGCTGCCGCCAAGCGCGCGCATCCGCGCGCGGCGCGCGATGCCGGAAGGCGAAAGCCGGTCGCCAAGAAGAGTCCCGCGCGTGCGACGGCGCGCGGCCGCGCGCGCCGCGCCGGGTGAGCCGGCGCGCAGCTCTGCATCCGTCGACGGCCTGCATTTCGCGGCGTGCAGCCTTGCATTCAGGTTTTCGCACTGCACACATTTGCAGCGGCCGCGGGCTTCCGGCATAAATTAAAAAAATAAAAACAAGGCGCGCCGAAGCGCCGACGCCCAATCGCCGGAGACCGCGTTGAATTTCCCGCCTCGAATGGCCGCTTTCCGCTCGCGCGGAAAGTTGCGTTCGCACCTGCCCGCCGGGTCGGATTATTGGCGGCTATGGACCGCCGGCATTTGCCTTCACAGCGTGCGCTGGATCGAGACCATCGCGTTCGCAATTTTCGTCTATCAGAAGACCGATGCCCCGTTTCTCGTCGCCGCGATCCTGATGTTGCGCATGCTGCCGATGGGGCTGCTCGGCGCGCTGCTGGGCGCGCTGACCGACAGGCTCGACCGGCGCACCGGCCTGTTGCTGATGTCGCTGAAGATGCTGGTGTCGGCGCTGGTGCTGCTCGGGCTTTCCTATTCCGGCCGGCTCGAGGTTTGGCACCTGGCGGCGGCAAGCTTCGTCAACGGCATCGGCTGGGCGGCCGACCATCCGGTGCGGCGGATGATGATCGGCGACGTGATCGGGCTCGACCGCCTCAACAACGCGATGTCGATCGAGGTCGCCGCCAACCAGGCGACGCGCGTCGCCGGGCCCGCGCTCGCCGGCATCCTGCTCGCGAGTTTCGGCCTGACCGGATGTTTCGTGGTGAATGTGGCGCTCGGCTTCGTGGCAATCGCCGCCGCCATCGGTCTGAAATACCGCAATACGCCGCACGCGGCGGCAGCGGGGCGGCTGCTCGCCAACATCGCCGACGGCTTTCGCGCCGCCCGCCGAGACGAGCGGCTGCGCGGGACGCTGATCGTGACGATCGTGGCGAATGTCTTCGGCTGGCCCTGCACGAGCATGATTCCCGTCATCGCGCAGGACAATCTGAATCTGAGCACGAGCGAGATCGGCGTTCTGGCGAGCACCGACGGCATCGGCGCGCTGATCGGTTCGCTGTGCATTGCCTTCGCGGCGCGTCCGCCGCATTACAATCCGCTCTATATCGGCGGCGCGATGGGAACGATGGTGATGATGGTGCTGTTCGCCTCCGCGCAGACCACGATGTTGGCGGCCGCCGCGCTGCTGCTGATGGGAATATTCGGCGCCGGCTTCACCGTCATGCAGGCGACGCTCGTGTATATGCTGATCCCGGCGGAATTGCGCGGCCGCATCCTCGGGCTTCTGTCGGTCGCGATCGGCGTCGCCCCGATCGGCTTTCTGCTGGTCGGCGTGCTCGCGCAGGAGACAGGCGCGAGGACCGCTGCAGTCGCGATGTCGCTTGCCGGCATCGCCGTATTGCTGCTCCTGCGCAATCACTGGCTCATGCTGCTGCGAAAGGATGCGCACTGAAGCGGCGCTGCGGCCCTCGGTCTCGATGCGCAACACCTGATCTAGGAGGAGGCCCATATTTCCGGCATCATGGTCAGATATCGCGCAAAAAACGGACCGTGCAGGCGCGTGAGGAAAAGCGCGCGGCGCACAAGCTCAGGCCTAGTCTTCAATATTCCATTGTTGACGAAGACCATATCCTGCTGCTCGGCATTTCTGCTATGCGCGACAAAAGCGAAGCCGAGCCGAGCCGCCAGATTTGCAATGTCGGGCTTGAGCTTTTGGTTTTGCCATTTCGGCTTCAGCTCGCCTTCGATATGGATGACCGCGACCTTCTCCGCGACCGTCTCGGCGGTGGAAAGAACCTCGTAACCGGCCCCCTCAACATCGATCCACAACGCCGCGCTGCCGGCGTCGCCAAGGTACTGGTCAATGGCGCAAGTCGGCAATTCGATCACCTCGGCGACGTCCGGGTCGCCGGAGCGCCGCAGCAGCGAGGATGTCCCGCGATTGCCCGAACTCTGCCCTGATGCGCTGTCCTTAGAAATGTAAAAGCGTGCAACGCCCTTTTTCGGAGAAACGATACAATTCACGATATTGATCCGCGCGGCAGCGAGGCGCGGGTCGTCGATCATGGTCTTATACAGATAGGGGTTGGCTTCGAAGGCGAAGATGGTGGCGTCCGGCAGCATCTTTCGGAAGCGCAACGAATCCGCGCCGTCGAGACTGCCGATGTCGAGAACAAGCGAGGGGCGCAGGTAATACAGCAGGATCAAAAACAGATACTTGGTCTTGACGACGTGCAGCGGTTCGGCCGTCTCAACCATTTGCGAAGCTCTTCGAGCGCGCCCCTGTCGATCATCTACCGTCTGGGCCCATTCCACAACCGGGCAGGTGCCGTTTTGGCCGCCGTCTCTCGTATCCGCGGAGTGAAGTTCCGTTCGGATCGAAAGCGCAACCGATGTGCTGGATGCTGTCGCCCATGTGCCCGGGCTAAACGCTATGTGTCCGGAACGGACCACACGGGGCTGGTAGCGGGGGACGGATTCGAACCGCCGACACGCGGATTATGATTCCGCTGCTCTAACCACCTGAGCTACCCCGCCGCCGGGACATCGCGCCGTTTCCGCAGATAAAGTGCGGAAAACCAAGGCTCAATGTCGTGCAAGCGCCCGCATATAGGAAGGGGCCGCGAAGACTGTCAAGCAATCGCCGCCTTTTCGGTCCGTCTCCGTCACTCGGGCTGGACCGAGGGGCCGTCGGGTGGGCTTTCGGGCGGGGGAATAATCGGCACCGCGCCGCCGCCGGGCAGCGGGCGCTGCAGGTCAGGGTCGATCTCGGGCGGCGGGCAGATGACGCCATCGGTGCGGGAGAGCTTTTCGCCGAGATCGTCGGTGGGGATCGCGCGTCCCTGCGTCTCGTGCGTGTCGCCGAGCCACAGCCGCTCCCGGTCCGAGCAGGCCTTGGGATCAAGCTTCGGCGGCCCGCCCAGCGGCTCGTCCGGGCCCGACGCGAGGGCCGCCGTCGCCAACACCGATGCCGCCACGAGCGCGGCGAAGAAAAGCGCCATCATACGCATGCCGTCCTCGCACGCCGACAACCGCCGTCGCAGGCAAACGTTCCTGAAGATCGCGCGGCGATCAGCCCGCGCGTTGCGCGCGCGCCTGCCCCTTGCCGAAACGGATCAGCGAAAAATGCCCGAGCGGCGGCATCGGTCTGCGCTCGACGACATGCACGCCCTTGTGCGCGGCGGCCCACCTGCTCAACCGCTGCCAGGGAAATTCCGGTCGCCAGCCGAGCTTGCGCGCGATCGGCGCGAATCGCAGCTCGAAGGCGCGGCGCGCCCCGCGCTCCGCGCCGATGTGATTGACCAGGATGATCTCCCCGCCCGGCTTCACTACCCGCGCGAATTCGTCGAGCGCGGCTTCCGGATCGGGAACCGCGGTGATCACGTATTGCGCCACCACGACGTCGAACGAATCGTCCGGCAGCGCAAGCCGTCCCGCATCCATCACCGCGACGGTTTCGACATTCGTCAAGCCGTGCGCGGCGACGCGTTCCTTGGCCTTGCGCAGCATCGCCTCCGAATAATCCACGGCCACGATCCGGTTGGCGCGCGAATAATCGGGCAGCGAAATGCCGGTGCCGACCCCCACCTCGAGAATGCGCCCGCCGATCCTTTCGGCGGCGGCGATGGCGGCCTTGCGCCCGCGGTCGAACACGGCGCCGAACACAATATCGTAGACCGGCGCCCAGCGCGCATAGGCCCTGGCGACCGTCGCCTTGTCGATTTCCTTCATCGCCCCCCGCCCCGGCCGCCGGCGTTATCCCTGCGCCGCGACCGGCGCGCGCGCGGCGCGCAGGTCCGGCATGGCATGCATCGGAACGGCATTGCGGATGATGCCGCCGCCGAGCACGCGGGCCTGGCCTGCCGGCCCGTCGTAGAAAACGCAGGCTTGGCCCGGCGACACGCCGTCCTCGCCAGCGATCAGCTCGACCTCGAATCCGTCCGGTCCGAGCGAAAGCCAGGCAGCCTGCGGCGCGCGCGTGGAGCGCACCTTCACGAACACGTCCTGCCGCTCGCCCGCCGCCAGCGCCTCCTCCATCGCCCGATCGCCGATGAAGTTGACGTCGCGCAGGTCGATGCGGCGGGTCTGCAGCGCCTCGCGTGGACCGACGATCACGCGCCGGCTTTCGGCGTCGAGCCGTACGACGTAAAGCGGCGCGCCGGTGGCGATGCCGAGGCCGCGGCGCTGACCGACGGTGAAATGGATGATTCCGTGGTGGCGGCCGAGCACCTTGCCGCTGAGATCGACAATGTCCCCCTCGCCCGCGGCTTCCGGCTTCAGCCGCTCGACGATGTCGGTATAGCGGCCGGAGGGTACGAAGCAGATATCCTGGCTGTCGTGCTTGTCGGCGACGGGAAGGCCGAAGCGCCGCGCAAGTTCGCGCGTCTCCGCCTTGGTCCGGTCGCCGAGCGGGAAGCGAAGGACGTCGAGCTGCTCGCGCGTCGTCGCGAACAGGAAATAGCTCTGGTCGCGATCCTCCTCTCGCGCGCGGTAAAGCGCGCGGCCGCCCGAGGCCAAGGCGCGCGAGGCGACATAATGCCCGGTGGCCATGATGCGGGCGCCGAGATCGCGCGCGGTCTTGAGCAGGTCGTTGAACTTGATCGCCTGGTTGCAGTCGATGCAGGGAACCGGCGTCTCGCCCGAGGCGTAGCTTTCGGCAAAGCGGTCGATCACCGCCTCCTTGAAGCGGCTCTCATAGTCGAGAACGTAATGCGGGATGCCGATCCGCTCGGCGACGGCGCGCGCATCGTGGATGTCGCGGCCGGCGCAGCAGGCGCCCTTGCGGTGGGTCGCCGCACCGTGGTCGTAAAGCTGCAGTGTCACACCGACTACGTCGTAGCCTTCGGCTGCCAGCAGCGCCGCCGTGACGGAGGAATCGACGCCCCCGGACATGGCCACCACGACGCGCGTGTCCTGCGGCCTTCCCTCGATGTCGAGACTGTTGAGCATGACCGATGCGAGGCCCTGCGCCGCGCGCTCCTGTTCCTTCGCCCTTGGGCTCTTTCTTTTCTTATAGGTGGGGAGGGGGTCGGCGCAATCCAACCGTTCCGGCCCGGCAAGGGCGGCAAATCCTGCCGGGTTGCGATTGCCGGCAATCCCGGCGGGGAGCCAAAAGCCCTTTGTTTTCAGGCTTTTCCATTGGCGCGCGGCTTGCACGGCGCTAGCGGCAATGAACGCAGTGAGGTTGTCCGTGCCGAAAGTCGCGTCAGACGTCAAAGTGCTGCCCCATTCTACGATGCGCCATCACAATCCTCGCCCCGCCGACAAGGCCAAGACCGAAAACCCCTTCGCCGCCCTGCTCGACCGAGCGGCGGCGGCTGACCGCACGGCGCCTTCGGCCGAGCGCGAGCCGCTGTCCTCCGCGCAGCCCGGCCGCGATAGCGCGGCGGACGCCGGCGCGACGGGCGCTGAATCCCGTGCCACAGCGGCGGAAGACCCGACAGCCGCCCCGGCCGAGGCAGTCTCCGCCCCGCAAACAGAAGAACCGGCAGCCGAGACGGCGGACGCGCCCACCACGTCAGACGACGACAAGGCCGCCCCGTCCTGCAACGACGCTTCTCCCTCCGGCAACATTTTCGCCGCACTCGCGCCCGCCGACACGACGCAGGTTCCTGCCGCCCCCACGGCGGCGCCGGTCGCGGCGGCCGCCCCGCTCGCCGATCCAGCGTGTGCGGCGCAAGGCGGCGAACCCGCCCTGCCCGCGATCCCGCAGGTCGGCGCGGCCGATACGAATGGTGCGGTCACGACGGCAGGAGCAGGCACAGGCGCGGCCGAACCCGGCAAGAGCGAGGCGAAATCGGAAACTCCCGGCGCGAAAGGCGCGACCGAGACCGGCGCCGCAATGCCCGCGACTGGCGATGTCCCCTCGCCCGACGTTGCGGCCGGCAAACAGCAGCCACGCGACGCCGCCGGCAAGAGCGACGCGCACAGGCAGCAGGCGACGACGGACACGGCCGCGATCCAATCCGGGCCCTCGCTGCCGAAAGAAGCGAAAACCGATGGAACTTCCCGGCCCGCACCGGCCGTCCAGCCTGCAACCGCGAACGAGGCGGTGCCCACCTTCACGCTCGCCCAGCTGCACACCAATGCCGGCGTCCCGCCCGCTGCGACCGCCCATGCCGCAAGCCAGGCCGCGATCGCCGTGCCTATCGCCGGCATTGCTGTGGAGATCGCCGCGCAGGCCAAGGCTGGCGGCCGCCGCTTCGAAATCCGCCTCGATCCGCCGGAACTCGGCCGCATCGATGTGCGTCTCGAGGTGGACAAGAACGGACAGGTGACCTCGCATCTTCGCGTCGATCGCGTCGAGACGCTCGACATGCTGCGCCGCGATTCCGCCAATCTCGAGCGCGCGCTGCAGGATGCGGGGCTGAAAACCTCGGACAATACGCTCAATTTCTCGCTGCGCGACCAGTCCTTCCGCCAGCCGCAGGGGCAGAGCGCGTCTCCTTCCACGCAATACCTGGCCGCCGACGAGACCATGCCCGAGATCGGCGGCGCGCAGGTTTCCGCCTGGGCCGCGCGGCTCGGCGGCATCGACATTCGGGTCTAGGAGCCGAACCCAATGGCCGTCACCGACATCCTGTCCGGCACGTCTTCGCAAATCACCTCGGCGATCACGGCGCAGCAAAACGGCTCGAGCGCCGCGTCCTCGACCGGCGTCGATGCCAACACGATCGCGGGAAATTTCCAAACCTTCCTGCAATTGCTGACGACCCAGCTCAAGAACCAGAACCCGCTCGACCCGCTCGATACCAACCAGTTCACGCAGCAGCTCGTGCAGTTCGCGCAGGTCGAGCAGCAGCTCAAGTCGAACGATCAACTCGCCACTCTTGTCTCGCTGGAAAAGTCGGCTGCCTCGACCTATGCTCTCGCCTTCGTGGGTTCGACCGTCGCTGTGGACGGCTCGACGACGCAGCTCGCCAACGGCCAAGCGCAGTGGAACTTCACTACCACCAAGCCCGCCACCGCGACCGTCAATATCACCAATGCGAGCGGCCAGACCGTCTATACCGGCACCTTCACGGTGCAGGCGGGCACGACCAATTTCGTCTGGGACGGCAAGGGCACGAACGGCACGCAATGGCCGGACGGCGCCTACAAGATGTCGGTGACCGGCAAGGATACGAGCGGCGCGGTGGTGGCGATTTCCACTGAAATCCAGGGCGTGGTGGATTCGGTCGATCTGACGCAGGATCCGCCGGTGCTGGCGATCGGCGACCAGACCTTCACGGTGGACAAGGTCAAGCGCGTCGTGCGCCCGAGCGCGGCGGCGGCGACTTCCACGAATTAATCATCCGTTAAGCGGCGAGCCCCGCCCGGAGCGGCAATTCCTTCCTAATTGATTGGATGGCTTAGGCAAATCTTAAGCCGCGATGGCTAATCTGCACCTCACTTTAGTCAGTCGAGTTTGCGAGTTCCCATATGACTGAGCCCCATCGCCCGAGGGTTAAATACGTCATCGGGCCCGACGGTTCTCCGCTGACGATCGCGGACCTGCCGCCGACCACGACGAAGCGTTGGGTGATCCGCCGCAAGGCGGAAGTGGTCGCCGCCGTTCGCGGCGGACTGCTCTCGCTTGAAGAGGCGTGCCAACGCTACACGCTGACCACGGAGGAATTCCTCTCCTGGCAGTTCTCGATCGACCAGCACGGCCTCGCCGGCCTGCGCACCACGCGGATCCAGCAATATCGCCAATAAGCCGCGACCCCGACCCCACCTGATTTGACGAAAATCGGCCTCGCCCCGCGAGGCCGATTTTTTTCATGTCTGCAGAAAGTGGTCCGACTCTTAACCGCCGTTAACCATATCGAAACCATACCCTAGGCAATATTTGCCCACTTCGTCGGAGCCGAATCGCTGGGGTAGTTGGTTTTGCAAGGTCTTGTTGACTTCCTGAAAGGTCTGGGTGCCTCGCGCTTGCTGGCCATGGTCGCGGTCACCGCCGCGCTGATCGGCTTCTTCGCGTTCGTCATCATGCGCGTCACGACACCGCAGATGACCACTCTCTTCACGGATCTGAGCCTGGATGACTCCTCCGGAATCATCAAGGATCTGGAGCGCCAGGGGATTCCATACGAGCTGCGCAACGACGGCAGCGTCATCCTGGTGCCCAAGGACAAGGTCACGCGGCTGCGCATGAAGCTCGCCGAGGGCGGCCTGCCCAAGGGCGGCGGCGTCGGCTAC
>DASZTD010000011.1:0-49548 GCA_035548355.1 Pseudorhodoplanes sp.
GCGCAGCCGATAGCCGATGCCGGTTTCGGTCAGCACGTATAGCGGCCGCTCGGGATCGACTTCGATCTTCTGGCGGAGCTGCCGGACATAGACGCGCAGATATTGGGCGTCCGTCAATTCGTCCCACAATTCATGCAGCAGGAATTTGTGGGTGAGCACCTTGCCCGCGTGCTGCACCAGCAGACGCAGAAGATCATATTCCTTCGGCGACAGTTTCACTTCCTGGCCGCGCACGGTGACGATGCGGCGCACGAGATCGACCGACAGATCGCCGACATGGAAAATCGGCCGCTCCCCCTGACTCTGCAACTGGTGGCGGAGCGCCGCGCGGATGCGCGCGAGCAATTCGTCCATGCCGAACGGCTTCGTGACGTAATCGTCGGCGCCGAGATCGAGCGCCTGCACCTTGCCGGCCTCGTCGCCGCGACTCGAAAGCACCACGATCGGCACCCTCTCGTTCTGCTGTCGCATCCGCCTGAGCAGTTCGAGCCCGTCGATATCCGGCAGGCCGAGATCGAGAATGACCAGGTCGGGCTTGTCGGCAAGCAGCGTCAGCGCGGTCTTGCCGTTCTGCGCCTCGCGAATGTCGTAGCCCTGGCTGCCGAGCCCCATGCGCAGCAGCTTGCGGATCGGAGGCTCGTCGTCCACGACAAGCACCTTGAGCGGGGCGGCATTCATGCGGCGGTGTCCAGCGGCATTCCGATCGCGGGCGCGGGCAGGCGGATGGTGAACACCGCGCCGCTCCGGTCGGCCCGGTTGCCGGCCAGGATCGTCCCGCCCATCGCTTCCACGAAGCCACGCGAAATGGCAAGGCCGAGCCCGGTGCCGGCGCGCACCTGGTCGCCCTTCTCGGCCCGGTAAAACTTGTCAAAGACACGATCGAGATCGGCGGGCGAAATTCCCGCCCCCTCGTCGAGAATCTGCAGCACCACGCCTTCCGCCTCGCGCCAACTCCGGATCGTGACAACACTGCCGGCCGGCGCGAATTTCGACGCGTTGTCGAGAAGATTGAACAGAACCTGCTCGAACAGCACCGGGTCGATCTCCACCATCGGCAGATCGGCGGCGAGATCGACCGCGACCTCATGCCCGGCAAGGATCTTCGCCGCGCGGCGCAGCGTGCTGCCGATCGCCTCCCCGATCTCGTGCAGGCCGATTTTCGGCAGCACCGCCCCGGATTCCAGCCTGGTCATATCGAGAAGATTGGCGATGAACCGGTTGAGCCGCTCCGACTCGTCGATGATGGTCGAAAGAAGGTCCCCGCGCGCCGTCTCGTCGAGCGTCCGCGACAAATCCCGCAAGGCGCCCGCCGCGCCGAGAATGGCCGCCAACGGCGTCTTCAGATCGTGCGATATGGACGTCAGCAGCGCCGAGCGCAAACGGTCCGTTTCCATCACCCGCTGCGCCCGGTCGATGTCCTCGACGAGGCGCACGCGCTCGATCGCGAGCGCGCTCTGGTCGATCAGCGCATCGAGCAGCCGCCGCTGGTCCGGGTCGAGCAGCGGACCCGGCCTGGTGCTGTCGATTCCCACGACCCCGACCGGACCGCGCCCGGTGCGCATGGGAAGAAAGAGACGCTTGGCGCCGGGCAATGTCTCCGCCCCGCGTCCGGCCGCGCTGTTGTTTTCCCAGGCCCATTTCGCCGCCGCCAGGTCCGCCTGGTCGAGCATGTCCTCGGGCGGATAGCCGGCCTTGACCGCGATCGAGCCGTTATCGGGCAGCAGCAGCACGACATTGACCTTCAGCATCAGCGCGGCCTGGTAGGCCGTCGCCCACAGCACGTCGTCGAGCGTGCCGACGCCGGCGAGCTTGCGGCTGAAAGCGTAGAGCGATTCCGTCGTTCGCGCGCGCCCCATCGCCATCAGCGCCTGCGCGCGAACCCGCGCGGCGATATTGGACACCACGACGGCGATGAGAATGAAGAAGAAGAACGCCGTGACGTTGGTCGGATCGGCGATCGTGAATGTGTAGAGTGGCGGCAGAAAAAAGAAATTGTAGCAAAGCGAGGCGACGACGCTGGCCACGAGCGACGGCAGCAGGCCGAAGCGCGCGGCGGCCGCCACGATCGCCGTCAGGAAAACGAGATCGACATTCTCGATGCCGAAGCGGGGCTGGATCAACTCGCCGATCCCGAGCGCGGCAGCGACGCCGAGAATGGCGAGGAGATAGGACCGCGGATCGAACCCGCGCGGCCGATCCGCCGTGCTGATCGGCCGGCGAGGAACGGGCTCGGCCGCAATCTCGTCGCCGGCGATCACGTGCACGCTGATATTGCCCGCCCGGCGGACGAGATCGTGCACCACCGATCCGTGCAATATCTCGAACCAGCGCGAGCGCGTCGATTTGCCGACGATGATCTGGGTGATGTTGTTCGCGCGCGCATAAGCGATCACGTCGTCGGCGATGCGCCGCTCGCTCGCCGGTATGGTGACCGGCTCGCCGCCGAGCGCCTGGGCGAGCCGGAGCGTATCCGCGATCCTGTCGCGATCCTCCTCGGACAATTGAACGCTGCGGCGCGTTTCCAGATAAAGCGCCGTCCACGGCGCGTGCAGGCGATCGGCAAGACGCTTGGTGAAGCGCACGAGGCCCGCCGAACGCGGGTCCTCGCTGACGCAAAGGAGAACGCGCTCCCCCGCCGCCCACGGCCCCTGGATGGCGCGCGCCTGCATCTGCGTCAGCAATTGCTCGTCGACGCGCTCGGCCGTGCGCCGCAGGGCGAGCTCGCGCAGCGCCGTCAGATTCTCGGGAGAAAAAAAGTGCTCGAGCGCGCGCTTGGCCTGGGCGGGCACATAGACCTTGCCCTCCTTCAGACGCTCGATCAGGTCGTCGGGCGTGAGATCGACCAGTTCCACTGCGTCGGCCCGGTCGAAAATCGCGTCCGGCACCGTTTCGCGCACGCGAACGCGGGTGATCTGGGCGACGACGTCGTTCAGGCTCTCGATATGCTGGATGTTGACGGTCGAGAAAACGTCGATGCCGTGATTGAGAATCTCCTCGACGTCCTGGTAACGCTTGGGGTGGCGGCCGCCCGGCAGGTTGCTGTGGGCAAGCTCGTCGACGAGAACGATTTGCGGCCGGCGGGCGATGACGCCGTCGAGATCCATCTCGTCGAGCCATTGGCCCTTGTATTCGACACGTCGCCGGGGGACGACGTCGAGCCCTTCCAGCAGCGCCTCCGTCTCCCGCCGCCCATGCGTCTCCACGACGCCGACGACGATGTCGTAGCCGTCCTTGCGTCGCGCCCGCGCCTCGAGCAGCATCTTGTAGGTCTTGCCGACACCCGGCGCCGCGCCCACGAAAATCTTCAGCCTGCCGGCACGCCCCTCCTCCCGCCGCGCAGTCTCGAGCAGCGCTTCGGGGGACGGACGTTGGTGAGGATCGCGTCGCTGCTCTGCCATCCACTTATGAGCCGGCCATGACGGCAGCCGCGCTACTGCCGAGCGGCGTCGAGCGCCAGATTGAGTTGCAGCACATTCACGCGCGGCTCGCCGAGAAACCCGAAAGTGCGCCCCTCGGTATGCTCGGCGATCAGATCACGAATGCGCTGCCCGGGCATGTTACGCGCCCTGGCGATCCGCGGCACCTGGAACAGGGCGGCCTCGGGGGAGATATCCGGATCGAGCCCGCTGCCTGAGGCGGTGACGAGTTCGATCGGCACCGGCTGGGCCGGGTTCTCGGCCCTGAGCTTGTCGATATCCTGCTGCACGCGATCGGCCAAGGCCTTGCTGGTGGGACCGAGATTCGATCCCATCGAATTCGCCGCATTATATGGCGACGAAACGCTTTTGGTGGAGTCGTTTTGGTCCGGCGCGGTCGTCGCCGACGGCCGGCCATGAAAATACCTGTCGCTGTCAAAGGCCTGCCCGATCAGCGCCGATCCGACGATCTTGCCGTCCTTCCCGATCAGGCTGCCCCCCGCCTGCACGGGGAAAAGCGCCCCGGCCAGCCCGGTCATCGCCAGGGGATAAACGAGGCCGGTGACGAGCGCGAGCGCGACGATGAAAATGACGGCGCGGCGGATTTCCTTCAACATGGCTTTCCTCCTCAGGCGAGGTGCAAGGCGGCGACCACGAGGTCGATGGCCTTGATTCCAAGGAACGGCACGATCACGCCGCCGACCCCGTAGATCCACAGGTTCCGGCGCAGCAGCGCCGCAGCCCCGATCGGGCGATAGGTCACCCCCTTCAGCGCGAGGGGAATGAGGGCGATGATGACCAGGGCGTTGAAGATGATCGCGGACAGGATCGCGCTCTGCGGGCTCGCGAGCTTCATGATGTTCAACACTTGGAGCTGCGGATAGAAGGCCACGAACATCGCCGGAATGATCGCAAAATATTTCGCGACGTCATTGGCGATCGAGAAGGTCGTCAGCGCGCCGCGCGTCATCAGCAATTGCTTGCCGATCTCCACGATCTCGATGAGCTTGGTCGGATTGGAATCGAGATCGACCATGTTGCCGGCCTCGCGCGCGGCCTGGGTGCCGGTATTCATCGCCACCCCGACATCCGCCTGCGCGAGCGCCGGCGCGTCGTTGGTGCCGTCGCCGCACATCGCCACCAGCCGGCCCTTCGCCTGCTCGTCGCGAATGAGCCGAAGCTTGTCCTCCGGCGTGGCCTGCGCGAGAAAATCGTCGACGCCGGCCTCGGCGGCGATCGCCGCCGCCGTCATCGGGTTGTCGCCGGTGATCATCACGGTTCGGATGCCCATCCGCCGAAGCTCGGCGAAGCGTTCGCGGATGCCGCCCTTGACCACGTCCTTGAGATGCACAATCCCGAGGAGCCGCCCGTCCTTCGCCACCGCCAGCGGCGTGCCGCCGCTCTTGGCCACAGCCTCGGCGATGGCGTTGACTTCCCGCGCGACATCGGCCGGCACCGGCGCTCCCGGCAATCCGTTGAGATGGCCGAGAATGGCATCGACCGCGCCCTTGCGCACCCACGATCCGCCGACTTCCATGCCGCTCATCCGGGTCTGCGCGGTGAACGGGATGAAGCGGCCACGCAGCTCGGCGAGATCGCGCCCGCGAATGCCGTGCTTTTCCTTGGCCAGCACCACGATCGAACGGCCCTCCGGCGTCTCGTCGGCGAGCGAGGCGAGCTGCGCGGCATCGGCAAGCTCGGCCTCGCTCACGCCGCGCACCGGCCTGAACTCGGCAGCCTGCCGGTTGCCGAGCGTTATCGTTCCCGTCTTGTCGAGCAGAAGCGTATCGACATCGCCCGCCGCTTCGACCGCGCGCCCGGACATCGCCAACACGTTGAAGCGCACCAGGCGGTCCATTCCGGCAATGCCGATCGCCGACAAAAGCGCGCCGATCGTGGTCGGGATCAGCGTCACGAACAGCGCCACCAGCATCACAACGGAGATGGCGCCGCCCGCATAGGCCGCGTAGCTCGGAATGGTGACGGTCGCGAAGACGAAGATGATGGTCAGCCCCGCCAGCAAAATGTCGAGAGCGATCTCGTTGGGCGTCTTTTGCCGCTCCGCCCCCTCCACGAGCCTGATCATCCGGTCGAGAAACGTCGAGCCGGGCGCGGCGGTGATGCGCACGCGGATCCAGTCGGAGAGAACCTGCGTCCCGCCGGTGACGGCGGAGCGATCGCCGCCCGACTCGCGGATGACCGGGGCCGACTCGCCGGTGATCGCCGCCTCGTTGACCGAAGCGATGCCTTCGATCACCTCGCCGTCGGACGGGATGGCGTCGCCCGCCTCCACCAGCACGACGTCGCCGACCTTGAGCCCGGTACTCGGAACGAGCCGGTAGTCCCTGCCGGCCGGACCATTCAGCAATTTCGCCTGCGTCTCGGTGCGCTGCCGCCGGAGCGATTCCGCCTGCGCCTTGCCGCGCCCCTCGGCGACGGCTTCGGCGAAATTGGCAAACAGCACCGTGAACCACAGCCAGATGACGATCTGCAGCTCGAATCCGAGCGGCCTCCCCCCCACGATCAGATCGCGAACCAGGATGACCGTGGCGAGCATGGTGACGGCTTCGAGAACGAACATCACCGGGTTCTTCATCAGCGAGCGCGGATCGAGCTTGGCCACGGCCGAGCCCATGGCCGGAACCACGATCCTCGGATCGAACAGCGCCGAAACCGGCATGCGCCTGCGGCTACGCGAGGTTTCCATTGGAGCCACTCCGAAGCGGGTTCAGAACAGGATGCCGGCGCGCATCATCACCTGCTCGACCAGGGGACCGAGCGCGAGCGCCGGAAAGAAGGTGAGTCCACCGACGATGATGATCACCCCGACCAGGAGCCCGACGAACAGGCCGCCGGTCGTGGGAAAGGTGCCGGAAGACGGCGGCACCGATTTCTTCGCCGCGAGCGAACCGGCGATCGCCATGGTCGGCACGATCATCATGAAGCGGCCGACGAACATCGCGATCCCGCCGGTGAGATTGAAAAACAGCGTGTTGCCGGACAGACCGCCGAAGGCCGAGCCGTTGTTGCCGGTGCTGGACGTGTAGAGATAGAGAATCTCTGAAAAGCCGTGCGGGCCGGCATTGCCGAGCTGGGAAACCGCCTGCGGATTGACGGCGGCGACGGCGGTCCCGCCGAGGATCATCAGCGGCAGGACGAGAATGGCGAGCATCGCCATCTTGACCTCCCTGGCCTCGATTTTCTTGCCGACATATTCGGGAGTCCGCCCCACCATCAGGCCGGACACGAAAATGGCGAGGATGACGAACAGCAGCATGCCGTAGAGCCCGGCCCCGACCCCGCCGATGACGATTTCGCCAAGCTGCATGTTCACGAGCGGCACCAGGCCGCCGAGCGCGGTGAAGGAATCGTGCATGGCGTTCACCGCGCCGCAGGATGCCGCAGTGGTGACGACGGCGAACAGCGCGGACGCGGCGATCCCGAAGCGGGTCTCCTTGCCTTCCATGTTGCCGCCGCCCAGTCCCATGGCGTTGAGGACGTCGTTGCCGTGCGCCTCGGCCCAGTAGCAGGCGGCGACGCCGGCGATGAACAGCACGCCCATCGCGGCCAGAACGGCCCAGCCCTGGCGCTGATCTCCGACCATGCGGCCAAAGACATTGGTCAGCGCCGCGCCGATCGCGAAGATCTCGACGATCTGCACGAAGTTGGACAGCGGCGTGGGATTTTCGAACGGATGCGCGCCGTTGGCGTTGAAGAAGCCGCCGCCATTCGTGCCGAGCATCTTGATCGCCACCTGCGAGGCGACCGGCCCGACGGCGATGGTTTGCCTGGCGCCCTCCACCGTCGTCGCATCGACATAGGGGCCGAGCGTCTGCGGCATTCCCTGCCAGACGAGGAACAGCGTCACGGGAACGCAGATCGGAATGAGCACGTAGAGCGTGCAGCGGGTGACATCGACCCAGAAATTGCCCACCGTGCGCGCCGACGCGCGGGCGAACCCGCGGATCAGCGCGACCGCCAGAGCGATGCCGGTCGCCGCCGACAGAAAATTCTGCTGCGTCAGGCCGAGCATCTGCGTGAGATACGACATCGTCGTCTCTCCGCCGTAATTCTGCCAGTTGGTGTTGGTGACGAAGCTGACCGCGGTATTGAAGGCCAGATCGGCAGCGACCGCCTGCTGCTCCGCCGGATTGAACGGCAGGACAGCCTGCACGCGCATCAGGACATAAAGGATCACGAATCCGCCGATCTGGAACAGCAGCATGCTGATCGTGTAGCCGAGCCAGCCCTGCTCGCGCTTCTCGTCCACGCCTCCCGCGCGATAGAGCGCCGCTTCGACCGGCCGCAGCACCGGCGCGAGGAATGTGCGCTCGCCGCGGAACACGCGGGTCATATATCCGCCGAGCAGCGGCGTGATCGCCGCGATCACGGCACAAAAAACGAGGATCTGAATCCAGCCGACAAGCGTCATGGCGCGTCTCTTCCTGCGCGTGAGGTGTTATGCGCTGCGCGGGCGAATCCGCCGGGCTAGAATTTTTCAGGCCGCAGCAGCGCATAAACGAGGTAGATGAACAGCCCGGCCGTCACGATCGCCGCGAGCGAATAATCGAAACTCATCGCTGCCTCCTCAAAGACGGTCGCAGGCAAGGGCGTAACCGATGGACAGTCCGAACAGGACGGCGGCAATCGCCAGGATCGCTAGGTCGTTCATGGCTCGCTCCTTCATCATTCACGCTCGCCCGCTGCGCGGCGAAACCGCCGTGCATTCGCCATCGGCAATCGCGGCCGCGCATCTTGCGGCGAGCGATGTGCCACCGGCGCCATAGGTTTTCGAGATGAGTGCCGAAGGCTCTTTATAGGAATCTTATAAAGACCGCCCGGGCGCCGGCCGTTCTCCGGTCCGGGGCATGCCGGGCGCCCGCGTGGGCTCCCGCTGCCGGAGCGTTTTTCTTTTCTCTCGAATATGTTGCGGAGACGGACCGGCCGCGCCGCGGGCCAATCCGCAAACGCGGGGTCCGCCGCGCGCGTATCGCGCGCGCTGCACAAGTTTTTCGCCTCGCGGCGCCCGTCTTTATGCGGCCCCTATATCGCGGCCGTGAAGGTCATCTCGTTTTTAAATGCGCCTTTCTCCATCTTGCGGCGATCACGCAACCACTTCGGTCCGGGACAAATGTCATGCCGGTGCTGACGAGACCAGGCGCTGATCTGAATCGATGGGAAGGGCCGGGCGAGAGCAGGCCGGCGCCGGGCCCGATCCGCGAAGCGATCGCGCAGAGCGCGCGTCTCGCCGCACCCGCTCCCGCGTATGCGGCGCGCCTGCAGGGCCTCGTCGCCAACGAAGCCTGGGTGGATGCCGCGCTCATGCTCGTCGCCATCGAGCGTCCGCGATGGGTCGTGCGCGCCATCGTGCTGGCGGACGGCGAGTGGTTTTGCTCGCTGTCGCGGGAACCGCGATTGCCGGACTGGCTCGACGAAATTGTCAGCGAGCGCGATGCGGCGCTGCCGCTGGCGATCCTGAAGGCCCTCGCCGCCGCGCGCCGCACGGCCCCACCGGAATGCCGTGCCGCGGCCGCGGACGCCGCTCACGCCAGTCGCTGCGGCACCGCCGAGGCCGTCTGCTGCGACAATTTCGGCTGATCGCGACCGATGCCGCAACCCGATTTGTCGCAGCACCTGGCCACGGCGCAGACGATGATACGCTTTGCCCTGCGCATGATCATCCTGTGCGTTTGCGCCGCCTTCGGCCATGAGGGTTTCGCGCGCACGCTCGTCACCCTGCTCGTCTGCGCGGCGGCCTATTGTGCCGGCGCCGGCATCGTGCGGCGCGACCATCCGCTCGGGCCCGCCCTCGCCCATTGGGACGAGTCGGCGGCCTATGCCGCCATTGCCTGTCTGCTGCGCATCGCGGCATGAGCGGCGGATTTCCTATGCCGCGCCTATAAAAAAGACGCCGCCCCTCCCTCGATTTCATATGCGCCGCCGCTCACCTGTCGCGCGGCCGCTGCCCGCCTTCAGGCAGCGCGGCGGGCCGCAGAAACGGGAGAGATCGCATGTCCGTTGCCGCGCACGAGCCCATGCAGCGCGTCCACCGCTCCGATGCCCGGTTGGCCGTCCGGGAACGCCGCAAGGCCATCGTCAGGGAAACGCTCGCGGCCGCCACCGCGATACTGGCCATGACCATGATCGTCGCCGCCATCGTCGCGCTGCGCATAATCGTCTGGTGGCCGGCCTATGGCTCCTGAGGAACGCCACGCGCACGGCGCGACCGCGCGCGAGCGGCGCCTTCTCAGGCGTTGAGATAGTCGAAGGCGGTCAGCCCGTAGGTCCGCAGCAGGATGACGAGGTCCTCGATCTCGACATACTCGTCGGGCGCGTTGCCGTTATGGGCCGTCGCGCCATAGCCGATGCTCGCAACGCCGCGCTCCCGATAATGCCGCGCATCGGAAAAGCCGAGCCGCGTCGACAGCACGGGAGCGCGCCCCATGACCTCGGTCGCGTTCTTCCTGAGCAGTTGGACGATTTCGGCGCCGGGCTCCGTCCAGTTCGGCTCGGCGCGGTCGAGCACCCGCACCTCGACATCCGGCACGGCCGCAAGCCGCTTGTCGAGCGTGCGCAGCAAATCATCCGACGTCACGCCCGCTGGAAAGCGGATATCGACGCGGGCGCTGGCAATGGACGGCACGGCATTGATTCGCCTGCCGCCCTCGATCATTCCCACATTGACGCTGACGCTTTTCAGCGCGCGCGTCTCGCCCTTGCCGTGAAGGCGTTCGGAAATCGGCGCCGCCACGTCGATGGCCTGAGCGATGTCCGGCGATAACCGGCAGTCGTAAGCCTCGAGCGCGCGCACATGCTCGAGCGCGTCCGTCAAACGGTCGATCGCGTTGATGCCCAGATAGGCGTGCGCCCCGCCGGCGGACTTGCCCCTGGCCACGATCTCGAGCCACAGAAATCCCTTTTCCCCGAAGCGGGCGACGAGCGGCGAGCCGACATCGCCGCTGATCATCGCGTCCCCTTGCGCCTGCGGAAACCGGTCAAGCAGATAAAGCGTGCCCCATTTCGCCCCGGTGCCCTCATCCCCGACCAGCGTCAGCACGACCTCGCCCCGCAGACTGTCGCGCACCGCCGCGAGCGCGGCAACCGCCACGAGCTGCGCGGCGATTCCAGCCTTCATATCGGCGACGCCGCGGCCATAGATCCTGTTGTCGCGCACGACGCCGCCGAAGGGCGGCACGCTCCAGCGATCCGCCTCCGGCACGAGGCCGGTGTCGAGATGTCCGTTGAACACGAGCCGGCGCCCCTCACCCGCCTGCCCGGCAAGCCGCGCGAGCACATTGGCCACCGGCTCCTTGCCGACGATCTTGCGGGCTTCGACCCCTGGCACCGCTTTCAAGAACGAGACACACAGGTCCGCCGCCTTCGAAGTATCGCCGGGCGGATTCTGGCTGTCGGCGGCCGTCAGTTCGCTGCAGAGCCGGATCAGCGTCCCGCGATGGCTTTCAAGAATGGCGGCAAGCTTCTGTCGTGCCGATCGATCTCCCACGTGCCGGTCCTTCCCTAAAAGATCGCGCCACGTCGCGGCCCCGAACCGGCCGGCGCGGCCGAGCAGCCCGCGCCGCGAATGTGCCAAAGGCGCGCAATCGCGGGAAATTCAGATTTATTTCGGCGATTGATAATTTTGCAAAATGCTGGACAGAAAATTCCCGCGGCACAATCATCGGCGACATGACGGATGAGAAGGACGCCCTGCGGCGCGTCGTCGCGCAGATCGACGAAAAGCGCGTTCTCGATCTCGAGCAAGCCCTGATCCGTATTCCGAGTTCCACGTTTCAGGAACAGGCGATCGCCGATTTTCTCGCCAATCACCTGTCCGACATCGGGCTGATGGTCGAGATGATGGACGTCGTTCACCCCTCGGACCCGAAGAAAATCTCCCGCCAGCCGATCGCGCGGCTTGCCGGCACCGGCGGCGGACAGAGCCTGATGCTGAACGGGCACATGGACCCCGGCGTCGAAATGAGCGGATGGTCGGTGGACCCCTACGGCGCGAAATTCGAAAACGGCTGGGTCTGGGGCATGGGCGCGCATGACGACAAGGGAGGCCTTGTCGGCGCCATTTGCGGGGTGGAAGCGATCGTGCGATCCGGCGTCCGATTGAAGGGCGATGTGCTTGTCTGCCCCGTGATCGCCCACAAGCTGGGCGGAGCGGGCACGCGCGCGCTCCTGAAAAAGGGCGTGCGCGCGGACCTGTGCATCAACATGGAGCATTCCAACAACACGATCGCCAACGTTTGTGTGGGCGTGGTGATGGTGCGGATCAAGGTCACGGCGCCTGAACTTTTTTTTCGCTACAGCAAGGAAGCCAAGGCCGCCTATTTCAATCCGATAGAGCAGCTCGCCGAGGTCACGCGGCGGATCGGGCCGAGTCTCGATCCGATCCCGGCGCAGGGCTGGATGAGCTTTGCGCCGCATCCCGATCTGCCCGGATTTCCTACGCATACCTTCGACACGATCCACAAGGAGCATTATTACCACCGCAACCACACCGGGCTTTCGACGCGCGACGCCGAATTGCAATTGCAGTTCCGCACTGTGCCGGGACAGACGATCGAAAGCATCAGACGCGATCTGACGCGGTTGCTCGACGGCATCCGGCGCGATTACCCCGCGTTCCATTACGAGCTTGCGGTTCCGGCGCCCGGCACGGAAAACGGCTGGTGCCAGGAGCCGATGGAATGCGCGCGCGATCACCCGCTGACCAGGGCGGTCGCGGAGGGCCAGCACGCCGCATCGGGCGAGCCGGCCGAGATCGGCGGCTGGGGACGGCTCGGCAATGTCGGCGACGGCAACATCATCGCCGCGCACGGCATTCCGACGATTCAATACGGCCCGGGCGACATCCGCATCTACCGCGAATGGCCGACGCCCGACGAGCGCGTGCAGCTCGCCGACCTCGTCATCGCCGCAAAGACGATCGCTTACGCCACGACCAAGCTCTGCGGCGCAGCCTAGAGCGCGACGATGTAAGGCAGATCGGTCGGGAACCTGTCTGAAATCAGCCGCGGGCCGTCCTTCTCGATCACCAGCATGTCCTGGATGTGCCAGTGATCGACATGCGGCTCCATGGCGATCACCATGCCCTCCTCCAGTCGTATTGGATTGCCGCGCGAAATCACCGGCTCTTGCTGGTGCCACCAGCAGCCGACGCTGTGTCCCGCGAGCATCGAGTGATACTTCATGCCGGCTTTCGCGAATGCCTGCACCACGAAGGCGTAGACGTCTCCCGCCAGCACGCCCGGCCGGCAGCGATCGCAGGCGGCGCGGTAGATGTCGCGGATCTTGCGATAGGACGCGCTCTGCTCCGCGGTCGGCTCGCCCATGATCGCGCAGCGCGATTGGTGGCCGGGATAGCCGTCGAGATACGCCACGTAATCGGTGCGAATGGCATCGCCTCTCAGGAACGGCTGCTGGCTCTCTCCCGCATAGGGGATGGTGTTGCGGCTCGAATTGAGAATCCCGTGCGCCCAATTGGCGCCGCGCCGGATACAGGAGGCGACGAGACGGCTGTGCACGGCGCTTTCCGGCTCTCCGTCCCTGATTGTCGGAAACACCTCGAGATAGGCGTCGTCGAGCAGATCGGCCGCGCGCTTGAGCAGCGCGATCTCCCCAGGCGTCTTGATCCAGCGCACCCTGTCCATCATGGCGGTGCAGTCGATCATCACCATGCGCGGCAGACGCGCGGCGATCGCCGCCCAGTCTCTGGCGCTGATATAGCCGTTTTCGAAACCGACTCGCGCCCCCGCAAGCCCCATGTCCTTCAGCACGGAGACGAGTTTCTCGACCGGCGGCTCGGTGTAGCCGGCGTAAACCTCGACGCGCTTGATCCAGGAATCGCGGCGCGTCAGCCCCTCGGCGATCGCGTTCAGCACGATCGCAGGCGCTCCCTCGCGGGGCCAGATCAGATAGATTCCGCGCGGCGAGTCCGGCAGATCGAGATGGCGGGCCAGCGTGCCGGGATAGGCGAAGCCCGCCAGATACGTGAAGTTTGTTCCCGAGCGCGCGACGATCGCGTCGAGCCCATTCTCGCGCATCAGGCGGTTCAGCCGTTCGAGATTGGCGATGATCGGCTTGGCCATGACGCCCTCACGTCAGAATGGAAAGCAGCGCGTCCGCGATGATTCGCTCGTCGCCCGCGCGCAAGCCGGAGGAATCGACCACCAGCACACCGTCATGCGCGCGGCGCTCGCTCAAATGGATAGGCGGCGATGCCTGATGCAGCCGCTTGCTGATCTCGTAAGCGGTGCGCTTGAGCGCCTCCTCGTCGATAATCAGCTCCAACGCCGGATAGCTGCCCTTGCCTTTCGCCTGCGCCGGCGCCGTGCGCACGTGTTTCGCCCCGCGCAGGCGCTCGGCGATGAATTGCAGGAACGATGCCTTCTCCTTCAACTCCTCGGTCATGTCCGAGTTGGCGAAGCGTTCGAGCGCGACCAGCAGGCCGACGATCGATTCTTTGTCCACCTTGAAGCCGCGCCCGATCCCGTGATGCGGGTAGCGCTTCAGTAATTCCGGCGACAGCACGCCCTCCGGCGGATCCCAGGTCTGCGGGGAGGCATCCATGTCGAGCTGTTGGATGAGCGCGGAGGAAACGAGGTCCTTGCGTCCGCACAGAATGCCGGTGCCCTGCGGTCCGTGAATGGCCTTTCCGCCGCTGAAGGCGACGAGGCTTGCGCCGGCGGCGATGAAGGCTTTCAGGTTTTCCTTCGGCGGAAGCTGCGCGGCGGCATCGACAATGACCGGAATGTTGCGCCTGCGCGCCACCTCCGTCACGTCCTTCAGCGGCGGCTGGCCGCTCGGCGTCACCGTGTACACCACCGCCACCGTATTGGCCGTGATCGCGGCCTCGATTTCCCAGGGTTCCAGCTCGCGCACGCCGGCGCCCGCGCCGCGGTCGTTCAGTCCCACCTCGCGGATCTTGGCGCCGGCCGCGCGCACCGCGTGGTCGTAGGCGTTGCGATGCGAGCGATACATGATCACCTCGTTCGGCATCCCTTCGGTGTCCGGCAGGCGTTCCATCTTGGCGACGTCATGCCCGGCGATGCAGGCGGCGGTCGCCATCGTCAGGGCGGCGGCCGCCCCCGAGGTGACGATGCCGGCCTGCGCGCCGGTATGCCTGGCGATGACGGCGCTCGCCTGCGTCTGCAGCTCGGAAATATCGACATAATGCAGGCCCGCCTCGCGCATCGCGGCGAACACCTCGTCGGACATCAGGCTGCCGCCGAGACGGGTCACGAGCCCGGCGGCGTTGATCCGCTTCTTGACCCCGAGCCACGCATAAACGTCGTTGTCGCGCGCGGCGGCTGGCTTTGCCGACATGGTTCACTCCTGACGCCGGCCGATCTTGCCGATGAAAGCGCGGGTGCGGTCTTTCGCCGGCCGGTCGAGAACGTCTTCCGGCTTTCCGTCCTCGATTATCAGCCCCCCGTCCATGAAGATCACGCGATCGGCAATCTCACGGGCGAAATTCAATTCGTGCGTGACAATGATGCTCGTGCGGCCACGGATCGCCAGATCGGCGATCACCTTGAGCACCTCGCCGATCAACTCCGGATCGAGCGCGGAGGTCGGCTCATCGAACAGCATGACATTCGGGTCCATCATCAGCGCGCGCACGATGGCCACGCGCTGCTGCTGGCCTCCGGACAGATGCGCCGGATAGACGCCGGCCTTTTCGAGAAGGTTGACCTTGGCCAGCAATTCCTTGCCCTTGTCGATCGCCTCCGCCCGATCGACCTTGAGAACGCCGACCGGCGCCTCAATGATGTTCTGCATCACCGTGAAATGTGGGTAGAGATTGAATTGCTGGAACACCATGCCGATATGCGAGCGGAAGCGGGCGACGCCCGCGCTGCCGAGAATGCGCCCGTTTTCCTCCACGCCCCTGGCGCTGATGCGGGAATCGCCCACCTCGATCGTCCCGCCCTGGATCGGCTCGAGATGGTTGATGCAGCGTACGAGCGTGCTCTTGCCGGAGCCGCTCGGTCCGATGACCGCGACGGTGCTGCCGCTTGCGATGTCGATGTCGATCCCCCGCAGGACGTTCAGCGCACCGTAGTTCTTGACAAGACCCGTGATCCTGACCGGCTTTCCGCTCATTGTGCTGTTCCGTCACGGCTCCCGGCGGGTATGGAAATATCCGAAATTGGGCAGCCGCCGCGTAATCGCCCGCACCACCGACGAAACGGCCAACACCATCAAAAAGTAGATCAAGGCGACAAACGTATAGACCGGCATCGGCAGAAAGGTCGCCGAGACGACGAGTCCGGCCTGGTACATCAAGTCCGGCACGGCGATGATCGACACGATGCTCGTCGATTTGAAGCAGGTCACGAACTGATTGAGAATGCCCGGCATCATGCGGATGAACGCCTGCGGCACGACGATGCGGCGCATCAGCCGGAAATAGGTCATGCCCGAGCTTTGCGCCGCCTCGATCTGTCCGCGCTCGATCGATTCGATCCCCGCCCTGAATTCCTCGGCCAGATAGCCGCTCGATTGCAGGGCCAGCGCGACCACCGCGCTGGTCCAGGCTGTGAACTTGATGCCGAGAATCTCCGGCCAGGCGAAATGCACCCAGACCAGTTGAACGAGGATCGGGGTGTTGCGGCAGAATTCGATAAACAGGATCGAGGGAGCGCGCAGGATGCGGGTTCGCGACAAGGACCCGAAACAGGCGATCAGCCCGACGAACAGCGCGATCAGCATCGCCACGATGCTGAGCTGGATCGTCACCCACATGCCGCTGACAATCACCTCCCGGTATTCGACCAGGAGCTGCCACATGCGATTCAACGACATCGCCGCGTCCCGCGTTTAATCCGCAACGCCGCTATTATTTCGGTGCGCCGAACGGATTGGTCCGAGCCATGTAATCGGCATACAAGTTGACCGACACATTGTTGGCGGCGACCCATCCCGAGAACGAGTCCAGGAAGTCCTTCCAGTCCGGGTCGCCGTAGCGCACGGCCCAGCCATTAGGCGCATTGCCGAAGTCCTGGCCCGGGAAGCCTTCCTTTCCCCATTCCGCGTTCTCGGGAACCTGCAGCCACCATTTGACGGTGATCGCGGGAAGCACCGCCGCGTCCGCGTCGCCGCGCTTCACCTGCTCGACGATCGCGATATTGGACTGCACCTTAGTCGCCAGCATCTTGGCCTTGGGGAACAGGCGCTGCGCGGTCTCCTGCTCGCGCGTGCCCAATTCCGCGACCAGCGTGACGTTCGGATCATTCAGGTCGCTCGGGCTCTTGAGCGCCTTCTTGTTGTTCTTGGCGATGACGACGTTGATGCCCTTGGCGCCGAACGGGCGAACATAATTCACCTCCATGGCGCGCGGCGCGTTATAGACGATGCTCGAACCGAACAGGTCGCAGGTTCCCTGCTTGAGCGACAGCACCGCGACATCCCAGCCGACCTCGATCGGCTGCACCTTCACCTTCATCCACTTCGCCAGCTCGTTGACGAGATCGACCATCACGCCGGTCCATTCGCCGGTTTTCGGATCCTTGTAGTTGTCGGGCATACCCGAAGCGAAGCATACCTTGAGGACACCCTCCTTCTTGACCTTGTCCAGCGTGGATTCTGCGCGCGCGTGGCCGGCTCCGAACGCAACGCAAAGCAGGCCCGTCAGCATTCCGATCATTTTTAAGCGCATGGTGGACTCCTTTATGAGAACAGCACGCCTTGCGGAGGCTGTTCTGTTGAAGACCATGGCTGGCGCCCGGACGATCACCCGCCATGCAGCTACTATCCGAGGCTCAAATCATCCCCCGTTCTTGGCCTAAACGAGCGCGGCAAATGCCCGCAGCGGCGCCCCCGTTCCCTGGACCAGTTTGATCGGGAATGCGCAGACATACCATTCCCCCTCAACCAGTTCCTTCAAGTTCGTCGTCACCTGCAGCATGCACAGGCCGCCGTGCAGGATGGCGTTGTGCACCGGCGTGGTGAGATCGACCGGCTCGTCGAGCCCGACAAGATCGGTGATCGCGATCATCGGCTTGTGCTTGACGATCCATTTCGCGCCGTCGGCGGTGATGAATTGCCGGTAATCTCCGTAATCGGGCCGCGTGTAGTAGTTTTTCGAATGCTCGGTCCACACCACGGCGCCGTCGCCAGGCTCGACCTTCATGCCGGTTTTCTTCATCGCCGCCTCGAAATCCTCCGGGCCGATCGACTCCAGCGGCTTCTTGTGCGTCATGTCGAAGATGCGCGCGCGCACGACGAGCTTCGACAGCGGCACTTCATGGATCGCCGGCCCGAACTCGTCGAAATGATAGGGCACGTCGATATGGGTTCCGGCATGCTCGGTGAGCATCATCGCATGCGTCTGGTAGGATAATTCGCCCTTGTAGAAGTAGGACGTGAGCGCGTGATTGGCGCGCGTCCAGTATGTCGGCACCGCGCCTAGCGTCGGCATTCCGGGAAAATATTCGAGGGTCAGATCGACGAGACGCCTGGCGCGCCAGTTCACCAATCCGCAGGCCCTGATGAGCGAGCCCGCCGCCCCGCGGATACGGAGCGGGCCGGCAAAAAGATGCCAGGTCTTCCCCGCCGTCGCCTTGAGATTGCATAATTGCTCGGCAGTCATGACGCCGCCGCGATGCAGGATGCGCTTTACCTCGTAACGGTCGTCGCTCGGCCTGCCGATGCCGGGAAAATCGGCCGCGACCATGCCGACATTCGTCTTCGCAAGAAAGGCGGCGCCGTCTTTCGTCAGTTGCGGCCGGTTCCAGAAATAATCCGGGTCCTTCAGATAGAGATCGTGACCGGTCCACAGAACCGCGGCCTCGCCCGGCTTCAAATTGTCCGCGCCGGCGCGCCTGAGGGCCGGCTCGTCGATCAGCCCGGCGCGGCCGAGAAAGCGCAAATCCAGTTGCCGCGCCGGCAGCAGAAATTTCTCCAGCGGAATTTTCTCGATCGGCGTGCCCTTGGGATCGAACCGCAAGGGCCCGTCAATATGGGTGCCGGTGTGGTCGGTGGTGAGAAAAACCCGGCCCGCGCGGGATTGCGTGTTCTGATAGAGCTGCCGGGAATACGGATAGCCAAGACGTTCCCATATCTTGGGACCCAGGTCATCGCACGGCATGCCCTCATAGAAGGGCACGCTCAAGTCGATGACGTCATCGACCACGGGCATCGCGACCTCGACTCTCTGGCACGCCTTCGCAACGAACATGCCTCTGCAACAACGTCCGCAATAATCATGCCAAAGGTCCCTCATTTCAGGAAATTCGATTTTCTTTGCGTTCCCGATAAATAATTGGAATGATCGGCGCATGGACGTGCTCGATCTCAAGCTGCTCGAGACCTTTATTGTCCTGTCGCAAACGCGAAGCTTTCGTGGCGCGGCCGCGCGCCTCAACACCACCCAGCCCGCGATCTCGAACCGGTTGCGCCGCCTCGAGCGGTCGCTCGGCGTGCGCCTGCTCGAGCGCACGAAACGGTCCTGCCAGCTCACCGCTCGCGGCCGAAGCCTTCTGTCCCATGCCGAGCGGCTGTTCTCGGTCGCCACCGAGCTGCGCACCAACGTGGCTGAAGCCGATTCGATCAGCGGCTTGCTGAAAATCGGCGTGGTCGAAACCATCGCGCTGACGTGGCTACCCAATCTCATTGCCGAAGCCGCGCGCCGGATGCCGCGACTGCAGCTGCAGATCGATGTCGATCTCAGCGTCAACCTGGCCCGCAAGCTGCAGTTTCGCGAGCTTGATATCGGCTGCATCGTCGAGCCGAACGTGTTGCCGGGTATCGCCGTCGAACCCCTCACCGTGCTCGACATGGAATGGGTGATCCGCGGCGACCTCGCCGCTCCCGATCTGCCGCTGACGCCCGACACGATTTCCGAGCTGCCGATCATTCTCCATACCGGCAGCCGCCACGCTCCCGTCGTCGAGGAATGGCTGAGGCAGGCGAAGACGCCGCCGCGCGCCGTTCTGGGCTGCAACAGCCTCGCGGCGATCGTCAAACTCACTCTTGCCGGCGCCGGGTTGAGCCTCGTGCCCGCCGGCGCGGTCGCCAACGAGATCGCGTCGGGGCAGTTGCGGTTTCTCAAGACGCGGGACCGGATGCCGGTCAATCCCTTCGTGATCGCCTATCCGCAAGCCCACACCGATTATGCGGTGCGCGCGATCATCGATCTGACCAAGGAAGTGGTTGCAAGGCACAGGCTCGAGACCGCAAGCGCGACGGGCAAGACCGTCCAAGCGGTTCCGCTCGGCCGGCGCCGCCGTGCGGTCGCAAGGAAGAAACGCGCGCGCTCGCGCTGAGTGCGCAGCCGTGCTAGGGATGCGAAGCTTCGAGGCGCGCTCCGCAACAGCCGGCATCGACCGCACATGTCACGCCACGGCCCTCACGCACAATTCGCGACTGGCGAGAACTTCGCCGCCGTCGCGGGCTGCCCGGAAGCGACCGCCACGGCGATGGACGTGCTGCGCGAGGGCGGAAACGTCGTCGATGCGGCGCTGGCGGCATCCGCCGTGCTTTGCGTGGCGTTGCCGCAAGCGGTGTCGCTCGGAGGAGACTTGTTCGCGCTCGTCAGGCTGAAGGGCGCCAGCCCGGTGGCGGTCAACGCGACGGGCGCGGCTCCGGCGGCGGCAACGCCCGCCGTCTTCCGCGAGAAGGGGCTGGGCTTCATTCCGACGGCCGGCCCGCTGTCGCTGCAAACGCCAGGCCTCGTCGCCGGCTGGCAGATTCTCGCCGACAATTTCGCGTCGCGGCCGCTGGCGCGCCTGCTTGAACCGGCCATGACTTTCGCAAGCCGCGGCGTGCGCGTGACCGCGCGCCTTGCGCATTTCGTCGCGCAGGCCGCGCCCGAATATGCGGCCTATCCCGGCTTCACCGATCTTTTCACGCAAGAGGGGCGCTGGCTGAAGGAAGGCGACCTGTGGGTCCAGCCGCGGCTCGCGCGAACGCTGGCGGCGATCGCGCAGGAAGGCGCGAGAGGCTTCTACGGCGGATGGATCGCGCGGGACATCGCGCAAACCGCCCGCGATGCCGGCGGGCTGCTCGAGGTAAGCGACTTCGACGCCGTGCGGGCGCAATGTGCAAAACCTCTGTCGGTGCGTTTCCGCGATTTCGATATCGTGACGCAGCCGCCGGTCTCCCAGGGTGTGATCCTGCTGCGGGCGCTGCGGATTCTGGCGGCCACCGTCGCGCCGCGCGACGCCGCCGACACGCCCGGCTATTGGCGCCGCGCCATCGCCGCCTTGCGGATCGCGTTTCAGGAGCGCCTCACCTTCCTCGGCGACAGGCCCGGCATGGACGCGCTCGCGCGGACGCTGATCGACGATCCGATTCCCGATCTCGACGGCTCCGTCCCGGGCGCGGCGCTTGCCAATCACGGCACCGAAACCACCATCCTTTCGGTGATGGACGCCGCCGGCGACGCGGTTTCGATCATCCAGAGCGTGTTCGCGGATCTCGGCGCGGGCGTCGTGTCGCGGGAGAGCGGCGTCCTGATGAACAACCGGCTCAGCGCCTTTTTTCTCGACGAAGGCCACCCGAACAGCCTTCGGCCCGGCAAGCGCACCATCCACACGCTGCACAACTTCATGGCGATGGATCAGGGCGGCGTGCGCTGGGCGGGCGGCTCGCCCGGCGGCGATCTTCAGCCGCAGGTCAACCTGCAATTGCTGGCGCGCCTGATCGACCTGAAACAGCCGCCCGCCGACGCGGTGTCGGCGCCGCGATGGGCGGTCCTTCCCGGCACGATCCCGCTCGACCTGTCCCGCCACGCGTTTCTCTTTGCGCGGATCGATCCGGAATTGCCGCCGCCCATGCAGGAGGCTCTGACCGCGCTTGGCATGACATTGTCGGTATCGGCCGATCACAATGTCGGCAGCGCGAAGCTCGTCGGCCGGAACGCGTCCGGCATCGGCGCATGGTGCGATCGGCGCCGCGACACGGTCGCAGCCGCAGCATAGGATCGCAGGGCATGAGGCGGATCGGATTGATCGGCGACGGGGCGATGAGCCGGGCGGTTCGCGGCGTCCTTGCCCGATCGCTGCCGGACGCCGAAATCTGCGCGATACTGACGCGAGGCGCCGCGGGCGCCGATCCGGATCGCCGATACGTCACGGCGGCGCCGGACCTCGTCGCGCGCCGGCCCGACATCGTTCTCGAATGCGCCGGTCACGGCGCGGTCGCACAACTCGTGCCGGAGATTCTGCGGGCGGGCATCTGCACGATCGTCATGTCGGTCGGCGCCTTCGCCGACGCGGCCCTGCTGGCGCGGGTCGAGGATTGCGCGGCGCGCGGCGGAGCGCGGCTGATCTGCGCGACCGGGGCGATCGGCGGCCTCGACGCGCTCAGGTCCGCGCGCCTCGAAGGGCTGACCAGCGTGACCTATACCGGGCGCAAACCGCCGGCCGCCTGGGCCGGAACGCCGGCCGCCGACAAATGGGATCTTTCCGCGCTGCGCGCCGACACCGTGATTTTCAGCGGCGATGCGAGGAGCGCGGCGCTCGGATTTCCAAAGAACGCCAACGTGACCGCGGCGGTGGCGCTGAGCGGAATAGGCTTCGAAAAGACCCGCGTGGTCCTGATCGCCGCCCCGTCATTGAAACGCAACGTTCACGAAATCGCCGCCGCGGGCGCGTTCGGATCCCTGCAAATGAAGCTGGAAAACGAGGCGCTGCCGGACAATCCCAGGACCTCGGCGCTGGCGGCGCTGAATGCGGCCTATCTCATTCGCCGCGAATTGCGCAGCATCGAAAGCTAGGCGCGCGGGCATGACTATGCCGCGCCGGCTCGCAACTCCGCCGGGCCCGCTTGCGGTTCGAGCGCCGCCGCGACCGCGTCCTCGACCCGTTCGAGCCAAATGAATTCGAGCTGCTGGCGCACTTCCTCCGGAATGTCGTCATAGTCCCGGCGGTTGCGCGCCGGCAGCATCACGCGCTTCAGCCCGGCCCGCGCCGCCGCCACCACCTTCTCCTTGATGCCGCCCACCGGCAGCACGAGGCCGCGCAGGCTGATCTCCCCGGTCATCGCGGTATCGCTGCGGACGGTGCGTTCACTCATCAGCGAAGTCAGCGCCATGAACATCGCGACGCCCGCGCTCGGGCCGTCCTTTGGCGTGGCACCCGCCGGCACATGAATATGAATGTCACTTTTCTCGAACCGGGCCGGGTCAATCCCGAGCAGCGAGGCGCGATTCTTGACAATGCTCAGCGCCGCCTGCGCGCTCTCGCGCATCACGTCGCCGAGTTGCCCGGTCAGAATGAGCTTGCCGCTGCCGGGAATCCGCGTCGCCTCGACGAACAGGATGTCGCCGCCGACCGGCGTCCAAGCCAGCCCGGTGGCGACGCCGGGCACGCTCGTGCGCATCGCTACCTCGCTTTCGAACAACGGCGCGCCGAGGATCGGCGCGAGGTCGCCGACGTCGATCCGGATGGCGCCGCTTTCGCCTTCGGCGAAACGCACGGCGGCGTGACGCAGAACCTTCCCAATCTGGCGCTCAAGACCGCGCACGCCCGCTTCCCGCGTATAGTGCTGGATGATTTCGCCGAGCGCGGCGGCGGTAATCTCGACCTGCCCCTCCTTGACCCCGTTCGCCTCTCGTTGCCTTCGTACCAGGTAACGTTGCGCGATCTGCAGCTTCTCGGCGGCAGTGTAGCCGGCGAGGCTGATGATCTCCATGCGATCGCGCAGCGGCCCCGGAATGGTGTCGAGCATGTTCGCCGTCGTGATGAAGACGACGCGGCTCAGATCGAACGGCACGCCGAGATAATTATCGCGGAAGGTCGCATTTTGCTCCGGGTCGAGCACCTCGAGCAGGGCCGCGCCTGGATCGCCGTGAATACCCGTGCCGAGCTTGTCGATCTCGTCGAGCATCATCACGCAATTGCGCGCGCCCGCCTTGCGAATGCCCTGGATGATGTTGCCCGGAAGGGCGCCGATATAGGTGCGGCGATGACCGCGGATTTCCGCCTCGTCGTGGACACCGCCGAGGCTCACGCGCACGAATTTGCGATTCATGGCGCGCGCGATCGACTGGCCGAGCGAGGTTTTGCCGACGCCGGGCGGGCCGACGAAGCACAGGATCGGCGCCTTGCCCTGCGGCGCTAGCTTGCGCACGGCGAGATATTCGATGATGCGCTGCTTGATCTTGTCGAGGCCGTAATGATCCTCGTCGAGAATGCGCCGCGCTTCCTTGATATCGATGACGCTTTCCTCGGGCAGCTTCCACGGCAGCTCGATCAGCCATTCGAGATAGGTGCGCGCCATGCCGTATTCGGCGGAGGCGTCCGGCATCCGCTGCAGCCGCCGCAATTCCTTGCGCGCGTGGTCCTCGACGTCCTTCGGCATGCCGGCATCGGCGATCTTCTTTTCAAGCTCGGCTAGTTCGGCGGCCTTGCCCTCCTCGCCTTCGCCGAGCTGCTTCTGGATCGCCGCCATCTGCTCGCGCAGCAGCACCTCGCGCTGCCGCTCGTCGAGCGCCGCCTTGGTTTGCTTGCCGATCTCGGCCGACAGCCGCAGCACCTCGATCCGCTGCGCTAGCAGCTTCGAGACCTTGTCCATGCGCGCGGCGATGTCGATCGTCTCGAGGATTTCCTGTTTCTCCTCCGGCTTCAGGTCCATATAGGCGGCCGCGAGGTCGGCGAGCCCGGCCGGCGAGTCGATCTCGCGGATCGCGGCGACAAGCTCCTGCGGCGCCTGCGGAAGCAATTCCAGCGCCTCGATTGCCTGCCCGCGCAGATGCAGCATTCGCGCCTCGATCTCCGCATTCCTGCTGTCGGATTCGGGAATCCGCAGCACGCGCGCGACGAGGAACGGCCAGCCATTCAGGAATTCCATGACCTGGAAACGCTGTTCGCCCTGGCAGACGAGATGCTGCGATCCGTCGGGCGCGGTGATGAAGCGCACGACATTGGCGATCGTTCCCATGCGATGCATGTCGGTGGACGAAGGGTCGGCGACGTTCGGATCGCGCTGCATCAGCACGCCGATCTGGCGCTGCTCCCGCAAGGCCTGCTGGGCGGCGGCAATGGATTTCTGACGGCCGATGGTGATCGGCATCACCATGCCGGGAAAAAGCACGAGGCTTCGCACCGGCACGACGATCGTCGCGTCCGGCGGCAGCGGCGGGAATTCAGTCTCCTGCCGCCCTCCAGCGGTTTCGGCGCGACCCTGCGCCTGCTCCATACGCAATACGTCCTCAGCCACGGAACAGTTCTGCCTTCTCCAGAGTAATCAGAACGCAGCCATTCGACGTCGCGCGCCGAACGGCGGCATAGCGCCCGGCCGGCAGCCTGATCCGGCGTTCGAACCGGCCCTGCGGCAATTCCAGCCGGTGGATGATCGCGGTGCGAAGCTCCGGCGGGAGCACGCGATGCCCCGCGACGAGGAGATCGCTTCCTTCGATCGCCGCCTCCACATTCTCGGGATCCACGCCGGGCAGCGCCACGAGCACCAGCACCGCATGCTCGGTCTCGATCACGTCGGCCGGCGGCTCCCATGACGGCAGCCCGATGCGCCCAGGACGAAACAGCTCGCGATGCATGCGCTCGGCGCGCGCAAGCATCTCGCAAGCCTCGGACCACATCCACCTATTGGGGAAATCAACCATAGATCACCCTCGCCGCATCATGTGATGCCGCACCTGCCGAAATTCAATGAGGAGACCTCGGCCGAACCGGGTCCGGCCATCCGCGTCATGCCGCGTCATGCCGCAGTCATGCCGCGCGGCCGAGGCTCGATGCCGGCCGCAGCGGCGTTCAATAATAGCAATAGCGAGGATGAACCCGAACCCAGGTGCCGTTCCGGCGCTGCAGATAGCAGCCTTGATTCCATGCGTAATAGCCGCGCTGGTTGCGGCGCCCCTCCTGCGCGATGATGGCGCCGGTCGTCGCGCCGATGATCGCGCCGATCGCTGCTCCCTCGCCCCGCCCGGTCACCGCGCCACCGATAATCGCGCCCGCCGCGCCGCCGAAGATCGCCCCGGCCAGCGGATCCTGCGCCCTGGCCGAATTGACGCTCAAGGCGACAAGCGCGGCGACGATAAGCGTGCGAAGCATCTCAATCTCCCGAAAGTTAATTGAACGAATGCTATTTTAATGTATCGCGGCAAATCTGGCGTTGGTGTTGATCTGGGTCAAGCAGGCGCATCATCGCAGCCAGCGGATGCGACAGGGGTTGACGCGACCCGCGCGACAAGAACCTATGCGTGCCGAGCGACCGACCAGCCGGAATGCCTGTCCATGCCCAATGAAGCCCCCCGCAAGCCGTTTGATCCCTCGAAGGATTTCAGGCTGGACGGACTGGTCTGCGCCATTACCGGCGGCGCCAACGGGATCGGCCGCGCCACGGCATTCGCGGCGGGGCGATCCGGCGCGATTGTCCACATTCTCGACCGCGACCCCGAGGGCGGACAGGCCGTTGCGAATGAATTGCAGGCCGGCGGTATCGACGCCACCGCCCACATCGTGGACGTCACCGACGATCGCGCGGTGGAACTGGCAATGCGGACGGTCGCATCGGCGCGCGGCCTCGACATTCTCGTCAACAATGCGGGCCTGGCGATCCGCAAGCCCGCGGCCGAATTATCGCGCGAGGACTGGCAGCGCGTCGTCGATGTCAACCTGACGGGCGCCTTTCTCTGCGCCCGCGCCGCCGCCCGCCACATGATCGGCGCGCGCGGTGGAGCGATCGTCAATCTCGCCTCGATCATGGGCCTGTCCGGCGGCGGCCTTTACCCGAACATTTCCTACCAGGCGACCAAGGGTGCGGTCGTGAACATGACTCGCGCGCTCGCGGTCGAATGGGCGCCGCACGATATTCGCGTCAACGCCGTCGCCCCGACCTGGGTCCGCACCGAGTTCATCCGCCCGATCCTCGACGATCCGAAACTGGTCGAGCGGATCCATGACATGACGCCGCTGCGGCGAATCGCCGAGCCCGAGGACGTGGCCGCGGCCATCGTGTTTCTGATCTCGCCGGCCGCTAGAATGATCACCGGGCATATCCTCGCCGTCGATGGCGGCTTTCTGGCGCAATAGGCGATGCAGACGGAGAAGGAAAAGGTCGCGCTGGGGTCGATCTTCGCATCGGCGGGCCTTGCCATGGCCAAGGCGGTGGTCGGCCTGCTGAGCGGATCGCTCGCGATTCTGTCGGAGGCGGCGCACTCGCTGATCGACCTAGCCGCGACGGTGATGACCTATTTCGCCGTGCGCGTGTCCGGCATGCCGGCGGACGAGGAGCATCATTACGGCCACGGCAAGGTGGAAAGCGTGGCGGCGCTGGTCGAGACCGGCCTTCTGTTCGTCCTTACCGGTCTCGTCGTCATCGAGGCGGTCAAGCGCCTGCTCGGTCACGAGGCGGCGGTCGAGGCGACTCCCGCCGCCTTCGTCGTCATGGGCGTTTCGGTGATTGTCGATTTCGTGCGCGCGCGGCTGCTCTATCGTGTCGCGCATCAGACCCGAAGCGAGGCGCTCGAGGCCGACGCGCTGCATTTCAGCTCCGACCTGTGGTCGTCGCTCGCGGTGCTGGCGGGCCTCGTCGGCGTCCTATCGGGATTCAAATGGGCGGACGCACTGGCCGCGCTGGTCGTCGCGACATTCGTCTGCGTCGCAGGCTGGCGTCTCGGCCGCCGCACGCTCGACACGCTCCTTGATACGGCGCCCGCCGGGGTGCGGGAACGGCTCAAGGCCATCACGCTGCGGGTGCCGGGCGTGGCGGAGGTGCAGCGATTGCGCGCGCGGCGCGTCGGCAACGAGCTTTTTGCGGAAATGAATATCATCGTGAGCCGCACGCTGCCGATCGACCGCGTCGCGGAAATGAAGAACGAAATCTCAAACGCGGTCCGGCGCGAAATGCCGGACGCCGAGATCAGCATCACCACCGAGCCGAGGGCGCTGGACGACGAAACGGTGATGGAGCGCGTGGCCGTCATCGCGCGCAATCGCGGCCTGCTCGTTCACCACATCACCGTGCATTCGCTCAAGGAAAAGCTGATCGTCTCGCTCGACCTCGAAGTGGACGGAGCGATGTCGCTGCGGGACGCGCACGTGATCGCCGACGAGCTGGAGCGGGCGATCACCGAGGAACTCGGCCCGGGCGTCGAGGTCGAAACCCATATCGAGCCGCTGCAATTCGACAGCCTCGCCGGTCGCGACGCGCCGCAAGGCAAGATCGACGAGATTCAGGCCGCGCTGACCGAGCTGACGGCGAATTTCCCGATGCTGCGCGACGTGCACAATGTGCGCGTGCGCGAAACCGACAGCGGCGATATCGTCAACTTCCATTGCCACGCCGCCCCCTCCGAAACCGTGCATTCGGTTCACGACAAGGTCGATGAGCTGGAGCGCGCGCTGCGCAGGCGCTTCCCGGCGATCAAGCGGGTGATCGGGCATACCGAGCCCACGCCCTTGTAACCGGCCTTTACCCTTTACTCTTTCGCCCGGATCGCCCTAGATCGGGCTTTTGCCCGTCGAAGGCCCGCATGCGAACCGAACAAGCCAATCCCGTCCGTCTTGCCGATTACCGGCCGCCCCGCTGGCTGGTGGAAACCGTGCATCTCGACGTATCGCTGCATGCGACGGCAACACGGGTGCGCGCGAGCCTGCGGCTGAAGCCCAACCCGGCGGCGGACGCGCCGGGGCCTCTGGTGCTCGACGGGGACGACATCAATCTCGTCTCGCTCTCGCTCGACGGCAAACCCCTGTCCCGCGAGCAATACGCCCAGACGGCCGACAGCCTGACGATTGCCCAGCCGCCGCAGGCGCCGTTCCGGCTCGACATCGAGACCCTCATCGACCCCTCCGCCAACACCCAGCTCATGGGGCTCTACCGGTCGAACGGAACCTATTGCACGCAGTGCGAGGCCGAAGGCTTCCGCCGCATCACCTATTTTCCGGATCGCCCGGACGTGATGGCGGTCTTTACCACGCGCATCGAGGCCGATCGCGCCGAGGCGCCGGTCCTGCTCGCCAACGGCAATCTGGTCGAGAGCGGCGACCTGCCCGGCGGCCGCCATTTCGCGGTCTGGCACGATCCGTTTCCGAAGCCATCCTACCTGTTCGCGCTCGTCGGCGGCGCGCTTGCCTGCGTCGAGGACCGCTTCGTCACCATGTCGGGGCGCGAGGTGGCGCTGCGCATCTTCGTCGAGCCGGGCAAGGAGGACCGCTGCGGCTACGCCATGGATTCGCTGAAGCGGGCGATGAAGTGGGACGAGGACACGTTCGGCCGCGAATACGATCTCGATATCTTCATGATCGTCGCCGTGTCCGACTTCAACATGGGCGCGATGGAGAACAAGGGTCTCAACGTGTTCAACGATAAATACGTTCTGGCCTCCCCCGACACCGCGACCGACGCTGATTTCGCCGCCATCGAGGCGATCATCGCGCATGAATACTTCCACAACTGGACCGGCAACCGCATCACCTGCCGCGATTGGTTCCAGCTCTGTTTGAAGGAAGGCCTGACCGTCTTCCGCGACCAGGAATTTTCCGCCGATCAGCGCTCGCGCGCGGTCAAGCGCATCGCCGACGTGCGCGGCCTGCGCGCGCATCAATTCGCCGAGGATGCCGGCCCGCTCGCCCATCCGGTGCGACCCGCGATCTACCACGAGATCAACAACTTCTACACGAGCACGGTTTATGAGAAGGGCGCCGAGGTGGTGCGCATGCTCAGGACGCTGCTCGGGGCGGAGGACTTCCGCAAGGGAATGGATCTCTATTTCGCACGCCACGACGGCGAGGCGGCAACCGTCGAACAGTTCATCGCCTGTTTTGCCGAAACGGGGAAACGCGATCTCTCGCAATTCATGCTCTGGTATTCGCAGGCCGGCACGCCGGAGGTGATCGCCTCGGGCAGCTACGACGCGCCCTCGAAAAGCTTCCGGCTCGAACTCGCGCAATCGGTGCCGGCGACGCCCGGCCAGCCGGACAAGTCGCCGATGGTCATCCCCCTCGCCTTCGGTCTCGTCGGGCGCGACGGGCGCGATCTCGCCGCGCGCACCGGTGAAGCGGCGGCAGGCCGACCCGGCATCATCGAGCTGACGCGCGCGGCCCAGACCTACGTCTTTACCGGCCTCGACGAGCGGCCCATTCTTTCGATCAATCGCGGTTTTTCCGCACCGGTCAGGCTGGTCGCCAATCTGTCCGGCGCCGATCTGCGCCACCTCGCCGCGCACGATTCCGATCCGGTCAATCGTTGGCAGGCGCTGCAGACGCTGGCGACGAGGCTTCTCGTCGCCAACGCCGCCGCCGCGCGCGCCGGGCAAGGGATGTCGAGCGACGACGGGTTGATCGAGGCCATGCGCGCGGTGATCGCCGATCGGGGACTGGAGCCGGCCTATGTCGCGCAGGCGCTGACGATCCCGAGCGAGGTCGACATCGCCCGCGAGATTGGAAACAATGTCGATCCGGACGCGGTATTCGGCGCGCGTCGGCAGTTACGCCGGGAACTCGGCCAGGCGCTGGCCGCCGAACTGGAATTCCTTTACGTTTCGCTTTCCGACAGCGCGCCTTACAGTCCCGACGCCGTCAGCGCCGGCCGCCGCGCGCTGAAGAACACCGCGCTCGATCTGATCTGCGCGGGCGGGGCCGCCGGCGCGATCGCGCGCGCGATGCGGCAATTCCGAAAGGCCGACAACATGACCGACCGGATGGGCGCGCTCGCGACGCTCTGCGCCCATGACGTGCCGGAGCGCGCGCAGGCGCTGAAGGATTTCTACGACCGCTATTCCTCCGATCCGCTGATCATCGACAAGTGGCTTTCGTTGCAGGCGGCGATCCCCGAAAGCGGAACGCTCGAGCGCGTGCGCGGGCTTACCGGCCATCCCGCCTTCTCGATGAGCAATCCGAACCGCGTGCGCGCCCTGATCGGATCCTTTGCGCAATCGAACATGACGCAATTCAACCGCGGCGACGGCGCCGGCTATGATTTCGTGATTGAGACCGTGCTCGCGCTCGATCCACGCAACCCGCAGGTCGCCGCGCGTCTGATGACCGCGTTCCGAAGCTGGCGCGCGCTCGAGCAAGGCCGCCGCGCGCGCGCCGAAGCCGCGCTCCGCCGCCTCGCCGGCGTAAGCACGCTGTCGCCGGATGTCAGGGATATCGTCGAGCGCGCCCTCGCCGACCACGCCAAGGAGTAAATCGTTGATTTCACGCGGCTATTGCCCGCGGACGGCCGGCATGCGGAATCTGTTTGCAATTTTCGTTGCACGATTGACTCTTTGGACTCTCGACAAGACGCGCGCTTTCGATTCCAATCGAAAGTGATTCGGGCGGTGCGCCGCATCGTTCCAGTCGAGGGTGGTTCTTAAGAAAAATCTGACGGAGGCTGTCGATGGCGCGCGCCAGCGCTGCGAGCGCGTCGTCACGTCCCGATTCCATCAAGGGACTGGCGCAGTCGATTGCGAAGCCCGCCTATCGGCGATTGCTGAACGCCGAGCCGGCGCTGCGCCGCGCCGTTCCGGCGCTGATCATCGCCTTTCTGGTGACGATCGCGATTGGCGCGATCGTGCAGGTGCTCGACCACCGCCGGCAGGTCATCAGGGATGCGGGCAACGACCTCTCGACCATCGCCGAAATCCTGTCGGACCGTCTCGATCGGCCGGCGCAGGACGGCAAGACTGCGCCCGCTTGGCGCCGCGCCCAGGACGAACTCGCGCAGGCGCTGACGCCGCGCACCACGGCGGCGGGCCGGCAGATCCTTGTCAGCAATCCCGAAGGCATGGTGATCGCGGCCGCCCCCTCGCCCGCCGGCCTCGCCGGCCGGCGGCTCCTCGACATCCTCGGCGACAGCCAGCCGCTCACCATTCTCGCCGAAGGGGCCGGCGTCATGGAAATCGCGCTCGCCGACGGAACGCCGGTGCTCGCCACCGTGCGCGGCCTAAAATCGCCCTACGGTCTCGTCGCCGTTTTGCAGCCGCGCTCGGAGGCGCTGCGCGGCTGGCGGTCGGATACCGCGCTCACCGTCACGCTGTCGGCGACAACCGGCTTCGTGCTGCTGATCCTCGGATTCGCCTTTCACTGGCAGGCGACGCGCGCGCGCGAGGCCGATCTGATCTACGAGACGGTGCGCAGCCGGATCGACACCGCGCTCAACCGTGGCCGCTGCGGCCTGTGGGACTGGGACCTGGCCCGCGGACGCATCTTCTGGTCACATTCGATGTTCGCCATCCTCGGTCTCGAGGCCAAGGACGATCTCCTCACCTTCGGCGAGGTCGATGCGCTGGTCCATCCCGACGATATCAAGCTTTACGAGATCGCCGCGCAGCTTGCCGATGCCAAGGCCAGCGCCGTCGATCACGCCTTCCGCATGCACCATGCGAGCGGGAAATGGGTCTGGCTGCGCGCGCGCTGCGAGCTTGTGCGCCAGCCGGGCGAACCCGGATTGCACCTGATCGGCATCGCCGTCGACATCACCGAGCAGCGTTTGCTCGCCGAAAAGACCGCCGCCGCCGACCTGCGGCTGCGCGACGCAATCGAGACGATCCCCGAAGCCTTCGTGCTCTGGGATGCCGAGAACCGCCTTGTCCTTTGCAACTCGAATTTCCAGGCGTTGCACAACCTGCCGGACGAGGCCATTCAGCCCGGCACCCCCTATGCCGACGTGGTGGCCGCCGGCCGCAAGCACGTCATCCGCACCAAGCTCGACGGGCCGCAGACACCGGGCGCGCGCACCTTCGAGGCGCAGCTCGACAACGGCCATTGGCTCTATATCAGCGAACGGCGCACCAAGGACGGCGGCTATGTCTCGGTCGGCACCGACATCACCAACCTCAAACTCAACGAGAGAAAGCTGATCGACAGCGAAAAGCGCCTGCTGGCGACGGTCGAGGATCTGCGCTCCTCCAAGCAGCAGATCACCGAGCTTGCCGAGAAATACGCCGAGGAAAGAACGCGGGCTCAGGAAGCCAATCAGGCAAAATCAAAATTCCTCGCCAACATGAGCCACGAGCTGCGCACGCCGCTCAACGCCATCATCGGCTTTTCGGAGATCATGGAATCGGGGATGTTCGGCGCGCTCGGCGCCGACAAATATTACGAATATTGCCGCGACATCCGCCAAAGCGGCCAATATCTTCTCGACGTCATCAACGACATTCTCGACATGTCCAAGATCGAGGCGGGGCGCATGCGCCTCGAGCTGGAAAACGTCGATCTCGACATGATCCTGGCGGACGCGATGCGCGTCGTCTCCGCGCGCGCGCAGGAGAAGAACCTGACCCTGTCGGCGCGCATCTCCCCCTCCATCGTGCTGCGCGCCGACCGCAGATCGCTGAAGCAGATCGCGCTCAACCTTCTCTCGAACGCGGTGAAATTCACGCCGGAAGGCGGCCGGATTACTGTACGCGGCCGCGTCAGCGGCAATTGCGTCCTGCTGTCGATCGCCGACACCGGCATCGGCATCTCAAAGAACGCCCTGCAGAAGCTCGGCCGCCCCTTCGAGCAGGTGGAAAGCGAATTCACCAAGAGCCATCAAGGCTCGGGACTTGGGCTCGCCATCGCCAACTCGCTCGTCGGCCTGCACGGGGGCACGATGCGCATGCGTTCGCGCGAAGGCACGGGTACGCTGGTGCTGATCCGCCTGCCGGTGTCCGGGCCGGGACAACAGGCCGAGAGCTTGACGGGGCGCGAAGCGGCCTAGTCGCCGACGATGCGGCGGAAGCATTCACGGACCTTGGCCTGCGTCTCCTTGAGATGCGCCTCGAGCGTCTGAAAATCGGGAACGTCGCCCGCGCGCGTGAGCAGGCCGAGCAGCCCGGCCCCCGCTTCTTTCGGATCGAAGGGGCCGCTCAGGCATAGCCGAAGAATCTGGCTGAGGTCGTGGTAGAGCCGCGCCGCCGGTCGCAGCACATCCCCGTCCTCGGGCGAAAGGATGCCGAGCCGGGCAGCGTGTTCGAGCATGCGCGCGGTCGAGGTGTCGAGAATGTCGGGATGGTCCGCGGCGTGGACGAGCTGCAGATATTGAGCGATAAACTCGATGTCGATCAGGCCGCCGGCGGCGTATTTCAGATCCCAGAAATTGCCCTCGCCTTTCTCCCGCGCGATGGCGCGGCGCATCTCGGCGGCGTCGCCGGCGATCGCGATGGGGTCGCGCCTGCGACACAAAATCTCGCCGATTGCCGAGCGCACCTCGTCGGCGAAGCCTGGGCTCGCCGATACGACGCGCGCGCGCGTCAGCGCCATGTGCTCCCAGGTCCATGCCTCGTTCGCCTGGTAGTCCCTGAAGGCGCTGAGCTGCGTGGCGACGGGCCCCGAGCGCCCGGACGGCCGCAGGCGCATATCGACCTGATAGAGCGCGCCGTAATTGGTCTGCGCCGTCAGCGCGCTGATCAGCCGCTGGGTGAGACGGGCGAAATACTGGCCTCCGTAGAGGGAGCGCGCCCCGTCCGATTGCGGATGCGCCTCATCGAAATCGTAAACCAGGATCAGATCGAGATCGGAGCCGGCCGTCATCTCCCGACCGCCGAGCTTGCCCATCGCCAACACCGCGGTCCGCTGCCCGGCGACGCGGCCGTGGCTTTCAACAAATCTCCGCTCGGTCGCGTGGTGGAGCGCCTCGATCAAAACGTCGGCGAGCCGGGCGAAGGCCTCGCCTGCCTGCCCGGCAAAGACGGTGCCGGAGAGAATGCGCGCGCCGATCAAAAACAGATGCTCCTGCCCGACAAGGCGCAGCCGGTCGAGAAAATCCTCGTAGGACGAAGCCTGATCGAGCGAGCGGGCAAGCTCGCTTTTCAGCGTGTCGCGGCCGGGAATCTCGCCGAAAAATTTCGGATCGATCAGCGCGTCGACCACTTGCGGATGGTGCGCGAGCGTGTCGGCCAGGCGCGGCGCGTTGCCCACGATCAGCAGAATGAGCGCGAGCAGCTCCGGGTTCTGCGTCAGCAGCGGGAAAAGCTTGCTTGCCGATCCGAGCGGCAGCCGGGCGAGAAACCGGTCGAAGACCTGGAGCGCGACCTCGCGGTTTTCGGTTTCCGACAATTGATCGAGCAGCACGGGAACGAGCGCGGCGAGCTGGGCGCGTGCTCCCTCCGTGCGCGTGCTCTGGTACTGGCCGGACAGCCAGCCGCGGATCGTGCCTGAAACCTCGAGCGGATTGCGGAAGCCTCGTGCAGCGATGCGGTCGAGCGTGCCGTGGTCGTCCTGATCCCTGGGAAAGACCAGCGCGGCCTGCGTTTCGGAGGCGCGCTCGAACAGGTGGGCATAGTGCCCCTGGACCGTCTGCAGCTCCCGCACGAGCCTCGCGGCAAGCGCCTCGGTGCTCTCGAAGCCGAGAAAATGCGCGAGCATGGCAAGCTCGCCCGGATCGTCCGGCAGCGTATGGGTCTGCTCGTCCGCCGTCATCTGCAGGCGATGCTCGACGATGCGAAGAAACCGGTAGGCCTCGTCCAGGTCGCGCGCGGTCGTGGCCTCGATCCAGCCGCCGGCGGCGAGGCGCTCCAGGATCGTCAGCGTCCGCCTGTCGCGCAGTTCCGGATGGCGCCCGCCGGCGATGAGCTGCTGGGTCTGGGCGAAGAACTCGACCTCGCGAATGCCGCCGCGGCCGAGCTTGATGTTGTGGCCGGCGACGGCGATCTCGCCGTGCCCCTTGTAGGCATGGATCTGTCTTTTCATCGCGTGGATGTCGGCGAGCGCCGCGAAATCCATCGACTTGCGCCATACGAACGGCGACAGCTCGCGCAGCAGCGCCTCCCCCGCCGCAATGTCGCCGGCGCAGGGCCGCGCCTTGATCATCGCCGACCGCTCCCAGTTCTGGCCGCGCGTCTCGTAGTATTCGATCGCCGCCGGCGTGGAGATGGCGATATGGGTGGAGGCTGGGTCCGGACGCAGGCGCACATCGACGCGAAACACGTAGCCGTCGGCGGTGCGTTCCTGCAGCAGCTTCACCAAGCTGCGCGTAAGGCGGATGTAAAGCGCCTGCGCCTCGGTGTTCGGGCCGAGCGCCGGCGCCGCCGGATCGAAAAACACGATGAGGTCGATGTCGCTCGAATAATTCAGCTCGAACGCGCCCATCTTTCCCATCGCGAGGACGATGTAGCCGGAGCCGGCCTCGGGATGGGCGGGATCGTCCGGCTTCAGCTTGCCGCGCCGCACGGCGTCGAGCAGCAGGTAGCGGACGGATGACTGGACGGCCGCGTCGGCAAGTTCGGTCAGCGCCTGCGTCACCTGCATGATCGGCCAGACCCCGCCGATATCCGCCATCGCGATCATGAGCGCGGCCTCCGCCTTCATCTGCCGCAATATTCGCATCAGCGTGGCTTCGTCCCCGGCCATCGTCTCCGTCGCCGTCGCGCGCGACAGCAGGACGCGCAAATGCGCCTCCGGCTCCGCGTGCAGCAGCGCGAGAAAGCGCGCGGGCTCCGCGCAGATCAGGTCCCACAGATGCGGAGAATACGCCGCCAGTCCGGCCGCCAGCGAACGCGCCGCGGGATAGGCCCCGAGCGTTCGCGCGAGCGCGTCGGCGACGCCGCGGTCGGCGATGGCGGCGAGCCAGGCCTCCAGCCTGCCGCTCCCCGACCCGTCCGCAGGCAGGAAGGGCGCGGCCGCGATCCTGCGCGCCAGCGACCGTTCAGACATGTCGGGAGAATTCTGCACGCTGAAATCCGATCGTCAGGCGGCCGCCTGCATGTCCGCGCGCGGCAATGCGATGACCGCCCGCAGCCCCGGATCATTGCTTTCGAGCCGCAGCTCCCCGTCATGCAGGCGGGCGACGGCCGCCACGAGGCTCAGCCCGAGGCCCGATCCGGGAACCGTCCGGCTCTGGTCGAGGCGCACGAACCGCTCGACGACCTTTCCGCGCATCTGCTCGGGGATTCCGGGACCGTTGTCGCTCACGATCAGCAAGACCTGTCCGCCGTCGTTAACCGCGCGCACCTTGATGGCGAGATCGCGATGCGCCTTTTCCGGGACGCAAGCCACGTATTTGATGGCGTTGTCAACGAGATTGGCGAGCGCCTGGCTGATCAATTCCCGATTTCCGCGGACCATCGCCGGGGCCGGCGCCTCGACCTCGAGGGTTATCCCCTTTTCGTCGGCGAGCGGTTCGTAAAGCTCAACGACGCCGCGGGCAAGCTCCGCCGCGTCCAGCTCGACCCGGTTGTCGCGGGCCTGGCCGGATTCGGCGCGCGCGATCATCAGCAGCGCGTCGAAGGTCCTGATCAAGCCGGCCGATTCCTCGATCGTCGCCTCGAGCGCGGCGCGATAATCCCCCTCGCCGTGCGCCACCCGCAGCGCCTCCTCGGCGCGGTTGCGCAGGCGCGTCAGCGGCGTCTTCAAGTCATGGGCAATATTGTCGGACACTTCCTTCAGCCCGGCCATCAGCGTTTCGATGCGGGCGAGCATCGCATTGAGGTTGATCGCGAGCCGGTCAAGCTCGTCGCCGGTTCCCGACACCGGCAGGCGCCCGGTCAGGTCGCCGTTCATGATGACGCCGGTGGTCTCGGTCATCGCATCGACGCGTCTCAACACGCGCCGCGCGACGAAGAATCCTCCGGCCAGCCCGAGCACCACCACGACGAGAATGGACCATCGCCCGGCGGCGATGACGATGTCATAAATGTGCTCGCGCTCCTCCAGGTCGCGGCCGACGAGCAGGCGAAACCCGCCCGGCAACTGGAACACGCGGACGAGCGCATGATGCTCGACCGCGTCGCTTTCCTCCTGGCGGCGGTAATAGGTTTCTCGCCAACCATCCTCGGACAGCAGGCCGTCCGGCAGCGAGCCGACATTGCCGGCGAGACCCTCGCCGTTGAAGGTGGTGACGAGATAGAGGCTCGACCCCGGCCGCCTGGAACGGTTCTCCACCACCTGAACGAGGCGGCGGATTCCGCCCTGGTTGTATTGCTCGGACAGCCCGGTGATCTCGGCATCGACCGTCTGCGTGATCTGGTCGGTGATCAGTCTGCGCGTATTGAGGGCGAAATAGCCGAGCAGGAAAATCGCAAAAAGGGCGAAGACGACGAGATAGACCAGCGTCAGCTTAAACGCGGTCGTCCTGAACAATTTACCGAGTGCCGTCACGGGTCCGGCCGGTCATGAGCTGTGTCTGTAAAGCAGTCACAACCGTTCACTTATACAACAAGTAGGAAGTTTGAAAGTGGCGATCCCGCCTACTTCCCCCCGCCGTCGCGGATCATGTAGCCCGCGCCGCGGACGGTGTGGAGCAGCGACTGGGTAAAGCCCTTGTCGATCTTCGAGCGCAGCCGCGAGATATGCACGTCGATCACATTGGTCTGCGGATCGAAGTGGTAGTCCCACACATTCTCCAGCAGCATCGTGCGGGTAACCACCTGCCCCGCATGCTTCATCAGATATTCCAGCAGCCGGAATTCGCGCGGCTGCAGGACGATCTCCTCCTTGCCGCGTGTCACGCGGTGCGACAGGCGGTCGAGTTCGAGGTCGCCGACCCGGTAGACGGTCTCCTCCCCGCGGCTGCCGCGGCGGCGCGCCAGCGCCTCGACCCGCGCCAGCAGCTCGGAGAAGGAATAGGGTTTGGGGAGATAGTCGTCGCCGCCGGCACGCAGGCCCTTGACGCGATCATCGACCTGGCCGAGCGCGGACAGAATGAGAACGGGAGTCTCCACCGACTTGTCGCGCAGGGTCTTGATCAGGGATAGGCCGTCCAGCTTGGGCAGCATGCGGTCGACGATCAGCACGTCATAGTCGCCGTCGAGGGCAAGCGCGAGGCCCTCCTCGCCGTCGGTCACGTGGTCGGCCACATGGCCCACCTCGCGGAAGGCGCGGACGATATATTCCGCGGCGTCGGTATCGTCTTCGACAATGAGCAGGCGCATCGATTCCCGGGCGATCTGGCGTTCGCCGGATAATACAGAATTCATGGTTTCGATGCGGTTTTGAATGCTGGCCATGACGAGGGGGCGGCGACTTTACTCCACCGCCCCCTCGATCGGCCCCGATACCGGCGGGGGCGACGGATGCCGGTATCGGAACTCGGATTATGCGGGGACGGGCACAAGGCCCGCCCCCAGGTTCGTGTCACCGGCGGGGGCGACGGATGCCGGCGGCACGCCCCAACTCGTCTCAGGCGCGGCCAAGCGGCAGCGCGATAAAGCGCGAGCCGTCGCCCGATTTCACCCGCATCAGCAGCGATCGCTTGCCGCCGCTACGCGCTTCGTTGACCGCCTTGCGGACGTCGGCGGGCGACGAAACCGTCTTGCCGCCGACTTCCAGAATCACGTCGCCGCGCTTGAAGCCGTGATCGGCCGCGACACCGCTCGGATCGACATCGGCCACGACCACGCCTTCGGTGCCCGCCGATTCGCCGGGCGCCAGGGTCAGGCCGAGCCGGCCGAAATTGCCCTGGTCGTCACGGTCGCCGGTGTCGGCGCGCGCTTCGCGCTGCTTCGGCAATTCGCCGAGCGTGACACTGACCGTCTTGTCGGCACCCTTGCGGATGATGTCGAGCTTCACCGTCGTCCCGGGCGCCATGGCGGCGATGCGCTTGGCGAGATCGCGGGCATCCTTGACCGTGACGCCGTTGACCTTGGCGATCACGTCGCCGGATTCGATGCCGGCCTTCGCCGCCGGGCTTCCGGATTGCGGCTCGGCAACCAGCGCGCCCTGCGCCGTCTTCAAACCGATGCTGTCGGCGATATCCTGGGTGACCGGCTGGATCTGCACGCCGATCCAGCCGCGCGTGACGGTGCCGTGCTCCTTGAGCTGGGAGACCACCGTTTGCACGGTCGAGGCCGGAATGGCGAAGGCGATGCCGACGGAGCCGCCCGAGGGCGAAAAGATCGCCGTGTTCACTCCGACGACCTGCCCCTCCACGTTGAAGGCCGGGCCGCCGGAATTGCCCTTGTTCACCGGAGCGTCGATCTGCAGGAAGTCGTCGTAAGGTCCGGCGCCGATGTCGCGGCCGCGCGCCGAGACGATACCGGCCGTCACCGTGCCGCCGAGGCCGAAAGGATTGCCGACGGCAAGAACCCAGTCGCCGACGCGCGGGGGCGTCTCGCCGAGCTTGGCGTAGGGGAAGTCATTGCCGCCATCGACCTTGATCAGCGCGAGATCGGTGCGCGGATCGGTGCCGACCACTTTCGCCGTGTAGGTCTTGCCGTCGTCGGTCTTAACCTCGACGCTCTCGGCCTTCTCGACCACGTGATTGTTGGTTACCGCATAGCCGTCGGCGGAAATGAAGAAACCGGAACCCTGCCCCGTCACCGGGGCGCGGCGAATGCGCCCGTTACCGAACGGTGTGAGATCGCCCGGAGCGCCGAAGCGACGGAAAAACCGCTCCATCGGAGAGCCGGGAGCGAAGGGATTGTCGCCGTCATCGGACGACAATTGCGGGTCGGTGCTGTTGATCTTCACGCGAACCGAAATCACTGCCGGCTTGATCGTCTCGACGATGTCGGCAAAGCCCGCCGGACGAGCAACGGACTGCGCCTGTTGCGTCACGTTCTGCGCGAGCGCGAAATTCTGGGTATAGGCCGAGCCGCCGATCACCGCGGCGGCGCCCAGGCCTAGGATCGTCGTTCCGAGCAGCACCAGGCGGCGCGCCGAAAGTCGATTGCCGGCCTGTTGTTTTGCTTGATCAACGGGGGTGAGCACTCTTTCTCTCCATCTTTCCTGTCGCGGTGCCGGGAGCGCACCTGTTTGACGGCTAAGATGGGCGCAGGTGCATTACCGCGCACTGACGGCGGGATTAATTCTTTGTAAGGTCGGGAAAATCCGCTTTTCCCTGCGCCGTCAATCCTTTGACGGCCGTTCCCAGGCGCGGCCGGTCAGCTCCTCGACCCTCGCGCGCTCCCGCGCGCTCAGCGCGGCGGCCTCCTGGCTCCCCTGCCCGCGCCTGCGCGCGAAGGCCGCAAGCGCGACGCCACCCGAAACCAGCACGCAGAGCGGGATCAGCCACAGCCAGATCGAATGCGCGGTCACACGCGGCCGCAACAGGACGAAATCGCCATAGCGTGCCACCAGAAACTGCAGCACCTGGTCGTCGGTATCGCCGGCCTTCAGCCGCTCACGCACCAGAAGGCGCAGATCGCGCGCCAACGGCGCATCCGAATCGTCGATCGACTGGTTCTGGCACACCATGCAGCGCAACTCGCGCGACAGCGCGCGGGCGCGCGCCTCGAGCGCCGGATCGGGCAGCATTTCGTCAGGCTGCACCGCCAGCGCCGGTGCAAGCGACGCGACAAGCATCGCCGCCGTCGCGATCGCCCGGATGCTGCGGTTCATGCGGCGGCCTGCAAGGCGGATTTGCGGGCGGGCTTCGGCGCGCCGACGCGCAGGCGGCGGTCGGTCAGCGACAGCGCGCCGCCCACGAACATCACCACCGCGCCGAGCCAGATCAGCAGCACCGCCGCCTTGTAATAGGCACGCACGGCGATCGACCCATCCTCGTTCGGGTCTCCGAGCGAGAGATAGAGCTGGCTGAAGCCCCGGGTCATCAGCGCCGCCTCGGTCGTGGAGGCTCCGCGCGCCGAGAAACTGCGTTTCGACGGCTCCATCGTCCCGACCGGGACGCCCGCCCGCCGCACGGTGAATCTCGCGACGAGTTCGCGGTAGTTCGGTCCCTGGCGCGGCACCGAGCCGTCAAAGGTCAGATCGTAGCCTGCGATTGAAATCGTCTGCGCGGGTTTCAGAGCGGCGATGCGCTCAGAGCTGTAATTGGTTTCGCACACGATGCCGAGAAGACAGACGCCGATCCCCAGATGAGCGAGCGCGGTGCCGAAAGCCGAGCGCGGCAGGCCGGCGGCCCGCCGCAGCACATGGGTGAGCGGCAGACGGAACAGCATCAGCCTTTCGCAAAGATCGGTGAGCGCGCCCGCCATGATGAAGACCGCGAGACCGATCGTGAAAGGCGCGAGAACCGCGCGCGCCCCCGACAGCATGGCGGCCGCCGCCGCCGCGAGCGCCGCCAGCCCGAACGCCGCGAGCAGCCGCTGCGCGGCGCCCGGCAGGTCTCCGCGCTTCCAGGCCAGCAGCGGGCCGAACGGAACCGCGAAAAGCAGCGGCACCGCCAGTACGCCGACAGTCGCGTTGAAGAACGGCGCGCCGACCGAAATCTTTTCGCCGGTCAGCGTCTCGAGCAGGAGCGGATAGAGCGTACCGACGAAAACGGTGGCGCAGGCCGTCGCCAGGAACAGATTGTTGAAGACCAGCGCCCCTTCGCGCGAGATCGGCGCGAACAATCCGCCCTGCCTGAGCACGGGCGCGCGCCAGGCGAACAGGGCGAGCGCGCCGCCGATGAAAAAGACCAGGATGCCGAGAATGAAAACGCCGCGCGCCGGATCGTTGGCGAATGCGTGCACCGACGTCAGCACGCCCGAGCGCACCAGGAAGGTCCCGATCAGCGACATGGAAAAGGCGAGAATGGCGAGGAGGACGGTCCAGATCTTCAGCGCGTTGCGCTTTTCCATGACCAGGGCCGAGTGAAGAAGTGCGGTGCCGGCAAGCCAGGGCATCAGCGACGCATTCTCGACCGGATCCCAGAACCACCAGCCGCCCCAGCCAAGCTCGTAATAGGCCCAGTAGGAGCCCATCGCGATGCCGAGCGTCAGACTCATCCAGGCGGCGAGCGCCCAGGGCCGCACCCAGCGCGCCCAGGCCGCGTCGATGCGCCCCTGCAGCAGCGCGGCAATGGCAAACGAGAAGGTGATCGAGAAGCCGACATAGCCGAGATAGAGAAGCGGCGGATGCACCGCGAGGCCGAGATCCTGCAGCACCGGGTTGAGATCGCGCCCCTCGAATGGCGGATCGGCCAATCGCAGGAACGGATTGGAGGTGGTCAGGATGAAAAGATCGAAGGAGACCGCGATGACCGATTGCACCGCGAGCGCGTCGGCGCGCAACGCGGCGGGCAGATTGCGCCCGAACGCGGCGACGAAGGCTCCGAACAGCGAGAGGATCAGAACCCAGAGCAGCATCGAGCCTTCGTGATTGCCCCATACGCTCGTGAACTTGTAAATCAGGGGCATCGCCGAATGCGAATTCTGGAAGACGGTCAGAACAGAAAAGTCGGACCCGACATAGCAGGCCGTCAGCGCGGCGAAGGAAATGCCGGTGAATCCGAACTGGGCGAGCGCGACGGGACCGGCGACGCCCATCAGCGCGGGATCGTTGCGAAGCGCGCCCACCGCCGGCACCACCGCCTGCACGATCGCCAGCGCCAACGCCAGAACCAGCGCGTAATGGCCGATCTCCGCGATCATGGTTTCGCGCCCGGCGACGGGCCCCCGCGGCCGTAATCGTCCTTCCAGTGGCCCTGCTTCTTCAAGGCATCGGCCACCTCCTTCGGCATGTAGGTCTCGTCATGCTTGGCAAAGACGCTGTCGGCGGTAAAGCTGCCCGAGCCGTCGAGCGTGCCTTCGGCGACGACGCCCTGCCCCTCGCGGAACAGGTCTGGCAGAATGCCGTGATAGCTCACCTTGATCGAGGTCTTGCCGTCGGTCACCTCGAAACGCGCGTCGAGATCGAGGCGCGTCACGCTGCCCGGCTGCACCAGGCCGCCGAGCCGCACGCGCGTACCGGGCTTCACTCCCCGCTCGACGATGTCGGTCGGCGAATTGAAGAAGACGATCGAGTCCTTCAGGGCGCCGAGAATGAGCGCAACCGCGATGCCGAGCACCGCGAGGCTCGAACCGATCAGCACCAGCCGCCGCTGCTTCCGAGTCATCGTTCACCCGCCGAGCCCGAGCGCACGCGCCAGATCGTCGATCTTGCGCAGCTTCTCCGGGTCGCCTTGAATTTTCGATCGCGCATCCGCAAGCGCTTCGCGCGCCTTGTCGGTCTCGCCGAGCACCATATAGGCCCGCACCAGCCTGAGCCAACCGCCGATGTCGGATCCGTCTTCCTTCAGGCGCGCGGCAAGGCGCTCCACCATGCCGGAAATCATCGCGGCGCGCTGCTCGGGCGATAGTTTCTCCGCCGCGGCGATATCGGCGGCGTCCGGCCCGAAGGTTTGGACCTGCAGCCGCGCCAGCGCCTGCTCGACGGCGGGACGCCACGGCGCCCCGGCATCCGCGCGCGCCAGCAGGCGGCGCCAGATGTCCGCCGCTTCCTTGCTCCGGCCGTCCTGCTCGGCGGCAAGACCGAGAAAGAATTGCGCCTTTTCCCCGTTCGGGTCTGCGGCAGCGGCGCGCTCGAAGGCGGTCTTCGCCTCGGAGGTGACGATACCGTTCGCCGCCGCGGTGAGAGCTTCGCCGAGATCGGCCTCGCGCGCGGGCGTCGCGCCGAGAAGCCGCAGCGCGTTCCGCCGTGCCCTTACCGCGTCCTCGAAGCGCCCGGCGCGCAGATAAACCGGAGCGAGAACCTCCCAGCCGCGCCCATCCTCCGGATTTTTTTCCAGATGCGCCTCGACCTGCGCGACCATGCTCGCGATCGATTGCTGATCGGGGCTCCGCGTCTCCCGCAGCGCAAGCGGGGCGCCCGGCAATCCCGGCGACCCGAGCAGAAGATAGAGCGTGACGGCGGCGGCAGGCAGGCCGAGCAGAGCGCAAACGGCGACGGTGCGCCGCGCCCGGATGCTGGGCCGCATAGCCGGCTCGGCCGCATCGGCCGCCGCGATCAGGCGGCGGGCAACTTCCGTGCGCGCGGCCTCGGCCTCGGCGGCGGCGATCAGGCCGGCGGCGCGGTCGCGCTCGATTTCCTCGAGCTGGTCGCGGTAGATCGCGACCTCACTGCCGGAGGCGGCGGTCTGCACGCGCGCGAGCGGCCACAGCACGGCAAAAATCGCCGCCATGGTCATCAGCGCCAGCACGAACCACAAAGTCATCGGTGAGCGAAGGCCCTTCGGCCGACGAGTGAGCTTGCCGCGGCCTTACACCACGGCCGCGCCCGCGCCGCAACTGCGCCCCGAACCCCGAAAAATGGCCGAATCTAGGATGCCCTGGCGGTGATCCGCCGCTCGCCCGCCTCGGCCACGGATCGCGCCATCGCGGCCGCATGGTCGGGGCCGAACACCACGGCGCTGAAGCGCATCGCGGCGTCGAATTGCGACCGGCGAAAATCTCGGTCGCTGTCGCCCGCCCCGCGCAGCGCCTCGGCGAGCGGTTCCGTCACGGCCGACAAATTCGTTTCGAGCGCCGACCAGGCTTTCTGCGCCACGTCACCGATATCGAGGCCGCCGGCATATTGGCGACAGGTCCCGACGAAAGCGATCCGCGCCTCGGTATCGCTCACATCGCCGCGGTCGATCGAGGAGCCAGGCGCGATGTCGTGCGAGGCACGCGGCCGCAACAACCGCTCCACGTGACCGGGCACCGGCTCGATCTCGTCCTTCAGCACGTTGGACGTATCCGCGCAGGCCGCCGCAAGTTCACGCGCCCAGGGACAATCGACGGAAAAATCGACCTCGGCGCGCAGGCCGCAAACGGCGTCATGGATCGATTTCAATAGCGCGCCGACGGCCACGCCACGCCCGGTCTTCAACTCGGACTTCAGCTCCGCGACCATGCGGCCGACCTCGGCAAGGACGATCGCGATCGCCACACCATAGCGGTTTTCGGCCAAAGCCTGCGCGGATGTCGTGCCGGCACCGCATGTTGCGATTTTCGCAAGCTGCCAGGGAGCGGCAAGCCTGCTCATGACGACGAGGAGCCGCTGCACGAAGGCGGTCCGGTCCTGCGACGGCACCGCATCCAGCCTTTCTTTGATCAGCCCGAGCATGGCCCCGGACAATTCCGCGATGTGTCGGGGAAGGACGATGGCGAAATTCTCGAGCGCATCGCGCGCCTTCAGCACCTCGACGATCGAGCGCACGTCCTCGATCCCGCGCGGCGTGGCAATCTCGCCGGCAAGGCGACGGCGCGCCGCTTCATCGGCGTCCGCTGCATCGAGCGCCTCCTGCGCGCGCCGCGCAAAGCGATCCTGGAAATTGCGGGCAAGCTCTTCCGCATGCGCAAGGTCCTGCCGACCGACGGCGCGGGCGACCGCTTCGGTCACAGCCTTGGCCTCGCCCGGCAGCAGGTCGCGGCACACCCATTCCCAGATCGGCTCGAGCGCCACGCGAGCGATGCGGCCGGGGTGGCGGTGCTCCGCCACGTCGTCCACGAGAAACGGTTCGATTGCCTGAAAGAAAAGACGCGGCAGGTTGCCGCCGCGCGATGCCGGGCGGCCGGTCTCGCGCGCGAGGCGGCGCAATTCCTGCAGGACCAGTTGAGCGCCGTCGGGCGCGTCGCCGCGCAGCAGGCCGCGCTCAAGCTCGACGATCAGCAGCGACCGCGCCTCGGGTTTCAGATCGCGGAGATATTGCCGCAATCGCGCGACAGGCGGGCCATCGGCCATTCAAAATACTCTGGTTACGCAACAGGCGACCAGATAAGGACAAGGCTCTTAAAAACTGGTGAAATCGAGTAACTTCAAACGGTTAATGCGAGCGACCGCGGCGCCTCACACGAGCGGTGACCAGGTCCCGTCGGGATTGCGGCAGGCCGCCCCGCGCGCGATCTGCGGCCGCCCGTCGATATAGACGGTGTGGGTGAATTCGCGGCATTTGGTGCCGCGCCGGTCGTAGGCGGGACCGGGGACGATGGTGCCGCGGCGGCCGGAATCCGGATTTTCCCAGGCCACGGGCGCGCCCGAACTGCCGCGTTCGAGAGCATCCATCTGCGCGGCATAGGCGCGCTGACGATCCTCGTCGTCGAGCGCGGCGCCGATGCGGTTTCCGATCAGCCCGCCGATCGCGGCGCCGGCAATGCCGGCGGCCACGCGCTCGCCGACGCCGCCGCCGAATTGCGAACCGATGACCGCGCCGGCAATGGCGCCGGCCGCCGTGCCGCCCGCTTCCTTGGGGCCCGCCGGCGCCGGCTCGTAATACGGCCGGTTGTCGGCGAAGCGTTCGCCGGTACACGCCGCAAGCCCCGCGCCGAGTATGGCGACCGCAACAGCTTTCGGAAATGGCATGGAAGCGCCCCTCGATCGAATGCGGCAAGCATAGCGCGCGGCCGCTGAACGAGGCGTTACCAGTGGACGGGATTGCGGCGAATCTGAGGGCTACGCCGCCGGCAGAACGAGTTCGGCGCGCAATCCACCGATCGGCGCGGTGCCGAGCGTCAGCGAGCCGCCATAGAGGCTCGCCAGTTCCAGCACGATGGAAAGACCAAGTCCCGAGCCCGGCTTGGTTTCGTCAAGGCGGCGGCCGCGGCGCGCCACCTGCTCGCGCTCCGACGGCGTAAGCCCGCGCCCGTCGTCATCGACGACGATGCGCAGCACGTGCCGCTGCTGCTCCTGCACCTCCGACAACACCTCGATCGAGACGCGCGACTGCGCCCACTTGCAGGCATTGTCGACGAGATTGCCGATCATTTCCTCGAGATCCTGGCGCTCGCCGAGAAAGCGCGCGTCATGTGGCGCATCGACGCGGATCGCGAGCCCCTTGTCGTGATGCGTCTTCTCCATCGTGCGCGCGAGCGACTGGACCACCGGATAGACATCGGTGATCGATCCGACCACCGTCATGCGCGCGGCGAGTCTCGCCCGTTCGAGATGGCGGGTAACCTGATCGCGCATGATCTCGATCTGCTCGCGCACCTTGATCGCGAGAGGATCGTCGCCGCGCGCGGTGGCCTCGTTGACCATCACCGACAGCGGCGTCTTCAGCGCATGCGCGAGATTGCCGACATGCGTGCGCGCCCGCTCGACGATCTCGCGATTGGCTTCGAGCAGCGCGTTGGTTTCCCGCGCCAGAAGGTCGATCTCAACGGGGAAATGGCCCTCGAGCCGTTCGGCGAGGCCGGCGCGGATGGAGGCAAGCCCCTGCGAAATGCGGCGCAAGGGGGCGAGCCCGAACTGGACCTGAAACGCGGTGATCAGCAGCAGGACGAGCGCGAGCAGGCCGAATGTCACCATCAGCGCCCGGTCGAACTGCCCGGTTTCCTCCTCGATCTCGGCGGAATCGCCGGCCACCGAAACGAGAAATCGTCCCTCGTCGCCGAGATCGACAATGCGCTCGACGAGGCGGAGCTTCTGGTCCTCGGGCCCCTGCACATAGCCCTGCCGCAGCGCCCCTGGCAGAGCCGAGGGCTGTTCCGGCAGGCGCGGCAGGCTCGTGTCCCACAGGGATCGTGAGGCGCGGATATCCGGCTTGGCGACATCGAGGCGCGTCACCTGCCAGTACCAGCCGGACAGCGGCAGCTCGAACAGGGGCTCGCTGACCGATTGCGGGAACTTGTCGGCGGTATTGTCTTCGGGTGACGCCACATCGGCGACGAGCGTGCGCAGATAGACGCCGAGCCTGCGGTCGAACGACCGCTCGACGGCCTGCCGGTAGAGAGAGGACAGAACGAAGCCGGTGACGATCAGCGTCACCACGGTCCATGCGGTCGCGGACAGAAAAAGCCGGAGCGCCAGAGAGTTCGCGCGCATGCGTCAGCGTGCGCCGTCGGGCGTCAGAAGATAGCCGAGCCCGCGCACGGTCTGGATGCAGTCGACGCCGAGCTTCTTGCGGATGCGGCCGACGAACACCTCGATCGTGTTGCTGTCACGGTCGAAATCCTGATCGTACAGGTGCTCGACCAGCTCGGTGCGCGAAACCACGCGGCCAGCATGATGCATGAGATAGGAGAGCAGCCGGTATTCGTGGCTCGTCAGCTTGACCGGGTTGCCGGAGACCGTCACGCGGCCGGTGCGAGAATCGAGCCGCACGGTGCCGCACACGAATTCGCTCTTGGCGTGCCCGACCGAGCGCCGCAGCAGCGCCCGCACGCGCGCCAGCACCTCCTCGAGCACGAACGGCTTCGGCACGTAATCGTCGGCGCCGGCATCGAAACCCTGGACCTTGTCGCTCCACCGGTCGCGCGCCGTCAGCATCAGGACCGGCATGGTGCGGCCGGCCCGGCGCCAGGACTCCAGCACCGAGATGCCGTCCATCTTGGGCAGGCCGATATCGAGAATTACCGCGTCGTAAGGCTCTGTTTCGCCGAGATAATGCCCCTCCTCGCCGTCGAACGCGCGATCGACGACGTAACCGGCATCGGTCAGCGCCGTCGCGAGTTGGCGGTTCAGATCGGGATCGTCCTCGACCACGAGGAGACGCAAGGATCACCACTCCCTTCAGCGGCCGTTGGCGAGTTTTCCGGTCGCGGCATCGACGACGGCCCGTCTTACTTTGCCATCGCGCGGCAGCAGTGTCAGCCGGTAGAAAAGGCCGTTCGACCCGCGGCACAGGCGGGCATCGATCAGCTCGCTGCGCCGGCCATGCGCGGCCCGCAGCGCGGCGGCGAGCGGGACGACATGCCTGGCCGCCAGCTCCACCCGCCGCTGTTCCTTGGTCAGGCAGACCGTGCCCTCGTTGGCCAAAGCCGCCCGCGGCGTGCAGGCCAGCAAGCCCGCGGCGGCGCAGATGAACCAGATCCTCATGAACGCTCCCCGGCGGCGATACTGCGAACGTGGCGGCAAATGTGGTGATGAAAGGGCGCTTGCGCTAGAAGCCGGAGAAAGTCGCCCATTTTTCGAGAGGCTCGCGCGGGGAGCGCCAGGAATTCTCCGGCGCATTCTCATCTGCATGGCCGAGCGCCATGCCGCAGAAGAGCATGCGTTCGGGCGGCAGCTTCAGGAATTGCTCGACGGTCTTCGACCAGGGCACCCAGGCCTGCTGCGCACAGGTATGCAGGCCATGATCGCGCGCGACCAGCATGACGGTCTGCGCGAACATGCCGAGATCGGCCCATTGCGCGGGATGGAGCGCCCGGTCGATGACCAGGAACAGCGCGACCGGCGCATCGAAGAACACGAGGTTGCGCGCATATTGCTTCAGCCGCGCGGCGCGGTCCTCGTAGGGTATGCCGAGCGAGTCGTAGAGCTGCAGACCGACGTCGAAGCGGCGCGTGCGATAGGGCTCATGAAGCTTTCCGGGAAAAACCTGATAGCCGGGGCCGTCGCCGTGGGGAAGCTCGCCGTAGCGTGGCCTGAGAGCCGCCTTCAGCTTTTCCAGCGGCTCGCCCGCCAGCGCGTGAACGAACCAGGGTTGCAGGTTCGAGCCGGAGGGCGCACGCGACGACAATTCGAGAATCTCGCGGACCGTCGATTCCGGCACGGGCGTGGAACGGAAAGCGCGGCAGGAGAAACGGCTGGCGACGGCGTCGCGAACGTTCATTCGAATTGTCCCTCTGCGATCGCGCCTGATCTAGCGGGCAAAACCGGCAACGCCAAGGGTCATCGTCTTGCGGCGCTGAATACCCGGGCGGCCTTTTCGAACGGCCGGGCGA
>DASZTD010000012.1:0-30940 GCA_035548355.1 Pseudorhodoplanes sp.
CGCCCAGCGGGTATGGCCGATGCCGATCTTGCCGCCGATCGGCCGGTTCTGCACCAGGTCGGCCAGCCGCGCGAGCTTGCCCTCGGCGCGACGGCGCTCGATCTTGCCGTCGACCAGGGTAGCGATGCCCGCGGAATCGTAGCCGCGATATTCGAGCCGCTTCAGCGCCTCGACGAGATGCGGGGCTACCGCGTCCCGGCCAAGAATGCCGACTATCCCGCACATCGCGCCGCCTCCCCGCCCGAGCTTCCCGCCCGCCCTTTACGCGGCACGGGGCCCGGTGCGGAAATCAAAATCCGTTTCGTCATATGACAAGCCGGTCAGGCTTTGTTCGACTTTCTGCTCAGCAGGCGCAAGGTCGAGGCCCAGCCTTCCTTGATGACCTGCCTTCCCCGCGCGATCGCCAGCGATCCCGCCGGCACGTCCTCGGTGATCACCGATCCCGATCCGACATAGGCGCCGTCGCCGATCTTCACCGGGGCGACGAGCGCGGAATTCGACCCGATGAAGGCGCCCTTGCCGATATCGGTGTGGTGCTTTTTTTCCCCGTCGTAATTGCATGTGATCGTGCCAGCACCGACATTGGCGTCTTCCCCGACGCGGGCATCGCCGACATAGCTCAGATGGTTGACCTTCGCGCCCGCCTCGATGGCGGCCGCCTTCGTCTCCACGAAATTTCCGATCCGCGTATTCCTGCCGAGCACGGTTCCCGGACGCAGCCGCGCGAAGGGCCCGACCGAGGCTCCCTCCCCCACGGTGACGCCGGCCAAATGCGAGAACGAATGGATCACCGCGCCGTCGCCGACGACCACGCCCGGGCCGAACACGACATAGGGCTCGATCGTGACGTCCCGTCCGATCCTGGTGTCGTCGGAGAAAAAGACCGTCTCGGGCGCGACCAGCGTCGCGCCGTTTGCCATCGCCGCTTCGCGTAACCTTGTCTGCATCATCGCCTCCGCGCGCGCGAGTTTGATCCTGTTATCGACGCCGAGCGTCTCGTCCTCGCCGATCTCGATGATCTCGGATGCAAGACCTTTGCGAGCGGCGATGGCGGCGGCGTCGGTCAGATAGAATTCCTTCCTGGCGTTATCGTCGCCGATCTCGCGCAGGATCGGCAGGGCGTGCTTGCCGGCGAGCGCCATCAGCCCGCCGTTGCAGAGCGCGATCGCGCGCTCGCGGGGACTGGCGTCCTTCTCCTCCCTGATCGCGACGAGCCTGCCATTCTCGGTGACGAGACGGCCGTAACCGGCCGGATCGGCCGGCCGGAAACCCGACGCCACGATCGCGGCCCCGCGCGCCAGCACCTCGCGAAAGCGCGCGAGCGTCTCCGCCTTGACCAGCGGCGTATCGCCGAAAATTACCAGGATGTCGTCGAACGTCCCGATCGCCTCCTTCGCCGCGAGCACGGCGTCGCCGGTTCCGCGCGCGGCCTGCTGCACGAAGATGCGCGCATCGGGGGCGACGCGTCTCGCCTCGTCGGCCACCGCCGGCCGCGCCGGGGAAACGACTACGGCGGGGACCGCGCCCGCCCGCTGGACCGTCTGCAGGACATGCGCCAGCAGCGAACGGCCCGCGATCCGGTGCAGGACCTTCGGCGTCTGCGACCGCATGCGCGTTCCCTCGCCGGCCGCGAGCACGATGGCAAGGCAGCTTCGCGCGGTCATTCCACCTCCGGACTTGCGAATGACCGCCGTCATAGCCGAGCCGGGTGAAGCGGGAAAGGCCGCGCCGGGGCGCGCATGAGCGGGCGCGGCAGATTTGCTAGCATCCCTTGCCCCGATTCGGTGTTGCGTCGCGGGGATTTGCGAGGATTTGCGGCGCCGTGCCGATCAGGACCGTCCTGCATGCCGATTATCGCGGCCTCATGCGGCTTGCCGCATGGGGCGGAGCCGCGTGCATCGCCCTGGTCCTGGCGGCCATCGCGCTGCGCTCGGAAAGCGGATCGCAGCGCCTCGCGCTTGCCTTTTCCGGCGCGCCGCCTGCCCAGGTCAATTCCGAAGCCCTCGCCCGCGCCAGAACCGCCGAGGACATGCGCCGCATCGCCGAGGGCGTGCGCAACCTTGCCGCCGACCGCGACCGGCTGCTCGCCCGCGTCACGGTGCTCGAGCGGAATCTGGAGGACGTCACCGGCTCGATCGCGCGCGCGGGCGAGCCGCGCGCGGACGCGAACCCGGCCTCCTCGCCGCTGCCGGCAACCACTTCAATCGGCGCGCTGACAGGGCCGACGACGCTCGCCACCGCCGCGACGGCGGCCTCCCCGCCGGCGGCCGCGCTTCCCTCCTCCGACCCAGCGCGCGAGGCACGGATCGCGCTCCCGAAAGGCGCCGCCCCGCCGCAGCCAACGGTCGCGAGCGCGGGCGCGAACGACTTGGACATTGCCGGCTCGATCGGCACGAAGACGGAATTCGGAGTCGATATTGGCGGTGGATCGAATCTCGATGCCTTGCGCGACCTGTGGAACGCCGCGCGCACCAATCATGCCGGCGCGCTGCAGGGGTTGCGTCCGATCGTCGGCGTGCGCGAGGGAACCAGGCCCGGAACCATCCAATTGCGGCTGATCGCGGGGCCGCTCGGCAATGCGGGCACGGCGGCGAAAATTTGTGCAACGCTGGCCGCAGGCGGCTGGAGCTGCAAACCGGCCCCGTTCGATGGGCAAAAGCTCTCGGTGCGTTAGGTTGCGGTCTCTGGCGTGACTTGAAATGGTCCCTGCCCACCCTTGTCGGGACTGGCGCAAACCGACTAAAGAAGCGCTCCCGGAGATCTCCCATGCGGCTGCGCGCCTATTTCATCCTCGCGGTGATGCCGCTCTTTTTTGTGTCAAATTTGATCTTCGGTCGGCCGGCGGTCGAGTCGGTGCCGCCGTGGACGCTCGCCACGCTGCGCTGGACGATCAGCTGCGCGGTGGTGGCGCCCTTCGTGCTGCCGCTCGTCAGGCGGCATCTTTCCACCATCATGGAACAATGGCGGATCATCCTGCTGCTCGGATTTCTCGGCATGTGGGTGTGCGGCGGTCTCGTTTACTGGTCGCTGCTCTACACGACCGCCACGAACGGCACGCTGATCTATACCGCCGCGCCCGTGCTCGTCGTGCTCGCCGATGCGCTGTTGTCGCGCAGGCCGCTGCCGAAAACGCAGGCGATCGGCGTGCTGCTCGGACTGCTCGGGGTTTTTACCGTCGTGCTGAAAGGCGATCCGATGGCGCTGCTGCATCTGCGATTCAATATCGGCGATATCGGCTTCATTGCCTCCACGATCGGCTGGGCCACCTATTCGCTGCTGCTACGCCAGACGACGATGGACCGTCTGCCGACGGCGGCGCTGTTCTTCGTCATCGCGCTGTGCGGCGCCGCGCTGCTTCTGCCGTTCATGGTGAGCGAGCTTGCGCTCGGCGCGCCGTTTCCGACCACGACCCGCGCCTGGCTCTGCATCGCCGGAATCGTGGTCTTTGCCTCGATCCTGTCCTTCTCGAGCTACCAGTACGGCGTGAAATATGTCGGCCCGGCCGTGACCAGCGCGTTCCTCTATCTCCTGCCCTGCTACGGCGTGGCGCTCGCGGCGATCTTTCTCGGCGAGGAGCTGCATGTCTATCATGCCGTCGGGCTGGCGCTGGTGATGGCGGGAATTCTGCTTGTCAGCAGCGCGAGCCTTCGCGATCTGATCGTCGCGCATTTCAAGACCGGGGCATAGTCGCAGGATGGCATCGCGCCTGTTCATGCCGACCGCGCGGCAAACCAACTGGCTTCTCGCCGCGGGCTTCCTCGCCCTCGGCTATGCCCTCTATCTGCGCTATCTCGGCATCGAGCAGACGCTCGTCGGCCTTGCCTGCGACGGCGGGCTGAACACCTGGCTCTGCCTGTCGCGCAGGGTGTCGGCGGCGCTGTTCGAGCACCAGGTCTTCGGCATCGTCGCGCTCGTTCTCGCCTTGCTCAATCTGGCGCGGCCGACGCTGCTCATCTTCGGCGCCGGCATCGTGGTCACCGCGCTCGGCGTCGTCCTCTACAATGCCGGGCTGTGCGGACTGGCCGCCGGCCTGCTGATGCTCAGTCTCGCGCGTCGCGCGCCCGAAGCAGAGTGAGCGCGAGCAGCACGATCGCCCCGCAGAACCAGAGCGACTGCCAGTTGGCGAAGCTTTCGTTGAACGCGATATAGCCCGCCGCCGAAACCAGCGTGAAGGCGCAGGCGATCTCCGCCGCCCCGCGCCGTCCCTTGCCGCGCGGAACGGCCCACGCGACGACCGCCAGCGGAATCGTCGCGGCGGTGAGCGCGGCGAACGGGAAATCCCGATAGCGTGGATCGAAGGCAAGCCCGAGCGCGGCCTGGATGGCCATCAGCGTCAGCGCCACCGCGCAGAGCCCGAGCAGCAGCGCGAGCGGTTGCGAAATCCGCTCGTCTCTACGCGCCAGCACGCGCGCGAAAGCCGGTGGAGCGAGACCGCGCGCGAGCGCCGCCGAGGCCGCGACCGGCACGGCGGCGGAAAGCGCGACGAGCACCATCGAGCGCGCAAAGCCTCCCGCGCCGAGGCTCTCGACCAGCATTTTCTCAGCCGCCAGTCCGGCCATCAGCCCACCCGCAACCGCGTTGACGGCGACACCGCTCCACAGCGCCGCGCCGCCGGAGGCGGCCGCCCCGCCACGCCCGATCAGCGCCGCGGCGAAGGCGCATAGCGCGAGCAGCACCCCGCCCCCCGCCTGCCAGCGCCACAGCGGATGATCGGAGACCGGCGCGCCCCATTCGAATTTCCGCTCGCGCGTTGCGGCATCGAGTAGCCCCCAATGCCCGCCGACCGTGCCTTCGAGCAGGCGCTTCCAGGGCTGGTCGAAGGCCTCGATCAGATTGATGCGGAAATGTTCGCGCTGCCCGGCGGCCAGAATGTCCTGGATGACGCGCGCCTGGTTGGAGGGAGACGGCAGCGCGCCCTCGCGCATCCGCCCCTGGCTCGGCCAGCCCGTTTCCCCGATCAGGATCTCCTTGCCCGGAAAGATCGCGGCGACCTGACGCCGGATCGAGGCGACATGCGCGGCCGCCTCGCGCGCGGGGATCGGGAAATCCTCCCAATAGGGCAGGATATGAATGGTGACGAAATCGACCGCCTCGCTCACCTCGCGAAAGCGCGTCCAGAATTCCCAGACATCGGCATAGGTCACCGGCACCGCCGTCTGCGCCTTCACGTTACGGATGATGCCGGCGAGCGCGGCCGCGGACAATTCGCCGCGCAGCAGCACCTCGTTGCCGACCACGAGCGCGCTGACCACGTCGGGATAGCGGCGCGCGAGCGCCACCGCGCTGTCGATTTCGATCCGGTTCTTCCGCTCCTCGCGCCCGAGCCAGATTCCGAGGAGCACCTTGAGGCCGTAGCGGCGCGCGACGTCCGGCACCTGGTCGAGCCCAAGCTCGGTGGAATAGGTGCGGATGCAATCGGTCAACGGCTTCAGCCGCGCGAGATCGTCCTCGATCTGCCAGCGTTCGATCCGGGTCGCGGGGTCGAACGGGGTCTGCCAGCCGCGGAACGGCGCATAGGATACGCACTGGAGCTTATCGCGCGGACCGAGCGGGGCCTGAGGCATCGGCACGCCGGCGCCGAGCCAGTGCCAGCCTGCGGCGATGGCGACGGCCGCGGCCAGAAAGGCGGCGAGCGGAATGAAGGAGGATTTCGCAAATGACATTCGGCAGGACTTATCGCCGCTGACCCGGCGCCTGCCAAGGTCCGGGCCCCGGAATCTTGCCGCATCGCGGCGTAACGCCTTAAGCAAAACGTCGCGACATACTGGACAAGACACGGCAATTTCGATCATCTGCGCGCGGTGTCGGGCTACGGGCCGCGCCGCATTGGCGACCCATTCCGATGATCAAAGCGAGCGCCTAACCCTCTCCTGTCCAGTCATTCGGCGTGCCATGCCTGTTCGTCTCCCGAGTATCGTCCTTGCGGTTTTGCTTTCCGCCGGACTTGCCTCCCCGCTCCTCGCCCAGAACGCCGGAGACCAGGCCGCCGACAAGGCGAAGGAAGCGGCCAAGGAGGCCAAAAAGGCCGACGAATTGATGGAGGCGTCCAAGGCGATCAACGGCCCGGCCGGCAATCCCGAATGCATCTGGCTCGGCCGCCGGGCGGTCAGCCTGCTCTGGCGGGACGATCTCGACACCGCCTTCCGCCACCTCGATCTCTACGACCGCTTCGGCTGCCCGGGCGGGCATATCCAATCGACCTTCCGCTGCGTCGTGCGGCAGGGTTATATCGACCCCAAGGCGCCGGAAAGTCTGAACGCGCGGGTTCTCGCCTGCTGGATCAATCCGTCCACGCCGCCGACCGCGGCGGCCAATCCTCCGGCGCCTCCGGCGACGGCCGGAACATCGACCCAATAATTGCGTTGACGGATTGCTTCGCAGGAGTGCAGCGCCATTAAAACGCCATGCATGCATTACACTTGAAAACATGCGGCGTTAGAGCTATGTTGCACCGCAAGATAGCGGCTCAGGGGACGGGTCGCGGTCTTTAACTCTCCGCCCCATTCGGTTAGCGCATCATGCGCATCGTAGCTTTGGTCGTCGCGCTGGTGGCGGGCGTCCACGCGTTGTTGTGGGCTCTGGCCAGGCCCGAAATTCAGGCCCCGGGCTTCGACGGCCAACTCGCCAGCGTCTCCTACGCGCCGTTCGGCGGGTCCGAACATCCCGATTCAGGGACGCAAGCCACCCTTTCGAAGATTCGCGACGACCTGAAAGTGCTCGCGCCTTATACGCGCGCGGTGCGCACCTACTCGTCCACCGGCGGCGTCGAACTGGTCGCCGGCGTCGCGCACGAATTCGGCCTGCGCGCGATGATCGGCGCCTGGATCGACAAGAACGAGAATCGCAACGAGCGCGAGATCCGTTCCGTCATCGACATCGCCAAGCGCCACTCCAACATCGACGGCATCGTCGTCGGCAACGAGACGATTTTCCGCGGCGAGCAGACGACCGAAGAGCTGATCAAGAAGATCCAGCGCGTCAAGCGCGAGACGCAGGTGCCGGTGACGACCGGCGAAATCTGGCACGCCTGGATCGACCATCCTGAGCTGGTGTCGGCGGTCGACTTCATCGCCGCGCATGTGCTGCCCTACTGGGAAGGAATCCCGGCGGACAAGGCGTTCGACCAGGTGATCTACGCCTACAACCTGCTGCGCCAGACCTATCCCGGCAAGCGCATCGTCATCGCCGAGTTCGGCTGGCCGAGCGCGGGCTATAACCGCCGCGACGCCAATCCCGGGCGCCTCGAACAGGCGCAGGTCATCCGCGAATTCCTGAGCCGCGCCGAAGCGATGGGCATCGACTACAACATCATCGAGGCCTTCGATCAGCCGTGGAAGACCAATGAAGGCGGCGTTGGCCCCTATTGGGGATTGTTTGACGCCTCCAAGCATCCGAAATTCGCCTGGACCGGGACCATCTCCAATCCCGATCACTGGAAAACGATGACGCTGTCGGTGCTGCTCGGGGTGCTGCTGTCGCTGCCCATCCTGGCGATGCGCGGGGCGACTTTCGGACAGGCGCTGCTGCTCGGCGTCTCCGCCCACACCGTCGGCTTCTGGTTCGCCACCGTCTTCGCCTACTGGAACGGCCATTATTTCGTCTGGGGCGCCGCCTTCGCGCTCGGCCTCGGCGTGCTCCTGCTGATCCCGCTCGCCTTCATCGCCCTTGCGCGGATGGAGGAGATCGCCGCCATCGCCTTCGGCGGCGGCCCGCGCCGGCTGCTCACCGCGCCGCCGATCGCGCCCGCGGGCTACATGCCCAAGGTGTCGATCCACATCCCCGCCTACCGCGAACAGCCGGAGATGCTGAAGGCGACGCTCGATGCCGTGGCCAATCTCAAATATCCCAATTTCGAGTGCATCCTCGTCATCAACAACACGCCCGACCCGCAATTCTGGGTGCCGGTACAAGAGCATTGCGCCACGCTCGGCGAACGCTTCAAGTTCGTGCGCGAAGACAAGCTCGAGGGATTCAAGGCGGGTGCGCTGCGCCTGGCGCTGGCGCATACCGCTCCCGACGCCGAAATCATTGGGGTGATCGACGCCGACTATATCGTGACGCCGGACTGGCTCGGCGATCTCGTCCCCGCTTTCGCCGATCCCAAAGTCGGCCTCGTGCAGGCGCCGCAGGAACACCGCGACGGCGGCCGCAGCGTCATGCACTATGCGATGGCAGGCGAATATGCCGGCTTCTTCGACATCGGCATGGTCCAGCGCAACGAGGCGAATGCGATCATCGTACACGGCACGATGTGCCTCATCCGCCGCGCCGCGCTCGAGGCCTGCGGCAACTGGTCGAGCGACACGATCGTGGAGGATTCCGATCTCGGCCTGACGCTGCTCGAACTTGGCTGGCAGACCCATTACACCAACCGCCGCTATGGCTTCGGGCTGCTGCCCGATACCTTCGAGGCCTACAAGAAGCAGCGGCACCGCTGGGCCTATGGCGGCGTGCAGCTCATCAAGAAGCATTGGCGGCGCTTCCTGCCCGGCGTGTCCGGCCTGACGCGCGAGCAGCGGCGCGATTTCACGCTCGGCTGGCTCAACTGGCTCGGCGCCGAGGCGATCGGCGTCGCTGTGGCGATCCTCAATCTTGTCTGGGTGCCGATCGTGCTGTTCGCCGGCATCGCCATTCCCGACACGATCCTGACGGTGCCGATCATCGCCGCCTTTGCGGTCTCGCTTGGGCATTTCCTCGCGCTTTACCGCCTGCGTGTCGCTATTCCGCCGGCGCAGATGCTGGGCTCGGTCTTCGCGGCAATGTCGGTGCAATGGACGGTGGCGCGCGCCGCCGCCGACGGGCTGATCAAGGATCACCTGCCCTTCACCGTCACCGCCAAGGGCGGAGCTCGGCGCAAATCGCGCGAGTTTCAGGCCTTCTGGGAATCGATCATCGCCGCACTGCTCCTGATCAGCGCGATTGCGCTGCATGCGACCAATTTCGAGCGCGTGCGGGAGATCGACATCTTCGCGGTCGTACTCGTGATCCAGAGCCTGCCGTTCGTCTCCGCGACGCTGATTGCCGCCATCGAGGGACGCAAGTTCAACGAGTTCGCCTATTGGCGCGGGCTCGAGCAGCGCCTGCTGGTGCTGTGGCCGCGCCGCGCCGCGGCCATCGCCAAGGCCACCGCTGAAACGGCGGCCGCCGCGCCCGCCGCCGTCGCCGAGAAGCAGACCGAGACGATCCAGTAGCCGCGCGCGCTATTCGGCCGGACCTGTCGCGGCCGCGACTATGCCGCGAGCCGCTTTTCGACGAGCCGCACCCAGTACGAGGCGCCGACCGGAATGAGGTTGTCGTCGAAATTGTATTTCGGATGATGCAGGCCCGCGCTGTCGCCGTTGCCCGCGAAGATGAAGGCGCCGGGCCGCGCGTTCAGCATGAAGGAAAAGTCCTCCGCGCCCATCACGGGAGCGACATCGGTATTCACCTTGTCCTCGCCCGCGATCTCGCGCGCGACGGAGGCGGCGAATTCCATCTGCTCCTTGTGATTGCAGGTCACCGGATAGTCGCGCCGGTAGGTGAGTTTAGCCGTCGCGCCGTAGAGCCTGGCCGTGCCCTCGACGATCTGGTGAAGCCTTGCTTCCACGAGGTCCTGCACCTGCGGTTTGAGGCTGCGTGCCGTTCCGCGCAGCACCGCGGTCTGCGGGATCACATTGTCGGTCGTGCCGGCCTGGAACAGGCAGATTGACACCACGGCCGATTCCAGCGGATCGACATTGCGCGAGACCACCGACTGGATCTGGTTGACGATCTGCGAGGCGACGAGGATCGTGTCGATCGAGGCATGCGGGCGCGCGGCATGCGCACCCTTACCCTCGATCTCGATCAGGATGCGGTCGGCGGCCGCCATGATCGGGCCGTTGCGGATGGCGAATTCGCCGACCGGGATGCCCGGATAATTGTGCATCCCGTACACCTCCTGCACGCCGAAGCGCTCCATCATTCCGTCGTTGACCATTTCGCGGCCGCCGCCGCCGCCTTCCTCGGCCGGCTGGAAGATCACGATCGCCGTTCCGGCGAAATTGCGCGTCTCGGCTAGGTATTTCGCGGCGCCGAGCAGCATGGCGGTGTGCCCGTCATGCCCGCAGGCATGCATCTTTCCCGGCACCGTCGATTTGTAGGGAAGATCGTTCGCCTCCTCGATCGGCAGGGCGTCCATGTCGGCACGAAGCCCGATCACGCGCGCGGCGCCCGGCCCGGTCCTGTTGCCCCTGATCACGCCGACCACCCCGGTTCGGCCGATGCCGGTCGCCACCTCGTCGCAGCCGAAGGCCTTCAGCTTCTCCGCCACGGTTGCGGCCGTGCGGTGAACGTCGAACAGCAATTCGGGATGGCGATGCAGGTCGTGCCGCCACGCGGTGATTTCCTTGTGGAACTCGGCGATACGATTGACGATCGGCATGGACACTCCAAATCTCGCGGCCGTGGGACAGCCAAGCTAGGCAAACCCGGCGCCGCTGGCGAGAGCGATTTTCGGTTCAATTTTAGCCGCTATTGACCCTGCGGCGGCGTGCCCCTACACAGCCTCACCCGCCGATGGCCCAGCGGCCCGCCGGGAGCCCGTAGCTCAGTCGGTAGAGCAACTGACTTTTAATCAGTAGGTCCCGGGTTCGAATCCCGGCGGGCTCGCCAGACTTCGCCACAAAAATCAGAGCTTTATCCGCAGCCCGCGCGCATTGCCCTTTCGCTGTGGGCGCTCTCGGCCGCATCGGCTATAATTTGTCACGCATTCGCGGTGCCCTTGTTTTCCGTGCATTGATCGGACAAAGACCCCGATCTCCGAAAGGTCGGCAGCAGCATGGCGACCGCCCGCCCCACGCTTCGGCACTATTATCACGTCTATGCCGACGGGCATTACGACTTGATTGTGCGCGAGCATTTTCAGGCGCTCGCCGTGAGCGGGCTGGCGCGGCGGCTCGATCATCTTCACGTCGGATTTGTCGGCTCCGCAGAGCGCGTGGCGAACGCGCGGGCATTGGTGTCCAGCCTCGCCGGGCCGTTCACCGCGAACGTCGCCGCGCGGGGCTGGGAACAGGAAACGCAGGATATTCTCTGGGCGGATGCCTGCCGCGTCAGGCCGCCCTTTCTCGCCCTCTACGCTCACACCAAGGGCGCTTCGAGCGACACGGAAATCAACATGCACTGGCGGCGGCTGATGACCCGCCACACGATCCTCGGCTGGAAGCGCGCCGTTCAGAGCCTGCGCGGACCGGTCGGCGCCGCCGGCTGCTTCTGGGCGCCGTTCGACAACGGCCGCCTCATCGGGCGCGCGGAGGGAACGCAGTATTTCGCCGGCAATTTCTGGTGGGCGCGGTCGGAGGCGATCGCCGCGCTCGGGCCGCCCGGCCGCGGCGATCGCTTCGACGCCGAGTTATGGATCGGTGGCATCACCAGGCCCCCGCACGATTACCGGATCGCCTGCCTGTTCGATGCTCCGCTCACGGTGGAGGAGCTGCGGCCGCACGCGCGCGCGCTCACCGAGGATCGGCGCCCTCACGGCGTCGCGAGATAGCGCACTGCCGCCGATGACGTCGCCCCGCCGATCACGCACGGCAAGCCGAGCGCCACCTGCCCGAGAGCGGCGGCGGCGACGCAGCCGATACCGATCGCGCCCTCGCTGACCTGGCCCCACCAGGCGATGTCCCGGCGCGATCCCGGGCCTTTCATCTTCAGCTCGGTGATGGCGTCAATCGCCTCTTTGCGGATGCCGGACAGCTCCACCGATTCCGCCGCGTCGATCACCTCGTTCAGGATCACAAGCGTGTCCTTCGGCTCGCGCAGGCTCGCGCGCTTGAGCATGCCGAGCAGATCCGGATCGCGTGCGGCATTGCTGGCGAGGGTGTATTTCGCCATGCTGCCGACCGTCAGCTTGTCAACGCTGTCGCGCTCCTTGGACAGCGGCAGCATGTCGATCAGCCGCTTCACCGGCATCAGCTCGCCGGTCGCGAAATAGAATCCCCAATAGGTGTCGAGCAGATCGGGACTGGGCTCGAGCCGGATTTCCTTCTTCGGCTTGTCGAGGAAGGGCAATTGCTCCTTCGCCCGCTGGAACCAGCTTTTTTTGGGTTCCGGCTTCGCATCCTTCAGCGTGGGCAGCGACGCGCTGAGATATTTGTCGATCAGCACGCGCCGCATCGGCATGCGCTCGATCTGACGCTCGAGGATGTCCTTCCAGTTGGGCAAGCCCGAATAGGCGATGGCGCGGATCAGCGCCCACTGCGCTTCCTGCGGCACCGGATAGAGCTTGTCGACGATCTCCTCCGCGCGCTCCGGATTGGCGGCGAGCACGCCGGCCATGAATCCGACATAGACGCCCGCGCTCTCCGGATCCTTGAAGGCGGTGAAGCCGCTGAGCGCGCGGAACGCCGCCGGCACGCTCGCCGGATCGGGCTTGCTGCGATAGCCGTTGATCCAGCGCAGCACCTGGTCGGCCGAGCCGAAATCTGGCGCGCCGCGCGCGGCCCAGGCCGGCGTCGCCAGAAGCGCGAGCGCGACCAGGGCTCCGGTCAGAAAACGCATATCCCCTCCCGCATCGGGCATCCGCCCCCTCGCGGATTCCAATTCAATCAATGGGTTGCGTCTATTTCGTGAGAACAGGCGTGCGAAATGATGGCAAATCGCGCGCGTTGCCAAGGCCTCACCGGGAACGTGGTTAACCTGCGGCGCTAGCTCGACATGCATTCTTCGAGGAACTTGCGCGTCTTGCGCCCGGCAAGCCGCCGCTGCCGCGCCTCCTTGCGGCAGGCGGCGTATTTCTCCCGCTGCAGCGACCAGCGCCGCTTCATCTGGGCCCAGGTTTCCTTGGTCCGCAGCCTGAGTTTCTCCAGGCGGCCCGGCGCGGGCGCGCAGCCTTGCGCGCTCTGGAATTGCGCGATCGAGGCCGGCTGCGCGCCAACCGCAACGGGCGCGCTTACGCTGGCCAGCGCAAGGACGAGAACGGAAACGGCGAAGGCATGGCGGCGCACTTTCGTCCTCCTCGCGAATTTTCGGTCGGCGTTTAAAACAAATGCCGCTGCTTCAAATCTTAGCCGATCGCCCAAGCGATTGGAATGATGGAGCTTCCCAAGGCTCCGATCGATCCAAATTGCAGCGCAGCACGAAGGCTCATGTCATCCAGATTTCGTCTGAGCGCCTTTCCAGCGCCACAACTCCCCCCTACGGTTTGAACGACTGCGGTGGGAGAAACAAGGAGGCTTGGCGATGAGAGTTCATACCACGCGCTCCGATCAGGCGTTCATGGCCTGCCTGCGGCGGCCCGCCTGCCCGGCCTGCGGCCAACAGCAATTCGCGGCAACCGCGACCGAATTCACGGAAGTGCAGATCGTGCACATGTGGGTTTGCGAGGATTGCGATCACCAATTCCGCACAACCGTCGATCTGCCGCCGCTGGAACTCTGAGGCGGCTACGGCGCGGGGATGTCGCCACGCGCCCAGCTTTCCCTGGTCTCGCGGCGGAAATCCTCGAACCGCCCCGCCTCGATCGCCGCGCGCATGCCGGCCATCAGCGACTGGTAATAGGCGAGGTTGATCGACGAAAGCAGCATCGCCCCGAAAATCTCGTTCGCCTTGTGCAGGTGATGCAGATAGGCGCGCGAATAGGTGCGCGTCGCCGGATGGCCGCTCGCCTCGTCGAGCGGCCTCGGATCGTCGGCATGACGCGCATTGCCGATATTGATCGGGCCGAAACGCGTGAACGCCATGCCGTGCCGCCCATTGCGGGTCGGCAGCACGCAATCGAACATGTCGATGCCGCGCGCCACCGCTTCCAGAAGATCGTCGGGCATGCCGACGCCCATCAGGTAGCGCGGCCGCTCCGCCGGCAATAGCGGCGCGGCCGTCTCGATCATCGACAGCATCACCTCCTGCGGCTCCCCGACCGCGAGCCCGCCGATCGCATAGCCGTCGAAATCCATCCGCGCGAGCTGGCTTGCGCTTTGCCGCCGCAGCGCGCGGTCGTCGCCGCCTTGCACGATGCCGAACAGCGCGCGCCCGGCCGGCGCCTTTTCGAAGGCGCGCTTGCACCGCTCCGCCCAGCGCAGCGACAGCGACATGGCCTTTTCCAGTTCGGCGGGCGGCGCCGGCAGCCGCACGCATTCGTCGAGCTGCATGACGATATCGGCGCCGAGCAGAAGCTGTATCTCGATCGAGCGTTCCGGCGACAATTCGAACATCGCCCCGTCGATATGCGAGCGGAAGGTCACCGCCTGCTCGTCGATCTTGCGCAGCTGCGACAGCGACATGACCTGGAAGCCGCCGGAATCGGTCAGGATCGGCCGCGGCCAGTTCATGAATTTGTGCAGCCCGCCGAGAGCGGCGATGCGCTCCGCCCCCGGCCGCAGCATCAGGTGATAGGTGTTGCCGAGCACGATCTGCGCCCCGCCGGCGGCGACCTCCTCCGGGGAGACCGCCTTCACCGTCGCCTGCGTGCCGACCGGCATGAAGGCCGGCGTCTCGACGCGCCCGTGCGGCGTGACGAAGAATCCGCGGCGCGCCGCCCCGTCGGTCGCGGTGAGGGTGAAGGAGAAAGGCTGCGTCATGACTGCTCTCGTCGTGGCCGGGCTCGTCCCGGCCATCCACGTCTTGCGTTATCGGGTCTTGTAAAGGCGGGGAAGCCCGGCACAAGACCGGGCAAGACGAACATCATCCGATCGGTGGCGCGGCCGGGTAGAGCAGGCACGCATCGCCGTACGAATAGAACCGGTAGCCGGATTCGATCGCGTGCGCATAGGCGCGCTTCATCGTCTCCAGCCCGGAAAAGGCCGCCACCAGCATGAACAGTGTCGAGCGCGGCAGGTGGAAATTGGTCAGCATCAGATCGGCGGCGCGGAAACGGTAGCCAGGCGTGATGAAGATCGCCGTCTCGCCGGAAAATGGCTGGATGCGGCCGCGCGCGTCGGCGGCAGTCTCCAGCAGACGCAGCGCGGTCGAGCCGACCGCCACGATCCGCCCCCCGCCCGCGCGCGCGGCGTTCAGGGCCTCGGCCGTGTCGGCGGCGATGATGCCGAATTCGGCGTGCATGCGGTGCTGTTCGGTATCCGGCGCCTTCACCGGCAGGAACGTCCCCGCCCCGACATGCAGCGTCACCCGATGCAGCGTCACCCCGCGCGTGGCGAGCGCCTCGACCAGCGCGTCGGTGAAATGCAGGCCCGCTGTCGGCGCGGCGACCGATCCCTCGTCCCTGGCGAACAGCGTCTGATAATCGCTACGATCCCTCTCGTCGGGCGCGCGGCGCGAGGCGATATAGGGCGGCAGCGGCATGTCCCCGCGTTCGGCTATCGCCTGATCGAGCACCGGACCGTGGAAGGCGAAGGACAGCGTGACCTCCCCGCCCTCGCCCTTGGCCTCGACCGTGGCATCGAGCTGGCCGAGGAAGCAGACCTTCCCTTCCTCGCCGAAGCGTAGCAGGTCGCCCTGTTCGAGCCGCTTCGCCGGCTTGACGAAAGCGAGCCAGCGCGAACCGTCGAGCCGCTTGTGCAGCGTCGCCTCGATCCGGGTTTCGGGCCCGCGCCCGGTCCTGCGGCCCGTCAGCCGCGCCGCGATGACCCTCGTGTCGTTGACAACGAGCGCATCGCCCGCGCGCAGCAGATCGGGCAGATCGCGCACGCTTTTGTCTCGCCATTCCGGCGTCCCGCCCGGCTGCACCACGAGCAGCCGCGCGCTGTCGCGCGGGGATGCCGGGCGCAGCGCGATCCGCTCGGGCGGCAGGTCGAAATCGAACAGGTCGGTGCGCATGGCCTAGCCTAGTTTCCCGGAATCGGCGGGAGCATAATTTGTTCAATTGTCGAATGCCGGTCCGCTCAAGCGCAAGCCGGACGAGCCGCGAAGGGGGGACGGATGACCCGAAAACTCTTTCCGCTGGGGCTCGCCGCCAAGCTGCTTCACATCGAGAAGACGCCGGGCCTATTCTGCGACGGCTATTTCCTGACGCCGGATGGACTGCCGCTCGACACGGCGTCGCTCGACAAGTCGTTGCGCGCGATGGTGAAGGTCGCGGCCCGAAAGCCAAACTAAGCCGGGGCGGCGGGCTCGAGCCGGCCGGCGTTATGCCGCCATCGTCGCCTTGATGATCTTGTCGGGGTCTCTCACCGGCTCCCCGCGCTTGATCTTGTCGACATTCTCCATGCCCTCGATGACATTGCCCCAGGCGGTATATTGCCCGTCGAGGAAGGTGGCATCGTCGAAGCAGATGAAGAACTGGCTGTCGCCGGAATCGGGATGCTGCGCGCGCGCCATCGACACGGTGCCGCGCACATGCGGTTCGTCGTTGAACTCGGCCTTGAGCTTCTTGCCCGAACCGCCCATGCCGGTGCCCTGCGGACAGCCGGTCTGCGCCATGAAGCCGTCGATCACCCGGTGGAACACGATGCCGTCATAGAAGCCCTGCTTCACCAGCTCCTTGATGCGCGCGACATGGTTCGGCGCGAGGTCCGGCCGCATCGCGATCTTCACCGTGCCCTTGGTCGTTTCGAGAATGAGCGTGTCTTCCGGCTTGGCCATCGTCGTCCTCCGCCTGCGCGTTATTCGATCGTCGCCTTGATCACGCGATCGAGACTGGGAAAATAGTTGTTCAGGTAGGCGTTGCCAGCGGCCTGGATCTGCGACTGATCCGGCCCGGCTCCCGAGGGCGCGCCGTCGCCATAGCCTGAATAGAGCCGCTCGGCATTCTCCATGCCGGACACGACCTCGCCGAAGGGCGCAAAGCCCTGGCGGTCGAGCGCGGAATTGTCGGCGAAATTGATGAAGATCTGCGTGGTCCGCGAATTGGGTCCGGAGGTCGCATAGGTGACGAAGCCGCGCTTGTTGCTCTGGCGCACCGGATCGTCGGGAATGCGCGCCGCGCGCCACTGCGCCGAGATTTTCGGATCGCCGTGAATCCCGATCTGCGCCATGAAACCCTTGATCACGCGGAAGAAGCGCGTGTTGTCGTAGAAGCCGTTGCGCACGAGATTGTAGAAGCGGTCGGCCCCGTTCGGCGCCCAGTCGCGGTGGACCTGCACGACGAAGGGACCCTTCGAGGTCTCGAATTTCACGCGGAAGGCCGCCGGCGCCTTCTCGGTCAGCGCGGCCGGATTGGCGAGACTGGCGTTCTGTGCGGGCGCCGCCGCGCCCAGGGCAAGGAACGCGAAGGCAGCCGTGACGAAGGTTGCAGCTTTCATGCTCGCTTTTCCGGGAATGAGGCGTCAGCGCGCGGCGAATTTCGCCTTGAGCAGCGCGGCGACCTTCGCGGGCACGAAGGGCGAGACGTCGCCGCCCATGCCGGCGATCTGGCGCACAAGCGTAGCGGTAATCGGGCGGACCGGCGGCGACGCCGGCAGGAACACGGTCTGGATCCCGGGCGCCATCGTCGCGTTCATCCCCGCCATCTGCATCTCATAATCGAAATCGGTGCCGTCGCGCAGCCCGCGGATCAGCAGGCTCGCGCCCTCGCGCCTGGCGGCGGTGATGACGAGATCGGAGAAGGTGACGCATTTCAGCTCGCATGCGGCCTCCGCGGCGAGCGGCGCGCAGACTTCCCGCAGCATCGTGAGCCTGTCCTCGGCCGAAAACAGCGGGGTCTTGCCCGGATGGATGCCGATCGCCAACACCAGGCGATCCGCCAGCCTCGCGGCCGCGCGCACGACATCGACGTGGCCGTTGGTGATGGGATCGAAGGATCCCGCGTAAAGTGCGGTGCGCGGCATGGCTCGCCCGAATAACCCGGCCTCCGCCTCCCCGCAAGGCCGCCGCGCCGGGGACATTGCTCCGGCCGGGATTAGGGACAATTTTTCGCGTTTTCGGGCCTTAGCCCAAGGCTCGTCTCGACCGACCGCATCCATGTGCCGGCGGCCGCGCCGCTGCCGCAATGGGCCGCCTATCTGCCCGCGACACATCCGGGCTGAACGATCAAATTCACTCTCGGCCGCTGACAGTCGTGCGGCATCCGCCCCGAACGCCGCTCAATACGCCACCGGATGGTGGCGCCCGCGCGGGCCCGCCCTCAGCCCGGGCGCCGCACGAGCGAGAGCCAGATCCCGCCGCCGATCAGTGCGAGGCCGGAGACGCGGCCGAGCAACTTCCTGCGCGCGGGCGCGAGGAACCATTCGCGGCTCCAACCGGCGGCACAGGCCCAGATCGAATCGGTGAGGCCGGCGAGCGCGAACCAGGCGACGCACATCGCCGCGAGCTGCGGGCCGGCGGGCAGCGCCGGATCGACGAATTGCGGCAGGAAGGCGGTGAAGAACGCGATCGTCTTCGGATTGGTGAGGGCCACGACCATGCCGCGCGAAAAATGCACGCGGCGGCGCGGCGCGTCCTGCGCCTCCGCCGCGGCATTGCGCCAGGCCTGGATGCCGAGCCAGACGAGATAGGCCGCGCCCGCCCAGCGCATCAGTTCGAACAGCTCGGAGGCGAATTTCAGCACGATGCTCAGGCCGAAGGCGATCGCGCCGATCAGGATGAAATTGCCGACCGTGGTCCCCGCAACAGTGACCAGCGCCGCGCGTGCGCCCTGCGTCGCACCGGTGGCGACGATCAGCGTCACGATCGGGCCCGGCGTCAGCAGCAGGACGATGGAAATGACAAGGAAAGCGGCAAAGAGTTCGTAGTTCATCGGCGGCTCCCGCGCGGTGTCGCCGCACGATAGCGCGGCGCGGGCGTGAAGTCATGGCCGCACGTCCCAGCGCGCAATCCGCGCGGACCGCCGCTAGCTCTCCAGGAACGCCGCGACCGCCCCGTTCTCCTTCATCGCGCGCAATTCGTCCGCGCTCGGCAATTGCGGCTTGTCGCGCCTGACATTGACGAGGCAGAGGAATCCGAGCGGCTCGTTCCTGTTGGCGCGGAACTGATGCCAGGTCCAGGGCGGAATGCTGACGAGATCGTGTGGGCCGATATCGTAGATCCTGTCGCCGAGCAGGCACTGGCCGCGCCCGCGCAAGATCATGACGCCGTGCACATGCTCGTGTCGTTCGAGGGTGGAATAGCCGCCGGCATCCATTTCGAAATAGCGAAGCTCGCCGGCGAGACGCGGATCGGAATGCAGGATCTGCCGCGAGATCGCCTTGAACGGCGCGCTCCCCTCCTCCTTGTAGGGCATGCGCGCGACGCCCTCCCAGCGATAATCCTTCGCCGGGCGATGGAGTCTGTGGCTGTCGTCGTCTTTCATCGTCGTCGCCGGCCGCGCGCCGCGGCCGTCCTACGTATCATGCCTTCTCACCGCATCGGCGAATTTCGCTGCCTCGCCGGTCAGGCGCTCCTTCGCCGACAAGAGGCTTCCGCCGATCAGCAGCATCACGTCGCGCCCGTAAAATGCCAGCAATTCCGGCACCCGGTCGAGCGTCATGCCGCCCGCCGGTACAGGTAGGGCCGGCTTCAGGCCGTGCCAATCCCCGAGCGCGGCGCGGGCGATCGCGCGGCAGGTCTGCGGCGAATAGCCGAACCGTCCGCCGAAGCTCGGAAACACCACGGCATCCGCGCCGAGCAGCCGGAAGAGCTTCGCCAGCAGCGGCGGCGCGATCTGCGCGCCGGCCATCGCCGGATGCGCGATGAAGGCGATGTCTGGGTGCGTGCGCACGAGGTCCTGCATGGTCGCCCAGCCGGCGATCATCGGGGTGATCAGCACCGTATCGACGCCCATCACCCGCGCCAGCGCCAGTTGCGAACGCATCCGCTCGAGGCTGCCGCTGAGGCTCGGCACGTAGCGCGTGCGGCCGCCGGTCCTCGCATTGGCCGCTCGCACGGCCTCGGCGCAGGCGCCGAGCCTCGCGCCGAAAGTGCTGTAATCCTGGTCCGCCAGCCCATGATCGTCCTTGATGAAATCGAGGCCGCCTTCCGCCATGCGGGCGGCGAGCGCGCCGAGTTCGGCCGCGGACAGGCCCTGCGGCTTGAGAGCCGAGCAGGTCAGCGCGCGTGCCGGCGCCCCCGCGCGCGCGCGCAAGCCCTCGGCGCCGGCGCGCGGCCCGCCGAATGGCGCGAGCATGTCCGGTGGCAATTCCGCGTCGGCGAGCACCACGTCCTCGTGCAGCGACGTGTTGCCGAACAGCATGTTGAGAAGCTGGCCCGCGTCCTCGCCGACGGTCGCCGCCGACAACGTGATCCTGACGTCGAATAGCCCGCCGCCGCAATCGCTCACGCCCTCGACCCGCCCGACGATTTCCGATTTGACGAAATCGTCCTCGATCGCCGCGAGCGGCATCTCCACGCTCTGCTCGGTGGCGATGTCGCGCGCCCGCGCCTCGATCGAGGCAGCGTCGGAGCGGACACGGTAGGTGACGGTCAGGCGGGACATCGCGGTTCTGTCGGCTTGTCGGGCGGGGCATGGCCGTCGAAGGGCGCCGGTGACGCCTTATCCCCGCGCAGCCCGCCCGGGCGGGCCATCTGTCTTTCCTGCCGGGATGGCCGGGACGGGCCCGGCCACTTCACGGGAGAAATACGGACGATTATTCCCCCGCCTCGTCTTCCTCGGAAATGCGCTCGACCGACACCACCTTCTCGTCCTCGGCGGTGTCGAACACGATCACCCCTTGCGTCGAGCGGCCAGCGATGCGGATGCCGCTCACCTTGGTGCGGATGAGTTTGCCCGCGTCGGTGACGAGCATGATCTGGTCGGCTTCCTCCACCGGGAAGGAGGCCACAAGCCGGCCGATCTTTTCCTTGATCTTCTCCGCGCCCTTCTTTCCTTCCCAGATGTCCATCGCCACGATGCCTTTGCCGCCGCGGCCGGTGATCCGGTATTCGTAGGAGCTGGTGCGCTTGCCGTAGCCGCGCTCGGAGACGGTGAGGATGAACTGCTCGGCCGCCGACATCTCGACGTAACGCTGCTCGCCAAGCTCGATCGACCCGTTCGCCTCCTCGGCGTCCTTGCCGGTCTCGTCCGGCTCGTCCGCCCCGCCGCGCCGCACCGCGTTGGCGCGCTTCAGATAGGCGACGCGCTCCTCCGAGGTCGCCTCGACGTGTCGCAGGATGGTGAGCGAGATGACGCGGTCGCCCTCCTCGAGCGAAATGCCGCGCACGCCCATCGAGGTGCGGCCCTGGAACACGCGCACGTCGGTCACCGGGAAGCGGATGCACTGCCCGCCGCTGGCGGTGAGCAGCACGTCGTCCTTCTCGGTGCAGATCTGCACGCCGACGATCGCCTCGCCCTCGTCGAGCTTCATGGCGATGATGCCGGAGCGGCGCACATCGACGAAATCCGACAGCTTATTGCGGCGGACCGTTCCCCGGGTGGTGGCGAACATCACGTCGAGCTGCCCCCAGGACTTTTCGTCCTCGGGCAGCGGCATGATGGTGTTGATGGTTTCGCCCTGATCGAGCGGCAGGATGTTGATCAGCGCCTTGCCGCGCGCCTGCGGGGCGGCCACCGGCAGCTTCCAGACCTTCTCCTTGTACACCTTGCCGCGCGAGGAGAAATAGAGCACCGGCGCGTGCGTCGAGGCGACGAACAGGCGCGAGACGAAATCCTCCTCCCGCGTCTGCATGCCGGCGCGGCCCTTGCCGCCGCGGCGCTGCGCGCGATAGGTCGAAAGCGGCACGCGCTTGATGTAGCCCTGGTGCGAAACCGTCACCACCATGTCCTCGCGGTGGATCAGGTCTTCCTCCTCCACCTCGTCGGCCTGCTCGGCGATCGCGGTGCGGCGCGGCGTGGCGAATTCCGCCTTCACCTTGGCAAGCTCGTCCTTCACGATCCCCTGGATGCGCGCACGTGAACGCAGGATGTCGAGATAGTCGGCGATCTCGGTGGCAAGCTTGTCGAGTTCCTCCTTGATCTCGTCGCGGCCAAGCGCGGTCAGGCGCTGCAGCCGCAGATCGAGGATCGCGCGCGCCTGCGTATCCGACAGCCGGTAGGTGCCGTCCTTGTTGATGCGGTGGCGCGGATCGTCGATCAGCGTGATCATCGCCTCCACGTCGCGGGCCGGCCAGTCGCGGCCCATCAACGCCTCGCGCGCCTCGTTGGCGTCCTTGGAGGCGCGGATCAGGCGGATGATCTCGTCGATATTGGCGACGGCGATGGCGAGGCCGACCAGGACATGGGCGCGGTCGCGCGCCTTGTTGAGCAGGAACTTGGTGCGGCGGGACACCACCTCCTCGCGGAAGGCGATGAAGGAGGCGAGCAGGTCCTTCAGGTTCATCACCTGCGGACGCCCGCCGTCCAGCGCCACCATGTTCGCGCCGAAGGTCGATTGCAGCGGCGTGAAGCGGTAGAGCTGATTGAGCACGATGTCGGGTACCGCCTCCTTCTTCAGCTCGACTACGACGCGATAGCCCTGCCGGTCGCTTTCGTCCCGCAGGTCGGCGACGCCGTCGATCTTCTTCTCGCGCACAAGCTCGGCGATGCGTTCGACCATCGCCGCCTTGTTCACCTGGTACGGAATTTCGGTGATGACGATCGCCTCGCGCTCCTTGCGGATCGTTTCCATCTCCACCTTGCCGCGCATCACGATCGAGCCGCGCCCGGTCTCGTAGGCGGAGCGGATGCCGGCGCGGCCGAGGATGATGCCGCCAGTCGGGAAATCGGGGCCCGGCACGATCTCGATCAGCTCGGAAATGGAGAGCGCGGGATTGTCGATCAGCGCAACGCAGGCATCGATCACCTCGCCGAGATTGTGCGGCGGGATATTGGTCGCCATGCCGACGGCGATGCCGCCCGCGCCGTTGACGAGCAGATTGGGAAAGCGCGCCGGCAGCACGACCGGCTCTTTCTCGTTGCCGTCATAGTTCGGCTGGAAATCGACCGTGTCGCTGTCGATGTCTTCGAGCAGCGCCATCGCCGGCCGCGCCAGGCGCGATTCGGTGTAGCGCATCGCCGCCGGAGGATCGCCGTCGACCGAGCCGAAATTGCCCTGCCCGTCGATCAGCATCAGGCGCATGGAGAAATCCTGTGCCATGCGCACGAGCGAGTCGTAGATCGCCTGATCGCCGTGCGGGTGATATTTACCCATCACGTCACCGACGATGCGCGCCGACTTCACATATTTCTTGTCCGGGGTCTGCCCCTGCTCGTACATCGAGTAGAGGATGCGTCGATGCACCGGTTTCAGGCCATCGCGGGCATCCGGCAGCGCGCGCGACACGATCACGCTCATCGCGTAATCGAGGTAGCTGCGCTTCATCTCCTCGGTGATGGAAACGGGGCGGATGTCCGAAGGCGTACCGTCCCCCGGATTGGGTCTGTCAGTGTCGGCCAATGTGAAAAACCTTCAGGGCGAATCCCAGCCGTTATTTTGATAGCGGATTTGGGGCCTCAAGGCCACCTCAAAACACCCCCGAAATGTTGGATTTTATATCGTTATTTCAATAGTTTGCGTGGAACTTGCCGCCCCGCCCCGGCTCCTCGCCGGCTGCCCGCGGGCGCGCCTTTTTTCCGCTCCGGGACCGCCCCCATACCCCCGCGGGGGCGGATTTTCCGCGGTCGCGCCGCGTCGGCGCGGACCCGGTTCGCGCCGGTTTGACCGTCCGCGCCGGCGGGGCTACCCCCTCCCCATGCCGGCCGAATTCCTGATCTCCACCTTCGTGACGCTGATCGTCGTGGTCGATCCGGTCGGCCTCATCCCGGCATTCCTCGCGCTGACCGAGCGGCTGCCGACGGCCAAGCGCCGGCACGTCGCGGTCTGGGCCGCGCTGATCGCGTTCGGCATCCTCGCCGGTTTCGCGCTCGGCGGCGAATGGCTGCTGCGCAAGCTCGCCATCGGCCTGCCCGCCTTCCGCATCGCTGGCGGGCTTCTGCTATTCTCGATCGCATCCGAGATGGTGTTCGGCGTTCGCATCGAGCGCCAGTCGCGCACCGCCGAACAGGCGATCGGGGAGCATCCGAGCAACATCGCCGCCTTCCCGCTCGCCATTCCGCTGATGGCGGGACCAGGCGCGATCACCGCGGTCGTGCTGCTGTCCGGGCGCGCCGGCGGGAATGTGGTCCAGCTCGCCATGCTGCTCGCGGTGATCGCGGCGGTCGCGCTCACTTGCCTCGCCGCATTCCTGCTCGCGCCGCGGATCGGCCGGCTCATCGGCCATACCGGCAACATCGTGCTGTCCCGGTTGCTCGGCGTCCTGCTCGCCGCGATGGCCGCGCAATTCGTGATCGACGGCGTGCGCGCCGCCTGGACGTGATCTGCCGCGCGCCGCCGCTAGCGCGCCAGGAATTCGGAAATGCGGCCGGCGAGCGGCGCCATGCCGATCACGCCGTTGAGGTGACCGTTCGGCCCGTTCACCTGCCCGGTTTCCGCGCTCGCGATCTTGCGCGCGTCGTCCTCGACGAGCGGCGGATAGAAGACGAGATCGGTCGGCGAATAAAGGATCAGCGAGGGGATCGTAATCTTCGACGGATCGACGTTGGCGAGCTGGTTTGCCTTCACGAGATAGAGAAAATGATTGGCGTCGGACACCTTGGCGCGCGCCGCCGCCGCCGTGTCGAGCCAGGCTTCGATCTTGTAGCGGTTGTCGAAGGATTTTGCCGGGTCCTTTCCTTCCTCCGCCGGCGCGGTACCGAAGGTCTTGATCGCCCAGTCCCAGTGGTTCGCGTGCAGCGTGACGACTTTCAGCGCGGCGGTCAGGCCGGCGAGCGGCGGCTCCCGATCGTAATAGTCGCCGTTATTCCATTTCGGGTCGAGCTTGATCGGCTGGCCCCAGATGTCGAGCCAAGCGATCAGGAAGGGATCGGCCGATGGCTTGCCGATGACGGCGACGATCCGCTCGACCATGGACGGATAGCTCGCCGCCCATTCGTAGGCCTGCAGGGCTCCCATCGAGGCGCCGGCGACCGCCTTCAACTTGCGGATGCCCAGGCTTTCGATCAGCGCCTTTTGAACGTTCACGAAATCCTTCATCGTCACGATCGGGAAGCTCATGCCGTAGCGTTTGCCGGTATCGGGATTGATGCTCGCCGGCCCGGTCGTGACGACATTGGGCGCGTTGACGTTGAGATTGACCAGGGTGTCGGAGGAAATGACGTAGTATTTGTCGGTGTCGATCGCCTTGCCCGGACCGATGATCGCATCCCAGTATCCGGGCGCGGCGTCGCCCGGGGCGTATTTGCCGAAGGCATGGCTGGTGCCGGAAAAGAAATGCGTGATCAGGATCGCGTTCGACCTGTCCGCGTTCAGCCTGCCCGCCGCCTCCCAGCCGATCCTGACATTCCTGATCGTCGCGCCGCCGACCGTCGTATAGGACGGCATCTCGAACGTCTTCTTCTCGACGATCAGGTCGGGCGCCTGCGCCAGGGCATTGGCGCAAAGAGCGCCGAGTAGGAAACCTGCAAACAGAATTCGCGTCGTCATCGCACCACTGCTCCCCGGCCTTTACTGGCACGCCCTCGGTGCGGGCTTCCAGGATTTCACCTCGACCCATTTGCCGCGGCACGGACTCCATTTGTCCGTGATCTCGCCGGTGACCGTGGCGCCGCTGTTCAGCGGGATCGGCGGATTGGCGGTGTTGACGATATAGAACGTGTCGCCCGCCTTGATGCCCTTGCACATGGTGGGGACATATTGCACGCAGCCCTGAAAGCGCGCGTCCTTGGCCTCGGCCGCAGACGCCAGCAGGATGCCGGCGGCCGCCGCGAACAAAATCGTTTTCATGACCTCTCTCCAGCCGCGGCGCGGAGGCGCCGCGCGGAGAAGCAAACGCCGTTTGGCCGTTACGATCAACCGGGCGTTGCGATCAAATTTTGCGAAGTCCGGGCGGCGCGGTCAGAACGGTATTTCGTCGTCCATGTCGTCGCGCTTGCCGCCGGCCAAGGCAGGCTTGCGCCCGCTCGGCCCGGTCGATCCGAAATCGCCGTTATTGGCCGGAGCGAAATCCGCCCCGCCGCCGCGGCTGTCGAGCATGGTGAGCTGCGAATTGAAGCCCTGCAGCACGACCTCGGTCGAATACTTGTCGTTGCCGTCCTTGTCGGTCCATTTGCGCGTCTGCAACGCCCCCTCGATGTAAACCTTCGACCCCTTCTTCAGGTATTGCTCGGCGATCTTGCAAAGCCCCTCGTTGAAGATGACGACGCGATGCCACTCCGTCTTCTCCTTGCGCTCGCCGGTTGCCTTGTCGCGCCAGCTTTCGGAAGTCGCCACGCTCAAATTGGCCACCGGCCGCCCGTCCTGCGTCCGGCGGATCTCCGGATCCTTGCCGAGATTGCCGACCAGGATCACCTTGTTCACGCTGCCCGCCATTGACGCATCTCCTTTCCGACGCCTTCCGCCACCCCGCGGAAGCCGCGCCACCCTGAGCCTCGACCGTCCCGCCCGCAAGGCGCGGCCGCCCTTAACCCACAGGGTCCGCCGCCCGCGCGCGTTCCTCTTTTGTTCCTAGCAAAGCCCGGCCCGCCGCGCAACCGCGGCGCCGGAGCCGGGACGGCTTTCGCGCGCGCCGCATTGCCGCGGTCGCTTTCGAACCTTAACTGTGCGCTGCACCCACCATCGCAGGAAAACCCCATGTCAGAGATCAAGGGAAAAGTCGTTGTCATCACCGGCGGCAGCAGCGGCATCGGCGAGGCCACGGCGCGATACCTCGCCGAGCGGGGCGCCGACATTGTCGTCGGCGCGCGCCGCACCGACCGCCTTAAGGCGATCTGCGCCGACATCCAGAAGAATGGCGGGCGCGCCGTGTATCAGGCGGTGGACGTGACCCGGCGCGACGCCGTCAAGGCGCTGGTCGATTTCGCGGTCAAGGCCTATGGCCGCGTCGATGTCATCGTCAACAATGCCGGACTGATGCCCCTGTCCCTGCTCGAGCAGCTCAAGGTCGATGAGTGGGACCGCATGATCGACGTCAACATCAAGGGCACGCTTTACGGGATCGCGGCGGTGCTGCCGATCTTCCGCGCGCAGAAGAGCGGGCACGTGATCAACATTTCCTCGGTGGCCGGGCACAAGATCCGCCCCGGCGGGGCGGTCTATTCGGCGACCAAGTTTGCCGTGCGCGCGCTGTCGGAAGGGCTGCGCGAGGAAGCGGGCGACCTGTTCCGCGTCACCGTGATCTCCCCGGGCGCGGTGGAATCCGAACTCGCCGAGACGATTTCCGATCCGGCGCTGAAGAAGCAAATGGACGATTACCGGGCCAAGGTGCAGATTCCCGCCAAGGCCATCGCCGAGGCGATCGCCTATGCGATCGGCCAGCCGGCGACGGTGGACGTCAACGAAATCCTGATCCGTCCGACGGCGCAGCAGAATTGACGCTGCGGCCGGTCTGCAAAAATCGGTTGATGTGACGCCCCGGCGACAGACAGCGCCAGGTTTTTGTCCTACACAAGGCCAGCGTGTCCGGTCATGTGGGGGTGTCCCATGAAGCGCTATTGCGCGGCCGCGATCGTGACGGCGGCCGTCGTCTCCTCGGTGCAGGCCGCCGATCTGGCACAGCCTGTCTTGAAGGCTCCGGCCGTCGCGCCCGCCGCGATCCGCGACTGGTCGGGCTTCTATCTCGGCGGCCATGTCGGCTGGGCCGCGACCGACAAGGACTGGTTCGTCTTCGTCAACGGCGCCGGCACGAGCCATAGCGCCGACGGCTTCGTCGGCGGCGGCCAGGCCGGCTACAATTGGCAGAGCGGCAACTGGATTTTCGGCATCGAGGCGGACGCAAGTTTCGCCGATCTCAGCGGCAGCAGCGCCTGTCCGCAGATCACCTTCACCTGCCGTTCGAAGGTCGAATGGACCGCCACGCTGGCAGGGCGCCTCGGCTATGCGTTCGGCCCGGTGCTGTTCTACGCCAGGGGCGGCGGCGCCTGGGTGCAGGACAAGTTCCAGATGGACAGCCCCTTCACCACGACCGTGTCCACCGACGATCCGATCCGGGCCGGCTGGACCGTCGGCGCGGGGATCGAATACGCCTTCGACACCAATTGGTCGGGCAAGGTCGAGTACGGCTACATGGATTTCGGCCACAAGGTGTCGGGGTTCGGCGCTCCGGTCGAAGCCGATATCGAGCAGACGCTTCACCGGGTGATCGTCGGCCTCAATTACCGCTTCGCGCCGGCGGGCGCCGCACCCCGGTAATCGCGAGCGCCCGGGACCGCGCGGTCCGGCCCTGTCCACACCGGATCCGGGCCGATGCCGCGCTTCGGGCTGGCAATGCCCGCGCGTTCTCACTATGTTCGCATGACTGCCGCGCCCATGCCGCGCCAGATTCCTCAAACGAGCGCGGACCGTCTGCGAATGAACGATCTCGTCAAGAAAGCGCCCCGCGTCGAGTCCCGCACCATCGCGATCCGCGGGGCGCGCGAGCACAATCTCAAGAATGTCGATCTGGAAATCCCGCGCGACCGGCTTGTGGTGTTCACCGGCCTGTCGGGCTCGGGCAAATCCTCGCTCGCCTTCGACACGATCTATGCCGAGGGCCAGCGGCGCTACGTGGAATCGCTGTCCGCCTATGCGCGGCAATTCCTCGAGATGATGCAGAAGCCGGACGTGGACCAGATCGACGGCCTTTCGCCGGCCATCTCCATCGAGCAGAAGACCACTTCGAAAAATCCGCGCTCGACCGTCGGCACGGTCACCGAAATCTACGATTACATGCGGCTGCTGTGGGCGCGCGTCGGCATCCCCTATTCGCCCGCGACCGGATTGCCGATCGAAAGCCAGACCGTGTCGCAGATGGTCGATCGCGTGCTGGCCCTCCCCCACGGCACGCGCATCTACGTGCTCGCGCCGGTGGTGCGCGGACGCAAGGGCGAGTACCGAAAGGAAATCGCCGAGTGGATGAAGAAGGGCTACCAGCGCCTCAAGGTGGACGGGAAGTTCCACGAGATCGCCGAGGTCAAGCCGCTCGACAAGAAGTTCACCCACGACATCGACGTGGTGGTGGACCGGCTGGTGGTGAATCCCGATATCGGCACGCGGCTTGCGGATTCGCTCGAGCAATGCCTGAAACTCGCCGACGGCATGGCGGTGATCGAGCTTGCCGATTCCACCACCACGCGCGCCCGCGCCAATGCCGGCCGCAACGAGAATGCCGAGCGCCTGATCTTCTCGGAGAAATTCGCCTGCCCGGTCTCCGGCTTCACCATTCCTGAGATCGAGCCGCGGTTGTTCTCGTTCAACAATCCGTTCGGCGCCTGCCCGAAATGCGGCGGGCTCGGGGTCGAGCAGCATATCGACGCCGACCTCGTCATTCCCGACCGCGACAAGACATTGAAAGCGGGCGCGATCGCGCCCTGGTCGCGCTCGTCCTCGCCCTATTACACGCAGACGCTCGAGGCGCTCGGCAAGCATTACCGCTTCGCGCTCACGACCAGGTGGAAGGACCTGCCGAAAAAGACGCAGGAGGCGATCCTCTACGGCTCGGGCGAGGATGAGATCCGGTTCGTCTATGACGACGGCCTGCGCTCCTACACCACGAAAAAGCCGTTCGAGGGGGTGATCACCAATCTCGAGCGCCGCTTCCGCGAGACCGAGAGCGACTGGGCGCGCGAGGAATTGCAGAAATATTTCACCGACGTACCCTGCGAGGCCTGCCACGGCCATCGCCTGAAGCCGGAAGCCCTGTGCGTGAAGATCGACGGGCTGCATATCGGCGAGGCCGCGCAGATGAGCGTGCGCCGCGCGGGCGAATGGTTTGCCGCCCTGCCGCAGAAGCTCACCGCCCAGCAGAACGAGATCGCCGGGCGCGTGCTCAAGGAAATCCGCGAGCGGCTGCGCTTCCTGGTCGATGTCGGGCTCGATTATCTGACGCTCGCGCGCGCCTCCGGTACGCTGTCGGGCGGGGAGAGCCAGCGCATCCGGCTCGCCTCGCAGATCGGCTCGGGCCTGACCGGCGTGCTCTACGTGCTCGACGAGCCCTCGATCGGCCTGCACCAGCGCGACAATGCCCGCCTGCTCGACACGCTGAAGCGGCTGCGCGACCTCGGCAACACCGTGATCGTGGTGGAGCATGACGAGGACGCGATCCGCGTCGCCGATTACGTGGTCGATGTCGGCCCCGGTGCCGGCATCCACGGCGGCCGCATCGTCGCCCAGGGCACGCCCGACGATATCATGGCGAACAGGAATTCGCTCACCGGCAAGTATCTCAACGGCGAATACGGCATCCCCGTGCCGGAGCGCCATGCGCCGAACCGCCAGCGCATGCTGCGCATCGTCAACGCGCGCGGCAACAATCTCAAGAACGTCACGGTGGAGGTGCCGCTCGGGCTGTTCACCTGCGTCACCGGCGTTTCCGGCGGCGGCAAATCGACGCTTCTGATCGACACGCTGTACAAGGCGCTGGCGCGCAGGCTGAACGGGGCGAGCGAGGCCCCCGCCCCGCACGACCGGATCGAGGGGCTCGAACATCTCGACAAGATCATCGACATCGACCAGTCGCCGATCGGCCGCACGCCGCGCTCCAATCCGGCGACCTATACCGGCGCCTTCACCCCGATCCGCGAATGGTTCGCGGGGCTTCCCGAGGCGAAGGCGCGCGGCTACGAACCGGGGCGCTTCTCCTTCAACGTCAAGGGCGGGCGCTGCGAGGCCTGCCAGGGCGACGGCGTCATCAAGATCGAGATGCACTTCCTGCCCGACGTTTACGTCACCTGCGACGTCTGCAAGGGCAAGCGCTACAATCGCGAGACGCTCGAAGTCACCTTCAAGGGCAAGTCGATCGCCGACGTGCTCGACATGACCGTGGACGAGGCGGCGGAGTTCTTCAAGGCGGTGCCGAAAATCCGCGAGATCCTGACCACGCTGCAGCGGGTGGGGCTCGGCTATATTCATGTGGGCCAGCAGGCGACCACGCTGTCGGGCGGCGAGGCGCAGCGCGTCAAGCTCGCCAAGGAGCTGTCAAAGCGGGCAACCGGGCGCACGCTCTACATCCTGGATGAGCCGACCACCGGCCTGCATTTCCACGATGTTGCGAAACTGCTTGATGTCCTTCACGAACTGGTTGAAGGCGGCAATTCGGTGGTGGTGATCGAGCACAATCTCGAGGTGATCAAGACCGCCGACTGGATCATCGACCTGGGCCCCGAGGGCGGCGACGGCGGCGGCGAGATCGTGGCGCAGGGCACGCC
>DASZTD010000013.1:0-2504 GCA_035548355.1 Pseudorhodoplanes sp.
GAAGCACGCCGCTTCCGCGGTCTCGGCGTCGAGATCGCCGAGATCGAAGCTCAATTCAAGAAAGGCGCCCGATTCCACTCCACCTCATCGGAGGCCCAAACGGCGCTCCAGGTAGTGAATGTCGGTGCCGCCCTTCTGGAATGCGGCGTGATTGAAGATTTCCTGGTGCAAGGCCACGTTCGTCTTGATGCCTTCGATCACCATCTCCGCCAGCGCGTTGCGCATGCGGGCGATGGCCGCCTCGCGCGTCTCGCCGTGCGTGATGACTTTGCCGATCAGCGAATCGTAGTGCGGCGGCACGTTGTAGCCCGAGTAGATATGGCTGTCGACGCGCACGCCCGGGCCGCCGGGCGCGTGCCACAAGCGGATCGGGCCGGGCGAGGGCATGAAGGTCTTCGCATCTTCGGCGTTGATGCGGCACTCGATGGCGTGCCCGCGAATCTGGATGTCGCTCTGCACGTACGGCAGACGCTCGCCCGAGGCGATGAGGAGCTGCGCTTTCACGAGGTCGATGCCGGTGATCAGCTCCGTCACCGGGTGCTCGACCTGGATGCGCGTGTTCATCTCGATGAAATAGAACTCGCCGTCCTGATACAGGAACTCGAGTGTGCCGGCGCTGCGATAACCGACCGCGCGGCATGCTTCGACCACACGATCGCCCATCACGCGCCGTTGCTTCGCCGTGATGCCGGGCGCCGGCGCTTCCTCGACCACTTTTTGATGGCGCCGCTGCATCGAGCAATCGCGCTCGCCGAGATGGACGACGTTCCCGTGTGCGTCCGCCAGCACCTGAAACTCGATGTGGCGCGGCTTCTCGAGGAACTTCTCCATGTAGACCTGTTCGTTGCCGAACGCCGCACGCGCTTCCGCTTTCGTGATGCTGATGGCATTCAGCAGCGCCGCTTCCGCGTGCACGACGCGCATGCCGCGCCCGCCGCCGCCGCCCGAGGCCTTGATGATCACCGGGTAGCCGATGTCGCGCGCAATGCGCAGGTTCTCGTCCGGGTCTTCGCCGAGCGGGCCCTCGGATCCGGGCACGCACGGCACGCCATGGCTCTTCATCACTTTGATGGCCGACACCTTGTCGCCCATCAAGCGGATCGTTTCGGCCTTCGGGCCGACGAACACGAAGCCGCTCTTCTCGACGCGCTCCGCGAAGTCCGCGTTCTCCGAGAGAAAGCCGTAGCCGGGGTGGATGCCGACCGAGTCCGTCACTTCCGCCGCGCTGATGATCGCCGGCATGTTCAGGTAGCTGCCGGAGGAGGGCGGCGGACCGATGCAAACGGATTCGTCTGCGAGCAGCACGTGCTTCAGGTTGTAGTCTGCGGTCGAATGGACCGCGACCGTGCGGATCCCGAGCTCGCGGCACGCGCGCAGGATGCGAAGCGCGATCTCGCCGCGGTTGGCGATGACGATCTTCTCGAGCATGGGACTTATTCGATGACGAACAACGGCTGCCCGAATTCCACCGGGTCGCCGTTGCGGGCCATGATCGAGGTAACCCGGCCGGCTTTGTCGGATTCGATCTGATTCATCATCTTCATCGCTTCGATGATGCAAAGCACCTGGCCGACCTTGACCTCGTCGCCGATCTCGACGAACGCCTTCGCCCCCGGAGAGGGCGCCGAGTAATAGGTGCCGACCATGGGCGCCGTGATGACGTGCTCGTTGGGCCGGGTGCGAGCGGCGGCAGGCGCCTCGGCAGCGGCGGGCGCGGCGGCCGCTGCGGCCTGCGCGGGGGTCATTGCCACCGGTGGCGACGCGGCGGGAAGGGCATAGGTCTGCATCGTTGCCGCGGCGCCCGTGGGCATGCGGCTGATGCGCACGGCTTCCTCGCCTTCCTTGATTTCTATCTCGGCGATGCCGGACTCCTCGAGCAGCTCGATCAGTTTCTTGATTTTGCGAATGTCCATGCGAGGAGAGCTCCCCTGAAAGTCAGCGTTGCCAAGTGGGATCAGGACGGGCGCGACAGCCGTTCGGCAGCCGCGCGCACGGCCAGCTCGTAGCCGATGGCGCCGAGGCCGACGATCGAACCGACCGCGACGTCGGAGAAATAGGAGTGGTGCCGAAACCGCTCGCGCGCATGAATATTCGACAGATGCACTTCGATGAACGGCACCGCGACGGCCAGCAGCGCGTCGCGCAGCGCGACGCTCGTATGCGAGAAGCCGGCTGGATTGAAAATGATGAAGGCCACGCCTTCGCGGCCGGCCTGGTGGATGCGCTCGATCAGCTCGTGCTCGGCGTTGCTCTGGAACGCCGTGAGCTCATGGCCGAGCTCTTTCGCGACGGCGGCCGCCCGCTGCTCGATGGACGCAAGCGTGGCCGCGCCATAGAGCGCCGGCTCGCGTGTGCCGAGCAGGTTCAAATTCGGGCCGTTCAGCAGCAGCAGCCGGGCCATGGGCCTGTTTGACATACTCCGATCAGAGCGGAAAGCGGCGCGAATGTACCCCAATTCCCGTCAATAGCGATACTTTCTTGGCGAGATTGGCGACGTTCGTCCG
>DASZTD010000014.1:0-10914 GCA_035548355.1 Pseudorhodoplanes sp.
GGCGCGGTTTCCGCCTGCAGCCCGAGCGAAAGCGGTCCGAACGGCACGCGCTGATCGAACGGCGTCTGCCCGCCGATCTCGCGCGGCTTGCGCAGCACGGGCGCCGATTCCGGCGCGCCGCCGCGATTAAGCTCCGAGGAAATCGAGACCTGCGGACGCGCCGAACCCTTCGCCGCCTTGCCGCCCTCGCCTCGCGCCGGTTGCGTGAAGGTGCCAGGCTCCCCGCCGATCGCCGAAGGCTGCATCAGCAATTGACGCTCCGCGGGCGTGAACACCTGCGCCTGCGCGGACAGCGTGACGCCAGCGGCCACGGCCGCAAATCCGCAGATCCGGAGGATCATCGCAAACCTCATATCGTCGCGGTCGCACGATACTGGAAACGCCCGGCCGCGCCAATGCCGGCTTGGGAACCAACGCCACCGCGCTGGATTGTCGTGTGCCGTGACCCGCCGCATCGAAAAAATCGCGCGCAATCCGCCTGAGGAGCCCGCCGGCAACGGCGCGGCGCCAGCCTTTTTCCGCTTCGGCGCGCAGGAGCCGACGCCGCTGCAGGACGCCGCCACGTTCTGGCGGATGGCCTCGCAGGTGGCGACCTTCGCCATGGCCGTCATTCTCTTCGGCGCGTTCCTCTATCTCAGCCGCAGCCTGCTTGTGCCGATCCTGAGCGCGCTCGTCATCGCGCTCACGCTCGGTCCGCTGGTCGGCCGCGCGGTGGAGAAAGGAATACCGCCCTGGGTGCTGGCGGCGGTGATCGTCGTGATCCTCGCGGCCGCGCTTTACCTCGCCGTTGTCCTGCTCGCCGATCCGGCGTCGGACCTGATCGGCCGTTCGGCGGAGATCGGCGTCGCGATCAAGCAGAAGTTCCAGATCCTCGAGCGGCCGCTCGCGGCGCTGCGCGACCTGCAAATCCAGATATTCGGCGCGCCGGCGAAGACGTCGCCGGATGTGAACGGCGCGCAGATCCTGCAAGGCTTCGTCACCGTCGTCACGCCGGCGGCGGCGGAGTTTCTGCTGTTCTTCGCCACGCTGTTCTTCCTGATCGTCGGGCGCGGCGCGTTGCGGCGCTATCTCGTCAGCCTGTCGGCGACGCAGCTCGGGCGGCTGCGCACGTTGAAAATCCTGAACGACATCGAAAGCAGCCTCAGCGTCTATCTGCTGACCATCACCGTGATCAATCTGTGCCTCGGCGTCATCACGGCGGCGGCGACGTTCATCATTGGCCTGCCCGCGCCAATCATCTGGGGGGCGCTCGCCTTCGCGCTGAACTACATTCCCTATATCGGGCCCGGCATCGTCGTGATCGCGCTGTTCTTCATCGGGCTGCTGGTCTTCCCCTCGCTGCTGCCGGCGGTGATCGCGCCGACCTTCTTCGTCTTGCTCACCTTCACCGAGGGGCATTTCGTCACGCCCAACGTGGTCGGCCGGCAGATGCTGATGAACTCGCTCGCGGTGTTCCTGTCGCTCGCCTTCTGGACATGGCTTTGGGGCGCGATCGGGGCGTTCCTCTCCACCCCGATCCTGATCATGGCGATGGTGGCGCTGCACCACATCTACCCGCGCCACAAAACCGAGCTTCCGGCTTGATCACCACGTCACGCCGGCCTTCACGATAAAAGTGCGGCCGGGCAGCGTATAGACCGGCACGAAAACGAAGCCGGGCGCGCCCTGGTCGATGGCGTAGTCGAAATAATGCTTGTCGAAGATGTTCTCGACCGCCACCGACCAGAAGAAGTGGTCCACCTCGCCGCTGAGCCGCAGGTCCCACAGGGTGTAGGAGGGAATCTTCACCGGGTTGGTGTTACTGTTGTCCTGATCGACGTAACGCTCGCTGCGGAAGCGCGCGGCGGCGTCGAGCATCAGGTAGCGTTCAAAAATGTTCCACGACGCCGTTGCGTTCGCGGTCCAGCGCGACACCACCGGGACGCTGTGCCCGGCAAACGGCCCGTCGCGGAAGGTCGCGTCGGTGTACGTGATATTGCCCTTGAAGCGCAGATTGTCGGCCGCCTGCCAGGTGGCGAGCGTTTCGACGCCGCGGCGGCGGGTCGGATCGAGATTGACATTGGCGAAGGTGATCGGGCTGAAGCTAATCTCGTCGGTCAGCCGCATGTCATAATAGCTCGATTGCAGCGTCACCGATCCGACATTGAAACGTACGCCGGCCTCGAGATCGTGCGATTTCTGCGTGCGTAGGGAGAAATTGGTCACCGAATTGACCGGTGACATGCCGACGCGGTCGTCCACGTTCGGCACGCGGAACGCCTGTGCCGCGCGCGCAAAGACGGCGAAGGTGGGCGTGAAACGGTGCTCGATACCGACATGGTAGGCGGTGTTGGTCTCCGCCGTGTCGAGCGGGGTTCCGGTCGAGCCCGTGCCGAGCGGGCCGTTCGGCGCCGCCGGATTGAAATCGTCACGCGCGTCGAGCGCGTCGCGCTGAACGCGCCCGCCCGCCGACACGTCCGTCGTCGGCATGATCGCCACCGTCTGCTGCCAATAGGCGGCGACCGAGGTGTTGTTGATCAGGTAATCGTGCCGCGGCGGGGCGCCGACGAAGGCGCTGCGCCTGGAATCGTATTCGGTCCGGTACACGTCGATGCCGGTCAACACCTTCGCCGGCAGGCCGAACAGCGCAGTCTGCCAGTTGATGCGCGGAGTCAGCGAGGACGTGGTCAGGTTGCTGTCGTTGTAGCCGAAGGGATTTCCGACCGAGTCGAAGGTGGCGAATTGCGTGTCCTTGCGGCGCCAGCCGCCATCGACGACGAGATCGAGGCCCGGCGACAGGACGCGGGTGAAGCCCGCCGTCAGGTTCACCGCCTGTTTGTTGCCGTAGTCGAACGGCGTCGCGGTGCCGCGCGGATCGGTCACCGGCTCGTTCAGCCCGAGCGGCGGCGAGAAGATGCGGGTGCCAGGCGTGCGCAGCTTCAGGTCGTCGCCGGCGACGTTGAAGAAGGCGCTGCCCTGCTCCCCGGCATAGCGGATCTCGCCGACGCCGTTGAACCGTTGCGTGTCGTTGTTGTCGCGATAGCCGTCCGAACGAAAGCCGTTGGCGTAAACCGACGTCGACCACGGCCCGGACGCGGCGGTGGCCGACACGTTGCCCTCCCCGGCGCGGAAACTGCCGAACCCACCCTCGATCCGCCCGGCAAATCCGGGCCTTGCGTCCTTTTTCGTGACGATGTTGATGACGCCGCCGATCGCCCCGTCGCCGTACAGCACGGTGCCGGAATTGCCGCGCGTGATCTCGATCCGCTCGATGGCGTTGCGCGGAATCGTGGAGATGTCGGCGCCGACCTGGTCCCAGTCGTTCAGCCGCCGCCCGTTCACCAGGACGAGCGTGTTGGAAGGCCCGGTCACGCCGAAGCCGCGCAGGTCGATCGAGGTGCCGGCGCCGTTCACGCCGTTGAACAGGGTGGAAATCTGCACACCCGCCTCGCGCGCGATGATCTCCGCCACGGTCGCTTGCGGCGCGCGCGCAATATCCTCAGCCGAAATGACGCTCGTCGAGGTGCCGACCATGCCGATATCGGCCCCGCCCGAGCCCTGCAGGGATGTCAGTCCCCCGCCGATGCGCGACGCGTTGACGTAGATGTCCGGCAGAAGCTGCGGCCTGTCCTCCTGCGCCCGCGCGCCTTTGGTTGCCAGCATCGCGGCAAGCAGCGCCGCCGACACAACAATGCGTTTAACCCCCATGACGATCCCCCTCGCAGGCGCGCCGCCAAGACGCGCGCGGTGAACATTCACCGACGCGAGGGATGAATTCGCCGCCGCCAACGCGCGACATGCGCGTCATCGGCCGAGGCGTTTTCAAACCTGAAAGTCGTGAGGTATATCCGCACGGCTTCGCATCGGCACGATGTCACCGCTGCGAAAGCCGCTCCGTATGGACTCCCCGCCCACCGGTTGGGTGACTGCGCTGGCAGGTCTCCTGGCTCGCGGGTCGTTGCCCTCGCCCGGCCTTCCCGGTTTCCCAGTGGCCTGATCTGGACGAAAGCTCACCGCTCACAGTTGCGGGGGCAGCCACGGCTTCGCCGAACCGGCGTTCCGTGTTCCCTCTTTCCTCCCCGAATACCGGGGAACCAGAGCGCGGTTAGGATTCCCTCGCGCGGAAACGGAGTCAAGCACTGCGGGCGCGAGAGCCGCCGCGCGCCGATTTTCCCGGCTTCAAAACCGGTAACGCCGATGACCGCGGACCTCGCCCGTTCCACGCCGATGACGGATTCGGCATGCGCACCGCCGCGCCGGCGTCATTCCGCCGGCCTCGTCTCCTTCAGCAGCCAGTTGAAATAGGTCTCATCCACGCTCTCGATCGGAAGGACGAGAATGGCCGGCGTCGTATAGGAATGGCTTTCCCGAATCGCCCGCCGCACGGCATCGGCCAGCGAGGCGCGGGTCTTGAGCAGGACCACCGTTTCCTCCGCGCGCTCGACATTGCCCTCCCACCAATAATGCGAAATCATGCCCGGCAGAATGTTGACGCAGGCGGCGAGCCTGCGGTCCACGATGGCGCGGCCGGCCTTCTCCGCCTCGACAACGGAAGGGTACGTCGTATACACGAAGACCGCGCGGTCCATGGGCATTCCTTTCGTTCCGGCCCCGCCGCTCCGATGAGCTCCCGATGAACCGCCCCGCCCGTTTCCAACGAATTGCCTTTGTCGCAAGCGATACGCCGGAAGCGCAATCGGCGCTCAAGCGGCTCGCCGGCAGCTACGGCAACGTCGCCGCCGAACAGGCCGACGTCATCGTCGCGCTCGGCGGCGACGGGTTGATGCTGCAGACCCTGCACAAGTTCATGCGGTCGGGCAAGCCGATCTACGGCATGCATCGCGGCACCGTGGGATTCCTGATGAACGAATTTCACGAAGGCGATCTCGCCGCGCGCCTAGATGCCGCGCAGATCACCGTGATCCATCCGCTCGCCATGCTCGCGACCGACACGTCCGGTCGCAGGCACGAGGCGCATGCCATCAACGAGGTGTCGATCTTCCGCCAGAGCTACCAGGCCGCCCGCCTGCGCATCCTGATCGACGGCAAGGAGCGCCTCGGCGAGCTTGCCGCCGACGGCGTTCTCGTCTGCACGCCGGCGGGTTCCACCGCCTATAACCTTTCCGCGCAGGGGCCGATCATCCCGATCGACGCGCCGCTGATGGCGCTGACGCCGATCAGCCCGTTCCGCCCGCGGCGCTGGCGCGGCGCGCTCCTGCCCGACCGCGCGCAGGTGACGGTGGAAGTGCTCGAGGCCGACAAGCGGCCGGCCGCCGCCGTCGCCGATCACGACGAGGTGCGCGACGTGCGCCGCGTCGATATCCGCATGGATCACGAAATCTCCATGCAGATGCTGTTCGATCCCGGCCACAGCCTCGACGAGCGCATCCTGCGCGAGCAGTTCGGCTATTGAGAAGCGGGACGTCGTTTCGCTAATCTTCCGTCCGCACCGTCGGGAGGACATACCATGCGCACCCTGCTCTACGCCGCCGCCTTTGCCGCCGTTCTCGCCCCGGCCGCCTCGGCCCAGACCGAGTCGAGGCTCGATCAGATCATCGCCCGCGGGACTCTGCGCGTCGGCACCACCGGCGACTACAAGCCGTTCACCTATCTCGACAAGGCCACCAACCAGTTTTCCGGCATGGACATCGACCTTGCGGAAAATCTCGGCAAGGCGCTCGGGGTGAAGGTCGAGTTCGTCCACACCTCCTGGCCGAACCTGATGAAGGATTTCGAAGCCGACAAGTTCGACATCGGCATGGGCGGCATCTCGGTCACGCTCGAACGCCAGAAGAAGGCCTATTTCTCCGCGCCGATCATGCGCGAGGGAAAAACGCCGGTCGCGCGCTGCGAGAACAAGGACAAGTTTCAGACGCTCGAGCAGATCGACAAGCCGGAGGTGAAAGTCATCGTCAATCCCGGCGGCACCAACGAGCGTTTCGCCCGCGGCAATCTCAAGTCGGCCAAGATCACCGTGTTCGCGGACAACACCGCGATCTTCGACGAAATCATCAAGGGCAATGCCGATCTGATGATGACCGATTCCTCGGAGACGCTGTATCAGCAGAAGCTGCATCCGGAGCTGTGCGCGATCCATCCCGACAAGCCCTTCGACTTCGCCGAGAAAGCGTATCTGCTGCCGCGCGACATGGCGCTCAAGCAGTTCGTCGATGCCTGGTTGCACATCGCCCGCGAGACCGGCGTCTATCAGGCCGCCTTCAGCAAGTGGTTGCAATAGCGATCGTTAGGCCCGCTTCGCCGCGATCGCCGCGGCGAGGCGCTCGCCGACCTCGGCGATGACGTTGCTCCAGTCGTCGCTCCGCGCCTGCCGGTAAAGCTCGACCGAGCGATACCAGATCATGTCGCGGCCGGCGAGGCCGTATCGCCATTCCGGCACGAATGGCAGCATGGCGAGGCAGGTCTTGCCGAGCGCCCCGCTCAGATGCACGGTCGTGTTCTGCACCGAGATGATGAGATCGAGCGCCTCGATCAGCCCCGCGAGATTGTCGAAATCGTCGAGCGTTTCGCGATCGTACAGAACGATGCGCCCGCCCCTGTCGTTGAATTCCGAAACCTCGCGCGACACGTCTCCGTATTGCAGGCTGACGAAGGTGCAATCGGAGCGGCCGAGCAGCGGGGCGAGTTGATCGAGCGCGAGTGAGCGCCGCTCGCCATTGGTGGCGGGCGTGCCGCCGCGCCAGCTTATCCCCACCGTGAACAGGTCCGTGCGGCCGCGCAAATCCTGCGCGAAACGCGCCGTTACGGCCGGATCCGCCTTCAAATAGGCGCTGCGGGGAAAGTCGGCGTCCTTGAGCCGATAGGCGTGGCCGAGCCCGCCCGACCAGATGACGACATCGTGCTCTTCCTTGCGCAATTCGCCCGGCGCCGCGCGCGAGACGAAGGTCACGCCCGGAAACGCCCTCCGAAACAGCGTCACGAGCCTCGGATCGACCTGGTAGGTGATGGCGGCGGCGTCGCCGATCAGGTCGGGCAGGATGCTCGCGAACATGATCTCGTCGCCAACGCCCTGCTCGGAAAGCACGGCGACCTTCCTGCCGGCGAGGTCGTCCCGCCCGACCGCTTCGGAAACGCCCTGCAGGTCCTCCGGCTTGATCTTCATCCGTCGGCGCCACTCGTAGAACGGCCAGCCTTCCGCGAAGCGGCCGAGCACGAGCAGGCAGAGACTCTTTTCGACATAGGCGCGTGCGTAATCCGGGTTGATCGCGATCGCCCTGTCGTAATCGGCGATGGCCTCGTCGAGCCGGCCAAGCTCGGCGAGCTGGTCGCCGCGCCCCGCCCATGCCTCGACGAGATCGGGTTTCAGCGCCAGTGCCCTGTCGTAGGCTTCGATCGCCTCCTCGCGCCGGCGCAGGCCGCCCAGCACGCTGCCGCGCCCGAGCCAGGCCTCGGCCATGTCCGGCCGGATCTGGAGCGCGCGGTCGAAGGACGCCATCGCCTCCCCGTCGTTGCGCAGCCGGACATGGGCGCTGCCGCGCCCGACCCAGGCCTCGGCGAAATCGGGAAAGAGCGCCACCGCCTGGTCGAAGGCGGCCACCGCCTCCTCGTGACGCGACAGAGCCACCAGCGTCTTGCCCCTGTTCAGATGGGCCTCGCGGTAATCCTTGCGCAGCGCGATCGCGCGCTCGAAATCCCTGAGCGCCTCCTCGTGCCGGCGCAGGTCGTTGAGCGCCATCCCCCGCTCGTTCCAGGTGTCGGGCACCGTGCCATTCAGCGCCAGCGCCGCGCTGAACCGCTCGACCGCCTCCGCCGGCCGGCGCAGGAAGCGCAGCGCCACGCCGTAATTGTAAAGAGTGGCGTCCGATGCCGGACCGGCGCGCACCGCGCGCTGCAGCAGCGGCTCGGCCTCGCGATAGCGCCCGCGCTGGATCAGCACCATCGCCAGCACGTTGATCGCGCCGAGATGGGAGGGCTCGCGCTTCAGGAAGGTCTGCAGCAGCCGTTCGCTCTCCTGGAAGCGGCCGGCGCGGAACGCGTCCAGGGCAAGGGCGAATGTCTTTTCGCTTGGGGGCACGGGCCTGATTGTCCGGAATTTGGCGTGGCGGGCGGGCGGCCTAGGCCGGGAGGCGGTCGATCACGACATTCATTATCCTAAACCTTTCCTTAACGCGCCACACCTATCGTTCGCGCCGGGAACCGGGCTCGGCGCGGGATCGCTATGCTTCGCATCGACTTCAACCGTCTGCGCTTTGTGGTGATCGATGACAATGCGCATATGCGTCGCATCGTGCGCACGCTGCTGCACGGATTCGGCGCCCGCGAGGTTTATGAGGCCGAGGACGGCGCCACCGGGCTCGAGGCGTTCACCCATCATTTGCCGGATATCGTCATCACCGACTGGGCCATGCCCATTTTCGACGGTCTCGAACTGGCGCAGATGATCCGCCAGCCCGGCGCCAACGCCAATCCCTTCGTACCGATCATCATGCTGACCGGCCATTCGGAGAAGAAGCGCGTGATGGCGGCGCGCGACGCCGGCGTCACCGAGTTTCTCGCCAAGCCGCTTTCGGCCAAGGCGCTGTATCAACGCATCCTGAATGTCGTGATCAACCCGCGCCCCTTCATCAAGACCAAGACCTATTTCGGTCCCGACCGGCGGCGCAACGTCAACCCGAATTATGTCGGCCCCGAGCGGCGCAAGGGCGGCAAGGCGGACGTGATCCGCCACCAGTCGCTGCTCGACAAGGCCAAGGTGAGCACCTGAGAGAGCCATGTCTCAGCCGAAATCAGAACAGCCGACCGTCACCGAGTACGACGACCACGCGGTCATCACGCCGCAGAACAAGCTCGTGAAGGCGGTGTCGAAGGTCAGCCTCCCCGAAGACGACCCGGTGGCGCGGGCGGAAGCCGCGCTCGCCCAGTTGTCGTCCGAATTTTCCCGCTGGATGGACGACGAATGCGCCCGGCTCGATGCCGCGCGCCGCGCCGCGCACGAGCATGGCCTGATCCGGCAGGTTCACGACGATCTCTTTCACGCCGCCCACGACATCAAGGGCCAGGCCGACACCTACGGATTTCCGTTGGTCGCGCCGGTGGCCGAATGCCTGTGCCGCGTGCTTGAGCATTCGCCCGAGCCCGAGCGCATCCCGCTCGAGCTGATCGACCGGCATGTCGATGCCATCCGCGCGATCGTGCGCGAACACGCGCGGCCCGACCTCGCCCAGCTCGCGGCGATGCTGACCAACAAGCTGCGGACGGTCAGCGACGAATATCTCGCGGTCGAGAACAGGCACCGGCCCGACTATATCGCCGGCATCCTGTCGCCGCCGATCGCGCCGGAGAATTTCTAACCCCACCCGCCGTGGCCTCAGGCCGCGCGCAGCGGCCGCTCCTCGATCACGGCGCCATCGACGAGATCCTCGCAGAACAGCCTTGCCTCCTCGCGCGCAGCCTCGGTGGCGAAGCGGCGCAGCAGCATCAGCAGCGGCTCGATGTCGCCCAGCTCGTGATCCTGGCAGCGGGTCAGCACGCGCTCGATCATGCGCCGCTTGAGGCGCGAGACGCCGGCCGGATCGCCGAGGAATCCGTCCTCGTGCATCGTCGCGATCGCCTCGCGGAAGGCGGGATAGGCCGAGGGCGGCAGTCCCGCCTTGTGATAGACGGCGCGAAAGCCGCTGCTGCCGCGGTCATGCACGAGCCCGCTCACGCGCGCGAGCGGCATGTCGGAGAGATCGGCCAGCGCCTCCTCGAACATTTCGACATTGCCGGACAGGAGCGCGCGCAGCAGCAGGCCGGCGGTGAGCTGTCCGGTCTCGCGCAGGTGGCGGATCAGCGGCCGCACCTGCGCGTTCGGCGTCTCGGCGGCGAGGATGATGGTGGCCTTCTCGCAGGCTTCGCGCGCCATGCGCCGGGCGCGGTCGGCAGCGAGCCAGTCGCGTGCCACCACGAAATCGGCGAGCGTCTCCGACAGCTTGGCGACCAGCGCCTGCCGCGTCGGCGCCGGCAGATCGTCGCGGGCGAGCAGCACCTCGCGAATCTCGGCGAGATGGCCGAACCGCTCGACGATGCGATTGACGGAGAAGATCGCGATCTCGGCTTGCGGATTTTCCAACAGCAGCAGGCAGGATTCGGCGCTGCCGACTTCGCCGATCGCGGCGGCGACGGAGGCGGGCAATCCCTCCCGCCGCGCGATCGACGCCTGGACGGCCGGGCCGCCGGTGGCCACCGCATCGACGAGATCGGCATCGAGCAGCAATGGAGAGCGCTCGAGCACCGGGCCCGCCACGTTCGGCTGATCGGCGGCCAGCGCATACACCACGGACGGCGGCGCCTCGCGGCTGCCGGCCAGCGTCTCGGCGAGCGCGACGCGCACGAGCGGCGACGGATCGTCGAGCAGCATCGTCATCGCCCCCTCGGCGGCGGCGCGGTCGTCCGGGCTCATGTCGGAATAAAGGTAGGCGCGCGCGAGCGCCGCGGTGGCCTCGGCGCGCTCGCCGGCGGACGCGGTACGCAACCATTGAAGAAACTGACGAACGATCATGCTCAGAACCACGCAAAGCACCGGCCCGCCGGCTTGCGCATCAAGCTACCGCTCCGCCCTTAACAAAGGGTTCACCATAAATCTTTGCGATTGTTGCCGAAATCTTAACGCCCGGCGGCCTCAGCCGCGCGTGAAAAGCGCCCGCACATTCGGCCTCATGTCCTGGAAAAGCCCGAGCGGCTCGGCCGACGGAGCGGCCTCGCCCGCGGGCGCCACCGCCTGCTCGGGCGGGACCGCCGTCGGCGCGGCGGGCATGACCGGGGCGGCGGGCGCGGCGACAGCCGCTGCGCGCTGCACCGGGGTTCGGATCGACACTTCCGGAACCGCCGCGGCGCGGTGGCGGTAGGGATTGCTGAACATCCGGTCCGCCGCCGCGACCCGCAGCGGGACGGTGCCGGCGGCAAGCCCCGCCGGAGCGATCGGGGCGATGGCGGCGG
>DASZTD010000015.1:0-4161 GCA_035548355.1 Pseudorhodoplanes sp.
CGGCTCGTTCATGTTCTTAGGCCCGACCGGCGTCGGCAAGACCGAGCTGACCAAGGCGCTCGCCGAATATCTGTTCGACGACGAGACCGCGCTCGTGCGCATCGACATGTCCGAGTACATGGAAAAGCACGCGGTGGCCCGCCTGATCGGCGCGCCGCCGGGCTATGTCGGCTACGAGGAGGGCGGCGCGCTGACCGAGGCAGTGCGGCGCCGGCCGTATCAGGTGGTGCTGTTCGACGAGATCGAGAAGGCGCATCCGGACGTGTTCAACGTCCTGCTGCAGGTGCTCGACGATGGACGGCTGACCGACGGGCAGGGCCGGACGGTCGATTTCCGCAACACCCTCATCATCATGACGTCCAATCTCGGCGCCGAATTTCTCGTCAACCAGAAGGAAGGCGAGGATACCGACGCGGTCAAGGAGCAGGTGATGGCGGTGGTGCGCGCGGCCTTCCGCCCCGAATTCCTCAACCGAGTCGATGAAATCATCCTGTTCCACCGGCTGCAGCGTGGCGAGATGGGGCGCATCGTCGATATCCAGCTCAAGCGCCTGCAGAAGCTGCTCGACGACCGCAAGATCGCGGTCGCGCTCGACGCCAAGGCCCGCGATTGGCTCGCCGACAAGGGATACGATCCCGCTTACGGCGCGCGTCCGCTCAAGCGCGTGATCCAGAAGTCGCTGCAGGATCCGCTCGCCGAACTGATCCTGTCGGGCAAGGTGAAGGACGGCGATCACGTGAAGGTGTCGGCCGGCAAGAGCGGCCTGACCTTTAACGGCGAGGCGATCAGGGAAGCGGCGTAGGCTCACGCCGAAACAGATCGGTTATGGCCGGGCTGTCCCGGCCATAAAGCGCAAGGGCCGCGCGATCCGGCGTCTGTCGCCGCGACCGGCAGGGTCGCCGAATCGCGCGCGCGACTGAAAGCGCGTCACTTGTTCATCAATTGCCGCACATGGGCGACGAAGGCGCTGGCGGGGCCCTTCGGCAGGCCAGGCACGATCATCGGATCGATCCCGCCCGAGCTTTCCACGCGCAATTCATCCCAGATCAGGCCGCGATCGTGCTCGATCTCGGCGACATGGCTCATCGGCACGTGCTCCTCCGTGCGCGACCACGGCGTCAGCCAGAAGGAGGTGCTGCTCGAGGAGATGCCGTGCTTGTCGGCGGCGACGCGCTGCGGAAAGAGAAAGCGCGTCGGCTTGAAATAGCACAGCGCCCAGAACCGGCTGGTCCGGATCTCGAAATGCTCCTCGCCGGGGGCGATCAGGCTCATGCGTCAACGGGCGGATTGGGCGACGCGCGCTGGCTTCGCCGCCATCATGCCGTCGAGGCGGTCGCGCTCCTGCTCGAAATTGGCAAGGACCGCGCCTTCGAGCGAACGGCCGCGGGGCAGCTTGATGCGCATCGGATCGACGAAGCGCCCGTTGACGAGGATTTCGTAGTGGACATGCGCGCCGGTCGACAGCCCGGTCGATCCGACGAAACCGATCACCTGGCCCTGGCGCACATGCGTGCCGACATCGATGCCGCGGGCGAAGGCGGTCATGTGGCCGTAGGCCGTCTCGTAACCGTTGGCATGGCGCACGCGCACGTATTTGCCGTAGCCGCCTTCCCAGCCGACCTTTTCGACGACGCCGTTTCCGGAAGCGAAGATCGGTGTGCCCGCCGGCGCCGCCCAGTCCACGCCCGTATGCATCTTGGTGTAGCCGAGGAGCGGGTGCCGGCGCACCCCGAAGGCCGAGCGCATGATTCCGTCGGCGACCGGCTTGCGCACGAGGAATTTCTTCGCGCTCTTGCCGGTCTCGTCGTAGTAGTCGACGACACCGTCGTCGGGGGTCTGGAAGCGGTAGAATTTCTTGGTCTCGCCGCCGACGGTCAGCGCGGCAAAAAGCACTTCGCTGTTCTTGTCGCCGCCGGCGTTTTCCTCCTCGCCCGCATACAGCACGTCGAACGAGTCGCCCGGCGCCACCTTGCGCTGGAAGTCGATGTCGTAGGAGTAGATGCGCACCATGTCGTCGATCACCGAGCGCGGTATCTGGTTGCGCAGCGCCGTCTCGTAGATGCTCTGGTAGAGCCGCACGCCGGTGCCGTCGTCCTCATCCTCGCCGCTGTCGGCGACCTCGGTATTGTTGATGGCGGAGACGTCGACCGATACGTATTTGCCCGCGTCGGATAGCGCGACCACGGCCTCCACCGCGCTGTCGTTGGCGATGATCACGCGAACCGGCTGCTGGCGGCTCGATCCCGGCACCGGCGACAGCAGCACCCGCAGCCGGGTGCCTTCCTTCAGCGCGCCGTCGCGGCCGCGCGCGCCGAGCGTTGACTGAATTTCCTTGATCTCCTCCGGCGTGGCACCGAGCTCTCGCAGGATCGCCGAGACGCTGTCGTTCTTCCTTGCCGTGATCGAGCGCTCGTTCCAGGAATTGCCGCCGGTGGCCTGGCTGGAGCTCTTGGGCAGGAGCGTGAAGTTTTCCGGCACGATGCGCGCGTCGAAGCCACGGTAAAGGTCCGCGCCCGTTTCCGGCGCATAGGCCATCACGCCGCCCGGCTGGAGCCCAGGCGCATAGGAGACCTTCGGGCCGCCGCCGATCTGCGCCGCGCCGATTTCGCGCACGCGCGTGATCACGTCGTCCACCGGCATCGTGCTCGCGATCTTCACCCGCGAGATTAGCGGCGCGAGATCGCGCATCACGAACGAGACTTCCGCGTCTGGCTCCGCGCTCGCCCCGGGATTGGAGGCGGCGGTCTGGTCGGCTTCGCCCGATCCTTCGGCGAGAAGCTTCTGCGGATTGAATGGCGGAATCTTCGCCGACAATTCGGACAGCGAGAGCGACAGATTGGCCGACACGCGCACGAACGGGCGCACGCGCACGATCTCGCGGTTACCGGAGCGGCTCGTCATCGACACGCGGATGATCTGGCGGGCGGCGTTGGCTTCGCCGGGGGGAGGGAGCCTGTCGGCCTTGCGCATCAGCCGTTCGCCGATGCCGCCGAGCGCGCCGCGCAAAGCGCCCTCCATGCGTTCGGGAAGGGAGGCGAAATGCGCCTCGCCGTCGAGGGAGGTGAAGACCGCCCCGCCCATCAGGGCCGCCCCGCAAAGGCCGGTCAGGATCGTTCCGGACAGCCACTGCACCGAGACACGCCGGCGGTCGATCGCACCGTCCTCGCCGCCGTCGACGGACAGCGGCGGCTCGTTGCCAAGATCGATCGGTTCGGACTCGATCCGATGATGTCCCCGCCTGCCGTCCAAAGCTCGCCGTCCCCTGTCCCCGCGGGCATTAGGCTCGATGAAGGCGCCGCCGGACGGCGGCTGAAACCGAACTTCGCGTTACATCCTGTCGCGACCGGCTCCGGGAGAGAGGCCTAGCATGGCCGCTTTCCGCGTAAAACAGCGCGGCAGATTGCGAGCAGCCCGATGCCGGAGGCAGCCGGGCTTTCCCCGTCTGCGCCAGAACGGCGGAGGAATATGGCTTGAGTGCGGCGCCCCCGTCCGCGGCCCCCATCTTTCACCGCGCCGCAGCAGACTTATATAAAGACCGCGGGCGGCGGGCATGGAATGCGGTTTTTTCCGCTTTCATGACGGTTCTGTGTTGACAGTAAATGCGGCCGCCCCCTATATAGCGGCCATACGGCGCTGCCGCTCGCCTTCCGGGCGCGATGGCTCGCCTCTTGAAGCATCTCACTTCCACAGTGAACAGGCTTCCGATCAGTTGTCGGGGGCACGGTGCTTCGACCTTGTTTGCATGCCTCCGGTCCAACGGGGGTGGGGCCTTCCCGGGTCCCGGGCTGTTTGAAAAGTGCATCAGAAGAAAGAGAAACGTGGACGGCGGAGTCCTTGCGGGCCGCTTCCTCGATCGGGAGAGCTTGCTCTCTCTGAAAGAAGGGGCGGCCGGAAGAGACATTCGGCGGTCTACGTTTCAAGGTACATCGCAACCGGACGGGCAACCGGCCGGGTGGATGGACCTCGTCAAAGATGGCGTCGCGCAAGCGACACCAGCGAAACGTGTGATCGGCCGAGATCAAATCTCATCCAACTTGAGAGTTTGATCCTGGCTCAGAGCGAACGCTGGCGGCAGGCCTAACACATGCAAGTCGAGCGGGCGTAGCAATACGTCAGCGGCAGACGGGAGAGTAACACGTGGGAACGTGCCCTTCAGTTCGG
>DASZTD010000016.1:0-38488 GCA_035548355.1 Pseudorhodoplanes sp.
GGCCCCGCGAGCGGACAATCCATGCGACCGCCGCGACGCTCGCCGACGCGCTCGCCCGCGCGGCGATCGCGGGCCCAGTAATCGTGATGCTCGGTCATCCCCTTGCCGTCGCCCAACCCTCGTCGACCGAGAGGGGACAAACAGACACCATGACAGCCGCGTAAGATTCATGCGCTATCCGGCGCCAGGTCGGCCGGATCCTCCGAAAAGGCTGCCCGGGCGGCCTATCGGGTGGAGGACGCTCACATCGTCTGCCGCTCATGTTCGGCGCTGCCGCCTGTCCGTCAATTGAGAATCTGCTTCAGAAAAGCTCGAGTTCGCTCATTCTTCGGATTTTCAAAAAACTCCGCCGGCGTGCTCATCTCGACTATTCGCCCGCCATCCATGAATATCACACGGTCGGCCACGCGCCGTGCAAACCCCATTTCGTGCGTGACGCAAAGCATAGTCATGCCTTCCGTCGCAAGATCGACGATCACATCCAAGACTTCCTTAATCATTTCCGGATCAAGAGCCGAGGTCGGTTCGTCAAATAGCATCACTTTCGGACTCATGCATAGCGAGCGTGCGATTGCTACTCGTTGCTGCTGTCCGCCTGAGAGCTGTGTCGGGTACTTTCGCGCCTGATCGGGAATTCTGACGCGCTTCAGGTAATGCATCGCGATTTCTTCCGCCTCCCCCTGATGCATTTTCCTGACCCAGATCGGCGCAAACGTACAATTCTCAAGCACAGTCATATGCGGAAAGAGGTTAAACTGCTGGAAAACCATTCCGACCTCTTGCCGGATGCGATGCAATTGCCGCTTATTCTTGGAAAGCTCAATGTCATTGACAATGATGCGCCCGCTTTCATGCTCCTCGAGTCCGTTGATACAGCGGATCATCGTGGATTTACCCGATCCCGACGGGCCACAGATGACCACACGCTCTCCCCTATCTACAGAGAGATCGACGTCGCGAAGCGCGTGATATTTCCCGTACCATTTGTTGACCTTGTCGAACTCGATGATGGGCATGTTTCCTGGCATTGCTATTCCGTCACCGGCACAGATTCAGTATGGAAGCGGATTTCCAACTGGCGCTGAATCAAGCCCCATATTGTTGTCATCATCAAATACAGGACTGCAGCACAACAGAAGACTTCGAGCACGTCGAACTTTTCCTGCATCAACATCTGACTACGCCGCATGAGCTCTTCCATCGAGATCACGGAGGTGATCGAAGTCGCCTTCAGCAGACCGTTAACGGAATTGCCGAGCGGCGGAATCATCAAACGAAACGCCTGCGGCAGAAGAATTTTCCAAATGATCAACCAGGTCGGACTGCCAAGCGACTGCGCCGCTTCTTTTTGCCCGGCCGGCACTCCAAGAAATCCGCTGCGGATGATTTCCGAAAGATAGGCCGTTTCATTGAGCGTCAGCGCGACGAGCGCGGACGGTACGACCCCGAGACGAATTCCGAGTTGCGGCAAGCCCGCATAAACAATGACCAGCTGAATCAATAATGGCGTGCCGCGAAAAATCCATGCATAAAAGCGGCCGAATCCTTGCAAAAAGGGATTTTTCGACATGCGCATCAGGGCGATGAAAGTGCCGAGAATGAGGCCGGCCGCCATTGGAATCGCGGTTAGCCATAAGGTTACGATCACGCCCTGCCAAAGAAATCCATTGCCGAAGTAGCCCAGAAACCCGGCAAAATCGAACCCCTTCATCCACCTCTCCCCGCCTCGCGTTTGACCCTTGTTGTGACAGCGGTTCGCCTATACTGAGCCTTTCGCCCCGTCGTGGCTACAGGCTCCTGCCCTTCCATCTTCACAAAACGAAAGCGCCGCCGAAGAATAATCTCCGGCGGCGAATCCTTCCCCTCTTCCGTCGCAGCGGCTACTCCGATCAAGAGCTCGGTCCGGGTCCCCGTATGGCGAACTCCGCCTCGGAAAGGTGCGGCACGCCGAATTCATCGAGAAGCTTGGCGTAGGTGCCATCCTTCTTCATTTCATTTAATGCTTTGGCGACGGCCTCGGCGACCGATTTCTTTCGGAATGCCATGGTGATCGGGGTCGCGCCCATCGCCTTGATGGCAACGATCGCTTGACCGCGTTTGGCAATCTCGTTGGTCGTATAGGCCGGTAGTGCGGCCGCGTCTGCCTGACCGGCCCGCAAAGCCGCCACAACTTCGGTCGGGGTGATGAAGGCCCGAATTTCCATGGGCTTTGCACCTTTTTCGGATTCAGCCTTAGAGAAGTTGCGCAGCCAGCGTTCCTGATATGAATCGGCGTCCACCGCAACGACGTGACCCAAAAGGTCCTTGGGTTCGGCCGGCTTAAACTTCGAATCGTTGGCGACCAGCACGCCTATCGCCGAGAGCGCGTATGGAACCGTGAACATGATCTTGGATCGTTCCTCGGTCCAGAACATGCCGGTATCGATGCCATCGAAGCGCGAAGCCTGCAGGCCCGGGATCATCGCCGGGAAATCCATGCGCTGGAAATCCATTTGCAGGCAAAGCCGCTTTGCGATCTCCTTGCCGAGCTCAACATTGACGCCCTGGAGCTCGCCCTTGCTGTCGACCGATTGCAAAGGCGGCAAGGTCGGATTGATTGACAGTTGCAGCTTGCCCGGAACGGTGAGATCCGACGTCGGGATGGGGGACGTGCAGGTTTGCGCGATTGATGGCGTTGCCAGCGCGGCGACCGCCAGCGTCAACGAAACGCGTAGCAGGGACAAATGCATGATTTTCTCCAAGCAAATTGCCGTCCAGGCCCGGCGATGCGAAAATCATACCATGTTCCAGGCGACCCCGAAGGCGACCCATCTATGAAAACATGAACCGCAACTATGACGCCGATCAATATGTCGTCACACGAATGCGAAGACGACGCTCCGTCAGGAACGCACCGGCAACGCACCCTCTGTGGTTCTGACCTTTGCCCGTCGTTCAGCCGCTTGGATTTCTGCCTTGGCATGGTCCAGAAAAACGCGCGCTAAACGCGATGGCGTCTTGTCCTCGGCATAGATGGCACTCACCGAGAGCGCGATGTGCGGTTTGAACGGCCTGACAATCAGCTTCGAATAGTGCCCGGACGAAATCGTCAGTTCGTCGACAATTGCGACCCCGAGACCCGCTTCCACCAATGAAGCAGCCACGTTGAGGAATCGCACCTCGATTGCCGGCGAAAAACGCGTTTTTGTTTCATGGAAGGCCTGCTCAACGAGCGCGCTCATGCGGCTTGTCGTGCGCGCGTAGATGAGGCGCTCCGTCGCCAATTCCCTCGGCGTGACAACCCCGCACTTTCTCAGCGCGCTTCCGGTCGGAAAAGCGCAAACCATGCCGATTTTCACCAGTGGCTGGTAGATCAGCGCCGGCCGAGGGTGCGGCTCTATTGCAAGTCCCACATCGGCGACGTTGCTCTCGATCGCTTCGAGCGCACTGTCGAGGCGCGCAGTGTCGAGTGCGACTTTAACTTCAGGATGCTGTGCAGAAAATCGGCTTAGAATGCTCGGCAAAAGCGATTCAGAAAGCTCGGACGTGGCGACGAGACGAATTCGGCCAGCGCGACCGTCCCGCAGATCGGCCGCCTTCTGCTTGATTGCCTGGTGCATGGCAAACAATGGCTCGGATTCGGCGAACAGGATTCTTGCCTCCTCCGTCGGCACCAGCCGATTGTTGACCCGATCGAAGAGACGAAAGCCCAGCTGCGCCTCCGCGCGCTGGATTGCATGGCTGACCGCAGGTTGCGACATGCCGAGTTCACGCGCCGCCCCGATGGTCGTACGGCATCGAAGGACCGATCGGAGAACTTCCAATTGTCGAAGATTCATGCGCGTTGAGTCAAAACTCCGCCGCCGGCGGCGCAATCGGCCTCAACTGGCAGACGGGGCACCCGCGGCAACAGTCTCTATCGTATCGGAACGATCAGCCCCGTCCAGAGACCGGCGATGGCGAAATAGGGCTCAGTTGAAGCCGCATAAAATTGCGCACATAGGGCTCGAATTCCCTGAACCCCTTGACGCGCTGAAATTCGGGGGTTTCGTAGACCCACAGTCCTGCGATCTCGTAAACCGCCACATATTTCGGACCCCCATCGAGAGCAACAAATCGTCGCGCCGACAGCCAGCCCGGGCAGCTCAGAAGGTCAGGAATATGAACGTCATCGTACCAGCGATTGAATGCGTCTTCGTGCGCCGCCTCGATGTCGACTCGCACGATGTGAAGAAACGGCTCCCTTGACATCACGCGGACTTTCGCGCGAGCGCGGACTCGCCCATCCGCCCCGGGCTTTGCAAACCGCATTCCGCCAGCACCGCTTCCAGCCGATCGTATTCCTGCTTTGGCAGTTCTCCGACCGGCGCGCGGCAGGTAGCGCGTTCGATGCGCCCGAGGAGCCGCAGACATGCCTTCAACCGCGCCGTCGCGAGACTGCCGGGAGCCGTGCCATAGATGGCCTTGGCGAGCGGATAAATGCGCTCATGCAGGGCGCGCGCCCCCGCAAGGTCCCCGCTTCTCACCGTCCGATCGAGGGACACAATAAGCTCCGGAACGAGAGCCGCGAGACTTACCAGACTGCCTTCGCTTCCGAGCACAAAACAAGTCAAAAGGTGCTCGTCACCCGACGCCATGACGGCCACATCAGGCCGCAACGATTTCGACAGACGTCGCACAGCCTCGTAGGCCGACGTCTCCCAGCTTCCTTCCTTGATGCCAACCACGTTGCGTAGGCGCAGTAACAGCCGCAACGTCTCTTCGGAAAAGGCTGTCTTACCCGCGAAAACAGACCCCTGAAACAAAAAAATCGGCAGCGACGTCGCACTTTCGATCATCTCATGATGAGCGAGCACAACACGCGGATCGACGCCAAGCGACCAGGAGAACGGAGCAAACACCATGATCGCGTCGGCGCCCGCCTCGGCTGCATCGCGCGCCAACATCTGTGCGGCATCGCTGCTTTCCGCATTGATGCCGGCGACAATCAAGTGATCTCTTCCAATTGTACGTCCAATTTCGATCACGCGCCTTTGCTCGGCGCGGCTCAACATCGCGTTCTCGCCTGCGTGACCGTTCAGCAGCAGACCACGCAACCCGGTTCCGCCAAGTACCGCCCGCAAGTGGTGTGCAAGCATCTCATCGTCAATCGAACCATCTGCCCGCATCGGGCAAATCGTCGAGGCGTAAATTCCGTGGAACTGACCTACATCTGCCATGATGAGCTTTTAATCCCGATCTGTCGTTTCCGATCAGGCTGCCACCGAGACCTGCGCCGCAAGACCAGACGTTTCGATGACGCGCTCTATCTGGTCCACGATACTCGGCAGAATGGGCATCAGCGGCGGTCTCGGCGTTGCATCAGCGATGATACCGAGCTTCTTCAGTCCCACCTTGATCCGCGTATGCATGTCGGTCAGAGGAACGGCACCGTAGATCGCGCGCACGATCGGATAGAGCCGGTCATTCGCGGCGCGCATTGCCGCAAGATTGCCTTCCTGCGAAGCCTGCCACAGGTCGATCAACCAATGCGGCGTCAGGCTGGCAAGACCAGACAAAATGCCGTCCCCGCCGACGGCCAATTGCGGCAGGAACCAATTGAAATTGGAGGGTAGCAAGACGAGATCAGGACGAACTGCCTTGACCTTGCGCCAGTTATCCTCGTAGGCGGTCATGGTGTCGCTTCCTTCCTTGATCGCGATCACCTGAGGCATACGCGCCATCTCGACCAGGGTATCTGTTGCAAATCCAAGTCCCGACGCCAGAGGGTATTGGAAAATGGAAACTGGAATCGAGATCGCGTCGCTGACCGCGCGCACATAGGCCAGGGGCGCGCGGGCATCGGCAGTCGCCCCGCCGCCCAATCCCGGCAGCGGAAAAAGGACGACACAATCGGCCCCGGCCTTTTCGGCCTGTCTGGCCTGCTCTATTGCCTCGGAAAGTGCATAGGCGATGATACCGGACATAAGCGGCTTTTCGCCGATACGCGCGCGCGTTCGCGCGATGACTTCTAGGCGCTCGGCAGGCGTAAGAGACGCGCCTTCGCCTGCATGACCATTGACGAAGACCGCGCCGATACCAGCCGGCCTGGCGCAATAATCGAGAACACGATCGTAGCTTTGCCAGTCAATGGTGCCATCCTTGGCAAAGGGCAGCACGGTTGCGACGACCACGGTGCGAAGGCGGTCAGCAAGCTTACGATAATCGGCAGCAACGGGCATGATCTGTCCTTGTCAGCTTTTCTGCCTCGGAAACTTAAGGGTCGCACTGGCCTTAAGGACCTCCCGCCCCTCCTCGTTACGCGCAGATGCTTCCCATATGATGGTCCGGCTTTCAGGCAGCCGATCAGCAATCCAGACATCAATCGTGATTGTATCGCCGTAGAACACGGGCCCGGTAAACCAGAAACGGTCCTCGATGGACACGCCAAGTGTACCCACCAGTTCACTCGTCAGCACGCTCGTGCACAGGCCGGCCACCATGATTCCCGGCGCAAGCCGGCGGCCGAAGCGTGTCGTGCCGGCATAGCCGTCATCAATATGCACGGGACCGAAATCGCCTGTCGCCGCAATGTAAAGCGCCCCATCTGCCTCGGTAATGGTTTTCGACACGGTGACGCGGTCGCCAACCTTTAGGGTGTCGAAGGGCTTGATCTCGTACATCCGCTAACCCTTGCGGCTGTAGGGAGCCAAGATGGCCTCGCCCTCGATTACCGTGCCACTAAGATCAAGGGTACAGCAAATTCTGCATCGCAGACGATCCCCTTCGACCGCGATGATTTCGGCCGACGCCTCCACGCTGCCGCCCACGGGCACAGGAGCAACAAATTCCAGATTGAGCGCATTCAGCCGATAATCAGCGCCACCCAGGCGCCATAGACACGTTGTCGCAAGTCCAGCGACCGCGAGCTCGAAGGCGATCATGCCTGGCGCGCCCGAGGCGCGCGCCTTTGTTGCGTCCACGTATAGAGGTGCGAGATTGCCGCTGATCCCCGTGAACATTGCCTGCTCGGCGACGGTCATCGTTTTGCGAAACGTCACCCGCGATCCGACTTGCGCCGTCTGCCGCGCGACCACAGTCTGCTCCGTCACAATTCAAGGCCTTTCTTCAACACGCTGCGCGCAATCAACATACGGTGAATTTCGGAGGTGCCATCGTAGATCCGTGTGACCCGCGCATCGCGCGCAATTCGTTCGAGCGGCAGATCCCTAGAATAGCCCATGCCGCCGAACACCTGGATGCCTCGGTCCGCGACGCGGCCCAACATTTCGGACGCGAAAAGCTTCACCATCGATACCTTGTCCCGGCAGTCGATCCCACGATCGAGTTCAGCTGCGGTGGCAAGCACCATCGACCTCGTTGCGAATATCTCAGTCGCGCTGTCGGCAATCATCTGCTGGATCATCTGAAATTCGCCGATCGGCTTACCGAATTGCCTGCGCTCATTGGCATGGTTACGCATCATCTCAAGTACCCGTCGCGCCATGCCCACGCAGCGCGCGCCAATGTGGGCAAGCCGCACCGCCGATACGCTCTCCATGATCAGCTTGAAACCTTCCCCCACCTCTCCCAGCACATTCCCCGCCGGAATTCGACAATTGACGAAGGTGAGTTCGGCATGTCCGTAGCCCCGGTGCCCCATCATCGGCTGCCGGCGGGCAACCCTGAAGCCCGGGGTTCCTTTATCGACGAGAAACAATGTAATTCCGCCGCGGGCACGCTTTTCCTTGTCGGTCAGCGCCATGACGATAACGTAGTCGGCGATGTCCCCGTCGCTAATGAAATGCTTGGTGCCGTCGAGCACCCATTCATTCCCCTCCAACCGCGCGCTGGTCGAAATAGAAGCAGCATCGGAGCCGGCGCCCGGTTCGGTGATGGCCATCGCGCAAATGCGGTCGCCTTTTACGGTGGGAATTAGATAGCGCTCACGCTGCTCGCCGCGGCAGGCCATCAGCATCGGATAAACCTGTCCGAAAGTCCGACGGATTAAGGCATCCGATGTTTTTCCGAACTCTTCTTCGACCATGCACATTTCGCTTGTGCTGAGACCGCCCCCGCCGACCTCGGCCGGCATATTCATGGCGAAGAGCCCAAGAGCCTGTGCGCGCGAGCGCAGTGTCCGCATCTTTTCATCGGGAATATGACCCAACTCCTCCACCTCCCTTTCGAGAGGTTGCACTTCCGTCTCCACGAACCTGCGGACAGTTTCGACCAACATCCGCGTCTCGCCGGCTAGCGTTGCGTCGAGCATCAGGCCGCGTCCTTCCTGAACATCTTGATGATGTTTCGAGTCGCAAAATCGTCGATTTCTTTCGGCGAGTAGCCGATCTCAGTCATGATTTCACGGGTCTGCGCCCCAAGCGGTTGCGGCACGAGGCGCACCGACGGCGAGCGCCCGTTGTAGCGCGCAGGATGCGCGATCATCGTAATCGGCGCGCCCGTTGCGCCCGACATCGTAACAAAGGCGCCGAGATGGCGCAGCTGCGGGTCATTGGGCAAGTCGTCGTAATCTTGCACGACGGCGTGCCAGATCTGGTGCTGTTCGAAGGCCGGCAACCAATCGTTGGTCGGCCGCGTCCTCAGCCGGTCGGACACCAACCTCGTGATCTCTTCGCGCTTCGCAAAGCTGTCTCGTTCGGAAAATCGAGCAAGCTCAGCCACACCAAGAGCCCTTGAGAGCGCCAAGGGCGTCGCCATTGAAATCGCGAGATAGCCATCGGCGGTCGCATGGATGCCATAAGGCCCGGGGCTGAACCAGGCGGCAATTCCTGCCGGCCCGCGCGGCGAGGCCGCGCGGGCGCCATTCAACCAGGCAGTGAGCGACTCGGCTTGCAGATCAAGCGCCGCCTGCATCAGGTTGACTTCGACCAGGCAACCGCGCCCTGTATGCGCTCGCGAGATCACCGCGGCAAGAATGCTCGTGACATAGATCATCGCTGCGTGGTGATCGACGATTACCGATCCAACCGGCGTAGGAGGCCCGTCCGCACGGCCGGTTCTCGTCACCAAGCCCGACAACGCTTGAAGCAGAAGATCCTGTCCTGGGCGGTCGCGTGAGGGGCCGTCCGACCCAAATCCGCTCGCAGCCGCGTAGATAAGACGGGGATATTCCCCCTTCAGATGGTCGTACCCGAGTCCGAGTCGGCTCATGGTCCCCGGCCGGAAATTCTCCATCAGGATGTCGGCATCCTTCAGAAGTCGACGAATGATCGAGCGGCCGTCTTCACTTTTCAGATCGACGGCCAGGCTGCGCTTGTTCCGCCCCGTGGCGAGGAGATTGACGCTTTGGCCATCGACAAAATGATTGGCCACCGCCCAATTGCGTTGAAAAGCGCCCTCGAGGGGCTCGACGGCTATGACATCGGCACCCAGGTCTCCAAGCACCTGCGCGGCAATTGGCCCTGCGAGAAAATGATTAAAACTGACGACACGCAGACCCGCGAGCAAGTCCATAAGCTCACCGCAGCGACAGGATGATGAAAAATCATAACGTGACAATAGCGCGTGCCAAGACGACGAACTATGAAAACACAGCGTGGGACTATGACGCGCATCTATGGTTTCTGCTATAAAACTAAATTGCGTCGCGGGTCGTTCGCGCGCGCTCTTACTTGATAGGATGTACCGAAGGACGCAATCACAAGGCGGAAGTCAGTCCATGAACTTCGATGTCATCATTCGTGGCGGCACGGTGGCGACCGCGTCGGACACATTTGCCTGCGACATCGGCATAAAGGAGTCCAAAATCGTGGCGCTTGGCAGCGATTTGGGAGACGCGGTTTCCGTTGTCGATGCGGGAGGAAAACTGGTCCTGCCTGGCGGCATCGACAGCCATGTCCACATTTCTCAACCATCCGGCCCTGGCATAGTGATGGCGGATGATTTCGCGTCCGCCACACGCTCAGCAGCGTTTGGAGGCAATACGCTCGTGCTGCCGTTCGCGCTTCAGCAGAAAGGGCAGCGTTTGCGCGATGTCGTTCGTGCTTATCACGCCCAAGCAGACGGGCATTGCTACGTTGACGTGTCCTTTCACCTTATCATTTCCGACGTCACCGACGATTTGCTGGGCCAGGAACTGCCGGCACTGGTCGAAGACGGATACACGTCCTTCAAGGTCTTCATGACCTATGACGGACTTGCGCTTTCCGATATGGAACTCCTCAAGGTCATGTCGGTAGCGCGCGAAACGGGCGCGCTCGTCATGGTTCACGCGGAGAACTACGACGCCATCCGCTTCCTGACCGATCGCCTCGAGCAAGCCGGCAAAACGGCACCGCGCTTTCATGCCACCTCACGACCGATTCCTGTTGAACGCGAAGCAACACATCGCGCGATTTCGCTTTCGGAACTGATCGATGTGCCGATCATGATCGTGCACGTCTCAAACCGGGAAGCGATGGAGGAAATCCGTCGAGCGCAACACCGCGGGCTAAAGATTTACGGCGAAACCTGTCCACAATACCTCGTACTCACCGAAAAGGACCTCGAAGGACTGAACATGGAGGGAGCAAAATATGTCTGTTCTCCCCCGCCGCGCGATCAAGCGAGCCAGCAAGCGTGCTGGGAAGGCTTGCAGCAAAAGGTCTTTTCGGTTTTCTCCTCGGACCACTGTCCGTTCCGCTACGAAAGCACGGAGGGCAAGCTCACGCCTAAAGGACGGACAAGCTTCCGCTGGATTCCTAATGGAATCCCGGGCATTGAAACGCGCCTGCCACTCCTTTTTTCGGAAGGCGTCAACAAAGGTCGGATCAGCATCAATGACTTTGTGGCCTTCACAGCCACAAACCACGCCAAAACATATGGGCTCTATCCCCGGAAAGGAACGATCGCGGTCGGCGGCGATGCCGATATCGCGATCTGGGACCCATCAAAGACTGTGACCATCACGCAGGCGATCATGCATGGCGGGGCGGACTATACGCCTTATGAGGGCATGACGGTCACAGGCTGGCCGGTCTCGACCATGGTGCGGGGCGCATTCGTGGTGCGCGACGGCGAGTTCGTTGGCTCGGAGGGTATGGGCACCTATGTCACACGAACGAAATCGGACCTTGCCAAACCCTAGTCGGGCGTTGGCTGGGGAACTAGGATTCGAACCTAGACAAACAGAGTCAGAGTCTGTTGTGCTACCGTTACACCATTCCCCAGCGGGTGCGCCGGCGCCGATATAAGCGGTTCGGTGCGGCCGGTCCACCCCCAAGCGCGCCCCCCAAGCGCGCCCCCCAAGCGACGCCGATCGCGATCGGGAGGTGCGCCCCGCCGTTCCGGGGCCGGGGAGGACGCGCCGTCCCGCCGCGGGCGGCGCGGACGCTTGACGGCACGACCTTTTTAACCTGATCTGCCCGTCCTTCTGCGCGGGGAGGCGCAAGTGAACCGCACGGCCCTGGTGTTCGTCCTGGCGGCGTCGACGGCATTCGGCGCCGTCTTTGCTTTCTATCCCCAGCTCGACCTTGCGATAGCCGGCTTCTTCGTCAAATCCGGTTTCCGGTCCGACCTCACCTTCGGGCTGCGCGCAAGTCCGCTGCTTTGGCTGTTCCGGGATTCGTCGATCTGGGTAAGCGCCCTGCTGGTCGCGCCTGCGGCCGCGGCTCTCGCCTGGAAAACCGTCCGACCGCATGCGCGAATGCTCATCCCCGCGCGCGCGGCGCTTTTCCTGATCGCCACACTCGCCCTTGGGCCGGGCCTGCTCACCAACGTCATCCTGAAGTCGCATTGGGGGCGCCCCAGGCCGATCGACGTCACCGAATTCGGCGGAATCGAGCATTTCGTCGCGTGGTGGGATCCGCGCGGCGACTGCCCGAGCAATTGCTCCTTCGTATCCGGCGACGTCTCCGGCGCCTTCTGGACGCTCGCCGTCGCCGCCGTCGCGCCCCCGGCGTGGCGGCTGCCGGCCTATACGGCCGCCCTCGCCTTCGGCGGCATCATGGCGCTGATGCGCATGGCGGCGGGCGCGCATTTCCCGTCCGACATTTTCTTTGCCGGATCTTTCACCTTTATCGTCATCTGGCTGGTCCACGCGCTGCTGTACCGCTGGCCCTCTACAAGGACGACGGATCGCGCCATAGAGCAGGCGATCGAGCGGCTGTCCTGGCGCGGCCCGGCGAAAGCGCCGCGGGACGGCCCCCCTTCCCGGCTCATCTCCAGGGCCAAGGCTCTCGTCCGCTATCTTTGGAGCGAGGCCGACCTCGCCGCCCCGGTGGTTTTCGCGATCACCGGCCTTCTCGGCCTCGCCACGATCGCGACGCATTGCAATCTTCTCAGCCTCGCCCGCACCATCGTGCATGCGACGCTCGCGCTTGCGCTGATCGTCGCCTCGATATGTGCGTTCTATATGATCGCGCTCCTGCGATCGGCCGGTCGGACGGGACGCTGAGCCGCCGAACCCCGGTGAAAAATAAAAGCGCGGGCGCCGCGGCACCCGCGCGTTTCAACTCACCTGACCGCGAGGCCCCACGCCCGCGCGCGGCTCTAGCGCGGATGGCTCACCGCCTCTTTCTTCTCGGCCACGCTGCGGACCGAGCCGAAGGAGATCGGAGGAGACACGACGTTGACCGCATCGTGGCTTTTGCCCGCGCCGTTCAAGGCGTGGACTTCGCCGGAGAGCACGCCGCCCTTTTCGATTTCGATTTCGCCGTAGCTGGCGGTGCCTTCAATCCGGCCCGATTTGCGCAACGACAGGCAAACCTTGGCCTCGACATTCTCCAGCACCCTACCCTGAATGTCCGCCAGATCCACCTTCACGTTGCCCTTGATGGTGCCGTTCGAGCCGACGAGCAGGTCGCGCGCGACCACATCGCCTTCCACCGTTCCGTGCACCACGATCTTTTCCGGCGCCGCAATCGAACCCTTGAACGTCACGCCCTCGCCGACATAAGCGCAACTCTTTTCGCCCTGACCTTCGAAATCTGTCATAACGCAACCCCGCTCTGTAAACTGACTGGACCTCGGCCGGACTGACCTCAACCCGGCCCCAGCGCAATTGCGCGCGCCTGCCACAATATTAACAAAATGAGGACAGGCGCCAATGAACGATTCGCGATTCGAGCGACTTGATCACAGGTGTCTTTGTATTTCCCGGCTGGCCAATACCGAGCTACCACCCGCGCGAAATGCGCCCGGGTAGGACAGCCGGAGGTCGGTTCGATAAAGCACAGCGGTTTTGCGGACTTGCATGACCATCATTGCTTTTCGGTCTCCCCTGACGGCTACGGGGCTGCTGACGACGGCTTGAGAGCCCGCCTGGGCGGTGCGGCAAGCAGCGGCGCCAAGGCCACCCGAGTCGGCAAAAGAGTCAACCTGAGCCTGTGCAAAAAAAGACTCGCCCGACTCGGCGAGTCCCGGATTCATCATGGCCTCGACCGGACCGGAGAGCAGCCCATGACCAACCTGGACTACTCGATGCATCCTGCGGAATTCGTCCGCCGGAGATCCAGCTTGCAGCTCGCGAGACGGACCGCGGTGCTGACCTTTGCCGTCGCTGGGAGCCTGACCACCGCCACGGTGATCATGGTGGCCACGCTCGCGGGCTCGCTTTAGGGCGCGCCGGTCAAAGGCCGAGTTCGGCGAGCGCGGTGCGCAGCCGCTGGAGGTCGTAGGGCTTGTCGAGAAAAGCGATCGGCGCGAAGGCGCCGAGCCGTCGTTTGAGTTCCTGCCGGTCCTCCCCGCTCGCCACTAGCAGCGGCTTTTGCGGCTGCGAGGCGCGGACATCCCTGATCAACTCGTCGCCCGACCGGTCGGGCAGCCCGATATCGAGGAAAACAAAAGCAAAATCGGCCTCGTCGGCGCGCAAAAGATCGATTGCCTCGGCCGCGGTCCCCGCCTCGTCGGAGCGATAACCGAGTTCCGAGAGCATATCGACAGCCAGCATGCGGATCAGAACTTCGTCCTCAACCACAAGCACTCGACCCGCATACGCCATCAAAGGTCTTCCATTCCGTCGCCGTTCCTCGAACCTTGTCCTTCACCTTCCGCCCGCAAGCAAGCGCGATGGCTCCCGCCCGCAGCCCGGATTGCGGGTTTTGCAGCAAATTCGATGCAATTTGCGGTATCCCGCTGGCGCCAGGCTATCTGCAGGTCTCGCGGCAGAACGGCTGGGCGCAGGCCGGCAGGCGTTTTTCCCATTTCCCGCCAACGCAGGCGTAACGGGAACACCAGCCATTCTGGCAATCGCCGGAACATGACTTGCCGGTTTCGCAGGCGGAACCCGCGATCGGCCTTGCCTTTCCCTTCGCCAGGGAAGGGCCGCCGGCGGCAACGAGCGCGGCCGCCGCCACAGCCGCAACAAGCAGAGCTTTCATGATATGCCTCCCACGCGATTCCCTTCGTCCCGAAAGGGAAAGGTCATTCTAGGCGGGACATCCGGGCTGGCAACGACCCGCGGGATACCGGCATGGCGCCCACCATCCTCGTTTTCGATTCCGGTCTTGGCGGGCTGACGGTGCTGCGCGAGGTGGCAAAAGCGCGCCCCGACGCCAGCCTCGTTTATGCGGCAGACGACGCGGCTTTCCCCTATGGAGCCTGGGCGCCGGAGAATCTCTCGCACCGCGTCGTCGATATCGTCGGCGGCCTGATCGACCTGTTCAAGCCGGATCTGGTCGTGATCGCCTGCAATACCGCCTCGACGCTCGCGCTCGGCGATCTGAGAAAGGCTTTCGCCCTGCCCTTTGTCGGAACCGTCCCCGCGATCAAGCCGGCCTGCGCGGCCTCGCGATCGAAGCTCGTATCGGTGCTCGGCACCGAGGTCACCGTCCAGCGCGAATATACGAGGGCGCTCATTCGCGATTTCTCGCAAGGCTGCGAGGTGACGCTCGTCGGCTCGAAGCGGCTCGCCTCACTCGCTGAGGCGCAGTTTCGCGGAGAGCCTCCCGCCGATGACGCCATCCGTCTCGAACTCATGCCCTGCTTCATCGAAAAGAGCGGCGCGCGAACCGACACGGTCGTGCTTGCCTGCACGCATTACCCGCTGCTGCTCGACCGGCTCACCGCGTTGTCGCCCTGGCCGGTATCCTTCGTCGATCCGGCACCCGCGATCGCGCGCCGCGTGGTCGATCTCATCGGCCGCGGCGACGGCGAGAGCCCCGCGCCGCTGCGATTTCATTTCACCTCGGGCAACAATCCGCCTTTCCCGGTCGGGGCGCTCGCGGCATTCGCCGCTCAGCCCGGGATGGCGTTCGGGAAAATCTCCTCGGCGCCGCGATAAATCATCTCGAAGGCCACGTAGAGCACGATCAGAAGGCCGGCATATCCGACCCAGCGGTGCTTCTGCAGAAGCCGCGCAACCAGCGAGGCGCCGACGCCCATCAGCACGATCGACAATCCGAGACCGAAGATCAGTGCCACCGGGTGATCGCGCGCGGCACCCGCCACCGCGAGCACGTTATCGAGCGACATCGACACGTCCGCGATCACGATCTGGCGCGCCGCCTCACCGAGTGTCTTGCGTGGCCCCTTGGCCCGGCCCGCCAAGTCCTGTCCTTCTTCGGCGCCGCCGTTGCGCAATTCGCGCCACATCTTCCAGCAGACCCACAGAAGCAGGATGCCGCCCGCCAGCAGCAGGCCGACGATCTGCAAGAGCTGGATGGTGAAGCCCGCGAACAGGATACGCAGCAGGGTCGCCGCCAGAATCCCGATGGCGATGGCGCGAGCGCGCTGTTGCGCCGGCAGCCCGGCGGCGGCGAGCCCGATGACCACGGCATTGTCGCCGGCGAGCACGAGATCGATCATGATGACCTGAAAGAAGGCGGCGAGCGCAGGCCCGCTCATCAGCGCGGTCAGGAATTCGGGCACGTGCGCAACCTATCTGCTCTTGGGCGCGATGAAATACTCGAGCGCGGGCTCGTTCTGCGTCAACATCGCCGCCGCGCAGCCGACCAGCGTGAAGGCCCCCACGACATCCCAGGCGGTGATTTCCTCCCCTTGCCAACGCACCCCCGCCGCCCAGGCCACGGCGGCGATCAGCGCGGCAACGGCGACCGACAGGACGCTGACCACCGGCAGGACGAGAGGAGGAGGCGCCAGCGCGGCCGCGAGCGCCGTGGACCCCGCGACGACCGCGCCAAGCACGGCCAGGATCAGGCGGGACCTGCCGGCTGAACGGGGTGGGGAACGGCGATGGATCATGACGAGGCCCGGTCGTTCGATCAGTCCGACATCGCAGCCGAATGGCTGCCAGAGGGGCCCGGCCTGATTGCGGCGCCCTCATTAACGCATTCCATGCCCGATTGGCACCATCCAGGCCGCCGCGAGGCGATTTGACACAGTGCGGGAATGCCCCTAAAACCCGCGCGCCTTAAGGGTTTAGGCCCTTTCGGCGTTTCGCACCCGTGGTCCGGCCGACGCTTCAAGGCCAGGACCTGTCGGTTCCGGACCGGACGTCCGGGACAGCAGGAGGGCGCGGTTCCTCATCCATCACAATCCGAACCCGAGGACGCGATGACAAAGCGCACCAATGCCAAGTACAAAATCGACCGCCGCATGGGCCAGAACATCTGGGGCCGCCCCAAGAGCCCCGTGAACCGGCGGGAATACGGCCCCGGCCAGCACGGCCAGCGCCGCAAGGGCAAGCTCTCCGATTATGGCGTCCAGCTCCGCGCCAAGCAGAAGCTGAAGGGCTATTACGGCGACATTTCCGAGAAGCAATTCCGGCACATCTACCAGGAGGCCATCCGCATGAAGGGTGACTCCGGCGCCAACCTGATCGGCCTTCTCGAGCGGCGCCTCGATGCCGTCGTCTATCGCGCGAAATTCGTTCCCACGATCTTCGCCGCGCGCCAGTTCGTAAACCACGGCCATGTCAAGGTGAACGGCAGGCGGGTGAACATCCCGAGCTACAAGGTCAAGGTCGGAGACGTCATCGAAGTGAAGGACGCCTCCAAGCAGCTCGCGCTGGTGATCGAGGCCACCCAGCTCGCCGAGCGCGACGTGCCCGATTATATCGAGGTCGATCACTCTAAGATGACGGCCAAGTATGTGCGCATCCCCGGGCTGAGCGACGTGCCCTACCCGGTGCAGATGGAGCCGCATCTCGTCGTCGAGTTCTATTCGCGCTGACGCATCGCCGCGCGGGACGACAAAAAGCCGCCGGGTTTCCGGCGGCTTTTTTGTTGCACCATTCGAGAATCACCGTGGGCGATTCTCTCGCTTTTGCCGCGCGCGAGGCGTACGCAAAATCTCTGTCGCGTTGCGGCATGCCGTTGGCGCGTCTCAGCTATTGGCGCTGCACACACCGTCTTTTGTGACTTTAGTCTAATTCGGCTAGCTTCCCGGCCGTACCGGCGCACCCTTCGGTACGCAACGCGTGATCATGAGAAGGGGAGAAATTGCTCATGAACGGCTTGAAGGCTTTGAAGATGTGGATCGGTGCGTTGACCGAAGTAGGCATGATGCTGCTGGCACTGGCGATCGTGGCGGCGCTTCTCGTCGGCGGCAATATTCCGTTCTTCGGATCGGTTTCCGCCAACATCGTCAACTTCGTGAAGGATCTCGGCTCGAACGGTCTCGTCGGCCTGATCGCGCTCGGCATCATCCTTTGGCTCTTTTCCAATCGGCAACTCAGCTAGCCGAGCGGAAGGCATACGCCATCGCGGGTGGGGAGCCCTGCTCTCCCCACCCCATGCCTGGGAGAGTAGAGACATGCGCGCTCATATCGACACGGCCAAAAGGATCCTGCGGGAGTTCATCGAGTTCGGCTTTCTGATCCTGCTCGCCCTGATCCTGATCCATCTGATCCTCGGACCTTCATCGGGCAGCTACGTCACGCAGGTCGCCGACAACGTGGCGAAGTTCGTCGCCGCGATCACGGCGCCGGGACTGATCGGGATCGCGATCATCCTGACGCTCGTCTATCTGATCGCGCCGCGCTGGCGAGACACGGACGACCGCCGCACCTCGCGCTGAGCCGTTCGCGCCGTCCGCGGGCGGCGCACCGGACCGTCAGGCCGTCGCCTTGTCGTTGACCGGCAGGCCTTTCTTGCGCAGCAGGTCCTGCAATTCGCCGGCCTGGAACATCTCGCGCACGATGTCGCAGCCGCCGATGAATTCGCCCTTGACGTAGAGCTGCGGAATGGTCGGCCATTGCGTATAGGCCTTGATGCCCTGGCGCAATTCGTCGGACTCCAGCACGTTGATGCCCTTATAGGGCGTGCCGAGATAGTCGAGAATCTGCACGAGCTGGCCGGAAAAGCCGCATTGGGGAAATTGCGGCGTGCCCTTCATGAACAGGACGACGTCGTTTCCCTTCACTTCGTTGTCGATGAACTCGTGAATGCTCATGGATTCTAGTCCTTTGGTGCGGCATCGCCGCCGTGGATTTCAGCAGCCGTAAAATTCAATATAGGCAGCCGGGGCGGCGCGTCCATCCCGGTCCGGGCCTTCTAGTCCGGCGCGGCGGTCTGCAGCGCGAGGGCGTGCAGCTTACCGCCCATTTCCCCCTTCAGGGCCTGATAGACGAGCTGGTGCTGCTGCACCCGCGACTTGCCGCGAAAGCTCTCGGCGACGACCGTGGCGGCGTAATGGTCGCCGTCACCCGCCAAGTCCCTGATTGTCACTTTGGCGTCGGGAATGGCGGCGACGATAAGCCGCTCGATCTCGCTTGCATCCATCGGCATGTCGGGTCTCCGGCCCGGCGGCCCGTGATTTCACGGTCCTATCTAGGGTGATTTTTTGAAGATGACAAATGGAACGCCGCGGCTAGTTTTGCGGCGGGGAGGAAGAGGACAACCAAGATGCCCGAACGCTCTTTACGCGCGCCGCGAGGCTGCGCGGCCGCCATCCTAACGCTGCTCATTTCGCTCGCTGGGCCCGCGCTGGCCCAGCCGACACCGGCGCAGCAGGACGCGATCCGCGCTTCCTGCCGGTCGGACGCGATGTCGACCTGCCCCGGCATGCGCGGCGCCGAGGCGTTGCGCTGCCTGCAGAAGAATGTAGCAAGCCTCTCTCCCGCCTGCCGGGGCGCGGTCAGCGTCACCATCCCGTCCGCACCCGCTCCGGCCGCGTCAGCCCCGCCTCAGCCATCCGCACCTGCGCCGGCCGCGTCAGCCCCGCCTCCCCCGCCTGCGCCCACCGCCCCCGCCACGGCTTCACCCGCCCCCGCTGCTCAGCAGCCGCAGTCCGCGGCGCCCGCTCCGGCTCCCGCGGCGAAGCCTGCGGCCACCGCGCCCGCTCCTGTCCGCCCCGCGCCCGCGGCCAAATCCGCCGCGCCGCAGCAGGCCGCGGCGCCGACCGCCCCGCCTGCGGCGGCAACCATGTCGCCGCCGCCCTCGCTCCGCCAGGTGACCATCCGGGAACTCGTCGTGATCCGCCGCCTGTGCGCCGGCGATATCGAGGTGCATTGCCGAAGCGTCCCGGCCGGCGACGGACGCATTGCCGCCTGCCTCGCCGCGCGGGGACCGGCGCTGTCGCCGGGCTGCAGGCGCGCGCTCGCCCCGCTTCAGAACTAGCCGACGCCGGCGGCCATGTAGGCGGGCAGCCAGGCCTCGTGGCGCTCGCTCAGGCGCTCGACCGGGACCTCGCGCTCGCCCGGGATGCGGACGGAATTGCCGCCAGTGACGCCGAGACGCATGACCGGGACGCCCGCCTCCGCGGCGCGCGCCTCGATGCCGGCGGGATTTTTCGCAGTGACGAGGTAGCAGGCCTGGTCCTCGCCGAACCAGAAGGCGGGGCCGTCGGCCCGCACATCCAGCGCGGCGCCCATGCCCGAGGCGATCGCCATCTCGGCCAACGCGACCAGCAGTCCGCCGTCGGAAATGTCATGCGCGGCGGTGACTTGCGACTCGAGAATCAGGTGCCGCACGAACTCGCCGTGGCGCTTTTCAAGTAAAAGATCAACCGGCGGGGGAGCACCCTCTTCGCGGCCGCAAATATCGCGAAGGTAAACGGACTGGCCGAGCCAGCGCGGCTTTTGTCCAATCAGCAGAATCGCCTCGCCGGGTTCCTTGAATCTTAAACTCATCGACTTCGTAAAATCGTTGAGCAGGCCCACGCCGCCGATGGTCGGCGTCGGCAGGATCGCGCGGCCGTTGGTTTCGTTGTAGAGCGAAACGTTCCCCGACACGACCGGGAAGTCGAGCGCCTTGCAGGCCTCGGCGATGCCGCGCACGCAGCCGACGAACTGGCCCATGATCTCGGGCCGCTCGGGATTGCCGAAATTCAGATTGTCGGTGAGCGCGAGCGGTGTGCCGCCGACCGCGCAGATATTGCGGAAGGCCTCCGCCACCGCCTGCTTTCCACCCTCGAACGGATCGGCCTCGCAATAGCGCGGCGTCACGTCGGTGGTGAGCGCGAGCCCCTTCGGCCCCTCCTCGACGCGGATCACCGCCGCGTCCCCGCCCGGACGCTGCACGGTGTTGCCGAGGATGATGTAGTCGTACTGCTCCCACACCCAGCGCTTGGAGCAGAGGTCCGGCGTGCCGATCAGCTTTTCGAGCGCGTCGGCGTGGCTGAGCGGCGCCTTGACGGATGCCGGGTCGATGACGGGCTGCTTCGGCGTCTCGACGAAGGGCCGGTGATAAACCGGCGCCTCGTCGCCCAGTTCCTTGATCGGCAGGTCGGCCATCACGTCGCCGCCATGCCGGACCACGAAACGCCTGCTCGGCGTCGTCTCGCCGACGACGGCGAAGTCGAGACCCCATTTGCGGAAGATTGCCTCGGCCTCTTTCTCCTTTTCCGGCTTGAGCACCATGAGCATGCGCTCCTGGCTTTCCGACAGCATCATCTCGTAGGCGCTCATACCACTCTCGCGGGTCGGCACCTTGTCGAGATCGAGCGTGACACCGAGATCGCCCTTGGCTCCCATCTCGACCGCCGAGCAAGTCAGCCCGGCCGCGCCCATATCCTGGATCGCGATCACGCAATCCTTTTCCATAATCTCGAGGCAGGCTTCGAGCAAAAGCTTCTCCGAAAACGGATCGCCGACTTGCACGGTCGGACGCTTCTCCTCGGAATCCTCGCCGAACTCGGCCGACGCCATCGAGGCGCCGTGAATGCCGTCGCGCCCGGTCTTCGAGCCGAGATAGACGATCGGCATGCCGACACCGGAGGCCGCCGCGTAGAAGATGCCGTCCGTCCGCGCGAGCCCAACCGCCATCGCGTTGACGAGATTGTTGCCGTCGTAGCGGGAATGAAAGCGCACCGAGCCCCCGACCGTGGGCACGCCGAAGGAATTGCCGTAGCCGCCAATGCCCGCGACCACGCCGGACACGAGATGCCGCGTCTTCGGATGCGAGGGATCGCCGAAGGACAGCGCGTTCAGGCAGGCAATGGGCCGCGCACCCATGGTGAAGACGTCGCGCAGGATGCCGCCGACGCCGGTCGCGGCTCCCTGGTAGGGCTCGATATAGCTCGGGTGATTGTGGCTCTCCATCTTGAACACGACGGCGAGCCCGTCACCGATGTCGATCACCCCGGCATTCTCGCCCGGCCCCTGGATGACCCACGGCGCCTTGGTGGGCAGCCCGCGCAGATGCACCTTGGAGGACTTGTACGAGCAGTGCTCGTTCCACATCGCCGAGAAGATGCCAAGCTCGGTGAAGGTCGGCTCGCGCCCAATCAGATCGAGGATGCGCTGATATTCGTCTGGCTTGAGACCGTGCTCGGCGACAAGCTCGGGCGTGATTTTCGGTTCGTTGCGCATCGTCTCTCTATTCGCGCGCCAATATAAAATCCCCACGGCGAGGAGCGCGACGCGCGTCTCCAACCATGCGGCCCGGTGTCCACAGAACTGGCCTCATCCCCGCGACGGCGCTTCGCGCCTGCTGAAGACAAGGATCAACTAAGCCGCCCTGCCGAACTGGTCGGCAAGCCCCGCGAACAGCCCGCGCCCGTCCGTGCAACCCATCACCGCCTCGACGTGGTTTTCCGGATGCGGCATCAGGCCCGCGACGTTGCCCCCGTCGTTGACGATGCCGGCGATCGCGTTGGTGGCGCCGTTGAAATTGAACTTCGGATCGCGGGTGCCATCCGGCGCGGTATAGCGGAAGATCACCCGTCCCTCGCCCTCGAGCCGCGCGATGGTATCGGTATCGGCGACATAGTTACCCTCGCCGTGCGCGGTCGGCACCCGGACGACCTGCCCCGCATTGTAGCCGCGCGTGAACGGCGTGTCGGAACGTTCGACCCTCAGATATACGTCGCGGCAGATGAACCTGAGCTGCGCGTTGCGCACGAGCACACCGGGCAGAAGGCCGGATTCGCAGAGAATCTGAAAGCCGTTGCACACCCCGAGCACGAGACCGCCCCCGGCCGCGAAGGCGCGCACCGCATCCATGACCGGCGAGCGCGCGGCGATCGCCCCGCAACGCAGATAGTCGCCGTAGGAAAATCCGCCGGGCACGACGACGAGATCGGTCCCGGCCGGCAGCGAGGTCTCGGTATGCCAAACCATCGCCGGCTCCCGGCCCGAAACGAGCTTAAGCGTGCGCGCCATGTCGCGCTCGCGATTGATTCCGGGGAAGACGAGGACGGCGGATTTCACAGCGTCGGCAGGCTCGCAATGTCCGGGCGGCGTTCGGTGCTCCAGAGCCGCCGCGCGCGGGGCGTCCGCCGGAGCCGGGTCGGCCGCGAGAGGCTGGAGAGCGGTTCGTTGGTGACTTCGGCCATCGCGAAATCCTCAGCCCCGGACCTCGATAGAATAATTCTCGATCACGGTGTTCGCCAGTAGCTTGTCGGCGGCGGCCTTCAGCGCGGCCTCCGCCTTCGCCCGGTCGCCGGTCTCCAGCTCGATGTCGAAAATCTTGCCCTGGCGCACGCTCGCGACGCCCTCGACGCCGAGCGACTTCAGCGCCCCCTCGATCGCCTTGCCTTGCGGATCCAAAATGCCGGATTTCAGCGTGACAGTGACGCGGGCTTTCATGGGCGATTCGCAGGATGACGGAGGCCTTGTGGCTCCCCGCCTAGCACCCTTTGGCCCTCGCCTCAATGCACGGTCCAGCCGAAATTTCAGCCCTTCACAAGAACCGGGCCGGAACCTTGCGGCCGTTCGTTCTCGGTCATGATCCCGAGCCGCTTGGCCACCTCGGTATAAGCCTCGAGCAGGCCGCCGAGACCGCGGCGGAAGCGGTCCTTGTCGAGCTTCTCGTTCGACTTGATGTCCCAGAGCCGGCACGAATCCGGGGAAATCTCGTCAGCGACGACGATACGCATCATGTCGTTTTCCCAGAGGCGCCCGCACTCCATCTTGAAATCGACGAGCCGGATGCCGACGCCGAGGAAAAGGCCGGAGAGGAAATCATTGACGCGGATCGCGAGCGCCATGATGTCGTCGATCTCCTGGGGCGTCGCCCAGCCGAACGCGGTGATGTGCTCCTCCGACACCATCGGGTCGTTGAGCCCGTCATTCTTGTAATAGAACTCGATGATCGAGCGCGGCAGTTGCGTGCCTTCCTCGATTCCGAGCCTGGTCGCGAGCGAGCCCGCCGCCACATTGCGCACCACAACCTCGAGCGGAATAATTTCCACCTCGCGGATCAGTTGCTCGCGCATGTTGAGCCGGCGGACGAAATGCGTCGGCACTCCGATATCGTTCAAATGCTGGAAAATGTATTCGGAGATGCGGTTGTTGAGCACGCCCTTGCCGTCGATCACCTCATGCTTCTTGGCATTGAAAGCGGTCGCGTCGTCCTTGAAGTGCTGAATGAGCGTTCCAGGCTCCGGGCCCTCATAGAGGACCTTCGCCTTACCTTCGTAAATGCGGCGGCGTCGGCTCATCGGCGTGTACCGTGGTTTGTGAGTGTCCATAGATGCCGGGCTCCCGTTATGTAAGTTTTAATGTCCGCGGCTTGAAGCGGAAGGCGCGACTCACAAGAGATACTGCGAGCGTTCCGCGAGGGGCCAACCTAGCCGATCGGTCCGGCCAGCACAATCGCCCCGTTCCTCGCGCATCCACCGGAAGTTTTCGCCCCGAGCGGCCGCGTCGCCAGTTGCCTTGACGGCCCCTGCTCGGTATGCAAGGCGCATGGCATAATTCGAATTGTGAAGAAATTAGGAAGACCACGAGGGTCGCTCAATGACGACATTCGACAAGCGCGAAGAAGGCTTCGAGAAGAAATTCGCGCATGACGAAGAACTGCGTTTCAAGGCCATGGCCCGCCGCAACAAGCTGCTCGGCCTGTGGGCCGCGGGCCTGCTCGGCAAGAGCGGCGCGGACGCGGAGGCCTATGCCAAGGAAGTCGTTCTCGCCGATTTTGAGGAATCAGGGGACGATGACGTGTTCCGCAAGGTCGTGCGCGACCTCGCCGCCGCCAAGGTCGCGCAGAGCGAGCAGGACGTCCGCAAGAAAATGAACGAGCTGCTGACCGAGGCGATCAGGCAGATCCAGGCCCAATAGGCATGATGGCGGTCATACCGGACGCCGCATGACATGAGGCATTCGCGGTCCGGACCATGCATGCGCGGGCCTTTCTCCCAATCCCCGCCCGCCCCGATGCGTGTCCCGGAATGAGGGGGAGGACATCGTGACGTCCAGTGCTTGCGGATTTTCACTCGCCCGCCGATTGCGCGAGGGCGAGAAGGTCTTCATCGGGTGGTGCCTGTCCGGGTCTCCGCTCGTCGCCGAACAGGTGGCGCGCGAGGGATTTGTCGCGGTCAATGTCGATCAGCAGCACGGTCTCTACGACGTCACGACGACGATGCAGGCGATCGGCGCCATTCGCGCCGCGGGCTCGGCTCCGATCGTGCGCCTGCCGCTGCACGATTTCGCGGCCGTCAGCCGCGTCCTCGACATGGGCGCGGAAGGAACGATCGCGCCGATGATCAACACGGCGGACGATGCGCGCGCCTATGTCGCGGCGGCAAAATTTCCGCCAGTCGGCGAGCGGTCCTGGGGTCCGATCCGCGCGCTGATGCTCGATAATTTTTCGGACCCGAAAAACTATCTGCAAAACGCCAACCGCGACACGATCACGATGGCGATGATCGAAACGCGCCGCGCGCTCGACAATGTCGATGCCATCGCCGCCGTGCCCGGTATCGACATGCTGTTTGTCGGTCCCTCCGACCTGTCGATCACGTTGAGCGGGGGATCGGTGCTCGATCCCCACTCAGGCGACGTCGAGGCCGCGGTCGACCGGATCGCGGCGGCGGCGAAAAAGGCAGGGAAATATGCGGGCATTTTCTGCGCCGACGCGGCGCGCGCGGCGGCCTGCGCCAAGCGCGGCTATCAGCTCATGGCGGTGATGAGCGACATCGGCATGCTGCGCGGCGGGATCGCGGCCCAGTTGAAGGTGCTGAAGGGCTGAGCGGAGCCGGTCGCCGCGCCGATCGAGACGTCCCGCGGCTCACGGACCTGAAACGGCGTCGCAGATTTTTTCGAGCGCGGCGGCGATATTTTTTTCCGTCTCCTCCGCGTCCAGCTCCACGACGCGGTAGTCGCGCTCGCGCAGCCAGGCGAGCTTTTCGGCCCGCGCCTTGGCCGCCGCCTCGCTTTCGCCGGCGGGCTTCAGATCGATGACCGCGCGCAGATCGAAGGAGACGAAATCCGCAACGTGCGGACCGACCGGCGTCTGCCGCTTGAAGCCGCGGCCCGCGAGCCGCCGGTCCGACGTGATCGCCTTCCACAGCAGGCGTTCCGCATCGGTCGGATTGCGGCGCAGGAGCCGCGCCAGGCCGCGCACCGGGCCGCGATTGTCCGGCATCGCGCCCCGCCCCTGTTCGGCCAAAAGCGCGCGCAGCATCTGTGCCTCGCCGCCGTCGAGCACGCCGCCGATGGCGGGGCCCTTGCGCCCCTGCGCCAGCGCCATGACGATGCCGTGCAGCGTCTGGATGTCCTGCGTCGTCGGGCGGGTGCGGTTGAAGATGTTGCGCATGTTGACCACCATGGTCTCGCGCTTCTCCGCCGGGCGAAAATACTCAATCTTTTCCAGCTCCCGCTCCAGATCCTTGAAGAAGGCGAGAATCTGCGCCTTGGCGGCGGGCCTCGACTTGTCGGTGGCGGCGAATGGCAGCGCGCCTCCGCTCGCGTGCTTGAACCATTCGTAGGACAGGATCGCGACCGCCTGCGCCAAATTGAGCGAGGCGAAAGCCGGATTGACCGGCAGCGTGACGATCGCGTCGGCAAGGCCGATCTCGGCCATTTCCAGCCCGTTGCGCTCGCGCCCGAAGACGAAGGCGACGCTCTCGCCGGCCGCGACGCGCGGAGCGGCCTCCCGCGCCGCCGCGTCCGCGCCGATCACCGGCTTGGCCTGGTCGTGGGCGCGCGCGGTCGCGGCGAGCACAAAGGTGCAGTCGCCGATCGCTTCCTCGAGCGTCTCGAACAGCACGGCACCATCGAGCACGCGGTCGGCACCCGAGGCCATGATCACGGCCTCCCGGCTCGGCCAGCGGCAGCGCGGTCTGACGAGGCGCAGCCTGCCGAGGCCGAAATTGGCCATCGCGCGCGCCGCCGCGCCGATATTTTCCCCGAGCTGCGGCTCCACCAGCACCACCGCGGGCGCCGGCGTCTCGACCCATTTCCGCGTCTTGTCCGTTCCTGCACCCGGCATGGTCGTCTCCGCGCGCTCTATAGCCTCGCGCGAAGGGGCGCGAAAGCGGCAGCCGTGCGATGATCAAACCTTGATTCGCAAAGGACCGTACGGGGGGCCGCCATGAAAATCCTGATCGCGACGCCGGCCTATGGCGGGGAAGTCACGACCACCTATTGCGACACGCTGATTTGGCTGCTCGATCATTTCCGCGAGAAGCATCCGCACATCCGCTTTCAACACAAATTCCTGTCGCTGTCGGTGCTGCCCTTCATGCGCAATCTCTATGCGAGCCTCGTGCTGCAGGACAAAAGCTTCACGCATCTTCTGTTCGTCGACGCCGACATGGGCTTCGCACCCTCGCTGATCGAGCACATGATCGCCGCCGACAAGCCGGTGGTCGGCAGCATGGCACCGCACCGCAAGCTCGACCTCGCCAAATTCTATTCGCTCAAGGACAAGATCGCCGACCCAACCATCGCCCGGCTGGTGGCGATGGATTACGTCAATGCCGGCTCGATCGATTTCGCCGGCGGGCCCGCCAAGCCCGGCGACAACCGCTCGTTCGAGGACCTCGTGGTCGACGGTCCCTGCATCCGCGTTCGCAAAACCGGCGCCGGCGTGCTGCTGATCCAGCGCGGCGTCTTCGAGCGGCTGCGCGAACGCTACCCGGAATTGTGGTGCACGCGGATCGAGGATACCTATGCCAATTTCGGCCTGACCGAGGGCGTGCTGCAATGCTTCGAGCCGATGCCGAACGAGCATGGGCTCTATGGTGGCGAGGATGCCGCCTTTTGCCGCCGCTGGGTCGAGGGATGCGGCGGGGAAATCTGGTCGGTGGTGACCGAGACCATCGTGCATGTCGGCACCGAGAAATATGTCGGCAATTTCCTGACCAAGCTGCAGCACGGGCGCGTCTAGGCCGGTCCCCGCCCGTCCCGGTGCGGCGAATGGCGATGGCCCTCTAGCCAAAAAGCCCGCTTTTCTTGCCCCCGCCCGGGTGATAGGAAGCGCCCCGCAGCGCGCCTCCGGCGCCCGCTTTTTCCTTTTCCTGCTTTCCGCACAGGGCTTCAGAAGACATGGCCAAGATCAAGGTGAAAAACCCCGTCGTCGAAATGGACGGCGACGAGATGACGCGCATCATCTGGAAGCTCATCAAGGACAAGCTGATCCATCCCTATCTCGATATCGAGCTGCTCTATTACGATCTCGGCATCGAACACCGCGACAGCACCAACGACCAGGTGACGATCGACGCCGCAGAAATGACCAAGAAGGTCGGCGTCGCCGTGAAATGCGCCACGATCACCCCCGACGAGGCGCGGGTGAAGGAATTCAATCTCAAGGAGATGTGGAAGTCGCCGAACGGCACGATCCGCAACATTCTCGGCGGCGTCATCTTCCGCGAGCCGATCATCTGCAGGAACGTGCCGCGCCTCGTGCCCGGCTGGACGCAGCCGATCATCATCGGCCGCCATGCCTTCGGCGACCAGTACCGCGCCACCGATTTCAGGTTCCCCGGCAAGGGCACGGTGACGCTGAAATTCACCGGCGAGGACGGCAAGGTGATCGAGAAGGAGGTGTTCCGCTCGCCGGGCGCGGGCGTCACCATGGCGATGTACAATCTCGACGACTCGATCCGCGACTTCGCCCGCGCGTCGATGAACTATGCGCTGAGCCGCGGCTACCCTCTTTATCTGTCGACCAAGAACACAATCCTGAAGGTCTATGACGGTCGCTTCAAGGACATCTTCCAGGAAATCTACGACAAGGAATTCAAGGGTGAATTCGAAAAACGCAAGCTCACCTACGAGCACCGGCTGATCGACGACATGGTGGCGGCGGCACTGAAATGGTCCGGCGGCTATGTCTGGGCCTGCAAGAACTATGACGGCGACGTGCAATCCGACACGGTGGCGCAGGGCTTCGGCTCGCTCGGCCTGATGACCTCGGTGCTGACCACGCCCGACGGAAAGATCATGGAGGCGGAAGCCGCGCACGGAACGGTGACGCGCCACTACCGCCAGCATCAGCAGGGCAAGGAAACCTCGACCAATTCCATCGCCTCGATTTTCGCCTGGACGCGCGGGCTGCAGCACCGCGCCAAGCTCGACGGGACGCCTGAGCTGGCGAAATTCGCGGGCACGCTCGAGAAGGTGTGCGTCGAGACGGTCGAAGCAGGCTTCATGACGAAGGATCTCGCCCTGCTCGTCGGCGCCGACCAGAAATGGCTGTCGACCGAAGGCTTCCTCGACAAGATCGACGAGAACCTGAAAAAGGCGATGGCGGCCTAGCCGATTATCGCCGCCGCGACCAAGCCGCCTCTAGGGGCGGTGGCCGGTCGCGGCGGCGCATCAGGAGGATGCCGATCGGGGGATGTCCGCGGCCGCGCTGCGGCTTGCCTTGCGCAGCAATTCCATCTCGACCATGCGGATATCGGCAATCCGCCGGTCGGCGACGTCCTCGGGAAAATCCAGATTTTCCAACAGCCGGCCGGCAAGCTGCAGGCTCGCCTCGACCGTTTCGGGAACGGCGTCGGTCGCGCCGAGCCGCAACAGCCGCGCCGCGTGCTCGCTGTCGCGCGCGCGCACCAAGAGACATGCACCCGGTCTGATCTTGCGGATTTCCGCGACCATGCGCTCGGCGGCCTCGGCGTGGCTCAGCGTCACCACGAAGGCGCGCGCGCGCTTCGCCCCGGCCCGCTCGATCAGCTCGTTGCGGCTCGCATCGCCGAAGAAAACCATCCGCCCGAGCTGCCGATGTTCGGTGACCACCTCGCCGTTGGTGTCCAGAGCAACCCAGGGAACGTTCTCACTGTCGAGCACGCGCGCCACCGTCTGCCCGACCCGTCCGAAACCGCCGATCACGACGTGGTCGCGCAGCTCGGCTGCGCTGTCCTCCGCGATGGCGTGGGGCTGCTCCTGCCGCGCGATCTTGCGGCCGAGCCGCCGCGCCGCGACCGCGAGCAGCGGCGTCACCATCATGCTCAGCCCGGCCACGGCGATCGCCGAAGTGGCGATGGGCGGAGGCAGGAGATCCTTGCTGCGCGCAAGCCCGATCACGATGAAGGCGAATTCCCCCGCCTGCGCCAGCAGCAGCGCCGCTTCCGCTGCGACCGCGTTCGGCACGCGGAACAGGCGCGCCGCGCCGTAGAGGATCGCGGCCTTCACCGAGATCAGCGCAGCGAGCGACAGGAGCACCGATCCGATATTCGCCCACACCACCTCAAGCTCGACCGACATGCCCACCGTGACGAAAAAGATTCCGAGCAGCAACCCCTTGAACGGGTCGAGATCGACTTCGATCTGGTGGCGGTATTCGCTGTCGCTGAGCAGCAGGCCCGCGAGGAAGGCGCCGAGCGCGACCGAGAGCCCGGATATTCCCGTAGCCGCCGAAATGCCGACCACGATGACGAGCGTGATCGCCATGATCAGCTCGCGGCTGCCGGTGCGCGCGGCCGAACGCATCAGCGGCGTCACCACGTAGCGGCCGGCCGCCATGATCACGACCACCGCGCCGAGCGCCTCGGCAAAGGGCAGGAGCAATTCGACAATGCCGCGCTCGCCCGCCGTGCGCGCCTCCAGGATGCCGATAATGAACAGGACCGGCACCACCATCAGGTCCTGGAACAGCAGCACCGACAGCGACACCCGTCCCACGGGCGCCGCGGCGCGGCGCTGGTCGATCAGCAGCTGCATGACGATGGCGGTAGAGGACAACGCAAAGCACATGCCGAGCACGATGCCGGCGGGAGGCGTGATGCCGCTCGCGCGCACCAGCGCGCCGATCGCGAAAGTGGAGCCTAGCACCTGCAAGGCGCCGACCCCGAGCACGTAGCGGCGCAATTGCCACAGCCGCGGCACCGACAATTCCATGCCAAGCAGGAAAAGCAGAAACACGATGCCAAGCTCGGCAAGCGGGGCCCCGCGCGCCGGATCGTCAAAGGTGACGTAGCGGACGAAGGGAAAGCGGTCCGCCAGCAGCCCGAGGCCATAGGGGCCGAGCGCGAGCCCGATCAGGATGAAGCCGAGCACCGTGCCGAGCCGCAGCCGGTGCAGCAGCGGCACGATGATCCCGGCCGCGATCAGGAAAACGAGGATGCTTCTCAGGCCTTCGGTATGCAGCAATGCGCGCCCCCTCTCCGCCGGCGAAGACGCGACGGCTTAGCCTGATTCACGCGGCTCCGAGAGCGGTTTCTATGGCCTTCAGCGCCGCGTCGGCGCGCGAGCCGTCCGGCCCGCCCGCTTGTGCCATGTCGGGCCGCCCGCCCCCGCCCTTGCCGCCGAGCGCCTCGGCTCCGGTGCGAACAAGGTCGATGGCGTTGAAGCGCTTGGTCAGGTCGGCGGTGACCCCGACGACGATGCCCGCCTTGCCGTCGTCTGTCTTGCCGACGATGGCGACCACGCCCGAACCCACCTGCCGCTTGCCCTCGTCGGCAAGGCTGCGCAGGTCCTTCAGGTCGATGCCTTCGACCGCGCGCGACATGAACGTCACGTCGCCGATCCGGCGCACGCCGTCGGCGCCTTCTGCCGACTTGCCGCCGCCCATGGCGAGTCTTTTCCTGGTCTCGGCGAGATCGCGTTCGAGCTTCTTGCGCTCGTCGAGAAGCTGCGACAGGCGCTGGGGCAATTCCTCGAGCGGAGCGCGGATTTCCGCCGCCGCCGACCGCGCGAACTGGGCGACCGCATTGGCGTGCTTGCGTGCCGCCCTGCCGGTGAATGCCTCGATCCGGCGCACGCCGGCCGCCACCGCGCTTTCGCTCTGAATGGAGATGAGCCCGATATCGCCGGTGCGGCGCACATGCGTGCCGCCGCACAATTCGACCGACCAGCCCATCGCATTGGTGCCGGAGCCGCCCTCGCCCATGGCGACGACGCGCACCTCCTCGCCGTATTTCTCGCCGAACAGCGCGCGCGCGCCCGAAGCGATCGCGTCATCCACCGCCATCAGGCGCGTGGTGACCGGGGTGTTCTGCAGCACGATGTCGTTGGCGATATCCTCGACGCGCTCGATCTCCTCGGGCGTGATCGGTTTCGGGTGCGAAATGTCGAAGCGCAGGCGTTCCGGCGAAACCAGCGATCCCTTCTGCGCGACATGATCGCCGAGCACCTGGCGCAACGCCTCGTGTAACAGATGCGTGGCGGAATGGTTGCTGCGGATCGCCGAGCGGCGTGCGTGATCGACATCGAGCGCGAGCGCCGCGCCCACCTTCAGGCTTCCCTCCTCGACCACGCCGGAATGCACGAACAGGTCGCCCGCCTTCTTCTGCGTGTCGGTGACACGGAAGCGCAGGCCGTCGGCGCTCATGATGCCGGTGTCGCCGACCTGTCCGCCGGATTCGGCGTAGAATGGTGTCTGGTTCAGCACCACCTGGCCTTGCTCGCCCTTTTGCAGCACGTCCACCTGCTGCCCCTCACGCACGAGCGCCGCGACCACGCCCTCGGCCGTCTCGGTCTCGTAGCCCAGAAACTCGGTGGCGCCGATTCTTTCTCGCAGCGAAAACCACACGGCCTCGGTCGCCGCGTCGCCGGAACCCTTCCAGGATTCGCGCGCCTTGTCGCGCTGGCGCTCCATCGCATCGGTGAAGGAGGCGACATCGACGCCGATGCCGCGGCTGCGCAGCGCGTCCTGCGTCAGATCGAGCGGGAAGCCGTAAGTGTCGTAGAGAGTGAAAGCGGTCTCGCCGTCGAACATGTCGCCCTTTTTCAGCGACTTCGACGCCTCGTCGAGAATGGCAAGGCCGCGTTCGAGCGTCTTGCGGAAGCGCGTCTCCTCAAGCTTGAGCGTCTCGGCAATCAGCGCCTCGGCGCGGATCAGCTCGGGATAAGCCTGGCCCATCTCGCGCGCGAGCACCGGCACGAGTTTCCACATCAGCGGCTCCTTGGCCCCGAGCAGCTCGGCGTGGCGCATGGCGCGCCGCATGATCCGCCGCAGCACGTAGCCGCGGCCCTCGTTCGAGGGAAGGACGCCGTCGGCGATGAGGAAGGCCGAGGCGCGCAGATGATCGGCGATGACGCGATGCGAGGCCTTCTGCGGGCCGTCCGGAGCCACGCGCGTCAGGTCGGCGACGGCGCCGATGATATGGCGGAAAAGATCGATGCCGTAATTGTCGTGCGTGCCCTGCAGCACGGCGGCGATGCGCTCGAGCCCCATGCCGGTGTCGATCGACGGCTTGGGCAGATCGACGCGCGTGCCGTCGGCCCGCTGCTCGTACTGCATGAAGACGAGATTCCAGATCTCGATGAAGCGGTCGCCTTCCGCGTCCGCCGATCCGGGCGGGCCGCCCGGGATTTTGTCGCCATGATCGTAGAAGATTTCGGAGCACGGGCCGCACGGGCCGGTATCGCCCATCGCCCAGAAATTATCCGCCCCGGCGATGCGCACGATCCGGCTTTCGGGCAGCCCGGCGATCTTTTTCCACAGATTGAAGGCGACATCGTCGTCGACATAGACCGTCGCGGTCAGACGGTCCTTCGGCAAACCGAAATCCTTGGTGACGAGATTCCAGGCCAGCTCAATCGCGCGATCCTTGAAATAATCGCCGAAGGAAAAATTGCCGAGCATCTCGAAGAAGGTGTGGTGGCGCGCGGTATAGCCGACATTGTCGAGGTCGTTATGCTTGCCGCCCGCGCGCACGCATTTCTGCGCCGTCACCGCCGTCCGGTAGGGACGCTTTTCGAGGCCGGTGAAGACATTCTTGAACTGCACCATCCCCGCATTGGTGAACATCAGCGTGGGGTCGTTGCGCGGCACAAGCGGCGAGGACGCTACGACCTCGTGGCCGTTGCGCGCGAAATAATCGAGAAAACCCTTGCGGATATCGTTGACGCCACTCATGCGACCTGACGCTGTTCCCTGCTGCCGGGGTTTGCCCCTTGTTCGGCGCAAGGATATGTAGCGGCGGGGGGGAGGCCTGTCCAGAAAACGCAACGGTCAAAGCCGTTTGCAGCCTGATCGGGCGCCTTTCGCGGCACGAAAAGCAGGCAAACGGGCGCCTTGCCTGTTTCCCCGAGCGACTTCCCCGAGCGACCGGGACGGTCTTCGCGCGCGGCCGAGCGGCTTCAGGCCGCCCGGATCAATGTCGGCTTGCGCGGGACCCGCGCGCGGCCGGGCTTGCCGATGCGGCAGGGAGGCGCGCAGGTCACGCGCTCGGAATCGAGCCAGATGCCGCCATAGGCGGCACGGACCTCCGCCTCCGTCGTTCCGTCCGGCGCGGCCATGTTGCGCGTCTCCCCGGTGAGGCGGTCTTCGAGATAGAACAGCAGCACGGCACATTCCTCCGGGTGGCGCGCGGCCCGAAGGCCGGGCGCGGTGGTTTACGGATCGGATCGCGGCGGTCCTCGCCGCCGACGATGCCACGGTCCATGCGCGGGGCCGATGCGCGGGGTCGATGCGCGGCCTGCCTGTCAGGCTTGGTCGCCCCGCGCCGGGCCGGGTCCTCCAACGCAAAACTGCGAAGGGACGGGCCCGGCGCGGAACGTCTCGCTGATATCCGGCTGCCGGCGCACGCGCCATCCCCGCCCGGCAAACGCCGCCTGTCTATCCGGCGGCGGCGTCAGGCCTCCGCCGCGTCGGCGTCGTCGTCCTTCTCCTCCTCGCCGGCGAGGATTTTCTCGGCGAGGATGCCGGAATTCTGGCGCACCGCCGCTTCGATCTTGCCGGCGATATCGGGATTGTCCCTGAGAAAGGCCTTGGCGTTCTCGCGCCCCTGGCCGATGCGCTGGCTGTCATAGGAGAACCAGGAGCCCGACTTCTCGACCACGCCGGCCTTTACGCCAAGATCGATCAACTCGCCGGTCTTCGACACGCCCTCGCCATACATGATGTCGAACTCGACCTGCTTGAAGGGAGGAGCGAGCTTGTTCTTCACCACCTTGACGCGGGTCTGGTTGCCGACCACCTCGTCGCGCTCCTTGATCGCGCCGATGCGGCGGATATCGAGACGCACCGAGGCGTAGAATTTCAGCGCGTTGCCGCCGGTGGTGGTTTCGGGCGAACCATACATCACGCCGATCTTCATGCGGATCTGGTTGATGAAGATCACCATGGTGTTGGACTTGTTGATGCTCGCGGTGAGCTTGCGCAAAGCCTGGCTCATCAGCCGCGCCTGCAGGCCCGGCAGGCTTTCCCCCATCTCCCCGTCAAGCTCGGCCCGCGGCACGAGGGCCGCGACCGAATCGACCACGACCACGTCGACAGCGCCCGAGCGCACGAGGGTGTCGGTGATTTCCAGCGCCTGCTCGCCGGCATCGGGCTGGGAGATCAGGAGATCGTCGACATTGACGCCGAGCTTGCGCGCATAGACCGGATCGAGCGCGTGTTCGGCGTCGACGAAGGCGCAAATGCCGCCCTTCTTCTGCGCCTCGGCGATGGTGTGCAGGGCGAGCGTGGTCTTGCCGGAGGATTCCGGCCCGTAGATCTCGACGATGCGCCCGCGCGGCAGCCCGCCGACGCCAAGCGCGATATCGAGGCCGAGCGAGCCGGTGGATACCGTCTCGATATCCATCGAGCGGTTGGTCTTGCCAAGCCGCATGATGGAGCCCTTGCCGAAATTGCGCTCGATCTGGGAGAGCGCGGCCTCAAGGGCCTTGGACTTGTCCATGGAGGTACCTTCAACCAAACGCAGGGCCGCTTGAGCCATGATCGCGCTCCTTATGACCTAAGATTCGGGCTCCCGCGAGCGGCCACCCCGCTCCCACACGGTGCCCGATTCCGTATTTTTCACTGTACCCCATTTGTTCTCTGTTCGCAATATGTTCTTCTATGATGCTAAGAACCATTTGCGCGCCCGAGCCTTTGTGACCGGCGCGCGCGCCGTCGCCGGCCGCACACGCGCGACCGCCATAAAAATCATTTTCGTGCACGTTTTATTGGACTTCCTGCAGGTCCGCCGGCGTATGGCGGCGCCATTCGCCGTCGAATCTTATGGGCGCGCGCCGGTCAGCCGCAATTCCACATCGGACCGATGGGAGTCCTCGACCAGCATGGCCCGAGCCCGTTGCTGAAGCGCCCGCGATACCACATGCCGCCATAGCCGCCGGTGCCCCAGGAGCCGACCGGATAGCCGTACCAATCGTAGCCGCGCCAGTAGTGATAGGTCTTTCTCGGCCGCCGGTCGCTCGTGTCCGGCGGCGTATAGCCCGGCAGAAACCCATAGGGGCCGTAGCCGGAGGAGCGGCGCACCACGATCCGCGGCTTCTTTTTCGCGACCTTCGCTTTCGCGCTCGCCCCGGGTGGCGCCTTCCCCTCGGCGGCCGGTTCCGCCCCGGCGGAGGGAAACGGGACCGCAGCGAGGACCGCGGCCAGCGTCAGCGCGCCCAGGATGCAATGCCGCCGTTCAGGCATGCCGAAACTCCCGCGTCATTCTCGCGCCTGGTCCAGCGGCGCGCAAATCGCCCCGCTCAGGCGCGCCGGCCGTAGAACCGCGCCACCGCGAACAGCAGCACTGCGACCACAGCGGCGGCGACGCCGTGCTTGACGTGAATGCGGGGAGAACCGGCCTCGAAACCCGGCAGGAAGGCGGGCAGCGCGCTGGCCGGCACGAGCCAATAGACCGCGGCCAGAGCCGCAAAGACAAGCCCGAGAATGATAGCGACACGCCCGATCATGGTCTCCCCTTTCGGCCGGATTTGGCGAATCCGGATCGGCGCACCATAACGCCGCGATGTGACAATTCACACTGGCCGTGCCGCGCGGGACGTTTCGCCGGATGCATGCCCGAGCGGGCGCCCCGCGCGGGTTGCATGCTTCTTGCTTTGATGTGTCTGCCCGCCTGTCCGGCAGTTCCGCCGCGGCGCGGGCCGCGCGGAACAGCGGCGCGCGGCCGGAGTTGAGGCGGCGGGCCGCAACGCCGCTGCAGGAGAAACGTGTGATGCCTTCGTTGGTAACGGTGCTGAAGTATGGTGCGCTCGCTTTTGCCGGACTGCTCTGGACCTTCGGCTTGATCGACCAGCTCGATTCGATCGACATGACGGCGCGCTATCTCGCGGTCTCGGCGGCGATGGTGGCTGTGGCGGCGGCCTAGACGCCCGGGCGCTTCTGCCTCGGGGGCGGCCCACTGCCCGCGCCCGTCACCCCAGATTCAACTCCTTGAAGAAGTCATTGCCCTTGTCGTCGATGACGATGAAGGCGGGGAAATTCTCCACCTCGATCTTCCAGATCGCCTCCATGCCGAGTTCGGGGAATTCCACGACCTCCACCTTCTTGATGCAATGCTCGGCGAGATTCGCCGCCGCGCCGCCGATCGAGGCGAGATAGAAGCCGCCATGCTTCTTGCAGGCCTCCCGCACCGAGGCGGCGCGATTGCCCTTGGCGACCATCACCATCGAGCCGCCGGCGGCCTGGAATTGGTCGACATAGGAATCCATGCGCCCCGCCGTGGTCGGACCGAAGGCGCCTGAGGCGTAGCCTTCCGGTGTCTTGGCCGGGCCGGCGTAATAGACCGGGTGGTTCTTGAAATAGTCGGGCAGCCCCTTGCCGGCTTCGAGACGCTCGCGCAGTTTCGCATGCGCCAGATCGCGCGCGACGATCATCGGGCCCGACATCGACACGCGCGTGCGGATCGGATGCTTCGTCAGCGTCGCCAGAATCTCTTTCATCGGCTTGTTGAGGTCGATCTGCACCACCTCGCCGCCGAGCGCGGACGTATCCACCTCAGGCAGATATTTCGCCGGATTGTGTTCGAGTTCCTCGAGGAACACGCCATCGCGCGTGATCTTGCCGAGCGCCTGGCGGTCGGCCGAGCACGAGACGCCAAGCCCGATCGGCAGCGAGGCGCCGTGCCGCGGCAGGCGTACCACGCGCACGTCGTGGCAGAAATATTTTCCGCCGAATTGCGCGCCGACGCCCATGCTCTGCGTGAGCTTCATCACTTCGGCTTCCATCGCCAGATCGCGGAAGGCGTGGCCGTCCTCCGAGCCCGTGGTCGGCAGCGCGTCGAGGTACTTGGTGGAGGCGAGCTTGACGGTCTTCAGCGTCATCTCCGCCGAGGTGCCGCCGATGACGATGGCCAGATGATATGGCGGACAGGCCGCGGTGCCGAGCGTCAGGATCTTTTCCTTCAGGAAAGCGATCATGCGGTCATGCGTCAGGATCGAGGGCGTCGCCTGGAACAAAAATGTCTTGTTGGCCGAGCCGCCACCCTTGGCGATGAACAGGAATTTGTAGGCATCCTCGCCTTCGGCGTAGATCTCGACCTGCGCCGGCATGTTCGACTTCGTGTTCTTCTCCTCGAACATGGAAATGGGCGCGAGCTGCGAATAGCGCAGATTTTTTTTCAGATACGCATCGCGCGCGCCCTGCGCGAGCGCGGCCTCGTCGGAACCGTCAGTCCACACCAAGCGGCCCTTCTTGCCCATGATGATCGCCGTCCCGGTGTCCTGGCACATGGGCAGGATGCCGCCGGCGGCGATATTGGCGTTCTTGAGCAGGTCGTAGGCGACGAACTTGTCGTTGGCGGTCGCCTCCGGGTCGTCAACGATCCGGCGCAGGCTCTCAAGATGCGCGGGGCGCAGGAGATGGTTGATGTCGATGAAGGCGGCCTCCGCCAGCGCGCGCATCGCCCCGGCCGACACGGTGACGATTTCGTGCTCCACCCCGCCGACCTTCACCCGTTCGACGCCCACGCCCTCCCTGGTGATGAGGCGATAGGCCGCCTCGTCCTTGCCGAGAGGAAAGAGCGGAGAGTGCTGATACGGGGGCAGCGGGTGTGGAGAGAGAGGAGCGTTCATGAACCCGTCCATCGCGCAATACGTTGAATGCGCCGCAAGAGGCAAATATGACACTTCGCCACAAGCGTCGAGGAGAAAATAGGTTCTTCCCGCCCGTTGCAGTAATCGGGGGCGCGCCATCCTTCGAGACGATCGCTTCGCGATGTTCCTCATGATGAGGGTGGACAGAACGGTTTGCGGCACTCCTCTCTCACCCCTCATGGCGAGGAGCGCCGCAGGCGCGTCTCGAACCATGCGGCCCGGAAGCCTGCGCTTGACATGGCGCGAAGGTGAATATATTCCTATCACCGTCCTGCTCGTCGAGGGGCGCTTCTAGAGGCGTCTTGAAGC
>DASZTD010000017.1:0-1914 GCA_035548355.1 Pseudorhodoplanes sp.
GGCGGCACCACGCCGTCGAGCTCGGCCGGGTCGTAGAGCGGTGGGCGCGGCACGGCGACCGGGATGTCCGGCCGCTTCTCGTGATTGAGCCCGGCCACGATGCGCCGCACGATGGCGAGCGCATGGGTGTCGTCATTGGCGAGGTAATCGGCCACGCCGGAGATGCGCGTATGCACGTCGCCGCCGCCGAGGTCTTCCGCGCTGACCACCTCTCCGGTTGCGGCTTTCACGAGCGGCGGACCGGCGAGGAAGATCGTGCCCTGGTTCTTCACGATCACGGTCTCGTCGCTCATCGCCGGAACGTAGGCGCCGCCGGCGGTGCAGGAGCCCATCACGCTCGCGATCTGGGGAATGCCCAGCGCGCTCATGTTCGCCTGGTTGAAGAAGATGCGGCCGAAATGGTCGCGGTCGGGAAAGATCTCGGCCTGGTTCGGCAAATTCGCGCCGCCGCTGTCGACCAGATAGATGCAGGGCAGCCGGTTCTCCCGCGCGATCTCCTGCGCGCGCAGATGCTTCTTCACCGTGACCGGATAGTAGGTTCCGCCCTTGATCGTGGCGTCGTTGCAGACGATGACGCATTCGCGGCCTTCGACGCGGCCGATGCCGGTGATGATGCCGGCGGCATGGATGTCGCCCTCGTACATCCCGTTGGCGGCGAGCGGCGAAAGCTCCAGGAACGGCGAGCCCGGATCGAGCAGCCGCTCCACCCGGTCGCGGGGCAGAAGCTTGCCGCGGTCGGTGTGGCGCTTGCGGCTCTTCTCGTCGCCGCCCAGCGCGGCCGCGGCCATCTTCGCCTTCAGCTCGGCGACGAGTGTTCCCATCGCCTCGGCGTTCTTCCTGAATGCGGCGTCGCCGGTCGAGATGGCGGACTTGATGGCGGTCATCGATTCACTCCGAAACCAAGCATACACAATTGCCCTCGCCGCCACGCATGCGGGGAGAGGACCGCCCGGATCAGCGGGTCTTGAACACGTTGAGATCGGATTGCGGCGGCGGCGGCTTCGGCGCCCCGGCCGAGGCCAGCGTCAGCTCCACGACGGTCGAATATTTCTCATGCAGCGTGACAGAGATCGTCCACTCGCCATTCCCGAATATGGCCGTGCGCCCTTCCCCGCCCCTGGGCACGCCCCATTTGAGGATCACGTCCCGCGCCGGATTTCCGACCCTGATACCCCCGATCTCGCCGGCGTCCGGAGTGCGCAGGCGGATGGCCGAAACGCCCTGCGGCGTCGCGGTCACCTCCAGACCCCTTGCGGCGTATTCCAGCACTTCGCCTGCGGCGGTTTGCGTCGCCTCGTCGGGCGGGCCCAGCACATCGAGGGCATGCTGCTCGCTGTCGCGGAGGCTGATGCCGGCCACCGCCGGCGGCTTGTCGCGCGGGCCCCAGGGAAAGGGCTTTGCGGCCGCCGGCGTCGCGGCGAGAAGGGCAATCGAAATGGCGATACGGCTCAATCTCATTGGCCGTCATCCCGGGTGCGCGGCGCAGCCGATCCTGCTTGCCGTCCCGGCCGGCACGAACGGAGCCGCGCGAAGGAAGGGGACCCGGCCGGGGACGGCAACTAGAGCAACTCCACCGCCACGGCCGTCGCTTCGCCGCCGCCGATGCAGAGCGAGGCGACGCCGCGCTTCTTGCCCCGCGCCTTCAGCGCGTTGAGCAGCGTCACGATGATCCGCGCGCCCGAGGCGCCGATCGGATGGCCGAGCGCGCATGCGCCGCCATTCACATTGACCTTCGCATGATCGAGGCCGAGGTCGCGCATGGCGATCATGGCAACGTTGGCAAAAGCCTCATTGATTTCAAACAGATCGACATCGTCCTTCGACCAGTTTGCAAGCTTGAGAACCTTGCCGATCGCCCCTACGGGCGCCGTCGTGAACCAGCGCGGCTCGGCGGCATGGCTCGCTTGCGCGACC
>DASZTD010000018.1:0-2018 GCA_035548355.1 Pseudorhodoplanes sp.
TCCAGTTCCTCAAGCACGACGAGAATGTCGCCGACAGCGACGTCACGCCCGAATATTGCGCGACGCACAACTGGCTGATCGGCTCGCCCGCGACCGTCGTCGCGAAGATCGAGCGCATGTACGAGGAGGTCGGCGGGTTCGGCGCGCTGCTGCTGTTCTGCTTCGACTACAGCGAGACCCCCGAAGTGTGGCGCGATTCGATGCGGCTGCTCGCCGAGGAGGTCATGCCGAAGGTCGCGCACCTCACCGGGGCATAACGTCGCTCGTCATCCGGCTTGCGTCGCGCAAGGGGCCGTTCCCATATAACGGAAGCGTCGCAGCCATGCTGTCGGAGGCGTTGCGTGGGTATCGGCGTTACGGCAATTTCCGCGCGCCGCGCTCGGGTATGCGAAGACAGATGACGGCCATGGTCGGTAGGGGTATAAGCGCCCGCTGTGCCGTTGTGCCGCACTTGCTGCGCGCAACGGTCGGCGCGGTGTCGCGCCTAGGGTTGATTCGGGCTGGCGGGGGCTTGGCCCGGCGGGAGAAAGTTGTTGCAGCCCACCGATATCAGTAACCCGGACTACTTCCACAAAGTTGTCGACTGCCAATGGGCGTGCCCCGCGCACACCCCGGTGCCCGAATACATCCGGCTGATCGCGCAGGGCCGCTATGGCGACGCCTACATGATCAACTGGAAATCGAACGTGTTTCCGGGGATTCTCGGGCGCACCTGCGACCGCCCCTGCGAGCCCGCCTGCCGGCGCGGCCGGGTGGAAAAGGAGCCGGTCGCGATCTGCCGGCTCAAGCGCGTCGCCGCCGACTACAAGGAGGACATCCGCGCCCGCCTGCCGAGGCGCGCGGCCGCCAGGAACGGCAAGCGCATCGCGCTCGTCGGCGGCGGCCCCGCCTCCCTGACGGTCGCGCGCGATCTTGCCCCGCTCGGCTATGAATGCGTCGTTTTCGACGCCGATCCCAAGGCCGGCGGCATGATGCGCACGCAAATCCCGAAATTCCGCCTGCCGGATTCGGTCATCGACGAGGAGACCGGCTATATCCTCGATCTGGGCGTCAGCTTCGTCGGCGGCAGGCGCATCGACAGTCTCAAGAGGCTGCTCGCGGAGAATTACGACGCGGTCTTTGTCGGCTCCGGCGCGCCGCGCGGGCGCGACCTCGACATTCCCGGCCGCAAGGAAGCGGCCAAGAACATCCACATCGGCATCGACTGGCTCTCCTCCGTCTCGTTCGGCCATATCGACAGGATCGGCAGGCGCGTGATCGTGCTCGGCGGCGGCAACACCGCGATGGATTGCTGCCGCACCGCCCGCCGCCTCGGCGGCGACGACGTGAAAGTGATCGTGCGCTCCGGCTTCGAGGAGATGAAGGCGTCTCCTTGGGAGAAGGAAGACGCCATGCACGAGGACATTCCGATCCTCAATTACCTCGTGCCGAAGGCGTTCACCCACGACAACGGCAAGCTCACCGGCGTCACCTTCGAGAAGGTGAAAGCCGAATACGATGCCAAGGGCCGGCGCAATCTCGTGCCGACCGGGGAGCCCGAACAGCACTTCCCCTGCGACGACGTGCTGGTGGCGGTCGGCCAGGAAAACGCCTTTCCCTGGATCGAGCGCGACATCGGCATCGAATTCAACAAATGGAACATGCCGGTCGTGGACGAAAAGACGCTCGCCTCGACCCACCCGAAGGTGTTCTTCGGCGGCGACGCGGCTTTCGGGCCGAAGAACATCATCTGGGCGGTGGCGCACGGCCACGACGCGGCGCTGTCCATCCACCGCATGCTGTCGGGCGAGGACATCGGCGAGCGGCCGCTGCCGCAGGTCGATGTCGTCAGCCAGAAAATGGGCATCCACGAATGGTCCTACGACAACGACATCACGCCCGATAAGCGCTATCGCGTGCCGCATCGCGACAAGGTGGTGGCGCTGAAGGACATCAAGGCCGAGGTCGAACTGGGCTTCGACCCGAAACTCGCGCTCGGCGAGGCGCATCGCTGCCTGAATTGCGACGTGCAGACGGTC